>NZ_QAJO01000005.1:836054-952974 GCF_003852415.1 Chryseobacterium sp. KBW03 | reverse complement strand
GCCGATTGAAGAAGTGGAACTCCAACCCCTGCGGAAATAGCCCAGTCGTTGAATCTCTTAGACTGATTGGTAAATGGGGAAACATTAGCAGATCCTGAAGAAAATGTATTAGGGTACTGTCCTTTTGAAACTGCCGTTGAGTCTTGTGCATAAGTGGCAGAAGGAATTGCCAAAGCAAATGCTACAATTGCTAAACTTAATTTCATAGTGTTATTTTTTTAAGTTAAGTTATTTTAAATGAATTTTTACGTTAAAAAACGATTTTGTGTTAATTTTTTTCAAGATGAACTCGCTGATTCTTAATGTGTTTCTAAAGGGCATCCCAAAAATAATGTTAAAGATATGTAAAAAAATTCGGAGTAGAAAAAAAATAAACCGAAAAGAACGTTTCCTTTCGGTTTAGGATGTATTTACAAGAATTATTTCTTCTTTTTCTTAGCCTGAATTTTTTTTACTGATTTTTTTACAGGCGCATCTTCATAGTCTTTCTTTTTGATCGAATCCCATTCTGAGCTTTCTATAAATTTTACAGTCACTTTTCTGTCCGCTAATCTCTCAGCATCTGAAGCTGATGCAGGAACAGTTGCTTCTGCAGAACCTACTCCTCTTGACTTCAGTATATTTTCATTGATTCCTCTGCTTTCTAAAGCGCCTACTACAGCAGCAGCTCTTTCTTTAGATAGTCTTAGGTTGTAAGCAGCATTCCCTTTGATATCAGTATGTCCTGTTAACAGATAGTTACCTCCGTTTTCTTTAATAATTGAAGCAGCCAGATCCAATTTTTCGTTAGATTCAGGTCTGATAGTCGCTTTATTAAAATTGAAGTAAATATCTTTAAGAGTTTTTTCTACTTCTACAGCAGTCTCTTTGTTATCTTTTTTAATGATAGGGCATCCGTTGTTTTCAACAGGTCCGGGAACAGTGACACACTTATCGTAAAGATCGATTACACCATCTAAGTCAACATCAAGCGCCACTCCGGCACCATCCACTCTTGCTCCTGCAGGAGTATCAAGCTGTCTGTCCCAATCGTCACATACTCCATCGTTATCAGCATCTCCTTTTTTACATACTTCGATATCCTGGTTTTTATTAGCCAGTACATCCAGTTTGTAATAGATTTCCTGAAGCGGATCATGCCACATTACATGAGACTCGTGTTTTCCTAGTTTGAAAGAAAGTCCTAAAGTCGCATTGAAGAAATTGTCAGAAACCTGTTCAGAACGTTTGTTGATTGAACTGTAAGCATCACCGCCTCCATCAAATTCATCATCACCGGTTATCACATACATTAATCTACCTTCGATATCGATTCTTCTGTTTACTTTAAACTTCAGACCTGTACCAGCCTGCATAAACATTGAACCTAATTGGAAAGGTTTTATTTCAGTCATCAGCCTCTGTCCTTTGCTGTCTTTCTGGTATGCTCTGTAAGCGATAGTACCAATACCTGCATATCCATGAAGAGCCCATCTGTAAGTAGAGTGGTTGTCAACTCTTCTTAATAAATTAGAGAAGTTGATATCTCCTAAAATGGAGATGGCGTCATATTGAGTTCTTCCAGCTACTGCAGTCCCATCAGGTGCTGCATCTTTACTGTTGAACCATCCTTGTCTGGTTTCACCTCTGTCATACTGTAAGTTGATTCCGAAAGCATGTGTAATTGCTTTATCAATACTTACATAAGCAGAATATCCAAAAAGATTTTTACCATTACCATTCTTGATAGAAGTTAAATCTGCCGATTGAAGAAGTGGAACACCCGCTCCCACTGAAACAGACCAGTCATTAAATCTTTTAGATTGATTATTAAATGGGGAAACATTCGCAGATCCCGAAGAAAATGTATTAGGGTATTTTCCGCCAGAATCTGCAGTTGAGTCTTGTGCATAAGTGGCAGAAGGAATTGCCAAAGCAAATGCAACAATTGCTAAACTTAATTTCATCGTGTATTATTATTTGATTTTTTTTGAAAAAGCAGTTTTCAGCTTTTAATTATTTGATAGGGCAACCGTTATTTTCAACAGGTCCTGGAACGGTTACGCATTTATCATAAAGATCAATAACTCCGTCAAGGTCCATATCCAAAGCAACTCCGGCACCATCTACTCTTGCTCCTGCAGGAGTATCAAGCTGTCTGTCCCAATCATCACATACTCCATCATTGTCTGCATCGCCTTTTTCACAAACGACAAGATCTGTAGATGCATTTTCAAGAACGCTGGTTCTGTAGTAAGCTTCCTGAAGCGGATCATGCCATGCAAGGTGAGATAACTGCTTTCCTAACTTGAAAGATACACCTAAACTTACTGTCCATGCATTATCTGATCTTCTAGGGTTTAGCATATTATATTTTGAACCTGGAGTAGAAGGATCATAGTCATTAGGATCTGCCCATCCGCCGCCATCGAATTCATCATCACCACTGATAATGTACATCGTTCTTGCTTCAACATCAATAAGTTTAGAAACGTTGTATTTGATTCCTAAACCTCCCTGATAGAAGATAGAGTTGATATCGATATCCTGCTTAATGAATAAAGGAGCTCTTCTAGGAGTTGTACTCCATCTGAATTCATCATTGTCATGTAATGACGTTCTGAATCCCTGAACTCCAATTCCCATATACCCATGGAGTGCCCATCTGTAAGGTGAATGATTATCTACTCTTCTGAATAAGTTTGAGAAGTTGATATCTCCTAATAAAGAGATATTATCAAACTGGGTTGTTGCCGTAGCAATTCCTGATTTTACTCCTGCAGCACCGGGAAGTTGTGCTGTTTGTTTCGTTTCTCCTCTCATATACATAACGCTTAGAGCGAATGCATGTGTGATTTGCTTATCTACGCTTACGTAAGCATTGTACCCCCAATTGATCTTATCCTTGCGGATAGATTTTAAATCGGAGTGAACCATAAATGCGGGACCTCCTCCGACAGAAATAGACCAGTCTCTGAAACGTCTGGCTTTATTGTCAAAGGGTTGTACATTAGCGGAGCCTGAGGAGAATGTATTAGGATACTCTGTGGAAGAGTTTACTGTAGTGCTGCTGTTCTGTGCGAAAGCTGCAATTGGCAATGTCGTAGCCAATAATAATAAACCTAATTTCATACAATATGTTTTATGTTTTAAATAAAATCTTTTAATAATATTCTGGAAAAATCCCGTTCAAAAAGATGTTTTTTATGAGGGATTTCTAATCTTTCTGATTTAAAAACTAATTCATTATACTTAATGATATCAATGTCTATTATCCTGTCGGTATACCCTCCGGAGACTTTTGAATCATTAATTCTTCCCATCTCAACTTCTATATTCTTAATACAATCAAGCAGTTGAATTGGTGAAAGATGTGTGAATATTATTGCTGCAATATTACAAAAAATATTGGAACTGGCAAATTCTACAGGGTCAGACATTAAATATTCGCTGGTTTGTGAAATGTTATTTCCTGCCTCATTGATCTTCTTTAATGCAAGCTCTATATTTTTTTTTTGCTCTCCTAAGTTACTTCCTAGTAACAAAACGACCTTATGCTGCGACATATTAGAAAATTGATTGATTTATGAGAAGTTTCTTTAAAAACGTTTTGGCAAATATAGTAGCAATTATCATACTTTGCGCTCTATTTTTCATCTTTTTCATTACAGTGCTTGTGTTCAGTTCCATGGGGAATGACAAGTCGGCAGTAGTGAAAAAGAACTCGGTTCTTACGATTAATTTAAAAACAAATATAATCGATAGTCCTACTGAAGAGCAGATGGGGTTGTTTGGTATAAGTTCCCAAAATAAAAGTATTCTATTATATGATGCATTGGAAGCTATTAATAAAGCTAAAACCGATGATAATATTAAAGGAATTAGTATTGAGGCGGATAATTTGAATGCCGGGCTTACTCAGATCGATGATCTTAGAAATGCTATTGAAGATTTTAAGAAAAGTGGAAAATTTGTGTATGCTTACGGAAACGGAGTATCACAATCAGCTTATTATTTAGGATCTGTAGCTGACAAATATTATCTGCATCCGGCAGGAGGAATCGAATTGAAAGGTCTTTCTACTGAGGTTACATTCTTTAAGGATTTTGCTGATAAATATGGTATCGGAATTGAAGTGATCCGTCACGGTAAATTTAAGTCTGCGGTAGAACCTTTTTTAAGAAATGATATTTCTCCGGAAAATAAAGAGCAGCTAAGCACTCTTTTGAATGATCTTTGGAAAAATACGTCCAATAAAATAGCAGCTTCAAGAAAAATTGATACCGCTCAGTTCAGAACAATTACAGACAGCTTATATGGAATGATTCCTGAGCAGGGCCTAAAATACAGACTTGCAGACAAACTTATTCAGAAATCGGAATATGAAGATCTTATTAAGTCGAAATTGAGTTTAAAAGAAAAAGAAAAGCTTAATAAAATATCTCTGTCAAGTTATATCAGCTCTTATTCGGACGAAGATAAATCGGGTGAAAAGGTAGCTGTACTTTATGCTTCAGGATCTATCAACAATGGAGATGAGTATAATGATATTCATTCTGACAAGTATGTGAATTATATCAAAAAACTTCAGGACGATGATAAAGTGAAAGCAGTCGTTTTCAGAATCAACTCTCCGGGGGGAAGCGCTAATGCTTCGGATGAAATTTTATTTGAATTGCAGCAGCTGAAAAAGAAAAAACCATTGGTCGTTTCTTTTGGAGATTATGCTGCTTCAGGTGGATATTATGTAGCAATGGCGGCTGATAAAATTTATTCAGAGCCTAACACGCTTACCGGTTCTATCGGAGTATTTGGGGTAATGCCTTATTATAAAGATATCGCGAGTAAAAACGGAATCCGTGCAGATATTGTTGCTACCAATGCGAACTCTATGTATTATTCAGGGCTAAACGGAGTGACTCCTTATGGTGTGAATATGATGACCAGAAGTGTAGAAGGTACTTATAAGAGATTTGTACATTTTGTGACTCAGAACAGAAAGAAAACTTTTGAGCAGATTGACAATGTAGGAGGGGGTAGAGTATGGAGCGGAGTTCGTGCCAAGCAGATTGGTTTGGTAGACGAATTGGGTACGCTGAATGATGCTGTGAAGTTTGCTGCACAGAAGGCCGGATTGAAATCTTACCAGGTAGATGCTTTCCCTAAGAGAATGTCGCCTTTCGAGCAAATCTTCAAGGATCTGAACGAAGAGGATGTTTCTGCCAGAATTATTAAAAATAAAATAGGTAAATCCAACTATGAGATTTTACAGCAAATCACAGACAAAAAATTACAGTCTGAGGTGAAAATGGAAATGCCTTATCAGATTAGAATCAACAACTAACTAAATTTATATTGTACACGAAAATCCCGGATCTGAATTTCAGATCCGGGATTTTATTTTTTTATCAACATTGATATTTGATATCAGCTTTTTTTGGTAGCCATTCCGTAAATCCAGAGTAGGATTAAAGCTCCTCCAATTGAAAGAATCCAGCTTCTAGGATTCCAGAATGAAGAGACATCACCCCAATGTAGAACGTAAACTCCAATAGCTCCTCCTACAAAAGCTCCAAGGATTCCCAGGATAATAGTGATTAGCCATCCTCCTCCCTGAGTTCCGGGCATGATCATTTTAGCGATTGCACCAGCAATAAGACCGAATAAGATCCATGTTAGTATTCCCATAGTTGCAAATTTTTTTATTGTTAATATTTAAAAATGATTAGTTTGCTAATATAAGGGAAAACATGATATAAATCATCTTTTCTTGAAGAATGAGTCTACAAATTCCGTACCATTAAAGAGCTGTAGATCCTGCATTTTTTCGCCTACACCAATATATTTAACTGGAATTTGGAACTGATCAGAGATTCCGATGACAACACCTCCTTTTGCTGTTCCGTCCAATTTTGTTACTGCTAAAGCATTCACTTCCGTTGCCGCTGTAAATTGTTTTGCCTGCTCGAAGGCATTCTGTCCTGTAGAACCGTCAAGAACCAGTAGGATCTCATGAGGGGCATCAGGAATCACTTTCTGCATGACTCTTTTGATCTTGGAAAGTTCGTTCATCAGGTTGATCTTGTTGTGAAGTCTTCCTGCTGTATCGATGATGACCACATCCGCATTTTGTGCTACAGCACTCTGCACGGTATCAAATGCTACAGAAGCAGGATCAGAGCCCATCTCCTGTTTTACAATAGGAACACCCACTCTTTCACTCCAGATAACAAGTTGATCTACGGCAGCAGCTCTAAAGGTATCAGCAGCTCCAAGAACGACTTTCTTACCTTCTGATTTGAACTGGTGAGCCAGTTTTCCGATAGTCGTTGTTTTTCCAACACCATTCACCCCTACTACCATAATGACATATGGTTTCTTTGAAGTGTCGATGTTTCCGGTACTGGCGTGAGGGTTTTCAAGAAGCAGTCCTGAGATTTCTTCACGAAGAATACTATCCAGCTCGTTTACTCCTACATATTTATCTCTTGAAACACGTTCTTCAATTCTTTCTATGATTTTGATAGTGGTAGAGGCGCCTACATCAGAAGCAATCAGTATTTCTTCCAGATCATCAAGTACTTCATCGTCTACTTTACTTTTGCCGACTACGGCTTTCGTCATTTTTTCAAAGAATCCCTGACTGGATTTTTCCAATCCTTTGTCTAAGGTTTCTTTTTCTTCTTTTTTGAAAATATTTTTAAACCAACTCATAGTTTTAGTTTATTCTTATTTATTTTTAATCACTGCTGTAGCTTCTACTTCTATAAGCACATCGTCTCTGAAGAGTCTGCTCACCTCTACAAGGCTGCTTACGGGAGGGTTCTGGATATTAACATACAAATCCCTGACTTTTCTAAAATCAGGTGTTTTTTGGATGTCTGTGGTGAAGATTCCCAATTTAATAATATCTTTCCCGGTACCTCCGTATTCTTTCAATATGTTTTCAATATTTTTGAAAACCTGATGGGTTTGTTCCTCTATAGTGCTTCCTACTAAGTTACCTTCAGTATCCAGAGGCACCTGCCCAGACAATAAGATCATTTTGGAGCTTCCGCAGTCGATACTTACTGACTGTGAAAGTCCTTTTATGCTGAAAACTTTTGGTGAATTTTTATATTCTATAGAGCTCATCGTTTTCTGACTGAATGAAAATAGAAAAGTTACTGTGCATGCCAGAACAAGAATCTTTTTCATATTTTGCTGATTAATAATCTGGTGAACAAAGATAACAAAAAAACTACCCAAAATATGAGTAGTTTTTTATATTGTAAACAAAGTACTGATTATTTTTTCAAATAACCGTCTACTTCGTCAGCGTTCATTACTTTTTCTTCGAAAACGTAAGCTCCTGATTTAGAAGACTTAGTCATTTTCACCACTTTAGTCATCTTCTTAGACTGACCGCTTTGTAGGGTTGCTACTACTTTCTTTGCCATGGTAAGATATTATTTATAAATTACTTAATTTCTTTGTGAAGGGTAGATCTCTTAAGAACAGGATTGTATTTTTTCAATTCCAATCTCTCTGTAGTGTTCTTTTTATTTTTTGTAGAAATGTATCTAGACATTCCTGGCATACCGCTTTCTTTGTGCTCTGTACATTCAAGGATTACTTGAACTCTATTTCCTTTTTTTGCCATGATTTATTAATTCTTTTTAATCAATCCGTTTCTAGTAGCTCTTTCAATAGCTTCTTCGATTCCAATCTTGTTAATCACTCTCAATCCATGAGCTGATACTTTCAGTGTAACGTGCTTATCTTGCTCTGGAAGGTAAAACTTCTTCTCTAATAAGTTAATTTCAAAACGACGCTTCGTTTTGTTATTAGCGTGAGAAACGTTGTTACCAACCATTGCACGCTTTCCTGTTATTTGGCAAATTCTTGACATATCTCGATGTTCTTATTTGTATAATATTTGAGAGTGCAAAATAACGAAGAATTTTTTAGATAGACAAATCTTTTGGAAAATATTTGTAAATAAGTGACTGATTAATAATATTGAATTTTTAAAATAGTAGAATCCTTGGGATACAGCAGATAATGGGTCCTGATATATTTCATACAGGCTTTTTTTTAGACAAAGAATTTAATAATCTATCTTTGTTTTTAATTAATCTAAATAAAAATAATCATGAGGAGGATTTCTATTTTATTGTCTATGCTGCCTGTTGGCCTGATGGCTCAAAACTTTACTGAGATACAGACCAGCATGAATAATTTTTACTATTCGGCAGCTGATATTGCGGATATAGACAACAATGGTACGATGGATATTGTACTGAACGGAGCTATAGATTCTGATGGCGACGGAAATGTAGATAGTACTTATAATGAAGTATATCAGAATAATGGAACGACATTGTTGCCTTATGCAGGATTGGGAATTGACGCTAACCATTTGGGGGATATTAAGTTCATTGATTATAATAATGACGGGCTGATGGATATTATTTCCACCGGACTCAGCTATATGGATATTGTTAATTATAAACATTATCGATTCAAAAATACAGGGACAGGATTTGTAAAAGAAACTGAACTTCCTGGAAAAATCTATGGATCAATGGAAGTTTTTGATTTTAACCATGATGGGAAACCGGACTATGCCATTAATGGAACTCAATATGCCCATGGAGGCGGTTTCAGAAATACATTAGATTATTATAAAAATACAGGGACTGATTTTGATATGACAGAGAATTGGGTTGACGGAACCCAAAACGGAAGTTTCAAAATTGTAGACTTAAATAATGACCATCTTCTGGATCTTGTGATTATCGGATCGGATATCAATGGAGTTCCGGTTTCTAAGGTATACATGAACCAGGCAGGCGTTCTTACACATACACAGGATCTTGCTCCGTTATCCGGTGGGAAAATAGATTTTGCAGACTTTAATGCAGACGGATTTCAGGATATTATTGTGATAGGAAAAGACGGAAATGATGATGGGTATTTTGCTGTTTTAATGAATGACGGTACAGGTACATTGACTCCCCAGGTGATTGCTGTAAATGATATTTCGGATGCCGCAATAAGTATTGGTGATCTTAATAATGACGGATATTATGACTTTATCATTGCTGGAAACGAAAACTATAATGCGGTTGTAAAAACCTATATATACAATACATCTGATCATAAATTTAATGAAGGAATTATAACGGGTATTACTCAATTGGGAGGTCCCGGGCTGGTGCATCTTTTTGATTTTAATAATGATCATCATCTGGATATCCTGCTGGGAGGATTTGACTGGGCAACTGCTGATCTTCCTTCACTGACTAAGGTCTTTAAAAATAATTCTACAGCAGAAAACGCAAAGCCGACTCCTCCCACTCAGCTGAATATGACCAAAAACGGAAACCGTTTTAATTTTGCATGGAGTGGCGCTTCGGATGATAAAACTCCGGTGAATGCTCTGCGTTATGAAATTACGGTGGGATCTACACAGGGAGCTCATGACATTGCTAAATATGTTGTGACAACGCCTTCCTGGTTTCTGGATCTTGATCCGGCCATTCAGAATGTGTATTGGAGTGTAAAGTCTATTGATGCCTCAAAAGTATATTCTGATGCTTCTGTGCAGAGTGTACTGGGAACAGCAGAAATTAAATCTGATAAACAGCTTGTCATTTATCCAAACCCTGTATCAGATAAAGTATATATCAAAGGAGGAAAAGTTTCGGAAGCTGAAATGTATTCAATGGACGGAAGAAAACTTAATATTACGGTAAATGGAGATCAGTCTATTGATGTCTCTCATTTACCTAAAGGAGTATATCTATTAAAACTGAAGATAAAAAACGAAATAACCACCAAGAAGCTTACGATTAAGTAATTGAATCAATTCTATCTTCTATCAATGAGAAAAGCCAGACGTCCAGCTGGCTTTTCTCTTTTTTTATGTTCAATATTTTAATTATTTACAATCAGAATAATTAAATTTCATACACTGAAAATCTGTGCGATCTGCAGGACTTTCGAGCATTATATTTTCTCGCAGACTTTGTGTTATTCGTGTGAAAATTTGTGCAGTTTGTGTTTAAAAAACTATGCTTTCTTCGTTTTCTTTTTAAACCACTCAATCAGGTAATAAAACAGTAAAAATCCTAAAGCAAAGATTGAAAACCTTGAAAGAAGATCACCGGCTCTTGTATAGAACGTCATGGTATCATAAAGATTTACTTTTGCAAATAAAGCGGTCTGATCTCCATAGAAAGTATCTGCGGTAATCTCACCTTTAGCATTGATATGAGCAGAAATACCACTATTGGCAGCACGGGCAATTTCTCTTCTGGTTTCAATGGCTCTCAGTTTTGCGTAAGATAAAAGCTGTTTGTGTCCTTCTGTAACCCCCCACCAGGAGTCATTGGTCATAATTCCTAAGAAATTGGCACCTTTTTTTACATAGTCTGTTACAAACTCACCATAAATGCTTTCATAGCAAATGATAGGAGCTAATTTTCCTTTGTTGTAAGGATTTGAGAAAGCAACCCTTTCTTTGTCTGTTCCTAAAGAAGCTACAGTACCTCCAAGATTGAGCATGGCATCTCCTAAAAGTGGTTTTAAAACATTCATATAAGGGAATATTTCAACACCCGGTACCAATTTCCCTTTGTGATACGCCTGAACTTTTTGATTAGGTACAAGCTGAATCGCTGTATTATAGCTGCTTACCCAGACACCGCTATTGATTGGGTACGCTTCTTTAGGCAGGTCAGCAGGATTATAATAAAAACGGTGTGAAGAAATTCCTGTTGCAAAAACAGATCCCGGATGTTTGGATAAAAATCCTTTGATATTGTTTAAAAGTAAACTCTTTTCAAAAGCAGTTTCAGAAATAGATCCTCTTCCGGGAAGGGCTGTTTCCGGAGCTATATAATAATCTATTTTACCTGTTGAGTTTTTTTCAGCGAGTGCTAAAAGATCCTGCTCTATAATTAAACTGTCTTTTGAATATTTTTCAGCATAAGGATCAAGATCAGGTTGTAACATCAGTACGTTGACCTGTCCAATTGGTTTTTCATTAAAATTATTGTATTTGATCACGGAAATAATCATAGGAAGAACAATTAAAGCTCCTACAATAGAAGAATTTTTAATCAGATCTTTTCTCTTTCTTCCCGCTTCCCACGTTCTTATCGTATAAAAGATCAGAATATTGATCAGAAGGATCCAGAAACTACCTCCTGTAGCTCCCAGTGTGTCATACCATTGGATCAGTTTCGGGTAATCTGAAAATACATTTCCCAGATTCAGCCATGGCCATGTCAATTCCCATCCCATATGAAACTTTTCAAAACTCATCCAGATTGCGATCAGAAACCCAAGTCCCCAATACGTTCCCTGAGCATTTTTATACCAGTGATAGCATTGAAATACCAAAGAATATAAAAGAGAATTTACCAGGACGGGGAATAAAACAGCCAGCAGAGAGTGGCTTCCATCCGGATTCTTTGCGCCGTACAGCCATCCTGTAGTGACTACATTCCAGATCACAAAGCAGAGGTAAGACAATCCGAAGACCATCCAGCTCTTTCTTTTATAATCAGAAAATTTTGAAACCCCATGTTCCATCATAAGAAGAGGGACAAGGGCAAAAAATATAAAAAACGGGACCCCGTAAGTTGGCCATGAAACCGACAGCAGCATTGCTGAAATAAGTGTAAGTAAAACGTATTTCATTGAAATAAAATATAATGTAAAAATAAGGTTTGTAATAAGAAACTCAAAGTCAAAATAGATTATTAAAAAATTAATTTTTTAACGCCATATCTTTAATTCCCCAATCCTGAATGGTCATAAGGATCGGCATAAAGGTTTTTCCATATTCTGTAAGCTGATATTCTACTCTTGGGGGGATTTCTGCATAGATTGTTCTTGCAATAATATGATCTTCTTCCATTTCTCTGAGCTGATTTACCAGCATTTGTTTACTGATCATGGGAATGGCTTTTTGAAGCATGCTGAAACGGTTCACGTTCATGCTTATTCCATACATGATTACGGTTTTCCATTTGCCTCCTACTTTATTGTAAAAATGAGTTACCGGACAATTATTGGGATTGAAATCTTTATTTTTCCTTTTATTTTCCATTGGTCTAAAAAAATATACTATAAATAATAATTGAGACTAGTATTAATAAGTAGTACAAAGGTAATAACTTCGTGGATATAAAGACAATAAAGTATGGATAATAAAGAATTAGTATTAAAAGCAATCACCGCTGTTTTTGTTGATAGAGATGTTACAGCATTCGATACCTATTTTGGAGATCATTATATTCAGCATAACCCTTCAATTCCCAACGGAACAGAGGCTCTGAAGCAGTTTGTGCCAGCCTTACCTGAAGATTTCAGATATGAGCCGGGAACCATTACAGAAAATGGAGATATTGTAATGATCCATGGACGATATCAAAACTGGAGTGGAAAAAATATGATTGCAGTGGATATTTTTAGGATAAATGATCATAAAATAGTGGAGCATTGGGATGTATTGCAGGAAGAAGTGACCGCAGAAAATTCTGTTAATGGAAATGGAATGTTTCCCATATAATTAATTAAAAAATTCAACAGCAGTATGATAGAACAGATAAGAAAAAAGGCATTGGGAGAATGGGAGAGTATTTCAACAGAAATCCGTCCAGGTGCATTAAAAAATGCAGATGGAAGTCTGAAACCTTTTTATTTGAAAAGATCATTTACATTTCTTCCTGAAGATAAATTTGAGCTGGAAATTATTAATTATGCCGATGCTTACGGAGAAATACCTTTGGCTAAAATTGCTCTTAAAGGGCATGTAGAATGGAAAGGAAGTCACAATATTGCAGAAGGAGCACAAAAAGTAGACTTTACGGCTGATGAGGTTTATGAAGTAACCCCTTTAATTCCAAATTTTACCGTTGTTTTAAATACCCTTGCAAAAGAAAATTTTGAAGTGTGGGAGACCGGAAAATCTCAAAGCATATTAAGAAAAAAGTTTTTGCCGTTTGGATTGGTGGAAGGGCAGATTTTTAAGGAGTATGACCTGATCTATATTTTCAATGATATGATGTTCTGGGGAGCAAGAAATATTGACGGCAGAGGTTTTGACACAGAAGAAAACCGCCCGACAAACCTGCAGATCCCAATGAAAAGGAAATCATAATGATATAATCTGAAAAGAGAGCTGTAATGGCTCTCTTTTTATGGACGTAAATTTTTAGAATATATTGTAAGCAGAATTGAAAATGAATATATTAGCAGTTCAATGATGAAGAAAATATATAAAATTATTATTGTTCCGTATACTCTGTTTCTGCTCTATCTGATGTTTTGGGGAATGGGCAGATTTCAGTACGAAGAAAATCTCATTACTGTAGAACCTGTTTTTTCGACGATAAAATTTATCCAGGGTACAAATAAGACGATAGATATTGTAAAGATTGTTTTAGGAAATGTTATCATGTTTATTCCTTTTGGATTTTTGGGCTGGGTTTTCTCTGACCTGAAAAAACTGAAGCCATTACTATATAGTTTTATCTCATGCATCGTTATTGCCGAAGCTCTTCAATACTTTACAAGAATGGGAATATTTGAAGTAGACGATATCATCCTGAATACTTTCGGGGTATATTTGGGATGGTTGCTTTGCAGATGGAGTGAAAAGAATCTTAACTGTTGAGCTCTTTAGCGCGTTTTTCAGCATTCAGAATTCCTTGTTTCAGAATTTCTTTGAGACTGCTTTCTTCAAATGTTTTTAAGGCTGCTTCAGTCGTTCCACCTTTAGAAGCAACATCTTTAATCAGTTCCTCAAGATTTTTTTCTGAGTTATTGATCAAATGATAAGCCCCAAGCATTGTCTGCTTTACAAAAAGTTTGGAAAGGTTTTCTTCAATTCCCATTTCAATTCCTGCTTTGATCATCGCATCAATGATATAGTAGAAATAAGCGGGACCACTTCCGGAAAGGGCAGTAACACCATCCAAAAGGTTTTCATCTTCCAAATAAACAGATCTTCCGGTGCTGTTCAGTAATCTTTCGATATTAATGAGCTGACTGAAAGAAATTCCGTTGGCAGCAGTATAACCCGTAATTCCCATTCCTAAAAGAGTAGGAGAGTTCGGCATTGCTCTTACAACAAGCGGATGATTCAGTGATTTTTGAATTTTTTCAATATTGATTCCGGCCATGATGGATAATACCATCTGGTTTTCTTTAAAAGTAAATTGAATGTTTTGAACAACCGCCTGGAAATCCTGAGGTTTTACAGCGATAATGACCAAATCAGCATCAACATCCTTCACGTCTGCAAATGTGGAAATTTTAGACTTGGGAAATTCTTCAGCTATTTTGGAGATTTTGGATTCACTTCTGATAATAAGATGCAGATGTTCAGGTTTGATCAGCTCGTATTTTAAAAATGATTTTGAAAAAGAGAGTCCCATATTTCCGGCTCCAAGAATAGCTATTTTCATCTCGAATTGTAATTTTAAGCTAAAATAATGATTTTTTGGGGATGTATTGTTATTGAATACGTTGTAATGCCGTTATAAAACGCAAAGGCGCAAAGATTTTGGATAATAATGATATTCCTAAAGTTTCATTAAAATAAAATATTCTCGCAGATTTAGGAGATTAGGCAGGTTTTTCCATAAACATCCGCGTGATCTGCAAAATCAGCGAGAGATTATATTGCTTAAAATATACAGTAATCAATTGTATTGTAAATAAAATTTTGCGACTTAAAAACTATATTATTGTTGGAAAACGCAAAGGCGCAAAGATTTTGAATAATACAATACTTTTAAGGCGCAAGAAAATCTTTGATTTTCAGCAAGAATGGAATAAAAGGTAATTAAATCCTATAGCACAAAATTATACAGCATTGGATTTTATTACAGATAAATCTTTACCTCATAAATGCAAAGATTTTGAATAATAATGATATTCCTAAAGTTTCATTAAAACAAAATATTCTCGCAGATTTAGGAGATTAGGCAGGTTTTTCCATAAACATCCGCGGGATCTGTAAAATCAGCGAGAGATCATATTGCTTAAAATATGCAGTAATCAATTGTATTGTAAATAAAACTTTGCACTTAAAAACTATATTATTGTTGGAAAACGCAAAGGCGCAAATATTTTGAATAATACAATACTTTTAAGGCGCAATAAAATCTTTGATTTTCAGCAAGAATGGAATAAAAGGTAATTACATCCTATAGCACAAAATTATACAGCATTGGATTTTATTACAGATAAATTTTTACCTCATAAATGCAAAGATTTTGAATAATAATGATATCCCCAAAGTTTATTAAAACAAAATATTCTCGCAGATTTAGGAGATTAGGCAGATTTTTCCATAAACATCCGCGTGATCTGCAAAATCCGCGAGAGATCATATTATATAAAATATACAGAATTCAATTTTATCACAGATAAAATCTTTGCGTCCTAAAACAACAAAGTAAATTAAAAATCCTTGCGCCTTCGCGTTTATCCAGCTGATATATTTTAAGAGATAATAAAAAAGCTATACTCATCATGAATACAGCTTTTATCTATTTTATAAAATATTTACTTCCCGTTCAAGTTCTATCCCGAATTTTTCTTTCACAGAATTGATAATCTCCGTAGAGAAATCAAAAATTTCTCTTCCTGTAGCATTTCCTGTAGCATTAATGATCACAAGGGATTGCAATTTGTGTGAACCAACATTCCCGATCTGTTTCCCTTTCCATCCACATTGTTCAATCAGCCATCCTGCAGGAACTTTTACCTTATCTCCATTGGGATAGCCCTGGATATTTTCAAATTGCTGTTTCAGCGCTTCAAATTGAGCCAAAGGAATTGTCGGGTTTTTGAAAAAGCTTCCGGCATTTCCGATTTCTTTAGGATCCGGCAGTTTGCTTTGTCTGATATTGATGACCGCTTTTGAAATATCCTGAATGGTTGGGGTTTTAATACCAAGATTCTCCAGTTCAGACTGAATCGCTCCGTACTCTGTTTTGATACGGTGATCTTTTTGGGTAAGCTTAAAAGTGACTTCCAGAATAACATATCTTCCTTTTCCTTCCTGTTTGAAAATAGAATCCCTGTAACCGAATCTGCATTGCTCTAGGTTGAAAGTTGAAAGCTCAAGATCTTCTAAATCCAATACCAGACAGCTGACAAAAGTATCTTTGATTTCTGTTCCGTAAGCCCCAATATTCTGCATAGGAGAGGTTCCTACATTTCCGGGGATTAAAGAAAGATTTTCCAGTCCGCCATAATTTTTTTGTAAGCAGTACATCACAAATTGATGCCAGTTTTCACCTGCTTTTGCCGTGACCAGGACTTCATTTTCATTGATGCTCTCTTCGGAAATTCCATTTAAATTAAGCTTGATGGCAAGTCCTTCAAAATCTTTGGTAAGAAGAATGTTGCTTCCGCCCCCCAAAAACAGAACCTGAAGAGATTGAGTCTTCGAGAAAACAAGTGTTTCCTTTAATTCATCAATAGTATTGACTTCAGTGAAATATTGGGCTTTGGCTTCAACACCGAAGGTGTTATAAGGCTTCAATGAAAAATTTTCTTGCATGTTTTTATTGGTATTCTTTAGGAAGAATCTTGTCTAGTTGTTCTTTAAGTTGCTGTAACTGCTTGTAATGTAAAGTATCCGCATATGCATTCACATAGATATGTGATTTTTTTGGAGTACGGATCTGAAATGTTTCATCTATACCGTCTACCGATTGCTGGCTGGGAGAACTTTTTATGTGGTCAAGATCAACAATATTGACTGATGATACAAGCTGTTTCCAGGTGCTGGAATTGATGGCAGAAGCCCATGCTTTATGGGTTTGATTGGCCGTTATTCCTTTTTCTGCAAAAACGGAATCTTTGGTGACTTTAATGATCCTGTAATTTCCAAGGTTTCCTTCGATATGGGATACACTGATGAAAGTAATCTCATGTGGATTTTTGTAGGAAGCCGCCTTTTCGTTTTTTTTTGAGTCACAGGAAAAAAATGCCGACAGCAAAAGAATCGAAAACAGTATTTTCAGATATATATATTTTGTTGTCGGCATAGGATATATTTTACAGGCTGAATTCTTCTCTGTACTTCTTTAAAGCTTCTTTAAGAATTTCAGCACTTCTTATTAAATCTTCTTCTTTCAGCACGTAAGCAATTCTTACCTGCTTCTTGCCTAATTCCGGGTTGCTGTAGAATCCTCCGGCAGGAGCAACCATGATCGTCTCATTATTCAGAGAATATTTTTCAAGCAGCCACTGTGCAAATTTTTCAGTATCATCTACCGGAAGTTCAGCGACACAGTAGAAAGCACCTCTAGGTTTAGGGCAGATAACACCAGGGATGGCATTCAATAGATCTACCAATACATTTCTTCTGTGGGTATATTCTTCTCTTACCGCTCTGATGTAAGGACCATCGTTTTCGTGTGCAGCTGTTGCAGCAATCTGTCCCAAAAGAACAGGGCTTAATCTCGCCTGTGCAAAAAGCATAGCAGCATTACGGATCTTGTTGGAACGTGTAAGCAGACATCCGATTCTTACTCCACACATAGAGTAACGTTTAGATTCAGAGTCTATGATGATACAGTTTTCAGCTAATTCAGGGAAGTCTAGCATTGAGATCTGCTGCTTTCCGTCATATACATATTCTCTGTATACTTCATCAGAGATGATGACAATATCGTATTTTAAAGCAATTTCTGCAAGTTTTTGAAGCTCTTCGCGGGTATACAGATATCCGGTAGGATTCCCAGGGTTACAGATGATGATCGCTCTTGTTTTTTCTGTGATTTTTTTCTCGAATTCCTCAATAGGAGGCAACGCAAAACCTGTGTCAATAGTAGAAGGTACCGCTACAATATTCACATCGAATGTGCTGGTGAAACCGTTATAATTAGCATAGTAAGGCTCAGGAATAATCACCTCATCACCCTCATCACATAAAGTAGAGATGGCAAAGTTTAGGGCCTCAGAACCACCATTGGTAACAATGAAGTTATCAGGAGTAATATCTGAAAAACCTAATGAATGATAATATTCTGTAAGGGCTTTTCTGTATTCTATATTCCCTTCAGAAAGTGCGTATTCCAATACTTTTAAATCGATGTTTTTTAAAGCATTTAAAGCTGTTTCCGGAGTTTCAATATCAGGCTGTCCGATATTAAGGTGATATACTTTTATTCCTTTTTGTTTTGCTTGTAACGCAAAGGGAACCAGTTTTCTTACCGGCGATGGCGGCATATGCAGTGCTCTGTTTGAAATATTCGGCATTGTTCAAAAAATTTGTATGACAAAAATAGGATTTAATTTCTCAATAATAAAATTAAGGATCAATAAGAAATGGCTCAACATTCTTTAAATTCTTTTAAAATTCTAATAACCTTCATTAGTTGAAATGTTGATATTTGCTGTGTTTTGTAATTATTTTGATTTTTCTTCAGAAATATCTTTTTTGTATTGTTATTTTTACTAAATTTCGCCACAAATGTGAATAAAATGGCAATAAATTTATTTTCTAGAGTGATTCCCGCTATCGCTCTGTTTTCTGCCTCTGTAATGATGGCTCAAAATTATCAAACTATGCCGGTTGCTTCAGGCTATACGGCAGATGTAATTGCAAACGGAATAGGCTCCTCATTAGTTTCCACAAACAATGATGTAGACGGAGTTTCTTACGCTTTTGTAGCGAAAGATTTTCAACTGACCTCTACAAGTACACCTCTTACTTATGGTCTTCCAACAGATGGAATTATTAATTCTGTCGTTGCCGGAACACCGGGATTGAGCTATATCTTAGGAAATTTAAGTGGAAATAATGCATTAAGGTTAGCCGCTGCAAATGATAGCGGAACGCTTACTTTTACTACTCCTAAACCTGCTTTTATTCTGTATATGCTCTCTACCAGTGGTAGTGGAACATCTGTAGTGAATGTAACCGTCAATTTTTCTGATGGCAGCAGCCAGGTATTTTCCAATATAAGTCTATCTGACTGGTATGGAGGAGCCAATTTTGCCGTACAGGGAATAGGAAGGATCAAAAGAAGTTCAGATGCTCTGGAATCCAGTACTACAGATCCGAGACTTTACCAGACTCCATTAGCTATAGATGCTGCAAACCAGGCAAAGCCAATACAGAGTGTAGCAGTAACCAAAGCAAGTGGCGCAGGGTATCCTAATATTTTTGCTTTTTCAGCAGATGTATATTCAGACTGTGTGCCTCCAACATTGCAGGCGGTTTCAGGGATTACAGCTAACTCAGCTTTAGTTTCCTGGACAGCTCCAACCAATGCGGCAAGTTATGATGTATATCACAGTACTTCCAATACAACACCTGCCAGTTCAGTAACTCCTACTTATCCGGGAGTAGCAGGTACAAGTACAACGATAGGAGGTCTTAATTCAAATACAACCTATTATTATTGGGTAAGATCCAACTGTAACACTGCAACCGGCCAGAGTGTATGGTCTTTTGCAGGAACATTTAAAACAGCTTGTTCTACTTTCACGGTTCCATACACAGAAAATTTTGATACGACAAGTGTTGGTTCTACTTCAAATACTAATGCCCCAAGCTGCTGGGCATATCTGGAAAGTGCATCATTTGCAGGGTATGGATATGTAACGACATCAAATAATTATTCAGCACCTAATGCTTATTATATGACCAATTCAAGTGCTACTACGGGTAGCCAGATGTTAGTTGCACCTCCTACTACAAACCTTTCAGATGGAACAAAGCGTGTAAGATTTTATGCAAAATCCGGAGGAAGTAATTATACATTATTAGTGGGGACGCTATCAAACCCTACAGATCCGGCATCTTTTACACAAATAGGTTCTCCTATTGCTTTGACAACTACCCATACACAGTATACGGTAAATATTCCTGCAGGTTCTGATTTGCAGTTAGCATTTAAACATGGTTTAGGAGGTACTTCACGTTCCATTTATATTGATAATATTACCGTTCAGAATATTCCTTCCTGTTTTGAGCCAACTGCAGTTACATCATCAAACGTTACCGCAAATTCAGCAGCAATAGGCTGGACGGCTCCTTCTTCAGTTCCTGCAAACGGATACGAAGTATATTACAGCACAACAAATACAGCCCCTGATGCTACTACAGTTTTGAATGCTGCGAACTCTGTAACTTCTGCTACTGTTTCTGCGCCGTTAGGCGGGCTGCAGCCATCTACTACATATTATGCATGGGTGAGATCTAGCTGTAGTGCATCTGATAAGAGTATATGGAGCGCTACCTCTACACAGTTTACAACACTTTGTGTTCCCATAACTACACTTCCTTGGAGCGAAAATTTTGATGCGATGGCTACTATAGGTTCTGCGATTATTCCAAATTGTTGGAAACAAACTCCGGGAGGAAGTTCATCTACAAATAATTTTACGTCAGCAAATGCTTCTCAGCAAGGATATAATGATCCTAAATCTGCACCTAATTATCTGACGATTTATTATCCATATACCAATGCTGCTTATTTATGGACACCTACATTTACTTTAACTGCAGGAACGTCATATGATTTTATATTCTATTGGGTAGGAGATGGTTTTGCGGGCTGGCAAAATGAAGTATTGGTTAATAATGGCCAAACAGCGACCGGAGCAACCAGCTTAACAACATTTATTACAGCTGATCAAACAGCTGCAGGTGGAAGTAACAGTGCTACTTATACTAAGGTTACTGTTTCTTATACGCCAACATCTACCGGTGATTATTCATTTGGAATTAAAACTTTAAATACAACAACAGCTCCATATTATATGGGATTTGATGATTTTTCGCTTACACAGTCTAATTTAGCAACTGCTGAAACATCTGTTAAGAAAAAAGAAATCAGTGTATATCCTAATCCATTCAAAGATGTTCTGCATATCGCTGATATCAAAGATGTGAAATCTGTTACAGTAACAGATGTGGCGGGAAGAGTAGTGAAAACTATTGATCAACCTACCAATGAACTTCAGTTAGGTGAATTGAATGCCGGATTATACTTAGTGACAATGAACTTTAAAGATGGCTCAAAATCAACAGTAAAAGCCATTAAGAAATAAAATTTTTTGAGTTAATAATTTCTGTAGGCAGTTGCATTCGTGTGGCTGCCTTTTTTATGATCAAATTAAATAATAACTGGAAAAATGATTCTTCAAAAATGTTGGTAAAATTATTATAAATTTGCGCCGAAAACTATATCATCCATGAATGCACTTAAACTCCTTTTTTTAATACCATTATTCTATTCCGAATTTTCACAGGCCCAAAGAATTGATAAAGAGATTATCAGTTTTCAGCTTCTGAAAGAACCGGTTTTTCCTACGGAACTTTCCAACAGAAATTATACGATTACCGTAAAATCTCCCTATAATATTACAAAGGAAGATGTTGTAAGATTGTCAAAAGAAGACTATCAAAGAAAGGTAGACAACTATCAGACGAACGTTGAAAATGCCAAATATGAACATCAGGAAAGATTAAAAGACTATGATGCTGAGGTAAAAAAACTTCAGGAAAAATATAAACTTGAATCTGCAGAATACAGCAAATTATCAGCGGTGGAAAAAATTGCTGCAACCAATGGAGCTCCGGTATTGAGATTACCTTCAAGACCTATCATTAATATTCCTCCGATGCCGGTTTATCAGCAGCCTGATCTTAAAGATGCCTTAATTGTGGATAATAAAATTCTGGCTTCTCAAATGGATGTGACAGGTTTTTCAAAAGGTGGAAATTATCTTGACATCGTCATTGAAATGGAAAGAACAAATTTTCAGGACAATCAGGGAAAAACTTTCGCCAATCAGCCAACAAGGATTATCGCAAAACAGGGTGGCGCTGTAAAACTGGATAAAACCTATTTCTCAGATTTTGCTGAAATAGCAAGTGTTCCGACTAATGAAATCAATCTCAATGCCCAGGAGAAAAGATATCTGCAGAGAACGATGGACCGTACACGAAATATTATTAATGAAAACTTCGGATATCAGACCATCAATTCTACGGTGACCTTATCAACGGTAAAAAATAAAGGAGAGTATGACGATCTGGAAAAAGCGTATATCTACGTGACGACCAATCTGAAAAAACTTCAGGCAAAAACGGATTATGCGCCGAATAAAGTAGCCATGGAGAATATGCAGAAAGGAATTGACATTTGGAAAAGTGCTTTGACAAAAGTGAATTACAACGATAAGAAAGCTCCTTACAACCAAAAGATTGGAGAATACCTTTATTTTAACCTGATCAGATTAAATATCGCTTTGGGTAATTACCAGGAAGCTGAGAAATATTTAAATGAATTACAGGAACATTTGGTAGATATTAAACTATCCTATGATGCTAATCTTGAATTGAAAAGATTAGAAGAAAAAATTTATAATAACTAAAGAAAAACAATATGATTAAACAGATTATTGCTTCGGCATTAATTACGGCTTCGGTGTACTCTTATGCACAGACGAAGGTGACTGAAGGAACAAAATTCACGGTGGATGCCAATCTTGAAACCGATGATAAACTGGTATTGGCAGACGACTACAATTCTTATATGTTCAGCGCTATCAATATTGACGGGCTGATGAGGAATGTTTTCCCTCACAAGAAATTACTGATGAGAAAACTGGATCAGAACGGAAGCCTTGTGGACACTTATGTAAAAGATTACGCCAATAAAACAAACGGTGTACTTCACAATTATCTGGGATCTCAGCAGATCGATGATGATAAATTCATAGCATTTACAGAAGAGTATTTTGGAAAAGAAAACAGAAAAGAAGTTTTTCAACATGTTTTCAGCAGAAAGGAAGGAACTTTTACCACAAAGAGCATTGCAAAATACAGCATTGAATCTACCAACAGATCAGGAACAACCTATGTTCTTTTCTCCGAAAACGGGAAATATGCAGCGATCTTCAATGACAGATTTGCCAACAAAAAAACGGATAATGTAAATGATGTTCTGGTATTGGATCTGAGAACACTTACTCCGGTTTGGAATAAAGAAATTACATTGAGTAATGATTATGTTGAAAAGTCTTTAACATTAACGAATTCAGCAAAGATAGTTGTACTGCGTAAAGCTGCGGGATGGAAAGAATCTTACAAGCTGGAACTGGTTTCCAATACTGAAGATAAAGACCTGCCTTTCGATGACAAATATATTCCTGAAAAATTATATGCATTCAGTAAAAATGACAATGATTATCTGGTAACTTTTGGAAGAAAAAATGCTGCAGTTACGATTGGTGCAAGTACTTTCGGGACGGTAATGTTCTATGATATGAAGTCCGGAAAAGCAGTGATAAGCAATACCAACTTAGCAGGAAGCAAAGACATGAACGATGTGAAGGTGATCAAAACAATTGTAAAAGGGGATGAGACTTTAATGGCTGTTCAGCAGGAAACTGTGACGAGACCGATGCCTACAACAATGAACCGTTTTCCAGATCCTGTATATTCTCTGGATGCGGGAATGTTGATCAAGTTTAATAAAGAAGGAGAAGTAAAACAATTTGTGGCTGCAGGAACTTCTACAGGAAAGAGAATCAATATTGTTGAAGCTGGAGATAAGCTTTATATTTCTGCATTTTATCCTAAAGGAGCATTCGGGAATACAGGGTTTTCTATGAAGGTTTTTGATTTTGCCAATCTGAAGCCTCAGGAAGTAAGCCTTGATTATAAAGGAAGAAACTTCTTCCAGAACTACGGTTTTGCAGACGGAAATATGATTCAGTACATTCCGAATGTCAACAAAATGATGTTCCTTCAAAAGAGCAGCAAAGATGTTCAGATGTTCAGTGTGTACAATTTTATAAAATAATTGTATTTTAGAAAAAAATAAAATATGCAGATTCAGTCAGTTTCCATAGAAGATTATATCTCAAAGATTCCTGAGGAAAGACAGGAAGCTTTTAAAAAGCTCTTTGATACGGTGAATGACAATCTTCCGAAAGGTTTTGAAGAAGCTACCAATTATGGAATGATAGGCTGGGTGGTTCCTTTGGCAACCTTTCCTGCCGGATATCACTGTGCACCCGGAACGCCGCTGCCTTTCATCAACCTGGCTTCCCAAAAGAATTTTATAGCACTTTATCATATGGGGCTGTATTCCAGACCGGAGCTTCTCGATTGGTTCGTGGCAGAATATCCAAAACATTCTAAGAAGAAACTGGATATGGGGAAATCCTGTATCCGTTTCAAAAAAGTAGAGGATATTCCTTTTGAACTGATTGCTGAACTGAGTCAGAAAATGACTCCTAATGACTGGATCGGAATTTATGAATCGCAGTATAAAAGATAAAAAAAAGCTCTGAAATCAAATAGATTTCAGAGCTTTTTTTATGTTGGAAGATGGAGGATTGAAGTTGGAAGTTATATTTGTGTTTTTAGAATTACTGATTGTTATTTGATAGGGCTGGAAGCGGGAGGAATGAAGATGGAGGTAATATTTGTATTTTAGAATTATTGATTGCCATTTGATGATAATTTTTTGAGCTTTAAAAATTAATAAAATGATTTTCATCTATCCACCGACTTCCAGAAACCTCTCTCTCCCAGCTTCCCTCTTCCTTTCTAGAAATGAATATCCCAGATCCCTGTTTTACGTTCAAGATCGATCAAAGCAGCTGCATTATCTGCAAGGGCCTGATAATAATCTTTTCTTACGTTGTTATAGGTTCTCTGAGCATTCAGAACTTCCAGGATAGAACTTTCTCCTCTTTTGTAGCTGTAAACAATACCTTCCAGTATACTTTTCGCTTCCGTAAGCATTCCATTATGGAATTGTCTGAGCTGTTTCTGAGTTGCTGAATACTGTTGATAAGCCTGCATCACTTCAGCCCTGATCCCTTGTTCGATTTGTTTATATTCAACTTCTGCCTGGGAATGCGCCATTTCGGCTATTTTTAATCCTGCATTTCTTCTATTGGAAAATTTCAGAGGTATACTGAGACCAATTTTTACTGCATTAACAGTAGGTGAGGGGGCAATCTCGTTGGTGGCTTCGGTATGATGTTCAGCTCCGGCACTGATGCCCAGATCTATCACACGATTGGCTTTCTCCAGACTGATCTGGCTTTTGGTTACCTCTGTATTTTGTCTGGCAGCCAGTAAATCTGCTCTTTCATTCAGGGATTGCAGGATCAGATCATCAATACTGAAATCTCTATTGAAGGAATTGAAATCTCCGGCAACATCTCTGTCTGTTATTTTGTTGTCTCCAAGAAATACCGACAGACCGGTGAGCGCTTGTTGTTCTGCACTTTCAGCCTGATATACTTCATTGAGCAGAGAGGAGGCTTCCAGCTTGGTCTGCTTTGAGGTTACCAATGATATTGTTCCTAAACGGTACCGGATGCTGTCCGACTTTGCCAGCTGCTGCATATTTTTATAAGAATCCTGCTGTACTTCAAGCAAAGCTTTGGATTTTAAAGCTTCAATATATCCTAAACTGGCATCTGCACGGAGATTTCTGAAAAAATCCTGCAATTGTATTTTGCTCAGCTCCGATTGGTTTCTGGCCAGATTAACCCGGGCTTTTCTTTTGCCGCCAAGCTCAAGAGTCCAGCCGATAGATGTTCCATAGACATAGCCCATATCTTTCTTCACTCCGTTATTGGTGGTCTCCATTTCCAATTGAGGGTCCGGGAACATGTTGGCGGTTTGGATTGCCGCTTCAGCCATACTTACGTTGTATTTCTGGGAGGCGTAGCCGAGATTTTTATTTCCAACAAGACTCAGGTATTCTTCAAAATGTAAAAGCTCTTTTTCCTGTGCCTTTATATCTGTGATGCTGAGCAATACAACAGATAATATGATAACATGAACTCTAATTTTCATCTGATTCTAAATTTTGTTTTTCGTTGCGACGTTCAGCCATAAAATAAATAGCCGGCAGAACAAATAGTGTTAAAATAGTAGAGAACATCAACCCGTAAACAATTACTGTTGCCAGTGGGCGTTGTACATCCGAACCAATTCCTGTTGCCAATGAAGCAGGGAATAATCCGATTACTGCAACCGTTGCCGTCATCAGTACCGGTCTGAAACGGTCCTTTGCCCCTTTAATGGCTGCTTGTTTCAGTTCATATCCTTTTTTTCTGAGGTCATTGATATGCGAAATCATGATAACTCCGTTCTGGATTGCAACCCCAAATAGTGCGATAAATCCTACAGCGGAAGAGACATTCAGAGACATTCCGCGGATATTGAGTGCCAGCATTCCCCCAAATAAAGCCAGAGGAACAATAGACATCAGGACCAAAGCTTGCTTGAAATCCCCAAATGCACCATATAGTAAGAGGAACATAATCGCCAATGCCAGCGGAACAATAAATGCCAATCTGGAGTAAGCTCTGTTTTGATTTTCAAACTGTCCGCCCCATTTGACCTGGTATTTTTCGTGGTCGTATTTTATATCCTTTTCAATTTTATCCTGTGCTTTTTTCAGGAAAGAAGAAAGATCGGTGCCTCTTAAATTCAGTTTTACTGTAAGATGGCGTTTGTTCATTTCGCGGGTAATGGTACTTTCACCCGTACTTAACTTTACTTCTGCTACCTGAGACAGCGGAATTTTCGCTCCTGAAGCTGAGGTCAGCATCAGATTTCCGATTTTGTCCGGAGTATCCCGGCTCTCTTCGGTATAACGACAGGAAATATCATATACTTTATTGCCAATAAAGATCTGGGAAATTGCTTTTCCCCCCAATGCAACTTCAATCAGGTCGGCTACATCGGCTACATTCAATCCATACTGAGCAATCTTATCTCTGTCGGCAATAATCTGAAGCTGGGGTAAAGGTGGCTCCTGATCAATAGCGAGATCGGCAGACCCTGGGATTGTATTCAAAGTAGACAGTATGTTTTCAGCAATTCGTCTGGTTTCTTTGAAATCTTCCCCATATACCTTTACGACCAGCTCGCTGTGCGCTCCAGAGATTTTGTCCATTACTCCGTCAATCATAGGCTGTGAAAAACCTACAGTGAATCCCGGCATGTTTTTATAATCTGCGGCGAGCTCTTTGATGAGGTCTGCTTTTGTTTTCCCGGCAGGCCATTCGCTGTAAGGTTTTATTCCAATAGAGACTTCAAAGTGAGAAGCCGTCCAGGGATCGGTGCCATCGTCATTACGTCCTGCCTGAATCATCATATAGGTAATTTCAGGGTGTTTCAGGGTACGGGCACGTAACGTATCGCTCATCTCTTTTGATTTGGCTAAAGAAATTCCCGGAGGCAGCTGTACCTGCAGCCATATAGAACCTTCATCCAGCTCGGGAAGGAAGTCTTTTCCTACCGTATAAGACAGAATTCCTGAGGATACCAAAACGATAACGATAGGTATAATAACCCTCTTGGGAGCCTGCAGTATCTTTTCAATTTTTTTTCCGTAGGCTGCAGCTATTTTTTCCAGCCATTTATTGTGATAAATCTTTTGGGGTTTGCGATAGATCACATAAGCTAATCCGGGGATTAGCAATAATGCTACAGCGAGTGCACCCAGCAGTGCATATCCTACAGTGAAAGCCATTGGTGTGAATAATTTTTTCTCTACTCTTTCAAAAGCGAATAAGGGCAGATAGGCGGTAATAATGATAATCGTTGAAAAGAAAATAGGTTTGGCCACTTCAATCACTCTTTGGGTAATTGTTTTTTCTTCCAGTCTTTCTTCCGAATTTTCTTCTCTTTTTTTGAGGATGGTTTCCAGCATGACGATGGCTCCATCTACAATAATCCCAAAATCAATCGCTCCGAGTGAAAGAAGGTTGGCAGGGATATTGGTGAAATGCATTAATATAAAAGCAAACAATAAAGAGAGCGGAATAGTAATAGCGACCAGTAATGCTCCGCGCCAGCTTCCAAGAAATATAATCAGAACAATAATAACTAATACAATGCCTTCGGTAAGGGTGTGGGAAACTGTGGTAAGCGTTGTTTTTACAAGATCCGTTCTGTCGAGAAAAGGATGAATTTTTACACCGGGAGGAAGCGTTTCATTATTCAGCTCTTCAATAGCTTCATGTACTCCGTCCAGCACCTGTGAAGGATTTTGACCTCTTAATAAAAGTACAATTCCTTCTACACTTTCAGAATAATTACGTTTTCTGTCGGTATAGCCAAGAACTCCTTTTCTTTCCAGGTTTCCGTATTTCAGTGTTCCTATATCATTTAAAAAAACAGGAACACCATTTTGGGTTTTCACTACAATTTTTCCAAGGTCATTTAAATCTTTTACCAGACCAATTCCGCGGATTACATAGGCAAGGTTTCCCCGTGGAAGCATACTTCCTCCGGCACTCACATTGTTTTTGGAAATGGTTTCAGTAACTTCTGATAAGGATAATCCGTACTGTTCAAGCTTATGCGGATCCAGTTCGATCTGGAACTGAGTGGTAATTCCTCCAAAATTCGTAACATCAGCAATTCCTGAAACCTGTTTGATACGCGGAATAATCACAAATTTTTGTAAGTCGGTAAGTTCCCGCAGGTTGTGGTTGTTGCTTTCGATAATATAGCGATATACTTCGCCAATAGGAGAGGTAAGAGGATCCAGTCCTGGCTGAGCACCATAAGGAAGATCTACATCAGTCAGTCTTTCCTGAATACGCTGCCGGGCCCAGTAATCGTCTATACCATCATCGAAAACCATAGTGATAATGGAAAGCCCGAAGGTACTTTTGCTTCTCATCACATGCATTCCCGGAAGTCCGTTCAGAGATCTTTCCAAAGGGATTGTGATTTGCTGTTCTACTTCTTCAGCAGCCAGCCCGGGAACCTGTGTGACAACCTGTGAGGTGACATCGGCAATATCAGGATAGGCTTCTATGGATAATCTGGTCCAGGAATAATACCCGAAGAACCCCAATAAAAGGAAGAGGGCAAGCATCAGCCATCTTTTCTGTATAGAGATTGTAAGTAATTTCTTCATAGTTTTTGATTTCGCATCATTGTACATTATTTCGCATCCAGCATATAAATTCCCCCTTCAGTCATGATGGTTTCTCCAGGCTTTAAGCCTGATATAATTCTTACTGTTTTCTGATCGGTTTCTCCAGTTATCACCGGGCGTTTGATGAATTGATTCTTACCAGCTTTTATCCAAACATATTGGGAACTGTCCTGCTGCATCAGAGCGGTCACGGGAATCATCACTGCCTTTTCAGGAGTTGTTGAGAAGTTAACTGTAGCGTACATGCCCGGCTTTAGTTTTCTGTCCGGATTATCACATTCAATAAGAACTTTTATACTTCGGGTATCTTCGTCTACAATTTCATTGATATGATAGACTTTTCCTGTAATATTTTTGTCAGGATAGGCACCTACCTTTACAGAAACCTGATCTCCGGTATTGACAAAGCGGATGTCTTTTTCTTTTACATCACCGGAAATCCAGACTTTGGATAATTCTGCGATGATCATTACCGGATCAGCATCTCCTTTCAGATATTGACCGTTTACAATTTTGTTGGAAATAATTTCTCCATGGATGGGGGCTCTTACAACAAGAGGACTTCCTATACCTCCTCCTTTGCTGTTGTATACTTTCAAGGCAGAAGACGCATTGGAAAGGGATGTTTTTTTATTTTTAAAATCTGTTTCCGCTTCATCCAGTTCTTTCTGAATACCCACTCCATGTTTTACAAGATCCTGCTGGCGTCTGTAATTTTTCTCGGCAAGCTGTACATCATTCAGAGCATCCGTATAATCCTTTTGAACCGAAAAATAATCTGAAGAAAGGATCTCAAAGAGAGGACTTCCGGCCGATACGTTTTGTCCAAGCTGAATAAACGATTTTGTTATCCTTCCGGAAAAAGGACTGGCAATTTCTGCATAATGATTAGGAATTGCCTGAATTGTTCCTGCCGAAATTACACCATCGCTGTGCTCCTGTTCGGTAACAACTTCTGTTTTAATTTTTTTGAAAACAGGATTGTTTTCCGGAACAGTGACCTGATCGCCTTTGATCTGGAGATCCTGATCCTGTGGGGTTTCACTTTTGGAATTTTTACAAGAGGTAACAAATGTCAAAAGTACCATTGTTAAGACTGTTTTTCTCATATAAGTTATTTATAACCATTATTTTAATTTCTCTTTTATTGATCTTTCGGTGCTGATTTTTGTCTTACAGCCACTGTCCGAATTTTTTGATAAACCATTGTTTGACGAACTGAGTCAGGATACAATACCCTGTAAGAATTCCTATTAAATAAGGGAAGTAGCTCAGAGGCAGCGGCTGCATTTTCAGATACACGGCCATTGGTGTGAAAGGAATCAGAATTCCAATCAGCATGATCAAACTTGTCAAAGCGACTACAGGTGTAGCTGCCCAGCTTTGGATAAAGGGTATTTTTTTCGTTCTGATAATATGAACAATCAAGGTTTGGGATAATAAACCTTCCACAAACCAGCCTGTCTGAAATAAACCTTGCTGTTCCGGAGTATTGGCTTTAAAAATGAAGAACATCACGGCAAAAGTCACGTAATCAAAAATGGAACTCAAAGGACCTATGTACAGCATGAATTTTTTGATACTTCCGGCTTCCCATTTTTTCGGTTTTTCAAGAAAATCTTTATCCATAGTATCCCACGGAATGGAAGACTGTGATACGTCATACAGTAAATTCTGGGTTAAAATCTGCAGCGGAAGCATGGGTAGAAACGGAAGCAATGCACTGGCTCCAATCATACTGAACATGTTTCCAAAATTGCTGCTGGCCGTCATCTTTATATATTTGACAATGTTTCCGAAAGTTCTTCTTCCATAGATCACTCCGCTGCGCAGTACCATCAGATCTTTTTCCAGCAGAATGATATCGGCACTTTCTTTAGCAATATCAGCTCCCGTGTCGACAGAAATTCCGACATCAGCTTCCTTGATGGCTGCAGCATCATTGATTCCGTCACCCATAAATCCTACGGTGTGGCCTTTAGATCTTAATATTTTTACAATACGCTGTTTCTGTAAAGGACTTACTTTAGCAAAAACAGAATAGAGATCCATATCCTTACGAAGTTCATCATCGCTCATATTCTCCAGTTCATCACCGAGCATAATGGTATTGATAGGAATTCCTACATCGTGACATATTTTTTTAGCCACAATATCATTGTCTCCGGTAACTACTTTTACTTCGACACCCAATTTGTGTAAAGCTTTGATACTCGGTTCTGCAGAGGGTTTTGCAGGATCAAGAAATCCCATGAATCCTGTAAGGGTAAGATGGTTCTCATCAGCAACAGAATAATTTAACGGATGGTCACCATCAAATTCCCGGATGGCAATCAAAAGCACCCGTTGTCCTTCAGCATTGAGCTTTTCGGACATTCTGATAATTCGTTGTTTCATGAAGTCATCCAGTGGAACAATATTATCATTCTCAATATGCAGACTGTGGTCTTCTCCCGGATCTAAAGCATACTTACACAAAGGAAGCATTTCCTCTACTGCGCCTTTGCAAATCATCAGGTGCTTACCTGTGGAAGTATTCAGGATCACAGACATTCTTCTTCTTTCAAAATCAAAAGGAATTTCGTCTACTTTCTGATAAAGTTCATCAGCTCTCATCAGGTTATGAACCTCAGCATGATCCAAGACCGCTTGATCCAGAAGGTTTTTGAGTCCGGTTTGGTGAAAGCTGTTGAGGTAGCCCCATTTCAATACTTCATCATCTTCGATACCACGAACGTTGAGGTGAGTTTCCAATACAATTTTATCGAGAGTAAGAGTTCCTGTTTTATCGGTACAAAGAATATCCATCGCTCCGATATTCTGGATGGCATTCAATCTTTTAACAATCACTTTCTTTTTGCTCATGTTAACGGCTCCTTTTGCCAGATTGGCAGTAACAATCATGGGCAGCATTTCAGGAGTAAGCCCCACCGCTACGGCAATGGCAAACAATAGGGCCTGCATCCAGTCTCCTTTTACGAATCCATTGATAAGAAAAATAACAGGGGTCATGATCAGCATAAACCGGATCAGCAGATAGCTCACTTTATTGACTCCGATATCAAAAGCTGTTTCCGGTCTTTTACTGGCCAGGCTTCTGCTGATGCTTCCGAAATAAGTAAAAATCCCCGTATTTGCTACAACTACTGTTGCTGATCCGCTTACCACATTGGTTCCCATAAAGCATATGTTTTGAAGACTAAGAGGATTCCTGTCTTTGGCATCTTTGATGGGAAGAGCATTTTTTTCTACAGGCAGAGCTTCTCCGGTCAGGATGGACTCACTGATGAAAAGGTCTTTGCTTTTAAGAATTCTGCAGTCGGCAGGAACCATATCACCGGCAGACAGAATAACGATATCCCCGGGAACAATTTCTGTAATTTCTATTTCTTTACTTTCATTAAATTTTCTTTTGGTAAGACAGCTTGTTTTTACCATTTTCTTTAATGCTTCTGCTGCTTTGTTGCTCCGGAATTCCTGAATAAATCTTAAAACCGTACTGAACAAAAGCATCACAGAAATAATAATAGTGGTACTAAAATCCTTTTCACCAGCGGGCACAAGAATACCATCAATGAATAATGAAATTAATGCAATACAGGCCAGAATATAATTAAATGGATTAAAAAATGAGTGGGCAAACTGTTTAAGCCATGAAGGAGCTTTTTGAGTGGCAATTTCGTTCTTGCCATAAATTTTCAGACGGTCTTTTACGGTGTTTTCGCTGAGTCCTTCTTCTGAAGTTTCCAGCATGGCGTAAATCATTTTTTCGTTCTCTGCTGCGGCTTCTTTTAATTTTACAAGAGCTGCTGAATTGAGATTTTTGTTGGAAGATTTTTTTAACATTGTTTCCATGTTTTTTAATGTTATAAATCGTTTTCAGTACCTATAATTTCCCAGCTTACCTTGATGACTTTATCTTCAATGGTCAATCTGCTGGCCGTTTTTTCCATGAAACTGTCCTGTGGAGTGGAAGCGTGAACTTCTGCTGTAATGATGGCGTTTTCAGGAACACCATTGTCATCGCTGGTAAGAGATTTCAGTAATACTTTGTCGTTTCCGCTTAAAGACTGCATGAGCTGTACGCGGACATGATTCTCTACTTCACTTTTACACTTGATGCTGAGAAGGTATTCTGTATAATGATTTCTGTTGTTGATGGTATTGCCTAGCTTTACGCCTAAAGGCCGAAGGATAATATGAGTGAGGATAATAAAACCACTTGTAATGGCTGCTTCAAAAGGCAATCCCAGAGCACTGAGAGCTCCTACAGATGCTGAACACCAAATGGTAGCCGCCGTATTGAGCCCTCTTACAGTAAGCCCGTCTTTCATAATAACTCCTCCTCCTAAAAAGCCAATACCACTTACGATATATGAGGCTATTCTCCCTGTAGCATCCCCACCAATACGGATGGATAGAAGCACAAATGCTGCAGAGCCAAGACAAACCAGGGTATTGGTGCGCAGACCTGCACTTTTCTGGCGCCACTGTCTTTCAAAACCAATGCTGGCACCCAGGGTAAATGCGATAAGAAGACGGAAAGTAAATTCTAATGTGTTCATAACTTTTCTGTTTTTAGCATACAGCCGATATACAGAAAGTGATATGACTGAATGCTTAGTTGATGTAATGTGACGGATCGGTATCCATAGGGGTTTTTATTTGCTGCAAAGGTATTCCTCCTTATAGAAAGAGGCTGTTAGAGAAGCTTTAGAATGTTATTAGAAAATCATTAGAGAAAATATTATCTTATTTTTTTGAGCTTGATACTACAAGAAATAATTATTAAAGCTGTTTAACCTTTTTTATTAAACCACAAAAGGAACAAAAGCTTTTTAAACACTTAAGCTATTTTAAGTTATATACTTTGTGTATAAGAAGTACACTAAAGCTTTGTTGAAAATCAGAGATTTTCATCTTATGTGAACTTAACTGTGTGGTATTTCCTTACACTTTCTAAAGTGTGCTAAAGTGTTTAAAGAATAAAAACTTTTGTGGTTAAGTTTAAACAGACTTATTGATTAAATCTTATTAATAGTTGTAAACTGTACCCATTGTAAGAGATAAAATTTCAATACATTTGGGGGCAGGTTTCTTGTATGATGAATTTTACGATTTATCATATGAAATAAGAGTGTGTTTAGTCCCGGAAACTTCCTTCCAACATCTTTTGAATTATATATTTTAGAAATGAAAAAATCAAACTTAGCTATACCTGCTACACTTTTAGCGATCATCTGTGTGCAGGGAGGAGCCTCCATTGCAAAACAGCTTTTCCCTGCCATTGGAGCTATTGGTACAGTTACTTTAAGAATTGTACTTTCTGCTGTTTTGCTTACTTTGATTAATCGTCCAAAATTTTTACAATTTAACAGACAGAAATGGAAGTACTGCGCAATATATGGAATTGGGTTAGCAGCTATGAATCTTATTTTCTATATGGCTATTCAAAGGATTCCCTTAGGATTGGCGGTTACTGTAGAATTTGCAGGACCTTTATTTCTTGCATTAGCTTTGTCCCGAAAACTATTGGATGTTATCTGGGCATTGCTGGCGTGTGTAGGAATTTTACTTATTGTTCCGTGGAAGAGTGATCATATTGATTTGGTAGGACTTGGACTTGCATTTCTTGCAGGGATGTTCTGGGCTGTTTATATTGTCATGGGAGGTAAAGTTTCAAAAATAATGGATGGAAAAGATGCGGTGACTACCGGGATGATCTTTGCGAGTCTTGTGATTATTCCTTTTACATTGTGGGATGGGGCTGTTTTTAATATCACCCCAAGTATTTTTGTAAAAGGGCTTGGAGTAGCCATCCTTTCAAGTGCTTTGCCTTTTTCATTGGAAATGATGGCTTTGAAAAAACTTCCAGCAAAGACTTTCAGTATTCTGATGAGTCTGGAACCGGCATTTGCAGCGCTTTCAGGATTGGTTTTTCTTGCTGAAGAATTATCTTTTTTACAGTGGATTTCTATTGCTTGTGTGATTGGTGCCAGTATAGGAACTACAGTGTTCAATAAGAAATCTCTTTCTCATGAGTAAAGTTGTGAAATTTTGAACCATTAAGTTAATTAAGGTTTTAAGGGAAGTTAAGTTTCAAATAAATTTGAATGAGGAGGTTGCTCCTAAGCTAAATTATATCAAATATCACTGTAAAAACAGTCTCATTATGATCTGATACAACAGTAATCTTTGCATTGTGGAGCAGAATAATTTTTTCAGTAAGGAAAAGTCCTATTCCATGTCCTTTTTCTTGTCTGGAGGTTTCACTTCTGTAAAAAGGTTCGAAAATATGGTGTACATCTTCCTGAGGAATATTATTTCCTGTATTGGTAAAACGGATCCTAAGGATTTTGGAATCGGTTCTGACATCTATCAGACATGTGTGTTCCGGTGAATATTTACAGGCATTATCAATAAGATTATTAAAAGCAACCTGCAAAAGATATTCATTTCCCTGGATGATAAGCTGATGCTCTTCCACCGTGTCTTCAATATTCAGTGAAACTTTATAGCCGGAATTTTCTTTGATTATTTTGGTGTAAGATTCCAGGAGAACTTCATCAAGACGGACTTCAGAAAAACTGATTTCATTGGGATCGTAGCTTGCTTTGGCGAGATCCATTAAGCTATTGGACAGCTTAACCATATTTCGGGCGTCCTCCAGTGCATATTGGATGGTTTCCTGATATTCTTGTTGGGTTTTATCCTTTTCAGAAGCCAGCTCCAGTTCGGTAATAATGGCCGCTAGGGGAGTTCTCAGCTCATGTGAAATATTAGATACAAAATGCTTCTGCGAATCAAAAGAATTTTCGAGGCGTTCCAGCATTCCGTTGAAATTTTGAGCCAGTTCGTTAAGTTCGTCTTTTTCTTTTGTCGTTTTTAAGCGCAGCTGTAGCTTTCCGGCGGTAATATTTTTAATCTGACTCACCATTTCACTGAGCGGGCTCAGCGCTTTTTTGGAAAGAAATATTCCAGCCAGATAAATCAGGATCAGAATACTAAAGAACGAGATAATACTGATGGTGAGAAGATGGGTAAGATAGTCATATCCGTATTTGTCATAAGATGCAGCGGTTACAGCATACGTTTTTCCTTCATAATGATACACCATTCCGATCACCTGCAAATCGTTCAAAAAGAAATTAATCCTCTTTTTCTGGAATATCTGCGAAAGCATTTCCGGGGTTTCTTTTACATAATCTACTTTGGCATCATCATGATAAATCAGCTGTTTATTGGCACTATAAATTGCTACCTGAACTTCATTCAGAGTTCTGGTATTGTTTTTATAAAGTTTGTGCATTTCCTGCTCAGGCAGTGAACTCCGGAAAAATAAATCAGCCTTGGCGATGGCTTCGTTCTGAAGTTCGCTGTAAAAAGATTTCTCTCTGGCTTCTTTTGATGAATAATAAATCGAAAAGCTGTAAACCCCTAAAAGCATAGCGGTGATTAAGGTAAAAAGCAGGGTAAGTCTGGTTCTTATTTTCATCCGGATATTTTTAGTAGATCTTCATGATTATACAATGCCAGATTCGTAATCTTTTTTTAGAATAAATCCCATACCGGCTTTGGTGTGGATAAGTTTGGTTTCAAAATCTTTATCAATTTTCTTTCGGAGATAATTGATGTACACATCGATAAAATTGGTTCCGGTATCAAAGTGAGTTTCCCATACTTTCTCTGCAATTTCACTTCTGGAAAGAACCTTTTCCGAATTTTCCAGCATGAATTTTAAGAGATTAAATTCTTTTGGGGTTAATTTGATCGGACTATGATCCCTGCTTACCGTTTTCTGCTCCAGATTCATTTCAATCCCTTCATATTTAAGGACGAAAACCTTTTGCTGCCGCTGTTGTGAAAAACGTTTCAGAAGAACTCTGATTCTTGCTACCAGTTCCCGCATTTCAAAAGGCTTGGTCAGATAATCATCTGCTCCGGCATCAAATCCTTCCAGTTTATCATCCGTAGTTCCGAGTGCTGTAAGCATAATTACCGGAAGATTGGGTTTTAATGCTTTAATTTCATTACAAAACTCAAGACCGTTTTTTTTAGGAAGGACAATATCTGTCACCACCAGATCAAAATTCGTCTGTAAAGCCAGTTTCAACCCTGTGGTTCCGTCATAAGCTACAGTTACCTCAAATTCAGCTTCCTGAAATCCCTTTGCAATCAATTTTGAAAGTCTGTCGTCGTCTTCAACTAATAAAATATGTGGCATAAGAATCTTGAAAATGTTTGGGTTGGTATGAAGAATAGATCAATATTCTCACAAATGTAATGAATTCTATTTTGTAATTTTGGTCCCGAAAGTATAATCAGATGTCGGAATTTAAGATGGTTTTTAACAAAAAGATTAAAGAAATTATTGTTGCAGGTTTTTTGTCCTGTTTATTATTGCTATTGACTCAGTGTAATCGCAGCTCTCCCGGAAAAATGCAGCTCAAAAACGGAGATCTGCTTTTTGTAATGGCAAAAGAATCGGGGCTTTCCGGTGCGATCAATAATGTTACTCAAAAACAAAAGACAGCTTCATTTGATCATATAGGAATTCTGGAAAAAGAGGGTGGCAGGATGTTTGTGCTGCATGCAGCTCCTAAAGGCGGTTCGCAGAAACAGAGTTTAAAAGATTTTATCAAAGATCAGAAAGAAGACGGGCAGGAAGTGATCGTTTATCGCTTGAAGGACCAGTACCAGAAAACAATTCCTGAAGCTATTAAAAAAGCAAATTCTATGGTGGGGAAACCTTATAATTTCAATTATATTCTGGATGAAAATTCCTATTACTGTTCAGATTTTGTAGAGAGAGCATTTCGGGAAGAACATATTTTCAAATTGGAGCCGATGACGTTTATAGATCCCAAAACAGGAAAAACAAATGCATTCTGGGAAGAATTTTATACTAAGAAAAATCTGAAGATACCCGAAGGAGAGCCGGGTTGCAACCCTAATGGACTTGCAGGTTCAGACAAGCTGGAAAGAATAGAGAAACTTTAAAATAGGGAGAGAAGCTGATGAAGCTTCTTTTTTTTATGTTAAATTTTAAAAAATATTAGTCTACTAATTTGGTGGACTAATATTTTTTTATATTTTTGTCACAGATTTACATGCAGAGAGCAATATGATCTGATAATGTTTAACCCAAAAATGTTTAGCGATGATTACACCTAATCCTGGCCTGCAGGTTTTACAAAACAAAATAAACCTGCCTAAAAAAGAATTGTTATTAGAAATAGAGTTGAATGGCAAAATGAAATTTGAACATTTGATGAATACCATCTATAACCAATTGGGCATCTGTCATAGAGTGTTATCAGCAAACATAGAGTATATGAACGGATATAGTTTTGGTTCAGTACAATTATATATTAATGTCAATTCAGAAGATTTCCATCAGCTTGAGATCTATCTGAATAAAAATAAACTTATCAATACGACGGTAGAATATACCTGCAGAACCTATTTTTAAGTGAGATTCATATAGTTTTAATTACTCAAAGTGTCTGGTTCTTTTACCAGGCACTTTTTATTTTATACTATAAGCAAATTAAAAAGACCGATCATGAATCGGTACAGAATTGAGGTTGCTTCAAGAGTGTCATTCTGAACACAGACCGAAAGTCTGCGAACGTAGCTCATAAATGCAGTGAAGAATCTCATATATTGGGTTGACAATAAGATTCTTCCTTCGTCAGAATGACAAAAGTCAAACAAAAAAAGCGCTCAGATTACTCTGAACGCTTCTATATTAAATAAATAATTTTAAATTCTTTCGATATCAGCACCAATGGCTTTCAGTCTTCCATCGATATTTTCGTATCCTCTGTCGATTTGTTCGATATTGTGGATAATAGATTTTCCTTCTGCAGAAAGTGCAGCAATAAGAAGTGCATTTCCAGCTCTGATATCAGGGGAAACCATGGTGGTTCCTCTTAACGGAGCTTCCTGATTCAACCCGATTACAGTAGCTCTGTGTGGATCACACAAAATAATCTGAGCTCCCATGTCAATCAATTTATCAACAAAGAATAATCTGGATTCAAACATTTTCTGATGTACCAGAATACTTCCTTTTGCCTGAGTCGCTACCACCAAAATAATAGATAATAGATCCGGCGTAAATCCTGGCCAAGGCGCATCCGAAATCGTAAGGATAGAACCGTCAATAAATTTCTGAATTTTATAATGTTCCTGAGCAGGAATGTAGATGTCGTCACCACTTTGCTCAAGCTCAATTCCTAATTTTCTGAATGTATTCGGGATTACTCCAAGCTGGTTCCAGTTTACATTTTTGATGGTGATTTCAGATTTTGTCATGGCTGCAAGACCAATCCAAGACCCGATTTCTACCATATCCGGAAGCATAGTGTGCTCAGTTCCTCTAAGGTGTTCAACACCTTCAATCGTAACAAGGTTCGACCCGATTCCTGAGATATTAGCTCCCATTCTGTTCAGCATTTTACATAATTGCTGAAGATATGGCTCACATGCCGCGTTGTAGATTCTTGTTTTTCCTTTTGCCAAAGCAGCTGCCATTACAATATTGGCAGTCCCTGTTACGGAAGCTTCTTCCAAAAGAATGAATTTTCCTCTTAATTCTTTAGCTTTTAAAGAATAAAAATATTCCTCCTCGTCATATTTGAATTCAGCACCTAATTCAACCAGTCCCTGAAAGTGAGTGTCCAATCTTCTTCTTCCGATTTTATCACCTCCCGGAGTGGGCATATATGCTTCTCCATAACGAGCCAGCATAGGCCCCATCAACATAATAGATCCACGTAATTTTGCTCCGTCCTTTTTGAACTCGTTGGATTTTACGTAATCGAAATTAACCTGATCAGCCTTGAAAGTATAATCTCCCTGTCCGTTTTTAGTAATTTTTACTCCAAAATCTCCAAGAATTTCAATCAGTCTGTTGACGTCATGAATATCAGGAATATTTTTGATTCTTACTTCTTCGTCCGTAAGGAGAACCGCACATAAAATTTGTAAAGCCTCATTCTTGGCTCCTTGTGGAGTTATTTCGCCCTGCAATCTTTTTCCTCCTCTTATCTGAAACGTTCCACTCATTACTTTCTGTTTTTATGATTGTTATTATGCCTTCTTTTATTAGGCTGGTTGCTATTGTTGTTGTTTTTATTATTGCTGTTGTTGCTGTTCCTGTTGTTGTTATTGTTATTATTTCGGTTGTTGTTATTGCTGGTGTAATAGATTTTACTTTTTTCAAGAGATTCTATTCCCGTCAGATCCAACCTGTTTTCAGACAGTTCTTTCAAGTGGCGGAAAATAACATCGTCCGTCACATGTTCTTTATTATAGACATTATAAGATTTCTTCATATTGTTGGCAATCACTTCGATAAGGGCTTCTTTTTCGTCACCCGCTTCCAGTTCGATTGCTTTTTCTATCAATTGAAGAATACTTTTTCCGTAAAACTTAAAGTCACCTTGAAGTTTTGGATATTCCATTCTTTTAGGTTTTTCTGCCAATTGTTCCATTGTAGGGAACGGATAAGGAGAATCTACGTCCAGATCATGATTAGCAAGAATAAAAAGATGGTCCCAAAGTTTATGTTTATAATTTTCCTCGTCGCGAAGTTGTGGGTTTCTCTGACCCATAAAATCGATGATTGCCATAGCCATTTCGTTCCTTTCCTCTTTGGTAGGAAGTTCTTTGCAGCGCTCAACCAACTGTTGTATTATTCTGCCATATTCCGGCATATTAAGCTGAGTTTTTTGGGTATTGTATTCCATAGTATGCAAATATATGGATTAAAAGAAAAATTGCTTCGAGAATCTGAAAAATTTATGATTTTTTAATGAAAACGTCAAATGACTTTCTTCTTGATTTATTATTAAAAATTAAAATATATCCCATTCATTGGAATTTGTTTTCAATAAAATTGTATCTTGTTTAATAGATTGATAATTAATTATTACGATGAAAAAAACACATTTTTTCCTTTCCCTACTGGCTTTAGCATTAGCGAACTCGTGCCAGAACAGTGATGAATTTATTACGGAACCTTCCAGGCAGGAAGAGGTTCATAACAAAACGGTAAATGTAACCCACCATGATGGACGGCCTTTCAGTACTGGAACCGGTTCAGCATCTGCACAGAGTAAATTTGTAGCCGGTCCCGGTGGCGGAGTGATGATGCAGGGATTTTATTGGGATGTTCCTGAAGGAGGTAACTGGTGGAATACCGTTAAAGATAAATTAACCGCCTGGTCCAATGCAGGAATTGGTGCGGTATGGCTTCCTCCGGCTTCAAAAGCACAAAACGGAGCCTACTCAATGGGTTATGATCCTACAGATTATTATGATTTCGGAAATTTTAATCAAAATGGAAGCACCGAAACTCGTTTCGGATCAAGAACCGAACTGGAAGCATTGATTACCAAGGCGCACTCAGAAAATATGCAGGTGTATGCAGATATTGTGATCAATCACAACAGTGGCGGTCAATCGGAAGCCAATCCTTTTACAGGAACCAATACGTGGACTGATTTTTCAGGAGTTGCTTCTGGAAAATTCCAGAGAAACTACAATGATTTTTATAAAAATGCCTACGGAAACAATGATGAAGGTGCTTTTGGAGGCTTTCCGGATATGTGCCACTCCAATCCACATGTTCAGGACTGGCTTTGGGGAAGAGATGATTCTGTCGCCAAATATTATAAAAATGTGATGAAATTTGACGGATGGAGATTCGATTATGTTAAAGGTTTTGGTCCTTGGGTGGTCAATACCTGGAATTCAAAAGTAGGAGGGTTTTCTGTCGGAGAATTATGGGATTCTAATGTCAATACGCTGGAGTGGTGGGCGAATAATGCCAACAGTTCCGTTTTTGATTTTGCAGCCTACTATAAAATGGATGAAGCTTTTGATAACGGAAATTTAAATGCTTTGAATGATGATATGATGTGGAAAAGAAACCCATACAAAGCAGTCACTTTTGTAGCCAATCACGACACGGATATTATTAACAATAAAATGCCGGCCTATGCTTATATCTTAACACACGAAGGGTATCCTACCATTTTTTATAGAGATTATGAAGAATGGCTGAATAAAGAAAGATTGAACAACCTGATCTGGATTCATAATAATAAAGCCACCGGAACCACTTCTATTTTATATACCGATAACGATGAATATATTGCAAGACGTAACGGATACAACGGCAATCCCGGGTTAGTTGTTTATATTAATACGTCATCAAGCTGGCAGGAAAGATGGGTGGAAACCAATTGGAGCAGTCAGCAGATCAAAGACTTTACAGGAAGTTCAGGCTGGTATCCGACAACACAAGGCGATAAATGGGTGAAAATCCAATGTGCGCCAAATTCTTATTCTGTTTGGTCACTGAATTTATAAGCAATGAGCAATCAATGATGAGCCATGAGTGAATTGAAAAATAAAACATATCATAAGCTCTAATTTGTTCATTGATGCATCAATTTTATCATTCCGTAGGAATTCACACAAGGCCTTTTTAAAGCTAAGTTAGTTGAGCTTCCTACGGGATGATATTTTATACGAGATTATTGATAGTAAGGAAATCCTTCTTCGAAACAAAGAAAATTATACCTGAATAAACTTTTTCTTCTGATGCTGATCTGGCAAATAACATTTCTGATTAGCCAGTTTCATTCTGTTTCTGGAAACCACATCATATACTTTATCACTTAGAAATCGGGGGATAATTTTTCCAATAAATGAAAGTGAATATACACCTCCCAACAAGTTAGCGATTTCCAGTATAGCTCTTGATTTGATCTGATAATATCTGCCGGGTTTCCATAGATACATTGTATTGAATACATTTGTTTCCAATCCTCTTTCAGATAAAAACTGCTGCCCGAAGTCAGATTGAAGGGACGCAAACATGAATTTATCTTTCTTATCTCTCTCCAAAATCCACTGCACCCAGAAATTACAGACTCCGCAATCTCCATCAAAAAATACAATATGTTTATTTTCCCAGTTTTCCACGACTTTATTTATTAAACATGATTCCTCTTTCAGTATCTTCTTTTACTTTTTTGAAATATTGAATAAGAGCTGTACGCTGTTCATCTGATAACTTGGCGTTCTGATGCCCCAGATAATAAGACTCAAGCGGCATTTCTTTTTTTTCAACCATTTCTATACATTCTTCCAGTTTATGAAGCTGTCTTTGAGGTTCATATACTGCAAAGGTAGAAAAATTAAGATGTTTCCTTCCTTCATTGATATGATTTTTTACCCACCATGAAGCTGGGGAAATATTGGCATACCATGGATATGTTGTTTCATTGGAATGACAGTCGTAGCATGAAGTCCTGATGATACGGGCAATTTTGTCCGGAGTATTTTTAATTTTCAGAAAATCCATACCGGGCGTAGGAGGCGGATTCGTCTTATCAATGGGGAAAAACTGAATAAGGATAAAGGCAACGAGAATGATAACGATTATTTTTTTCATAGCAGATGTTCATGTTGGTCATGATAAAGGTAGCTAAATTATTTTTTAATGCAGATTGATTTGAAGAGAGTGGATTCTACAGAAGGAAGCTCCGGAAATCATATTCTTTTACTAATTTGTATGCAAATTGCTAAGCTGTTTTTTCGGCTATCAATAAACTTTTATTTTCCAGTTTTGGTCTTCTCTTTTTCATTAATGCTTACGTTGAGTAATTCTAAATTGAGCTGTATACTGCTGTTTTTATTTAAGTTAATCTAAAAAATTACTAATTTAATACCACAATTATGTCTTGGTTTTCATGAGGTAGGAAATATTTATTTATAGTTTTTAACTATCGTTGAAATAAAAATTAATAGATTGTATTTATCAGTCAAACGTTGTAGGTTTGTCATGTTCTTACAATAAGGAATCTAAACTGTATTAATCAATATAATAAAATAAACGACAATGGAAAAAGATTTGAATGACATCAGTAAATGCCCGTTTCACAACGGAACAATGAAGAAGAATGTAGCAGGGGGCGGTACCCAGAATTCTGACTGGTGGCCTGATCAGCTTAGAGTAGATCTTCTGCGCCAGCATTCTTCCCTTTCTGACCCTATGGATAAGGATTTTGACTATGCGAAAGCATTTGAAAGCCTGGATCTGGAAGCGGTAAAACAAGACCTTCATGCATTGATGACAGATTCACAGGATTGGTGGCCGGCAGATTTTGGTCATTACGGACCTCTTTTTATTCGTATGGCCTGGCACAGCGCAGGAACTTATCGTGTAGGAGACGGTAGAGGAGGAGCAGGAGCTGGACAGCAGCGTTTTGCGCCTTTAAACAGCTGGCCGGATAACGTAAGCCTTGATAAAGCAAGAAGGTTGTTATGGCCAATCAAGCAAAAATATGGTAGAAATATTTCCTGGGCAGACCTTTTGATTCTTACCGGAAACATTGCTTTAGAATCGATGGGCTTTAAAACATTCGGATTTGCAGGAGGCCGTGCAGATGTTTGGGAACCGGATTCCGATATATATTGGGGATCAGAAAAAACATGGCTGGGAGGTGATATTCGTTATGCTCATGGTTCAGAAGGAGTAGTTGAAGGACATTCAGCTGTTCTCCCTACAGATGATAATGCAGACGGAGATATTCATTCAAGAAACCTTGAAAATCCATTGGCCGCTGTACAGATGGGACTTATTTATGTAAATCCTGAAGGTCCGGACGGAAATCCTGATCCGATTGCAGCTGCTAAAGATATCCGTGATACTTTCGGCCGTATGGCAATGAATGATGAAGAAACTGTAGCTTTGATTGCCGGAGGACATACTTTTGGTAAAACTCACGGGGCTGGTCCTGCAGATCATGTAGGTAAAGAACCTGAAGGAGCAGGAATTGAGCAACAAGGACTTGGATGGACAAGTACATATAAATCAGGAAGTGGAAGAGATGCTATTTCCAGTGGTCTGGAGGTGACATGGACAGAAACTCCAACTCAATGGAGCAATTATTTCTTTAAAAACCTTTTTGAAAATGAGTGGGAACTGACAAAAAGCCCTGCCGGAGCTCATCAATGGGTAGCAAAGGATGGAGCAGATATCATTCCTGATGCATTTGATTCTTCTAAAAAACATAAGCCAACAATGCTTACAACAGACCTTTCATTGAGACTGGATCCTGTTTACGAAAAAATATCAAGACACTTTTACGAAAATCCTGATGCGTTTGCGGATGCTTTTGCAAGAGCATGGTTTAAACTGACGCACAGAGATATGGGACCACGTGCCCGTTACTTAGGACCAGATGTACCACAGGAAGAACTGATCTGGCAGGATCCTATTCCAGAAGTAAATCATGAGTTGGTTGACGGAAATGATGTGGAAGGGTTGAAATCAAAAGTTTTAAATTCTGGATTAAATAATTCTGAGCTTATATCTACAGCATGGGCATCTGCTTCTACGTTTAGAGGAAGTGATAAGCGTGGTGGTGCCAACGGTGCCAGAATCAGGCTGGAGCCTCAAAGAAATTGGGAAGTGAATAACCCTGCACAACTGAATAAAGTATTAAGTGTGTTGGAAGGAATTCAAAAAGAATTCAACGATTCTCAGAGTGGAGGTAAGAAAATATCATTAGCCGATCTGATTGTTTTGGCAGGTAATGCCGCTGTAGAAGTGGCAGCAAGAAATGCGGGTCAGGAAGTAAAAGTTCCTTTTGCACCGGGAAGAATGGATGCTTCTCAGGAACAAACCGATGTGGAATCTATGGGATATCTTGAACCGGCAGCTGATGGATTCCGTAATTATCTGAAAAGAAAATATACGGTCTCTACAGAATCTTTATTGATCGATAAAGCACAGTTATTAACGCTTACTTCTCCTGAGCTTAGTGTATTAATAGGAGGAATGCGTGCTTTGGATACGAACTTTGACGGTTCTAAACATGGTGTATTCACCAGCCGTCCGGGAGTTCTTACCAATGATTTCTTCGTAAACCTGTTGGATATGGGAACGCAGTGGAAAGCAATGTCAGACGATAAAGAATTATATATGGGAAGCGACCGCTCAACAGGTCAGCCAAAATGGACAGCAACCCGTGCTGATCTTGTTTTCGGATCCAATTCTGAATTGAGAGCGATTGCAGAAGTATATGGAAGCGCCGATGCACAAGGAAAGTTTGTGAATGACTTTGTGGCAGCTTGGACGAAGGTGATGAATCTGGATAGGTTTGATCTGGTCTAATACATAAAAATGAAAATAGGGAAAGGCAGCATTTATTGCTGCCTTTTTTTGTATATCATTATTTCTAATGTAATAAAATTTGTTTTAAAGTTGTCTAATTAATAGACAAATAACTTATGAAACAATTACTTTTATTTCTTTTTTTAGGACTTTCTTTCTTTTCCTTTGGACAAACTTTAGAGATTGGAAAATCTAATTCCAAACTCCCTTTTGATGGGAGTATTGACGTAAGTTATACAATACAGCTGAAAAAAGGCAGTACCTATCTTTTTACAGTTCATCAAAACCAGATTGATGTTGAAATGATTCTTCTCGATTCTGCAAAAAAACGGGTTGCTTACACTGATTTAGCGGATGGAAATAATGGTTATGATAAAATTGATTTTTTTTCAGATAAAGATGATCGCTACCAATTGATAATCCGTTCAGTTGAAAAACAAAAAAAAGCTGATGGCTCCATTGAAATATTCACTAAAAAAATAAGTCAAAAAGAAATTGATAGACGTAAGAAGATTGCGGAAGAGCTTAAGCAGGAAAATATAAAACAAATTACAACAAGTGATATCACCCGTTTTTGGGAAGCATATGACAGGTTATCTTTGGCTAAAACCAATCAGGACAGTATTAATATTATTCAGACAGTCTATCTGGATCGTGCGACGGATGGACTTAAAGAGTTTCAGAAGGCAAGATATTTTGCAGCTGAGCTTTTTGTGGAGAGAATTGGGAAATACAAGAGATTCTACCAAAGTGTAAGAGAGAATACAAAACTACCTTTACAAATGGGAGAAAAATTGTCTTCTGTGCTTGAGAATTTTAAGAGAAAATATCCAAACGCTACTCCTGCCAAAATTTGTTTTGTCGTAGGCCCCATGTCTACAGGAGGCACTATTTCTAATCATTATCTTTTATTAGGAACCGAGATGATTGCGGGAAGTAAAGATTGTGATGTTTCCGAAATTACCAATGAAAATCTAAAAACAGATATCCTGTCCAGAACATCTTCTGCTGAAGTGAATGATTTCATTGTAGAAACAGCAGTTCATGAATATGTTCATACTCAACAGAAAAAGATGGTGAAAAATGCATGTGATTGCCCATTGTTGGAAAATGTTATCAAAGAAGGAGTGGCTTCTTATATTTCGGAAAAATTATTATTGCAGAAAAAGGAAAATAAAAGTCGCGCTTATTCTTTTGTCAAGGAAAATGAAAAAAAACTTTGGAAAGAGCTGAAAGCAGAATTGTGTACAAAAGATTTCAGCAAATGGCTCTTCAATGCAGCTAGTAGTAAAGACCGCCCCGGAGATCTTGGATACCGTATGGGATACCAGATAGCAGAAAGTTATTATGAAAATGCAGAAGATAAAGATGCCGCTCTTAAAGAAATGATAGAAATGGATAATGCGTTATTATTTCTTAATAAGAGTAAATATGATGTGAAAATGAGATAACTATGAGGTTTCATGTTTTTCGAAGGAAAGATGAAGTAGTGATGTACAAAGGAAATTTGGCAGGTTTGATTTAGCTTGAAAAATCATTTCATTATAACAAAAAGAAGGCGGTAATGCTGTCTTTTTTGTTACAAAGATTGTCCCGTCCTGAAGATTCATATTATATACAATTCAAAAGAAACACCAGCCCAAAAAATTATACGTTTAGAGATAGAATTTACAGATGAGAAGCTAAAGAATAAATTTGTCAATAACATAATTGATATCTCAGATAAGCAATATGGTACCTAAATCAAAAAAATAGTATTGCTCGCTTTACAATTTCATCATAAATATAAAAAACAAAAACCATCCTTAAAAAAGGATGGTTTGTAGACCCACAGGGATTCGAACCCCGACTGACGGTACCAAAAACCGGAGTGCTACCGTTACACTATAGGTCTGTTTCTATGCTGCGAAATTATAGAATTTATTTTAAATATGAAAATCAAAATTAAAGATTAATTAACATAATAGAGGAGTAATTGCTTTACTTATTGATTGCCAAATCATTATTTTTCAATAAAAAAATCAAAAAAACTACTTTCATCGTAAAATAGCAGAGTTGTGGATATTGTTTATCCCATTTTAATTGAAAACAGTTTCATAGATTATCCTTTGTATAGTTGCTTTGAGAGTCTTTTCCCAGCTAATGCTCTTAAAACTATAGTTAAATAATAAAATCTTATCTTTGCAAAAAATTGGGCTCCAAAAGTTGGAGTAACCCATTAATAACATATCCTGAGCATAGCAAAAGGATTATTAAACATTTTTTATGTCAAATATTGTTGCAATCGTTGGACGTCCTAACGTAGGAAAATCCACGCTTTTTAACCGTTTATTAGAAAGAAGAGAAGCCATTGTAGATTCTACAGCCGGTGTTACCAGAGACCGTCACTACGGAAAATCTGACTGGAATGGAGTAGACTTTACTGTAATTGATACAGGAGGTTATGATGTAGGTACAGATGATATCTTTGAAGAAGAAATCCGTAAGCAGGTACAATTGGCAATTGATGAAGCAACTTCCATTATCTTTATGATGAATGTTGAGGAAGGGCTTACTGATACAGATTACGAAATTTACAGACTTCTTAGAAGATCCAACAAACCTATTTATATCGTTATTAACAAAGTAGATTCTTCTAAAGAAGAACTTCCAGCAACAGAATTTTATCAGTTAGGAATAGATAAATATTATACACTTTCTTCTGCTACCGGTTCAGGAACAGGAGATCTGTTAGATGATATCGTTAAAGATTTCCCGACTACAGAATATAAAGACCCTTTTGAAGGATTGCCTAAAATTACTATTGCAGGTCGTCCAAACGTAGGAAAGTCTACCATGACCAATGCTTTATTGGATGTTGAAAGAAATATTGTAACCGATATTGCAGGAACTACAAGAGACAGTATCCAGACTTTATACAATAAATTCGGACACGAGTTTGTATTGGTAGATACAGCAGGGATGAGAAGAAAGTCTAAAGTAAATGAAGACTTAGAATTCTATTCTGTAATGAGATCTATCCGTTCTATTGAATATTCTGACGTAGTTATCATTATGGTGGATGCTACCCAGGGATGGGAGTCTCAGGATATGAACATCTTCGGATTGGCTCAGAAAAACAGAAAAGGAATTGTAATCCTTGTTAATAAATGGGATTTGATCGAAGACAAGCAGACCAATACGATACGTGATTTCGAAAAATCAATCAAAGATAAAATCGGTCAGTTCCAGGATATTCCAATCTTGTTCGTTTCAGCTTTAACGAAGCAGAGAATCTTAAAAGCTGTAGAACTGGCAATGGAGGTCTATGAAGACCGTAAGAAGAAGATCAAAACTTCAAAATTGAATGAAGTAATGCTTCCGATCTTCGAGCAGACACCACCACCAGCATTGAAAGGAAAATATATTAAAATCAAATATTGTGTACAGCTTCCTACGCCGTCACCACAGTTTGTATTCTTCTGTAACCTTCCGCAGTATGTGAAGGAACCATATAAAAGATTTACTGAAAATCAGTTGAGAAAAGAATTCGGATTTACCGGAGTTCCGATTGAAGTATATTTCAGACAAAAATAATAAGAACAATGTTCACAAAGAAATCCGGTAAGCTTGCTTACCGGATTTCTTATTTTAACCTAAATTTATAGGAGAATAATTTCTTTTCTAGCTTACATCCATTTTTCATAGACCAATCTTACAGGCTGGTAACCTTGGGAAGAAAGCCAGCTTTGCATGGTATCATTGGTACAAAGCGTATAACGGTATATTTTCCGGATTTTATAGCCTTTATATTCTTCTTCAAATGCTTTATTGAGAGCAGAGTAGATTCCCTGCTTCCTAAACTCTTTTTTCACATATCCTTCAGAAACATATAAATCATCTCCTTCTCCAAGTTCGAAATTACTGTCGTCTCTCTCTTCAATATATCCAAAAAGAAAACCTATAGCGTTGCCATCAATTTCTGCAATAAGAAAAGTGCCCTCATTTTCTTCCTCACATTCTGACATGAAACGGAGATAGCTTTCCCGGATCTGGCTCCAGTCGGCAGTTTTATCATTCATTGTTTTTTCCGAAATATGAAGCTCACCTACCAATTCATCTACAATAGGAAGGTTTTCATTGATTTTTATTTTTCTGATGGAATAATTCATAATGATGTTTTTTTATTTGTTGGAAGCAGGAAGAGGGGAGTTGGAAGTTTCTATTGCGTAATGATATAATCCTTGTTATTGATGTATAAAACAAGTTTAATTGGAAAGATATGTATTCCTTTTCTGAATTTTAATCACTTCCATCATCCGGCCTCCATCTTCCTGCATAATTACTTTCCTCTCAACGGACTTCCATACCACGATGTGTTATCGGAAAGAACTTCTCCTTTCATAACCAGAGAAAGAGGATCTATGTTGACATTATTTCCAATCTCACTATCATATAAAATAATTGTTCTTGAATTGATCGTTGTCTGGCTTCCAATTTTTACACTCCCTATTTTCATGATTCTGTCTTCAAAGAGATGGGTTTGAGGACCGCAGTCTTCGTTCAGCATTGTTTCATCTCCGATAGATACCATATCAAATTCTGTAATGTCAGTCGTATTAAGCCAAACTCTTTTTCCGATTTTTACTCCCAGAAACCTCATAAAGAACGGCAGCCAGAATGTACCCCGCAGAAAATCAAGAAAAAACTGTACAGGAAGTGCCTCATAAATGGTAGTGATTCCTTCGCTCAGCCATACTTGCATACTGTACATTGGCATTTCGGTTTTCTTATACTTTCCAACCAATATCCACTTCAGTAATACAGTGAAGAAAAATGAAGGTAATGCAACAATACCCAAATAATAAAACGGAGCCAGCAAAAGAAGATAATGAATATTTCCTTCCAGATAGGTACTGGTATACGCAATGAATAATACACTGCAAATGATGACTATAGTCTGTGGAAGAATAATCCTGATCCCTTCTACAATAGCTCTGGCAAGCTTTAGGCGGAATGGCGGATTGTAAGTGAGATTATCCTGGAATACCTCAGATTTTTGTCGGGAAGGAAGACCTATTGGAGGAGATCCGAACCAGTCTTTCTCAGTGGAATTTTTCAACTGTTCTTCAGAAGGAGCTTTACTCAGAACACCAATCAGCATATTATTTCCAAGCTTATATCCCTGCGGTATCAGTCCGCTGTTTCCTACAAAGCTGTTGCTTCCTATGGTTGTTTTTGATAAAATTAATTTTTCATTTCTTACATCATGTTCTCCAAGAATCACAGCATCCGCAATAAAGGAACCTTCTCCAATCTCTAGAAGATGGTGAGAAACATCACTGGCGGTCGATATTTCTGCATTTTTCCCTACTTTGGCACCCATCATTCTATAAAATTTACTGATATAAATGGATGCAAAAAGTGGATGCACTATAATAAGAGACAGATTGAAAATCTGGTCCTTTATCCATTTTTTATAATACATAAAACTGTACACGGGATAGATTCCCGGTTTCATATTGTATTGTAAAATTCTGGTCAGTATACTTACCACTCCAATAAACAATAAAATATACACGGTAGAAAGTATCGGAGCCTGCCATAAATAATAAAAATTATAATCGGCTGAACGGTCATCCAGATAATATAGGGTATAAAGAGTAGGAGCTAAAGGCAAAACAATAAGAAGAGGAAAGAAAAATAAAGAGCATGCATACATCAATGCAAACCGATTTCTCTTTCTTGCTGACGCCAGTTTTGGAACTTCAACTTCTTCACCTGATTTTACTCTTACTTTTTCAGCAGGACTCCCGTTCCAGACTTCTCCAAATCCAATTCTTCCACCTTCATTAAGACAGCTTAAATCCTGAAGTTCTCCAAATTCTTCAATAACTGTATCTCCACACACAATAACAGAAGAACCAAGGTAAGCATGCGCTTTAATATGTACTTTTCTTATTCTTAAGATACCATTTTCAACAGAAGCATTATCAATACTACAGCCGGAACTGGTATTCACATTTTCATCAATCGTTACAAGATCTTCTGCAGAGATAGGAAGCAGGCTCAATTGAGCACTTGGATGCACCTTTACCCCAAGCAATTTTAAATATTTCGGATATAAAGGAGTTTCTACAATAAACTCAGAAGGCAGTAACCTTTTAATTGTTTTCCATAACCACCATCTGAAATAATACCAGCCCCAAAGCGGATAGTCTCCTTCTTTTATTTTTCCTATCACCAGCCATTTGGTAAAAACAATAATGATGGAATAGACTGGTGGAATCAACGTATACAGTAAAACGGCACTCAATAAAGCGTAATGCAGTCCGTATCCATTAATCTGAAAATAATAATAGCTTAAATATGGGAAAAAGATCTGAATACTTAATAAAGCGAATACAACCAGTAAGCTGATCGTCTGGGCAATACTACAGGCAATATACTGAAACGTTGAAACCCTGTGAAAAGGCTCCTGATGAGACGCAGCCTGAGCATGTTTATTTTTGAGACATTCAGAATAGGCTGACAAAGGGCGGTTCTCATAGATTTCCTTTAATGAAGCAGTAGGAATTCCCGCCTTTTGACGAAGGTGGGAAACTAAGGTAGCTGCCAGCAGGGAATGTCCACCCAGATCAGTAAAAAAATCCTGACTCAGGTTAATTTCTTTTCCTGGAAATACCCATTTCAGAGTTTGAATAAGTTTTTCCTCTACAGGAGCTTCAGAATCAATGTTGATATCTTCATTTTTCTCATGGCTGGTGAAACTTTCAGGAATGGGAAGTCGTTTTCTGTCGATTTTACCACTTGGCATCCTCGGCATTTCTTTCAGCAGAACAATAGAAATCGGAACCATATAAGGAGCCAGAAACTTGGCCAGTTCCTTCCGCATTTCATTTTCATCAAAAGAAGACTCATTGTTCATCACGACATATCCTACAAGCTGTCCCTGTTCGTTGGAGTCTTCTTTTACCGCTACGGCAGCGGAAGAAACATCACGAAGCTGGTTCAGCCGGGATTCTATTTCACCAAGCTCAATTCTGTAGCCGCGTAATTTGATCTGATCGTCTATTCTTCCCTGGAAATCGATGAAACCATCTTCACGTATAATAACAGCATCTCCGGTTTTGTAAATTTTGTCTCCCGGAAGTTCTTCCGGAAATGGATTAGATAAAAATTTCTGTTCGGTGAGTTCAGGAAGATTAAAATATCCGTTACTTACCCCGGGACCGGAAATAACCATTTCGCCACGCTCTCCACGCGCCACGATATTCATATTTTCGTCAATCACGGCAACATGATAATTGGGAAGAGGAGGTCCTATTGTCAACTCTTGTTGACTATTCAGTTGAGCCATGTTGGAGGAAACCGTTGTTTCCGTAGGTCCATAGCTGTTGATAAATGCTCTGTAAGGTTTAGCCCATTTTTCCTGTACCTGTTTTGTACAGGCTTCACCTCCTGTATTGATCAGTCTGATAGCAGGAACTTCATCAATAATGGCTAAAATACTGGGAACTGCATGAAGTACCGTAATTTTATTTTTGATTAAAACATCGCTGAGTTCGTCAATCGCTTTTACAGTAGTGGCATCAGCAATCCATATAGTAGCCCCGGCAAAGAGACTGATCCATACTTCCTCGCACCACATGTCAAAAGAAACAGAGAACCCCTGGTACACAATATCAGTGTCGTTTATTCCTATAAAATCCTGTTCAGAACGGATCAGATGACAGATATTCCGGTGTGAAATGGGAATTCCTTTAGGGTTTCCGGTACTTCCGGAAGTGAATAATACATAGGCCCAATTGTCCGGTGTGTAGTCCGAAATAGTTGAAGAAACAGGGATTGGAGGCTGAGGAACAATTTCTAAAGGCTTACAGTGAATATGAGCATCAGTATCAGAAAAATAAGTCTTAACATTGATGTCTGTAAAAACTTTTTTTATTCTATCCTCTGGCATTTCCCGGTCTAAAGGAATGTATGCGGCACCAGCTTTCAAAATTCCAAGTATGGCTACAGGAAGCTCAAGACTTCTGGGATACCATACTCCTACACGATCACCGGGCTGTACTCCCTGATCTTGCAGTTGAAGGGCAATGGCATTGCTCCAGCTGTCTAGTTCAGCATAGGATAATTTTTTATCTTTAAATATAAAGGCTGTTTTATCTTTATATTTTTCAAAGGTGGGAACCAGTAATTCAGGCAGAGTTTCTTCTTTGATAAACTCGGGGCTGATCTTTCCTAAAATAAGGCTTTTCATCATTTAAAAATTACAATATAGTATGGAGGGAATATTTTGTTAAATATACTTGATTTCTCCTCAGGCTCAATCTTTCAATTCGTTTTTTAGTTGTAATTTTGCAAGAATTAATATCAATTAACTGAAATTAAAAAAAAATAAAATTTTCATGCTTACTATTTTATCGCAAAACTTTTCTCTTGTCAACGAATGGATCAACGAACTTAGAAACGTTGACATTCAGCATGACCGAATGAGATTCAGAAGGAATATGGAAAGAATCGGAGAGATTGCCGCTTTTGAAATCAGTAAAGGACTGGAGTATAAAGATGTTGAAATTCAAACGCCCTTAGATACAATAAAAAGTAGAGAAATTGCTGTACAGCCGGTTATTACAACTATTTTACGAGCGGGAGTTCCATTGTTTGAAGGAATTCTGAATTACCTGGACAGAGCAGACTGTGGTTTTGTAGCAGCATACAGAAAACATGATGCTAACGATTATTTCTCAATCAAACAGGATTATCTTACGTGCCCAAGTATCGAAGGAAGACCTCTGATCGTGGCAGATCCTATGCTGGCAACAGGTGCTTCTTTAATTGAAGCGATTAAAGATTTGCTGACCAATGGAAATCCAACTCAGCTTCATATTGTGGCAGCCATTGCATCAAGACAAGGGGTTGAGACTATTCAGAATGCCTATCCTGAAGCTCACATCTGGGTAGGAGCCATCGATGAACAGTTAACATCTAAAGGTTATATTACGCCTGGACTGGGAGATGCCGGAGATCTTAGCTACGGAGAAAAACTTCAGAGATAATTTAAGAAAGATTCCAAAAGTCTTTTATTAAATTCAAAAATAAATCAGGTCGTACTTTATCCATAGGATGCTTTGTATCCGGGAGTACGGCCAATTTTGCATTAGGAAGACTTTTGTAAACCCTTGTGCTCTCTTCAATAGTTACCATATTATCTTTGTCTCCTACCATAATTTGAACAGGAACATTAATAGTAGTCAAATTATTTTCTAAAGGAGGATTTTTACCTAAATCAATCATTAAATCAGCAATAGCCGGAAGAAGTTGCTTCCATTTTGATCCGTGCTGAGATTCTAAAAGTTGAGCATACTGCGGAATTTTTTCAAGAATAACATCAGGATTAAGCATCTTGCTTTCTTTTAAAGCCTGCTCTTCAGTCCAGTCGAATTTCGTTCCCAGCGTTACAATAGAATTTACATTTTCAGGAGCTTTCATTGCGTAACAAAGTGCTGCATAACCTCCCATACTGTGCCCGAAGATGGAAACATCTGTCAAATTATTCACTTCACAATATTCAGATAATTCCTGAGTATACTTTTCAATACTTATGCCTTCTGTAGGAAGTTCTATGTTTCCGTGTCCTGAAAATAAAGGAGTATGTACGGTAAAATATGGTGACAGAGTGCTCAGATAAGGCGTGAAAATATCGCTGTGACCTAAAGCTCCGTGTAATAAAATCAGATTGGGCATAGTGGTTTAGTTTCCGGAAAATTAGGAAAAAGAATTGAATAAGGAAAATAGATTGGGTAGGAGTGTGGGAGGGTTTGAGAGTCTGAGAGTTCTAGAGTTTGAAAATATTTTTGAATATAATCCACTCACCACGTACCCCGAAACTCACATCTCGCACTTCACATCAAACATCCAGCGCCATTACTAAAACACTTACCTTGTTATTCCCTGCATTTAAAATCTCCCATGCAATAGATGAAACCGTATTTCCTGTGGTAAAAACATCATCAATCAAAAGAATATGCTTTTCGGTAACAGGCTGGGTTACGGAAAATGTATTGACAGCCTCCAGTCTGTGTTTCTTATCCTTTAATGCTTGTGCCTTTGAATAATGATTTCTCTTGATTAATTGATGATCAAAAGGGATTTTATAAAACTCAGATAAAGTCTCTGTGAATAAATGAAGCTGATTGTAGCCCCGTTCTTTCAATTTCTTGGGATGAAGAGGCACACTTACCAAAAGATCAGGTTTTTCGTCCTTAAAATCTAACCGTTCAGTAGTCCAGTCTGCAAGAATCTTTCCTGTTTTTTTCCGGCTTCTGTATTTCAGTTCATGAATAATCTGCCGGCTTAGGCTTTCCTCTTCAAATTGTATCAGAGCAAAGGTATTCTCAACAGGGAAAAGTAATCTGCATTTTTCTTTAATCGGATTATTTTCAAAATAATCATAATGTGTAAAATGAATCTGGCTAAAACAGAGATCACATACCAAAAATTCAGAGCCGATGATTGTGTTGCAGTGAACGCAACGATTGGGAAATAACAAGTTTAATATCATGATTGTGTTTTGTACTAAAGATATAAAATAATAGTCAATTTTTGCTCTGCAAAATCAATAGCAAATCAATATCAATAGAATAAAAAAATCACAAACGAAGTGTGCCAACCTTCACTCTTTAAGCGTTTTCCACATTAATTTTCAAACTTTTTCCTGATCTTCTCAACAGAACTTTTCATACTTAGGTTAAAATGTTCCTTTTCCAGCCTTACCGGTGGTGCTTGTCTTACTTCACAATCAGCAATACTACAGGATTCACAGGTAACGCCTACATTGATGGTTTTTAAAGAAGGTGATTTTATAAAACTTATTTTCTTGATCGTTTGTGAGTTCAATAAAATACCAAGACAGTAGCTTCTGTTGCTTCCATCCGAAAAAGGATTCTTCTGTGAAGTGGAGATCACAAGATAGCTTATTCCCTGATCTTTGTAATGCGAAATCTGAGCATCCGTAAGGGTTTCATTTTCTTTTAAATAATCAATATTTTTTACTGCAATCCATCTTCTGCAGTAATGTTCGTTGGTGGCGTTCGCATGAGGAGCCTGCTGGTGGTTCAGGTGCAACTCTTTTAAAATCTGGATTTTATCTGAGTTTTTCTTTTTTACCAGGCATAAATAAAACAAATCCTTAATTCCCATTTCAGCCGAAAGAATGTTGGTAAGGCGGTAATAAAAAGTTTCAGGGGAATGGGTAAAGCTGTTGATGAGATTTTCGAAGTTTTCCGGTTTCCATGTATTTTGCTGAAAAAATTCTGATGCTTTTTCAATGACGGGTTCTTTTGAAATTAATAAAGCACCCGCAAAATATGAAGCATAGAAGTTATTCAGAATCTCTTCAAAACTTCCAAAGTCAAGCCATGAATAGGTATTGGGACGGATTTTTAATTCCAGTACATTGAATCCGATTTCTTTAGCAAGGATAAAAGTTTTCTGATCCTTTTCCAGTTTTTGATTCAGGAGTAATAATTTTTTCTCAGGAATAAAAAGTGAGCGAAGATTATCCAGAGTTCCATATTTTTCAAAATCTTCAGATTGAATGGTATAACTGAACTTTTCGGTAAGAATCTTTTCCAGAATGTCAGACTTTAAATTTTTCCCGATTTTTAACTGATTTTCCTTGGTGAACAGATTCACTTTTTCTTCAATTTCTGGAAAATAATTGTCATACAATTCCTGGAAGGATCTTAATACCGCAAAATAAAACCTTTCCTTTCCAAGATTATAATTCTGGGAGATTTCAATTAGCGCATTGATGAAAGCAGTTACCTTTTTGGGAGCATCACTGATAATGCTGATGAGGTTATTTTTATTGATTCCGAAAAGGTCCAGCGGAACTTCTTTGAAGAAATCCGACTGTAGTATTTCATTAAAAGGAGCAAGACTTTTATCAAGCTTAGTAGAAACAAGATCATCAAAAGTACAGTTCAGAGCTTCAGAAAGCTGAATGATCTTATCATGCTTCGGATATTTTTTTCCGTTCTCAATTTCATTAAGGTAAGATTTTGATAACCCTGTCTTTACGGCAAGATCCTGCAGAGACCAGTTTTTCTTTTGTCTCTGCTGTTTCAGTTTTAGTCCGAAAACTGTTTTGATAAAGTCACTTTCTGAATTCATTACTCAAATATAAATAATTAGATGCGATTATTCGCATAATAAATTTTAAATAAAATTAGCGAACGTTCGCTGTTTTGTAAAAGTTTTTATATATGTTTGTAATATCAAATCACAAAATCAATATGTTATGGAAACTAAGACTCAAATAAAAATAAAGGCACAGAAACAGTTTGAAGCAGTTTTTACTCCGGATTTGGTAGATTTTCTGATTGCGCTTCATCAGAATTTCAATCATCAGAGACTTGAACTTTTAGAAGAAAGGAAAAAAACACAGCAGAAATTTGATGAGGGAAACCTTCCTGAGTTTTTGAAAGAAACAGAAGAGATCCGAAATGGAAATTGGATATGTGCACCGCTGCCTGAAGATTTGCTGGACAGGAGAGTGGAAATTACCGGACCTGTTGACCGTAAGATGATTATCAATGCTTTGAATTCAGGAGCTTCTACATTCATGGCAGACTTTGAAGACAGCAGTTCGCCGGTATGGGAAAACTGTATCGAGGGACAAATTAATCTTTCTGATGCGATTAACCAGACTATTGATTTTGTTAACGAAAAAGGAAAAGCTTATACACTTAATAATAAGACGGCCATTTTGCAGATTCGTCCAAGAGGCCTTCATCTTCCGGAAAAGCATATAGAAATCAATGGAGAAAAAGCTTCCGGCTCGTTGGTTGATTTTGGAATTTATTTCTTCAGAAATGCAAAGCCGCTTTTAGAAAAAGGAAGTGGTCCTTATTTTTACCTTCCGAAACTGGAACATTATAAAGAAGCCCGCTGGTGGAATGAAGTTTTTGTTTTTGCCCAAAACTATCTGGGAATTCAGGAAGGAACCATTAAGGCTACTGTTTTAATAGAAACCATTACGGCTTCATTTCAGATTGATGAAATTTTATTTGAATTAAAAGAACATAGTGCCGGACTCAACTGTGGCAGATGGGATTATATTTTTTCCTATATCAAAAAATTCAGAAATCTCACGGAATTTATCGTTCCGGACAGAGATCAGGTAACGATGACATCCCCTTTCATGAGTGCCTATTCAAAAAGAGTCATCGAAATATGTCATAAAAGAAATGTACATGCTATCGGCGGAATGGCCGCCCAAATCCCGGTAAAAGACGATGAAGAGGCCAATAACAAAGCTTTTGAAAAAGTGCGAAATGATAAAGAACGTGAAGTAAAAAACGGTCATGACGGAACCTGGGTGGCACATCCTGCATTAGTAGCTGTGGCCAAAGAAGTTTTTGACCAGTACATGCCTTCAAAAAATCAAATTGATAAAAAATTCGAATATCATATAACGGAAAGTGACCTGCTGGAAATTCCAAAAGGAGACATTACTGAAAAAGGAGTCAGAAAAAACATCAATGTAGGAATCCTTTACCTTGAAAGCTGGCTGATGGGAACCGGTGCTGCCGCCATTTATAACCTGATGGAAGATGCCGCTACTGCAGAGATCTCAAGAACACAGATCTGGCAATGGCTGAAAAATGAAGCGGTGTTAAGTGATGACAGAACATTAACCCGCAATATGATTTTGCAGTGGGAAAAAGAAGAAATGGACAATATTGAAACATACGTGGGAGAAGCCCGCTTCAACAATGGAAAATTCAACCTTGCCAAAGAACTTTTCAATGAACTGATCTTCTCTGCAAACTTTGAAGAATTTCTGACCCTCAAAGCCTATCCTTTTATTTAGTCTGAGAGTGAGAGAATGAGAGAATGGGAGTGTCTGAAATTTTGAACCTCACATCCCGTATCCAGAATCTCAAATCTCATACCTTGAAATCCTAATCTAACAAAATCCAAATATTATGAAAACAAGACAAGAACAAATCCAGGCTATAGAGCAAGATTGGCTGACAAACCCACGCTGGAATGGTATTAAAAGACCCTATGCAGCAGAAGAAGTTTTAAAACTTCGTGGCTCGTATACAATAGATTATACCATTGCTACAGAAATGTCCAAAAAATTCTGGGATAAATTAAATAACCAGGATTATGTAGCAGGGCTTGGCGCACTCACGGGCAATCAGGCGGTGCAGGAAGTAGATGCCGGTCTGGAAGCTATTTACCTTTCAGGATGGCAGGTGGCTGCAGATGCCAATTTATCAGGAGAAATGTACCCGGATCAGTCGTTGTATCCTGCGAATTCAGTACCTTCTGTTGTGAAGAAAATTAATAATGCATTGCTAAGAGCAGATCAGGTACAGTCTGTAAGCGGAGCTGGGAATAAAGAATATCTGGTGCCAATTATTGCAGATGCAGAAGCCGGTTTTGGAGGTAATCTGAATGCTTTTGAACTGATGAAGCAAATGATTGAAGCAGGAGCTGCTGCCGTACATTTTGAAGATCAGCTTTCTTCTGCAAAAAAATGCGGACATTTAGGTGGAAAAGTATTGGTACCTACGCAGGAAGCCATTAATAAATTGATTGCAGCACGTCTGGCTGCCGATGTACTGGGTGTTCCGAGTCTTATTATTGCAAGAACAGATGCTGATGCTGCAGACCTTCTGACCTCAGATATTGATGACCGGGATAAAAAGTTTGTGACCGGAGAACGAACTGCTGAAGGGTTTTATGTGGTAAGAAATGGTGTAGAACAGGGGATCGACAGAGGTTTGTCGTATGCTCCTTATGCAGACCTGATCTGGATGGAAACCTCAAATCCTGATCTGGAGCAGGCAAGAAAATTTGCAGAAGGAATTCATGCAAAATTCCCCGGTAAAATGCTTGCGTATAACTGTTCCCCATCATTCAACTGGGCGGCAAGGCTGAGCGTAGAGGAAATGTCTACTTTCAGAGAAGAGCTGGCTAAAATGGGGTACAAATTCCAGTTTATTACGCTGGCAGGATTCCATGCTTTGAATACAGCGATGTTTGAATTGGCTTTAGCCTATAAAGAAAGAGGAATGGCCGGATATTCAGAACTGCAGGAGCGTGAGTTTGCTTTGCAGCAGAAAGGATTCCGAGCAGTGAAGCACCAGTCTTTTGTAGGAACGGGATATTTTGATGAAGTACAGAATATTGTTACCAACGGCTCTTCAGCTACTGTAGCGATGAAAGATTCTACGGAAACCGCACAGTTTCATTAGTCATTTTTTTCCATATTTTTTTGATGTTAATTAAATCCCTTTCTTAATTTTTTTGAGAAAGGGGTTTTAACAATAAAGAAGGCTGTTTTGTAATAGTCGATAATTCATTCAATTTAAGAGAGATGGTCTATTGAGTAATTTTTACTTCTTTCCAATAAACTGCTCGACAAAACTCCATAAACAGCAATATTATGAGCAGAAAGCTCACGAACAATTTCAGGAATTGCCTGATTGTTAATTTTACAAGTTATTCCGAATTCCTGTTCCAGCATAAATGTGTTCTCACCCTCAATTTGCTGAATAATTTTTTTTAATTTACTTATTTCAGAAGGATATACTTCAAAATAAACAAAATATTTTGAATCAGAATATTCCAATGGGGTGCCTGTATTTTGTTTCTCCATAAGTTTAGATATTATCAATCAAATATATGTAGAGTTTTCAACTTATATAGTAGAAGTATTCTGCTTATAATAAATATCTTGCTGCTGTAGCGATGAGGGATTCTACAGAAACCGCACAATTTCATTAGTCATTTTTCCATATTTTTTGATGTTAAACCTTCTCTTTTATGGGGAGGTTTTTCTTTGTTTAAAACTGTTTTTAATTCATTTAAACTTCAAAATAATGCAGGGAATAAATATCACATCATAAGTAATTGAAATTTGAATTATATTTGGGGACGGAAAAATATTATTAAACATGAATTTAATTAAAGTACTTTTTATTACATTAGGATTAACACTTACTGCAAATATCGCAAATGCTCAACAGAAGGTTGGAAGTGTAAACACAGAGGAGGTTTTTGCAAGTTTATCTGAAGTGAAAACTATAGGAACTACCATTGATAATTTGACTAAGAGCAAGCAGACAGAGATTGAGAAGCTGATTAATGATTATCAGACCAAGCTGAAAACTGCTCAGGATAAAGAAAAAACACTGAGTGAAGCCAACAAAGAAGCTGTAACTAAAGAACTGATTGCAGCACAAACAGAATTACAGGCTTTAGGTAAAAAAATAGAAGAAACCAGAGCACAGGCTGCTAAAGATATTTCTGCTAAACAAAATGAATTGCTTAGCCCGCTGCAGAAGAAAGTAAGAGATGCTATTTATGCTGTAGCAAAAGAAAGAAGTCTGAGCTATGTATTTGATACAGCAGCGCAGGAATCTAATAATCTTCTTTACACTGACGGAAGTGAGGACATCACAAGTATTGTGAAAACTAAGTTAGGAGGAACAACAACAGCTGCTAAACCTGCTGGAAAATCTAAATAAGAATTTCACAGTATACTAAATATTGTAAACGGAATCAGATCTCTGATTCCGTTTTTTTATGCAATAAAATGCAGGATTTGTTTCTATAGGAGTAAGAGAATTTTATTTTAAAATGATAAATTTGAGTAAACTTTCAGGAGAATGAATTTAATGTACGAAAAACAGATAAAGGTAACAGAAGAGCATATAGATCAGAACAATCATGTGAATAATGTACAATATGTACATTGGGTAGAAGAAATAGCAGCAGAACACTGGGATTTTCTAAAACATCAAACCGAATATGTGAATGATGCCTGGATGCTTCTGGATCACCACATACAATATAAAAAACAGGTCTATCTGAATGATGTCATCACAGTAAGAACCTATCCCATGAATCCTGAAGGAGCCAAACAGCCAAGAAAAGTAGAATTCTACTGCAATGATGAACTGGTGGTAAACTCAAGTACCCTTTGGATTCTTTTTGATCCGGAAACCAAGAAGATCAAACGCCTGGAGAGAGACTGGCTGGAGAAATTTTTTTAAATAGAAATAGATAAATTAAGTCCCGGAAAATAATAAATATTTTTTTCCTAGATGTAATACAATAAAACCAACAATTATGAATAAGCGCTTGCTGAATCTCTTGTTCATTCTATCTTACAACGCAATCAACGTTGATGGATCCCAGAATAATAATGTAACCTTCAAGATCGACTAATAAGAATATGTTAATATCACCGTAATAGAAACAGTCTTTTCTGTGTTAAGCGGTTTTGTCATATCTTTGCACTATGATACGTATTACAAAAATTTTTACATTCGAAACTGCTCACGTGCTTTACAACTACGATGGGAAATGTAAAAATATGCATGGACACTCCTACAAGCTGTTTGTGACAGTGAAAGGAAAACCAATCAATGATATTGAAAATCCTAAAAATGGAATGGTGGTAGATTTCGGAGATATCAAAAGTATCGTAAAATCTGAGATCGTAGATGTATGGGACCATTCGGTTCTTGTCAATGCACTATCTCCACACAAAGAACTGGGAGATGACCTTGAACAGAAAGGACATAAAGTAATCTACTGCAGCTTCCAGCCAACTTGTGAAAACATGCTGTATGCTATTGCTGCGAAAGTTAAATCAAAACTTCCTGATGGAATTTCTTTAGCTTATCTTAAACTTCATGAGACAGAAAACTCTTATGGAGAATGGTTTGCAGAAGATAATCAATAATTATATCCCACAAAACTCAGAAGGTGTTAAAGACGATAATTAATTTAGAACCTGGAAAAAAAGTATATTTTGCTTCAGATCAGCATTTTGGTGCTCCTACACCGAAGGAAAGCAAGGTGCGTGAGGATAAGTTTATACGTTGGATGGATGAGATCAAAGAAGATGCTCAGGTTTTGTTTTTAATGGGTGACCTTTTTGATTTCTGGCATGAATGGAAGCATGTTATTCCCAAAGGATATGTCCGGGTGCTTGGAAAAATTGCAGAGCTTAAAGACAGAGGAATTCATATTTATTTCTTTGTTGGAAACCATGATCTGTGGATGAAAGATTATCTGGAAGAGGAGATAGGATGTACTGTTTTTTATCAGAAACAATATTTTGAAATGGGAGGGAAGCAGTTCCTGCTGGCACATGGAGATGGATTGGGACCTGGAGACAAAGGATATAAAAGAATGAAGAAATTATTCACCAATCCTGTGGCACAGTGGTTTTTCAAATGGCTTCACCCTGATATTGCAATGAAAGTTGCACTCTACCTTTCTCAAAAAAATAAAATGATCTCCGGAGAAGAAGACAAAGCTTTCCTGGGAGAGGATAAAGAGTTTCTGATTATTTATTCCAAAGAAAAGCTGAAGACCCAGAAGATCGATTACTTTATCTATGGGCACAGACATCTGCCTATGGTGCTGGAGCTGGAACAGAATTCAAAATATATCAATCTCGGAGACTGGATTTCCTATTTTACTTATGGGGTTTTTGAAAAGGATTTTGAACTAAAGACTTTTGAAAAATAAAGCAAAAAAAATTACCCCTAAAAAGAGGTAATCTTCGAATGGGCCGAAACCGATTCTTGTTTTTAATCCATATTCCAAATAAATACTTGCAATAAGTTTACCAAAATAGATTTGATAGATTAAAAAATTATTAAATAACATTGTTTTATCTTTATAATTACTTCATAGTGAGGGAGTAATAAGCTCAAAAAGTTTATGGAATTGAAAAATATATTCAACATACAGACTGAACAGGATTTTCTGAATGCATCATTGAAAACATTTCGATATCAATATGAAAATATTGAAATATACAGGAAATTTGTAGACTTTCTGAAGGTGAATCCTGATAAGGTAGACAGCTTGGTGAAAATTCCGTTTTTGCCAATAGAAATGTTTAAAAATCATTTGATTCTGGATAAAAACGTGAGTACAGATTTGTTTTTTCAAAGTTCAGGAACTACGCAGATGAATCTTTCAAAGCATTTTATTGCAGATCCGGAACTTTATGAAGAGAGTATTTATAAAAGCTTTGAACAGTTTATAGGAAAACCTGAAGAGTTTATTTTCCTGGGATTACTTCCTAGTTATCTGGAAAAGCAGAATTCATCACTGATCTATATGGTGGATTATCTTATGAAAAAATCTGCCAAACCGGAAAATGGATATTTCCTTTACAACCATTCTGACCTCTTTGACCTTTTGAACACATTACAGGATAAAAAAGTCATTCTCTTCGGAGTTTCCTTTGCTCTTCTTGACTTTTTAGACTATTGTCATTCTGAGCAAAGCGAAGAATCCCTAAACTTTCCAGAAAATTTAATAGTGATTGAAACCGGAGGAATGAAAGGGCGAAAAGAAGAAATGACCAAAGATGAATTGCTGAAAATCTTACAGAATGGTCTTAAAACAGAAAAGATTTATTCAGAATATTCTATGACGGAACTGCTTTCACAGGCTTATTCACTTGGAAATAATGAATATAAATGTCCAAACTGGATGAGAATCATGGTTCGGAATGCAGAAGACCCTTTGGCTTACGAAAAAGAAGGAAGAACGGGGGCTATTAATATCATTGATCTTGCCAATACCCATTCCTGCTCATTTATTGCAACACAGGATCTTGGGAAAATAGAAGGAGATAAGTTTCAGGTATTAGGAAGGATAGATCATTCTGATATCAGAGGATGCAGTCTATTGGTAAGCTAGGAAAAAGGATAGATCAATTGTGAATTTTATCCGTGAAGTGAAAATAGCATTTAGCAAAATTCACCGTTGGTTTGATAAAATAAAAATTTACCATTGTACGTTTTACAATCATACGAATGATCAAAATAGAAGAACTTACACATGCCTACATCCATGCCCATTGCGATTTTGAAAAAGAGATCGTACTGACTAATTATTTTCAGGCAGATTGGGAAGCGGATATACTGACCATCGATTCAGAAGGTGAAAGTCATGAAATAGAGATCAAGCTGTCAAAAAGTGATTTTAAAAATGATTTCAAAAAATCATATCTCAATAAAGATACCGGAGAAAAATTTCTGAAACACGATAAAATTTCCTGTGGAGACTATATCTGTAATGCTTTCAGTTTTCTGCTCCCGATGGGAATGGTAGATGCTGCTCTTATCCCTGAGCATTGCGGGATTATCGAGTTTTACCATAATGTAGACACCTGGGAAACCGAATTTTACCTTATCCGCCAGCCTAAAAAGCTTCACGAAGATTCTTATTGGAAACTGAATGATAAAGACCTTTTTATCAGGAAAATGGCTCTGAACCTTCTTCAGCGTAAAATGGAAATCAAAGGCAAGCATGAAGAACTGATCTTCAAAAACCCATTTGACATCAAAAAACTAAAATAAAGATGATTTTCTGATTTTAACACAAAGTTTAATTTCTATTTTTAAGTTTTGAGGATGCAAAGGTGGAACCAATGAAATTGATTCTTACTAAGCTTTTGTATTACTAGCTTCATCAGCGACATAGTCGTTACCACTTTACTTCCTTAAATAAAAATCCTTCTTCATAAAAACTTTTCGTTTACAAAAAACTCAAGAACAGAAAAATAAAAAAATCCTGCCGCCTGACAGGATTTTTTACTTTATAATTATTAAAATTAATCTGCGATTTCTGCAGTGTCTCTCTGAAGTAAGAACTTGTAGATCAATCCTCCTACAACTCCTCCTAAGATAGGAGCTACCCAGAACAGCCAAAGCTGTGACATGGCAATTCCTCCCATGAAGACTGCTTGTGAAAGCGATCTTGCAGGGTTTACAGAGGTATTCGTAATCGGAATAGAGATCAGGTGGATCAAAGTAAGGGCAAGACCGATAGCAAGACCGGCAAACTTACCGTTGGCCCATTTATCCGTAGCTCCCATGATTACGATAAGGAAGAAAGCGGTTAATAAAAACTCAGCCAGGAATGCAGCCCCCATGCTGAAAGCCTTTCCGTTGTAAACGGCCTCTCCGTAGAAGTTGGTGGCGAAATCTCCGGGTTTTGAGAATTCCACTGCTCCTGCTCCGTTAAGGATTGTATACAGACATCCTGCAGCAACAATCGCTCCCAGACACTGGGCTACAATGTAAGGGATAAGATCTTTGGCAGGAAATCTTCCCCCTGCTAAAAGTCCAAAAGAAACTGCGGGATTAAAATGTCCTCCTGAGATATGTCCTACAGCGTAAGCCATAGTAAGAACAGTAAGACCGAAGGCCAAGGCAACTCCTAAAAGTCCGATGCCAATGTCTGGAACACCAGCTGCGAAAACAGCGCTTCCACAACCTCCGAAAACAAGCCAAAATGTGCCGAAAAATTCAGCGAAAAGTTTTTTTATCATGTTGTTTATTGTTTAATGTATCTCAAATGTAAAATTTAAATCTTAAAGTAAAAAGTTAAAACTGAAAAAATATTTCAAAAAAGTGGGAACAAAAATTATAAAATCAATAATTTGGTGTAAAGTTTGTTTGGGATTTATTTAAAGAGTGTTATAGTCGGTTTTGGAAGAGATAACATAAATGTTTTATCTTTCATTTGTAATTTTAAAGGATGGTGAATGAGAAAGTTTTTTTGTGTGGTCTTCGTACCTTTTATTTATAGTTTACACGATTCGCAGACGGCAAAGAAATCTTTTCCCTGCTATGATTTTGCTACTGTATTGAAGGTGGAGCCTACACCGCTTTACAAACCTCATCTTGATGCTTCAAAGAGTTTCGGAATACAGCTTCTGAAAGATTCCAAAACAGTACAGAAGTATATCAATAACGGGAAATTCCATAAAATAAAAAAGACCAGTAAAGGATATCAGATTCAGAGACTTGATTACAGCAGGGCTTATATGGTTTCAAAAGCAAAAGCTACTTTGGAGAAAATAGGTTCAAAGTTCAGTAAAGATACAAAAGGAGGTACATTCACAGTTTCGTCCATCACCAGAACTCTTGAAGATCAGTGCAGGCTGAGAAGAGTAAACTCTAATGCCTCACTAGGGATTAGTTCTCATAATTACGGCAACTCTTTTGATATTTCTTATATAAGATTCAACAACGTTCTGAAGTACAATCCCAAAATGGAAGCTGCTCTTGAAAAGGTCTTGAAGCACTATGAAAAGGCCGGTAGAATCTATTATATCAAAGAAAAACAGCAGAGCTGTTATCATATTACGGTGAAAAATTATTAATAAAAATCTTCTTGCATAGCATATTTAGTTTATATACTTTTATACAACCAAAAACTATGCTTATGACAACATTAAACATTGTAGACTACATGCTTCCTGTAGAAGAATGTAGAGCTGCAGCGGGTGAGTGGAGAGCTCGCTTTTCTGATTTTTCCAAAATTCAGAGTCTTATTCCTACCAATTATGTTTTTAGAATTTCCAGAGACCACCTTGAATGGATGAAAGGTTTTGAGGAATATAAAGAGTTTTGTTCAGCAATAGGAGTCTATAGAGAGCGTTTGATTATGATTCTTTATCCTATGAATGATAAAGGAACAAAAATAGATGTAAAAGAATATCCATACTGCTTTCTTACCGAACTGGAGAAAGACGTGAGGCTTCAGGAAATTCAGGAATATACCGTTGTTAAAAATGCAGTTCTTTCCAAAAGTCTTGAAAAAACAGAGAAAGATTCCAATATGTCTTTTCCTATATCCAGTACACCAATTCTTGAACAGGATATTGCAGTAAATGCGATTGAGCGTTGGAGAAATGAAGGTATGGATTGGTTTTACAAAGAATGTGGAGAAGATAAAGGAAGCGGAATTTTCAGAAAATTCTATGTTCCTACGGCAGACCTTTGTCTTTCAGATGAAAACCTAACGAGTATTACCTGCTCTTTTGGCCTTAAATACAATGATATTTATGGGAAAATGCTGGTAACCCTTATTTTTATCTCTTTCATTGAGAACCCTAAGAGTAATACAGTGGCTGGGGCGCAGACCATTTCAAATACCTATGACTGGGCAAAACCATGTCCTCCTATCTGCCGTATACCGGATGTAGATGTTGGATGTGAATTTTAAAATAATATACTCAAGGAATGGCCGAACTTTATAAGGTAATTTTATTCCTGAATTATGGACTGCTTCTATCTGTTATACTTTTGGGAGCAGCAAAATATCGCATATTAAATTCTAAAGAAAAGCAGTATTTTTATTGTATTGCTTTTCTTTTTTTTATTGAACTCCTGAATCTGGTATTACCCTATATCTTCAGGCTGAATGATACTTCATTTCTATATCCTTTCTACATCGCCGGGGAATTTTTTCTGCTGACAGGATTATTTATCAGAAAACTGGATGGACCAAAATATGCTCTTGGTCTTACAGGTTCACTAGCGGTGGCTTTTATGATCTCGAAATATGGATTTGATTACCCTTCCAATGCTGATATTGCGAAAGTAGTTTCCAATATTATGATCATTTGCCTCTCCGGAGTTATGCTGATCCGTGAGATTAAAAATACGTCTGCACAGAACCGTTTTCTTCTGGTAGATGCCAGTATTTTTTTCTATTATTCTGTTTCAGTATTTATTTTTATCATCCAGCACCAGATAGCCAACCTTTCAGAAAACGATTATTATATTATTCTCAGTGCCAATAATATTCTTTCGAGTATTTTGTACTGTTCATTTTTATATACATTTATCAAATTAAAGAAGTAACTTTAAATATCAATTTGCTTATCCTTATAATTGTTACCATAACAATTATAGTATCGTTTATTCTGCTTGCTTACAGAGCTTTTATAACCAGAATTATTAAGGAGAAAAATGTACAGCATGAAGCGGAAGTTCTGCACCAGAAAAAATTAGTGCTGGAAAACATTAAAGCCCAGGAGGAAGAAAGAAAAAGAATTGCAGTAATGATCCATGACGATATTGGAAACCGACTCAATATTCTTTCCTTATGGCTGAATAATCTTGATACCCAGGGTGATGATCTGATCAAAAAAAATATCTACAGTCAGATGTCTTCCCTGATTGATGCTGCCAGAAGTATTTCTCATTCATTATATCCTGTAAATCTGGAATCGGTGGGGCTGGTTTTATATGTTGAAGAATTAATATCCAACCTTTCCCACAAAATTAATATTTCCCTGCAGGTAATGCCGGGATATGAAAAAAAAGATCTTTTTGTAGAAGTACAGCTGTACAGGATTATTCAGGAATTTACAACCAATGTGATCAAGCATTCAAATGCAGCAGACCTTTGGATCTATATTAAAGATTATCCTGAAAATATGGCGGTCATTATTTCCGATAACGGACAAGGCTTCGAATATGAAGACGTAAAAAAAGGAATGGGAATTAAAAATATTGAATCCCGTATCAAATCTATGAACGCTACACACAAATGGAAAAAAACTTTTTCGAATAAAGGAAGTCGTTTAATCATAAAAATTCCAAAACATCATGAGTTCCCAAATCAAACTAGCACTGATTGATGATGAACAGCTGATCCTCGAAGGGGTAAAAATGTTGCTGTCCAATGAAAAAAATATATCGGTATGCCTTACCGCAGATAACGGCCCCGATTTTATAGTAGACCTCGAAAAACTTTCAGAAGATGAATTTCCTGATATTGCTCTTGTAGATGTTCAGATGAAACCTATGAATGGCTTTGAACTGGTAGAAATCTTAAAAGAAAAACATCCTGACCTTAAAATTATTATTCTATCATCCCATTATAAGACCTCTATCCTCGGATATATGGTGAAACTGGGAGTATCAGCATTTCTTCCAAAAAACTCAAATAAAAAAACATTTATTGATGCCATTACGATGGTTGACAAAAACGGAGTTTTCTTTACAGCGGAAGACCATCAGATGCTGTTTACCTATATGAACAGCACGGCTAAGAAAAATTCCCTTTTTGAGACAGAAGATGAGCTTTCCGAAAGAGAAAAAGATGTTGTAAAACTGATCTGTCAGGAGTTTACCAACAACGAAATAGGAGAAAAACTCTTTATCAGCCCGAGAACCGTAGAAAGTCACAGACAGCGTATTCTTGAGAAGATAGGAGCCAAAAATACAGTAGGGATAGTCATTTATGCCATTGTCAACAATATTTACTCTCTTGAAAAAATATAACTTGATTCCGTAGAAATACGGAATTTTTTATTTAGTACTTTTCACTCTAGTTAACCTTGCTTTTCTTCTGTTATTTTGAAATGTCTCTTTTAGGGATTTTAGTTGAAAAAAAACACAAACAAGATCTGTAATAAAAATTAAAGTAAAAACATGAATGGCAGTAGAGTGATTTCCGTCGGGATTTTCTTCGACGGTACAGGAAATAATGGGGTAAATATTCTTTCACCGGACAAACCGCTGAATAATAATGAAAGCTACTATGGCAACTTCACTAATATCTATAAATTATACAGTTTATTTATTGGTGATGAAAAAATATATATCGAAGGAATTGGAACTGTAGCAGGGAGTGAAGATAATAATTTTGCAATGGCGACATGTGCAAACCCACCGTACGGAAATGGATATTCTTCAGACGATAAGCTTCAGAAAGCAGAGGAGTTTGTACGGCAGATTGCTCTTGATCAGACAAAGGAATATCATTTTTATATCTATGGATTTGGCAGAGGAGGGATGCTGGCAAGAACTTTCTGCAACTATCTTTCAACTTATTATTCTCTGGAAAATTGCAGGATAAAATTTTTAGGAGCTTTCGATACCGTAGAATCCAAGCCTTTCAATACTTATAATCTGAGCGTCCCTGTCCAGGTAGAGAATGCATTGCATATCTGTGCAGTGAATGAGAGTCGGTTTTTTTTCCCGCTTACCGGTTTTTTTGAGAATTCAAAAGAAATGCAGGATCAGAAATCAGAAAAGCAGTCATCGGTTTGGAAAGAAATCTTTGTACCAGGTGATCATGCAGATATAGGTGGCGGCTATCTGGAAGGACCACAATCTGTTTATATTTCTACAGATTTCATGAATATTGATGATTTGCATAGCTATGTTTCAGATATCAGAAATGCAAAAACCAATGCTGAAGGAAATAAAATCTGGGATGCTTTGCTTTCCGGCTATGAAGTTGAAACAAAAGATGGTCTTTCCCAGGCTTATGTATGCAGGGATAAAGTATACAATGATCTTTCAAAAGTCTATGGAAAGCTCATGATGGATGAGACCAATACAGTATTGTCCATCTTCAGCACAGAAAACGATGCCTATTTTGGAACAGATTATAATAAACATTCTTTTCTCAACCGTTTTTATAGCAAAATGAAAGAATATATACAAGATCTTTCCATCAATAAAAAACCGATCTATGATTTCGGAAGATTTGCAGATTATACCCATATTTCTTCCAATTTTGGTTTATATAGTAATATTTTCCAGAAAAGAACGCCTAAGGAAATTAATATTGAACTGATCAATAACGGATTAAATGTTTCCAGCAGTACCTCTGTAGATCAGACCAGTGAGGCCAGGCTTTCCGTAGAACTTCATTTGCCGGAAGACAGCTTTGTAGCAGATTTTCTGTATGGAACAAGCGTGCCCAACAATGATATCTGGATTCGTTCAATTTTAAAAACATCCTCAACGATCAAGTTAAATGGAATTAATAATTAACGCTATCACTTCTCAGTTTTAAATTTAGGTTAGGGGACATCATTCAGGTGTCTCCTTTTCTGTAAATATATTGATTATCAATTAAGTATAATTACTTAGTTTTAAATTTGGTACATTCTACTGTAGTTTTTGGATTTTAATTCTCGTTATTTTGAACTGTTCATTTTATGAAGCTTCAAAATAAAAACAGGAATATAAGCGAAATATGAAAAGCCTTATATCCAATCATTCAATCACCCCAAAAACAAAATAATTATGACAGTTTCAGCATGGCTTAAAAAAGCAAAAAAACTTTTAGAGACTTTTGAATACGAGATCAGTATCAAAAATGGCAGTAAAAAAATGACTATGGCTCAGGCCACTAGTTTGAACGAATTGCAACATGAAATAGGATCTCACCACGGGATCAAGCAGGTAACCTACAAAGAGGGTGCACAAACCCTTGTAGAGATGATTGCAATGGTAGAGTCGGGAAGAAAAACACCTCCGCTTACCGCTGGATAAAAAATTTTATGCATCATTGACATTAAAGGAAAAAGCGACCTAAAGTAGGCCGCTTTTTTTATTTCTGGGCTATTCATTTCTTTTTACGTATTTTTGCGGGCGAAAATTCATTATTCATTACTAATTATCAATTAAAATGCTTTCGGTTCAAAGTTTAGGATTACATCATTCAGGAAATTATTTATTTCAAAATGTCAATTTCACCATTAAAAAGGATGATAAAGTAGGTCTGGTAGGTAAAAATGGAGCGGGGAAGTCCACTTTATTGAAAATGCTTTCCAAAGAAATTAATTTCTACGAAGGAGAAGTGGTCACTGAAGGAAGTGTTACCATTGGTTTCCTGAAACAGGATCTTGATTTCGTAAAAGGAAGAACGGTTTGGGCTGAAACGATGCAGGCTTTCGAACAGATTAATGCATGGAAAAACGAGCTTGAGGAGGTGAATCACCAAATGACTGTCAGAACAGACTACGAAAGTGATTCTTATACAGATCTGATTAATAAAATGACCGAGCTGAATGACCTTTTGATGAACCATGATGCCTACAATCTTGAAGGTGACATGGAGAAAGTGTTATTTGGTTTAGGGTTCAAAGCCGATGATTTCCAAAAAATCACCGATGAATTTTCCGGAGGATGGAGAATGAGAATCGAATTGGCAAAATTACTTCTGCAGAAGAATGACATTATGCTTCTCGATGAGCCTACCAACCACCTGGATATGGAATCCATCATCTGGTTGGAGAACTTCCTGAAAGACTATCCGGGAGCTATTGTTCTTGTAAGTCACGATAAACAGTTTATGACTGCGGTTTGTAACCGTACTTTCGATATCAACAATAGAAAAGTTGAAGATTATAAAGCCAATTACTCCAAGTATCTGGTCATGAGAGAAGATCGCCGTGAAAAACTGATTCAGGCTAAAAAGAATCAGGATGCGGAGATCAAGCAGATGGAAGACAACATTAATAAGTTCCGTGCAAGTGCTACAAAAGCATCATTCGCACAGTCGCTTATTAAAAGATTAGATAAAATAGAACGTATCGAGGTTGACAATGAAGACGTTTCAAAATTCAACATCCGTTTCGTACAATCTATGGTGCCGGGGAAAGTGATCTTCGAAGCAATAAATCTTGGGAAAGCTTACGGGCAGAAACAGATTTTTGATGATGTAGATTTCATTGTTCAGAGAGGAGACAGAATTGCTCTTTTAGGACAGAACGGACAGGGAAAAACAACTTTAGCTAAAATTTTAGCTGGAGATATCAAAGATTATTCAGGAACCTGGAATCTTGGTCACAATGTGAATATCGGATACTTCGCTCAAAATCAGGAAGAGGTCTTAACACCTAATAAAACGGTTCTGGAAGAAGCAGAAGACGCTGCAACAGAAGAGACAAGACCTAGAGTAAGAGACTTATTAGGATCTTTCCTTTTCCAGGGAGATGCCGTTTCTAAGAAAACAAAAGTACTTTCCGGAGGAGAGAGAAACCGTCTGGCACTCTGTAAACTATTGCTTCGTCCTTTCAATACATTGATCATGGATGAGCCTACCAACCACCTTGATATTCAGTCTAAGGAAATTATCAAGCTGGCATTGCAGAATTTTGAAGGAACTTTGATTGTAATCTCTCACGACAGGGAATTCCTTCAGGGACTTTGTGATAAGATCTACGAATTCCGTGATGGGAAAATGAAAGAATTCCTTGGAGATATCAACGAATATCTTGAATACAGACAAAAAGAAACGATTAGAGAGATTTCTGCAGAAAAAGCCAAACTTCACCAGGAAGTAAAGGTAGAACCCAAGAAAGTAGAAGAAAAACCAGCTGTGAGCAGCAGTCAGACTTCTAATATTGTGAGTAAAGAGCAGAAAAATATTCAGAATAAAATCAAAAAAGTAGAAGAGAAAATTTCTGAGCTTGAAACAAAAGTAGAGGAAATGGAAGCTTCTTTTGCCAAAGAAAACCCTTCAGATGAAACCTTAGAGCAATACAATAAAGCGAAGGAAGAGCTGGACACAGCACTACAGGAGTGGGAATATCTTGGAACCCAACTTGATTAAAAATAAAATAGAAATGCTTCATCAACTAAAAGTTATGAAGCATTTTTTGTAACAGAACCTTATTTGTTACTACATATTATCAATAGTTGCAAAGTAATTTAATAAAAGTTTAAGGAAACAATTAAATTATTTTCATAATTTTGAACCATGATTTTTAAAGAAAGCAGAAATTTAAAGAGTTTTATCTCCAAGCTATTGTTTGGGGTATATTTCCTCGCGCTGCTTTCTCAGAGCTTTCACCATCACGATTCTGTCGACTACTTTAAGGCTTTCAATCTTAAAAAAGTGGAGAATACAGTGACGAAAGCCGTTACTAAAGAGAAAGCTGGCGATTGTCTGGCCTGCCACTTTTTGGTTACCGGACATACCTTAGCTCCTGAAGAATTCAGTTTTACTTTCGAGCATTACAGCCATGAAGTAAAACAAATCATCGCCGTTCAGGAGAAAATCTGGTCTCAGACCAAATTCAATTTTCAGCTTCGGGGGCCGCCCGCAATTTCATAATTCACAGATTCTATAGGGTTTAAAGTTTTTTACTTTAAAGTTCAATGTTTAATGCTTCAAATTTGATGTTTAAAGCTTAAGGTTTAAAGTTGTTAAGAAAAACAACGGTTAATCCGTAATTGATATTTGAATAATGTTCAATTACTAATTTCTAGCTTCTAACCTCTAACTTCTCATTAGACATTATACTTTTTACAATTAAACCAACCCTTCCCACAAATTTTAACGAAAATGTACCTTATTGAAAGGGTACGCAATCAATCTATTTACAATGAAATTGATATATTGCCTGCTGCTGATCTTTTGTGGATCAGTATTTACAAGTGCACAAAAAACTTATACTGTAGAAGGAACCGTTCAGGATTTTCACGACAAGACTATGTTGGAAAATGCTGTGATTAAAATCGGGAACTTTACAGCCAGAACCAATAAAAATGGTAAATTTTCTTTTGACAAAATTCCTGCAGGGAAGTATACACTCGTTGCGCAGCATCCTGATTGCGATGACTATACTGAAAATATAGGAGTTGATAAGGATGTTCAGCTGGTGATTACCCTGGAACATCATATCAAGGATATTGAAACGGTAACGGTTCACGGAAGTCATAAGAATAATGGAAGCATGGTTGTGAAAACCATTGACAAAGCAATGATTTCCAGAAATGTTAGCGAAAACCTGGGAAATCTTTTAACAAATATTTCCGGGGTTAATGTTCTTAAGACAGGAAATAATATCGCAAAACCTATTATTCATGGGCTTTATGGAAGTAGAGTTTCCATTCTTAATGATGGGGTAAAATTAGCCGAACAGGAATGGGGAGTAGAACATGCACCCAATGTAGATGTCAATAATTTTGAACATATTGATGTAATAAAAGGAGCATCTGCCTTGAAATATGGAGGAGGAGCAGTAGGTGGAGTTGTTGTTTTACAGCCTCAGGTTTTGCCTAAGAAAGATACCATCATGGGGAGTGTTTCCCTTTCTGGAATTTCTAACGGAAGAGGAGCCGATCTTAATGTAAAACTGGCAAAAACATGGGAAAACGGCTGGGCAATAAAAACCAATGGAAGCTATAAAAAACTGGGAGATCTTGAAGCTCCCGAGTATGGCTTGATGAATACCGGACTGGAGAGCTCAGGATTTAATTTTGGAGTTCAGAAGATGACATTTGAAAAAGGTTTTTCATTTGATTATTATCTGACAAAGAGCACAGTGGGAATTCTTAGAAGCTCTCATGTGGGGAATTCTGAAGATTTGCGTAATGCTCTTACAGCACCACAACCAGTCTACCAAAGAGATTTTAGTTATGATATTGATAATCCCAAACAGGAAATCGAGCATCATATTGCTAAAGTATCTGCTTACAAAAGATTTGAAAATTTTGGAAAAATTACGGCTACTTATAGTTTTCAGTACAATCATAGAAAAGAATATGATATCAGACGTACTGAAGAACTGAGTAAAAAGCCGGCTTTGGACCTTGAGCTGATCACCAACGATCTGAATGTGAATCACCTGATAGAAAGAGGAAAATGGAATCTTGAAACAGGAATCAATGCAGGGTATCAAAACAACTATTCCAATACTCAGACTGAGGCGAGACGACTTGTTCCCAATTATGACCGATATTATGCAGGAATTTATTCTGTATTAAAATATAAAATTGCCCCCGAACTGGATCTTGAATTGGGAGGAAGATATGATTTTGATCATTATAACGTAACAAAATGGTATGATCTGAGTGACTGGAATAAACAGTATGCAGCAGATTATTCCGATTTTGTAGTAAGAATAAACCAAAACAGGATTCTTACAAACCCTTCTTTAAGCTATAACAATGTTTCTGTAAATGGAGGGCTTGTCTATCATCCATCTGAATATTTTAACTTGAAATTCAATTATGCGAGAGTTTCCAGATCTCCGAATGTTGCAGAACTTTTTGCAGACGGACTTCACCATTCTGCAGCCATTATTGAAAGAGGAGATATGAGAATGAAAAGTGAAACGGGAAATCAGTTTAACTTAGTTGCCGATGTAAAAGCAAATATTTTAAAAGGATTGAATGTTTCAGTAAATCCGTATTTCTTTTATACTCAGAATTTCATCAACCAAATTCCTACAGGATATCAGAATACACAATGGGGCGGGGCTTTTGTAGTTTACAATTATCAACAGATCAATGCGAAAATGTATGGATTGGATCTGGATGTTCAGCTTAAGATCACGGATAATCTGACTTATAAAGGAAGCGGATCTTATGTGTATGGACAGGATCTGACCAATGATGTACCTCTTATTTTAATGATGCCGCCGAATTTTAATAATTCATTGGAATTCAATAAGAAAGAATGGAAAAACTTTTATTTTACAGTAAGTAACAATACTTATTTAAAACAAACAAGGTTTCCGGTTTATAACGTCCCGATCAGATTATTTGATTCTGACGGAAATGCTTACAATGAAGAAGTAGATATTTCTACACCTCCAAACGGATATTCGCTTTGGAACCTTCAGACAGGGGTGAATCTGTCTAAAAATTTCGGAGTTGACTTTTCAATTCGAAATGTATTCAATACGTCTTACAGAGATTATCTGAACAGACTTCGTTTCTTTTCCAACGAAATGGGAAGAAACTTTATTTTAACTCTTAAATATCAATTTTAATTACTTAAAATCAAAAAAATGAAAAATATTTTTAAAAATACGACTCTTATCTTAGGACTTTTATTCTTCGCTGTTTCTTTAAGCTTAACTTCATGTAACAGAAGTGACGATGAAGCAGATGACCTTCCTCAGGAAGAACTTTCAGATGTTCTCTTAAGAGTAACGGATGAAGCTACGGGAACTCCTGTTGTTTATGATTACCAAGTGAACAGTACAACGAATCCTAATGTTAAATTAATCAATGGACATACCTATAATGTAGAAGTAATCTTCAAGAATGGTAATGAAGACGCTACTCAGGAAATTAGAGATGCAAAGAATGAACATTTCCTGGTGTATAACTTCCCAAACTCAGATATTACTTTAACACGTACCGATGATGCCAGTTCTACAAGAGGAGATGGAAACCGTGTGGGATTGAAAACAAAATGGGTTGTGAATACTGCTGTAAAAAATACTTCTGCAGCTAGTCAGCTGGTTCTTACATTGTTCCACCAGCCGGTAACAGTTTCTGAAACTTCTTCAGTGAGTGGAAACGGAGTCGTGTATGGAACCCATACAGGAGGTGAAACCGATGCACAGGCAAACTATAATATTATTAATTAATATATCCTTTAATCTTGTTAACAAAGCCACCGGAATTCCCGGTGGTTTTTTATTTAACAATATTTGGCGTTATAAGTTGATTTTAAGTGGGTGGTTTTCATAAAAAATTCATATTTTTGCAACCTAAAATTTTAATCAATAATGAAGGTTACCGCACAAAACCATGATGACGTAAGTGCATTGCTTACAGTAACACTGGAAAAATCTGACTACAAAGAAAAAGTAGAAAAGCAGTTGATTAACTATGCTAAAAATGCGCAAGTTCCTGGATTCAGAAAAGGGAAAGTGCCTTTGAGTATGGTTAAAAAACAATATGAAGCAGGTATTGCATTTGAAGAAATCAACAAACAAGTTTCTGATGCTTTAAACAACTATATCAATGAAAACAAATTAAGATTAGTTGGTCAGCCTGTTCCTCAGCCAGTAAACGAACTAGATTACAATGCTGATCAATTAGAAGTTGCTTTCGAAGTAGGATATGAGCCTGAATTCACTATAGATTTAGCTAAATATGAAGCTCCTCACTACAAAGTAGAAGCTTCTGACAAAGAAATCAGCAAGAGTATTGAAAACATGCAGAAGCGTTTCGCTGAGCAGGTTCCTCAAGATAAAATCACTAAAGATTCTTACATTGCCTTAGAAGTTTCTCAGGTTGTAGAAGAAGATGCTGAAGGAGAGCACCACCACCACCCAAAAAACGTTACTATTACTGCTGAAAACAAAGAAGCTTTCAAATTGGTAAAAGGTTTGAAAATGGACGGTTCTGTAAAAGTAACTAAAGAAACTCTTGCAGGTGATGAAGAATTGGCTAAAGAAATAGGATTCAGCAAAGAAGAAGTTGAGCACCTACACCACAATGAAGTAGAAGTAAAAGTAAAAGACTTCTATTCATTAGACCTAGCTGAGCTTAACCAGGACTTATTCGACAAAGTATACGGAGAAGGAAACATCAAGTCTGAAGATGAACTTAAAGATAAAGTGAAAACTGAATTAGATGAGTACTTCCAACAAAATGCTGATGTTCACTTTGTAAATAAAGTATTAGAGCAAGTAACTGGTACAGAAGAAGTGAAACTTCCTGAATCTTTCCTTGTGAAGTGGTTATTATTCTCTAACCAGAACATCCAGTCTGAAGAGCAGGCTAAAGAAATTCTTGAAGCTGAGAAAAACCAATTGAAATACCAGATCATCGAAGGTAAATTGATGACTGAAAACGAAATCAACCTTGACTATGCTGATGTATTGGCACAGGCTGAGCAGTTGGTGAAAAATCAATTGGCAATCTACGGAATCCACCACTTAGGTGAAGAGGAAATCCAGAAATATGCTGTTGAAATGTTGAAAGACCAGGAACAGGTAAGACAAATTTCTTCTGAAGTAGCAATGGCTAAATTGAAAGATGTAATTCTTGAAAAAGCAACTAAAAAAGAAACTAAAATTTCTCACGACGAATTTTTAGAAGAACTTAAGAAATAATTATATTCATATATAAATATTTGAAAACCGTCAATTTTTGACGGTTTTTTTTATTATATATCCATACTGAAGATTAATCAATCATCATCGCCAATCATCATTCATTACTCATTGCTTATTATTTATTTGTATGTCCGTCAATATTCCTATATTTACTCTTTAAACTTTATTATAAATATGAAAAAGATCATCATTCCGTTTTTCTGTGCAGTACTTTTTTCAGTACCTGCAGCAGCTCAGAAAAAAGGAGCTGCATCTGTCAAAACAGAAGCTGCAAAATCCAAACTGACATCTAAAGAAGTTGTTGATAATTATTTCAAAGCATTAGGTGGAAAAGATAAATTGGAGGCTGTAAAATCTACCATTATTGATAACACAGTAAGTGTACAGGGAATGGAAATTCAAATGACTACCAAGAAATTAGGAAATAAATTCAGGTCTGTACAATCGGTGATGGGGAAAGAAATGATTCAGCTTTTTGACGGCGAAAAAGGATACTTTGATCAGATGGGAAATAAAATGGATATTCCTGCTGATAAGATTGCTGAGCTGAAAAAAGGAAAGCCAATTGATGCTTTAGCCTTTGATGCTTCTAATTTCCAGACTGTATCAACAGAAAAACTGGATGGGAAAGACTATAACGTATTGTCTTCAGACAAAGGAAAATTTTATTTCGATGCAGGAACCGGACTTTTGTATAAAACTGATGCAGGAGAAGGTAATGCAACCATCAAAAGTTATATGACCGTAGACGGATTACAGTTTCCAGCGGTAGTAGATGCTGAAGGTGGAGGTCAGAAAATGACTATCAAAACTTCTAAAATTGTAATCAATTCTGGAGTTACTGATGCTGATTTTAAATAAAAATCACTTTTTTATGATATTAAAACCGGGTATTTCCCGGTTTTTTTTATGTTTTAATAATTTTAACTCAAATTTAACTATAAATTTTCAAACAGTATTTCTTCACCTTGTGAAGAATTGATACTTTTAGCGTGTAAATAAAATCAAATAACATGAAAAAAGTATTATCTTCATTTGCGGTCATCTTTTTGATGTCTGCTAATGCCTTTGGACAGAATATCCCTGTGGATTCTTCTGTAAGAATAGGTACCCTTTCCAACGGAATGAAGTACTATATCAAAAAAAACACGTTGCCTGAGAAAAAAGTAGACTTCCGTCTGGCAATCAATGCCGGATCTATTCTTGAAGATGAAAATCAAAGAGGACTGGCTCACTTTATGGAGCACATGAACTTCAACGGAACCAAAAACTTTCCAGATAATAAATTAGTAGACTTTTTACAGTCTATCGGAGTCAAATTTGGGCAGCACCTTAATGCTTACACCAGCTTTGACGAAACAGTTTATATGCTTCCTGTTCCACTGGATAAGCCGGGGAATCTGGATGCAGGGCTGAAAGTAATGGAAGACTGGGCATTTAACGCAACGCTTTCTGATGAACAGATCAATAAAGAAAGAGGAGTTGTATTGGAAGAGCTGAGACTGGGACTGGGAGCAGACAAAAGAATGATGGATAAATACCTTCCGAAACTTTTATACAAATCTCAGTATGCAGACAGACTTCCAATCGGAAAAAAAGAAGTACTGGAAAATTTCAAACCTGATGTGATCCGAAAATTCCACCAGGATTGGTACAGACCAGATCTGATGGCGATTATCGTAGTAGGAGATATCAATGTGGATGAAATTGAAAAAAAGATCAAGGATAACTTCAGCAAATACAAAAACCCTTCAAAACCTAGAGAGAGAAAATCTTTTGACCTTCCAAATCATAAAGAAACCCTGGTAGCGATTGAAACAGACCCTGATGCGACCAATTCTATGGTACAGTTTATCATGAAAGATGCTGATGCCTATACACCGGATGTAACCATTCAACAATACAATCAGAGTTTAGTTGAAAATCTGTCAACAACAATGTTGAACAACAGATTGAGAGAACTGATCAATTCTACAAACCCACCTTTTACTTTCGGATCTGTATACCACGGAGGAACGTATGCGAGAAGCAAAGAAGCTTTCCAGGGATTTGCCATGGTAAAAGAAGGAAATCAGCTTAGCGCATTGAAAGTTTTGCTGGAAGAGGTTGAAAGAGCAAAAAGATTCGGATTTACACAGTCTGAGCTTGACAGAGCAAAATCTCAGGTTCTTTCTAATCTTGAAAGATCTTATAACAACAGAGATAAGACAGAAAGCGATATGCTGGTAGGTGAGTATGTAAGACACTTCCTGGAGCAGGAACCAATCCCTGGAATTGCCTGGGAATATGAAGATACAAAATCTTTCTTGCCGTCTGTTACTCTTGCGCAAACCAACGAAATCATCAAAAAGATGGTGAAAGATGACAGCAGGGTAATTGTTATCACAGGTCCTAAAAAAGATAATGTAACCATGCCTACAGAAGCAATGGTTGTGAATACATTCGATGCTGTGAAAATGGCTGACCTTAAACCTTATGAAGAAAAGGCAACGATCAAGAATTTAGTAAAACCTTTCAAATCTGAAGGGAAAATTGCTAAAACTGAAACTGATGCTAAGCTGGGAACTACAACCTGGACATTAAGTAACGGAGCGAAAGTTACTTTCAAGAAAACTGATTTTAAAGATGATGAAATCGTATTCACAGCAAGAAGTTTAGGAGGAAGTTCTCTTATTCCGGATGCTGACTACAATAAGACTCAGTTTGCATTTGCTGCATTAACGGAAGCAGGGGTAGGTGGATTCTCTAAAGCAGATCTTACCAACTATCTTGCCGGTAAGCAGGTGGGGGTGAATCCTATGGTAACCTCTCTTTTTGAAGGGATTTCAGGGAGAACAACTCAAAAGGATCTAGGAACAGCTTTGGAATTGATGTATGCCTATTTTACAAGTTTAAATTACAATCCGGCATCCTTTAATGCTTACAAAGAAAAGCAATCTGCTATGCTGAATAACCTGTTGTCTAATCCTCAGGCTTATTTTTCTAATGAGCATGCAAAATTCATGAACCAGAAGAACCCTAGATTTATCGGTGTGTTCCCAATGGAAAAAGACTGGGCCAATACAGATTATAAAAAGGCATATGATATCTATAAAGAGAAATTTGCCAATGCAGGAAATTTCCAGTTCTATTTCGTAGGAAATATTGACGAGGCGAAATTTAAAAATGAAGTCCTTCAGTATATTGCAAGTCTTCCGTCATCAGGAAAAGCGACCATGTTTAAAGATACCGGATACAGAACAATTACCGGAGATTATACAAAAGTGTACAAAAAAGGAAAAGATCCTAAGAGTATGGTATCTATTTCTTACAGTGGAGAAGCTCCTTACAACGAGAAAGAAGCCTTAGCATTATCTGCTCTTGGAGAAGTGGCTACCATCAAGGTGATCGAAAAACTGAGAGAAGATGAAAGCGGTATCTACGGTGGAGGTGCCAGAGGAGGTATGAACAAAATACCTTATGGTACTTACAGTTTTGGTATCAACTTCCCTTGTGGTCCTGAAAATGCAGATAAGCTGACTAAAAGTGCGATTGCAGAACTTCAGAAGCTGATCGACAAGGGTCCTGAGCAAAAAGACCTGGATAAGTACAAAGAAGGAGAATACAATGACAACAAAACAGAACTTAAAGACAATATGTTCTGGATGAATGCTATCGCTAAAAATCAGCTGGATGGAAGTGATAAATATGATATCCTTAACTACCAGGATAAAGTAAAAGCACTTACAGTAAAAGATCTTCAGGACGTTGCTAAAAAATACCTTACAAAAGGAAGAATCGTAGCGACACTAATGCCGGAAGATGGCTGGGAAAAAGCTAAAAAAGAAGAAACTAAAAAAGTAGAAGCCGCAATTGTAAAACCAGGGGCAGCAAATTAATTTTTTTTACTTAAAATAAGAAAACCGTTGTTTTTTACAACGGTTTTTTTGTTGAATAAGGATAATATAACGGCAGATCAATAGCATTTTTAGCTTAACGAAGAAAAAGAGCTTGTTTTTAATGAGTCTATTTTAAATAATTGACGAATGTTTTTAATGAAAAATTATTTTGAATAATATAAAATAAACAATTCGCTTTCATTTTGTAATATTTAAATTTTTTAACTTGAATTTAACCGTGTGGTAAAGGCCCAATTGTAGGGAGAATTGATATTTTTGAGGGTCAAAAAATAATGCAGATGAAAAAAATATTATCTTCGTTTTCGGTCATCTTCCTGATGTCTGTAAATGTCTATGGACAGAATATCCCTGTGGATCCTTCTGTAAAAATAGGTACTCTTTCCAACGGAATGAAGTACTACATCAAAAAAAATGTTTTACCCGAGAAAAAGGTAGAATTCCGCCTGGCAATCAATGCCGGATCTATTCTTGAAGACGAGAATCAAAGAGGAGTGGCTCACTTTATGGAGCACATGAACTTCAACGGAACCAAAAACTTTCCAGATAACAAATTAGTAGACTTTTTACAGTCTATTGGAGTGAAATTCGGGCAGCACCTTAATGCTTCTACCGGTTTTGACGAAACAGTTTACATGCTTCCTGTTCCACTGGATAAGCCTGGAAATCTGGATGCCGGACTGAAAGTGATGGAAGACTGGGCATTTAATGCAACACTTTCTGACAAACAGATCGATAAAGAAAGAGGAGGAGTACTGGAAGAGCTGAGATTAGGTCTTGGACCGGATAAAAGAATGATGGATAAATATCTTCCGAAACTTTTATACAAATCTCAGTATGCAGAGAGACTCCCAATCGGGAAAAAAGAAGTTATTGAAAACTTCAAACCTGATGTGATCAGAAAATTCCACCAGGATTGGTACAGACCAGATTTGATGGCAATTATTGTAGTAGGAGACATCAATGTAGACGAAATTGAAAAAAAGATCAGGGATAACTTCAGCAAATACAAAAACCCTTCAAAACCTAGAGAAAGAAAATCTTTTGATCTTCCCAATCATAAAGAAGCACTGGTTGCTATTGAGACAGATCCTGATGCTACAGGTTCCGGAGTGCAGTTTATCATCAAAGATTCTGAAGCGTACAAACCTAATGTAACGGTCCAGCAATATGATCAAAGTCTTGTAGAAGGTCTTGTGAATATTATGCTGAACAGCAGATTGGCAGAACTGGTTAACTCAACAAATCCTCCTTTTACGTATGGTTCGGTATACCACGGAGGAACTTATGCAAGAACAAAAGAAGCATTTCAGGGATCAGCGGCTACAAAAGACGGTGATCAGCTGAATGCACTGAAAGTCCTTTTGGAAGAAGTAGAAAGAGCAAAAAGATTCGGATTTACCCAATCTGAACTGGATAGAGCAAAAGAACAGTTGCTTTCTTCTTATGAATGGGCTTACAACAATAAAGACAAGAACCAAAGTGGGGATCTGATTGATGGATATGTAGGTAATTTTCTAAGACATGATCCAATCCCTGGAATTACCTGGGGATATGAACATATTAAAAAGGTCCTTCCAACCGTAGTGCTGGAACAAACCAACGGAATTATCAAAAAGCTGGTAAAGGATGACAGCAGGGTGATCGTGATTACAGGCCCGAAAAAAGATAATATTAAAATGCCGACAGAAGCGATGGTTCTGAAGACATTCGACGCTGTGAAAATGGCTGACCTTAAACCTTATGAAGAAAAAACTAAGGCTGAAAGCTTGATAAAACCATTCAAATCCGAAGGTAAAATTGCAAAAACAGAAACAGATGCTAAGCTAGGGACAACAACCTGGACATTAAGCAACGGAACTCAAGTTACTTTTAAGAAAACAGATTTTAAAGATGATGAAATTACTTTTGCAGCAATAAGCCTTGGAGGAGTATCGGTTATTCCGGATGCTGATTATCATAAAACACGATTTGCTTTCGATGCTTTGCTGGAGGCAGGAATTGGCGGGCTTTCCAAGACAGATCTTACGCATTATCTTGCTGGAAAACAGGTGAGTGCAAGCTCTTATGTGGGTGGGCTTACAGAAGGCGTTTCCGGAACAAGTTCGAAAAAAGATCTAAAAACGGCTATGGAGCTGATCTATGCTTGTTTTACAGACTTAAATTACAACCCTGATGCATTCAATGCTTACAAGACAAAGAAATCTGCAGCACTGGCTAACGTAGATTCAGATCCGGAATATTATTTTTCTAATGAATATGCCAAATTTATCAATCAGAAAAATCCGAGATTTACCGGTCTTGAACCTACCGAAAAAGATTGGGCGAATACAGATTATAAAAAAGCATATGATATCTACAAACAGAAATTTGCCAATGCAGGTAATTTCCACTTCTATTTTGTAGGAAATATAGATGAAGAGCAGCTTAAAAGAGAAGTACTGCAGTATATTGCATCACTTCCCACCTCTGGAAAATCATCTACATTTAAAGATACAGGTTACAGACCTGTGGAAGGAGGATATACCAAGGTATATAAAAAGGGAAAAGAACCGAAGAGTTTGGTAACAATCTCGTATAGCGGAGAAGCCCCTTATAATGAGAAGGAGGCTATGGCACTTTCAGCTCTTGGTGAAGTGGCTACGATTAAAGTTCTTGAAAAACTAAGAGAAGAGGAAAGTGGTATTTACGGCGGCGGTGCAGGAGGAAGCTTCAGTAAAATTCCATACAGTGCCTACGATTTTAGTGTTAATTTCCCTTGTGGTCCTGAAAATGTGGATAAACTTACAAAAATTGCAATGGCCGAATTACAAAAATTCATAGATAAAGGTCCTGAGCAAAAAGACCTTGATAAATATAAAGAGGGAGAATACAACGAATATAAAACAAGCCTTAAAGACAATGGATTCTGGTTACAGGGAATTTCCCAAAATCAGGTAGATGGCAGTGATAAATACAATATTCTGAATTATCCGGATAAAGTAAAGGCACTTACGGTAAAGGATCTTCAGGATGTTGCCAGAAAATATCTTTCTAAAGGACGAAGTATCGCGGTATTAATGCCGGAAGACGGGTTTGAAAACACCCAAAAAGCAATTAAGAATGGTGCAGGTATAAAACAATAAATTCTTATTTCAATAAAAAAACCGCAGAGAAATCTGCGGTTTTTGTTATTTAATCCAAATCGTTTAAGAACCAAATTCTTTTTTCCATTCGTCAGCGACTTCACTCAGAACAGTGTAAAATTCTTCACCATACTTTCTTGTCAATGGAGTTTTCAGAAACTTATAGACAGGAACCTGAAGCTCTTTTCCAAGGGTACAGGCATCACTGCATACATTCCATTCATGATAATTCAAAGCGGTAAATGAAGAATATTCCGTAATACGGATCGGGTAGAGGTGGCATGAGATAGGTTTTTGCCAGTCTACAGCACCATCTTCATACGCTTTTTCAATACCACATTTGGTAATTCCTTTTTCATCGAAAGTTACATAAGCACATTCGCGGTCCTCCACCATTGGAGTAACATACATTCCGTCGTGCGGATCAGTAGTCCATGTTCCCTGCTCTTCAAGGGCTTTGATTCCTTCCTGAGTAAGGTAAGGCTTTATTTTATCAAAAATACTGTCCAATACTTCAAGCTCGTCTTTGTCCAACGGAGCTCCTACATCTCCCTCCACACAACATGCACCTTTACATTTCGTAAGGTTGCAAACAAATTCCTCGGAAAAAATATCTTCGGAAATCAATTTATCGTCTATCTGAATCATAATTTTTTAAAATAAATCAAAAACTGTACCTGCTTTGAAGGTCAGTAAACTAATAATAATAAGCCATAAACCAGCCTCTTTCATCCAGTATTTAGGCAAAAATCTCATCATTCTGCTCAGAATAATGCTTGAAGGAAATGCCAGAAGCATCAGATATTCGTAGCTTTTATTCATATACAGGATAATGGAAACAAGCTGTGCCACCGAAAAGACCAGCAAGAAAGTATACTTATACCTGCTTATCGGACTCTTCTTATTATAATTTTTAAAATGGTCATATACCGCATAGATCAGCATCAGAACCACAGGGATCAATGGCAGAATCTCCGTATAATCTGTGATCGGCTTCATCTTTCCAAACGGAAAATAATCAATGTTCCAGGAGGTGAACTGTACGAAATACATCACAGAAAAATAACTGAATGTAATCAGGGCGATTCCCAATAGGAACCTGAAAAGATTCAATGCAATTTTGGCAGAGGTAGCAATCACGTGAATGATCACAAATAAAGCCATCGGCCAGGTCGTAGGAAGGAAAATAAAGTTCAACGCTACAATAGCTCCCACCAATACATACGATTTCTTTCTGATGTCTTCATCCGCACTTGTCAGAAGAAGGATAAGAAAAGAATTGGTAAGCAGCGAAACAGCAATTCCTATATCCAGATTTCCGGGATACAGCCCAAAAATGAAAAAAGTATATAAGAATAACGGCAGATGAGTTTGATAATTAAGGGCAATACTGTGAAAACAAAAATATCCTAAAGCAATTCCCAAAAAAGTTATTCCGGCAACAATAGCTTCGTAAGTGTTGAAATTCAGTATGTTAAATATTATTACTACTAAAAGAAGAAAACCAATATAAACAGGAATTGAAAAAATATTGCTTTCTTTTGAAAGTAATTTAAACATTTTTTATAAATTTGTACAAAGTTAATTTAAAAAAGGAAAATAATGACGTCTTTCTTTCTATTCTTAAGTAAAGTTTTCAAATGGACTTTCGGTTTCTTTGAATCATTTGGTAATGTTTTAAACTGGATTCTATTTGCGGTTTGCTGTATATTGTTTACTTATTGGTGCTATGTACTGGTAGTTACATTAGGCGGTGACAAAGATAAAGACTATTATTCTCCAACGGAAGGTAAGAATCCTTACTACGATCCAAAGATCTACAAAAAAGAAGGTTAATTAATTGGTTATATAGTAAAAAACCGATCAAACATAATGTTTGATCGGTTTTTTTATTACTAACGATTAAAATTTCTTTTTCTTAGTCGTGAATTGGAAGTACAAGAACAGGAATACTTGAGCTTTTCGTAATTCCTTTTGTTAAGCTTCCCACGAATACATCATAAATTCCGCTTCTGCCGTGTGATCCCATCACAATATAATCTGCATTTTTATCCTTTGCATGTTCCAGAATAATATCTTTGGCAAGTCCTTGTTTTAAAAGGTGCTCACAATCGATATCTTGGGCGATGATTCTTTGCTCAATCTTATTAAGCTGCACCAGCTCCTCTCTGATTTCGTTGGCTTCCACTTCCGGAAAATATTGAAATCCCATATCGCCAATGGCAAAGCCAATATCTGATGGCGCTACATGGATCAGGTAAATTCTGCCGTTAAGCTGTTTTGCAAATTTTATGGCACCGTCTACCAATTGGTCTGTCTTGTCCCCAAAATCTACGGGCAATACAATATTTATCATAACCTTTCATTTTGTTACCTAAAGATAGGAAAAATTTGTAAGACTATGATGTTAAATACTTATAATATTCGGATATCAAGGATTTTTTCCTCTTCAAGATAAGCCTCCAAAATATCATTTTCTTCTACTTTTCCAACCCCTTTTGGAGTTCCGGTGAAAATAAGGTCACCAACCCTTAAAGTAAAATACTGAGAAGCAAAAGCAACGATATCATCAAAGTTGAACATCATATCTTTTGTATTACCATCTTGAACCTTCTCTTTGTTTTTCAATAATGAAAACTGAAGGTTGTCAAGACTGAAACTTTCTTTTTTGAAGAAACTGCTTACCACCGCAGAACCGTCAAAACCTTTGGCAAGTTCCCACGGAAGTCCTTTTGATTTTAGCTCACTCTGAAGATCTCTCGCTGTGAAATCTATTCCCAGCCCTATTTCTTCATAATGCTTGTGCGCTGTTTCTTTCTGAATATATTTCCCTCCCTTTGAAATTTTCACTACCACTTCAAGTTCGTAGTGAATATCATTTGAAAATTCAGGAATGTAAAAATCATTTCCTTTTAGAACCGCTGTATCCGGTTTCATAAAGATAACAGGGTTCTCAGGAATTTCGTTTCCTAATTCTTTTGCGTGCTCACTGTAGTTTCTTCCTATGCAGATGATTTTCATAACTATATTGATTAATTTACTATACCTTTAAAATATCCTTTTCCTTCTACTGTATATTTTTCAGGACCATATCTTCTTTGAACTTTAAGTTCGGTATATCCAAAGATACTGTCGCCCTCTTTATAAGATTCTTTATCCAGAATAAGTTTACTGTCCAAAACTTTATAATATTCTCCTGTATCCAGAAAATCAAAAGGCTTGATGTTGTCTGTATAAGAATACGGTGAAATTTTATATCTGTTTTGTAAAATATCTATTTGGAAACCACCGCCGCTAAAACCGTCTCCTACATAAAGTCTTACGGTTAATATTGGATTTTTATGGATAGCACACTCGTAATATTCCGGGCTCAGGCTATCTGTTTCCATTTTTGTTTTAAAGTCATTGGATTTAATGCCTCTTTTGCTCCAAATCGTTTCCTGCTTTTGTCTATCAAATGTTTTAAAAAGAGACCTTTTGCTTAGGCTATGATCAACTTCTACACCGTCCCATACTAGTAAGAACTTTCCTATTATGAAAACAAGAAGGCCAAGAACGATGATGATGAGAATTTTTCCAATCTTTTTGATCATAGTAAGCTTTATTGGGTGAACTCATTCCCGCAATAATAACATTTAAACTTATGACTCGTCAGAAAAGAAATCCCAAAGAAACTGGTTGCACTGTCATCCCTGTAAATATGATTGGAACCACATTTCGGACATACAAAATCAAACTCAGGATCTTCAATGGTATGTTCTACTTCCAAAGAATACTGTTCATTATCTTTATAATCCTGCAGGATTTGCTGGGCTTTTTCCAGATCATCTTCAAAAACCTGAAGTTGTATACCGCCAACAGCTTGTGAAAGAAGCCAATCCGACTGGATCAGCTGTTCATTCGCAATAAAGCTGTTGATGCCGTTTTCAGCCAATATCTGCTTGTCCCTGTTAGCTTCAAGGGCAGTCTCATAAAATTTAAAGCGAACAAGATCTGACATTTTTAAAATCTGCTTGATAGTTGAATTTTTGTAAAAACCTTCTTGGTATACAACGGAAAGTCAGCATTCTGAAGCCATCCGTAATATCCTAAATCTTTTTGGAATACTGCTTTCACCCCCTGGCCTTTGTATTTTCCAAAGTTGAAAACTTCTTCCATCTTTTCATTGTATCCGATAAATCCGGCAAGATCCGCATTCTTGTTATGAAAAGTGAACTCGCTTAATGGAGCAATTTCGTTTGGAATATCATCATATTTTCCTACCTGAGCATCCAAAACTTCGAATGTTGCCATTACATCAGCTTCTGCAGAGTGTGCATTTTCTAATGTTTTTCCACAATAAAACTGATAAGCAGCCCCTAAATTTCTAGGTTCTTTTTTGTGGAAAATAGTCTGTGCATCTACCAATCTGAATTTACTCAGATCAAAATCCATTCCTACTCTTAAAAGTTCTTCAGCCAAAAGTGGAACATCAAATCTGTTGGAATTAAATCCTCCCAGATCACTCCCGGTAATCATTTCCATCACTTTTGCCGCAATATCTCTGAAAGTAGGGGCATCTTTTACATCCTCATCATAAATTCCGTGGATCTCACTGCTTTCTTTAGGAATAAGCATTTCCGGGTTTACACGCCACGTTTTGCTCTCTCTGGATGCATCCGGATTTACTTTTAAAATACAGATTTCGACAATTTTGTCTTTTCCAATGTTGGTTCCTGTGGTTTCCAGGTCAAAAATACAAAGCGGTTTATGGAGTTTTAAGTTCATGTTGATCATTAATAATTTGAAAATGTGTTCTATTTATAAAGGACTTCATACGCACTTTATACGTATTTGTGCCTCATATAATTTTTTTAATTACGATCTATTTTAGCTGTCCCTGAAAAATAAGAGACACCAGTATATAATAAATAACAAGCATCGGGATTCCTACTATCTGGAATATGGCAAGAATAGCAATGCCACCCACCAGTAATACTACTTTAGGATAGTTATCCTTCAACTGTTTGGATTTGAATTTCATGGCCATCATCTTGATCGGGCTGATCAGCAGCCATGACGTAAGAAGAGTCAGCAGAATCAATAGCAGTTCATTATCAAATAAAAAGCTGAAAGTTCCGGTTTCTTTAAAGGCATAATAAAGACCAAACAATAGAACGGTATTGGTTGGCGTATTCAATCCTTTAAAATAATAACGCTGCTCTTCATCAAGGTTAAAGATGGCAAGCCTCAGGCAGGAAAATACAGTAACGATCAATCCAAGGTACTTGATTTCAAATGGAAAATGAAGCCCCAAAAGCTCGGTTCCAAATGGCTCAAGTGCTTTGTACATAGTAAGTCCCGGAATCAATCCAAAGCTTACCATATCCGCAAGAGAGTCAAGCTGAAGTCCCAGATTGGAGTTTGATTTTACTGCTCTGGCTACAAAGCCATCAAAAAAATCGAAAATCGAAGAGAGAACAAGGCAGATTGCCGTGGTCTGATAATCTCCTAAAATTAGATGTATTGCACCTACACAGCCTGCAAATAAGTTAGCCAGCGTTAAAGCATTGGCCAGATTATTCTTTATAAAATCCATAAGCACAAAATTACAGTTTTTAAAAATTCTAACTCAAAATAATCTGAACTAAAAAATGCATTAATGTGATTTTGATGTAAATTTGCTCCATGAAATTTTTAAAAGGATTTAGAAAACAGGAACTTCTGGCATTAGTTTACAGGATTTTTCTGGCCTATTTTTTTTATCAGATTGCCAGACTTTTATTCTGGTTTTTTAATAAAGATCTGATTAAAGTTGACTCTGTTTCAGAATATATAAAGCTCGCCTTCCATGGTACGGCTTTCGATACCACGGCTATTTTATATGTAAACGCATTATTTATACTGCTGAGTTTACTGCCTTTGGTCATCAATACAAAGAAAGTTTTTCAAAAAATTCTTTTCTGGCTCTATTTTATCACCAACGGGATTGCTTATGCCATGAATTTCGGAGATTTTATTTATTATAAATTTTCGCAGGCAAGGCTTACTTCAGCCGTATTTCAGGTGGCAGAACATGAGTCTAATGTTTCTCAAACGCTGATGATCTCTATCAGACAGCATCCTTTTGTCCTGATCTGGTATGTGGTTTTAATGATTCTGTGGGTTTTCCTTTACAGAAAGGTGAAAGTGGAAGACTCGAAACCTGTGAAACTCCTGCCTTATTTTATTACTTCCATTCTTACTTTGTGTATCACAGCGGTATTGGTGGTTGGAGGAATCCGAGGAGATTTTAAACACAGTACAAGACCTATTAATATGGTGGATGCTACCCGTTTTGTAACAAATCCTCTGCAGGGAAATATGGTGCTTAACAGTACGTTTTCCTTTTTCAGGACTTTAAATACCAATAATTTTAAGGAAGTTCATTTCGTAGATGAAAAATACATTGAAGAGAACGTACAGCCTTATAAAGTATATGACAGAAAAATAGAAAACCGTCCTAATATTGTTATTTTCATTGTGGAATCTTTCGGAAGAGAATATTCAGGTGCTTTCAATAAAGATAAAAATATTAAAGATTACGTTTCCTACACTCCGTTTATGGATAGCCTGGCTGGCCAGAGTCTTATTTTCCCCAATACTTTTGCGAACGGAAGACAGTCAATTCATGGGATGAGCAGTGTATTGGCCGGGATTCCGAGCCTTACCGATGCTTTTACGGGATCTCCGTATTCCAACCAGAAAATTCAGTCTATCGTTTCGGTTTGTAATGATCTGGGATATGATACTTCTTTTTATCACGGAGCGCCTAACGGATCTATGGGATTCCTTGGATTCGGTAATATCTTAGGATTTAAACATTATTTCGGGAAGACAGAATACAATCACGATGAAGATTTTGACGGGATGTGGGCGATATGGGACGAACCGTTTCTTCAGTATTTTGCTAAAAATGTAGGGAAGAAACAACCTTTCATGACCACTGTATTTACCGCTTCCTCGCATCACCCTTTTAAAATACCTGAAAAATATAACGGGAAATTTAAAAAAGGGAAAATAGAAATACACGAGCCGATGCAGTATACGGATTATTCTATCAAAAAATATTTTGAAACCGCTAAAAAACAGCCGTGGTTTAATAATACGATCTTTGTTTTCACTGGAGATCACACCAATCAGGTGTATTATCCGGAGTATGAAAGAGCCATGAACCGTTATGCTGTTCCGTTGGTTTTCTACTCTCCAAATCCCGCATATCAGCTAAAAGGGGTCAGTCAGGAAATAGCCCAGCAGGCAGACATATATCCTACACTGGCAGATCTTATAGGGTATAACAAGCCGATCAGAAGCTGGGGAAGAAGTTTGGTAAGTGATAAAAAGTATCCTTTCATCGTAGTCAATTCAGATGGAAGCACAGATCAGTTTATGATCGGAAATTATATTTACCGTTTTGACGGAAAAGAAATCATCGGAGTATATAATCAATCTGATCTGAGCCTTGAAAAAAATCTTCTTAATGAAGTTAAAACTCCTGAAGTAGAACAGGGAAAGAAAACAGCAAAAGCATGGTATCAGGATTATATGGATAGGGTAATTAATAGAAAGCTGAATTAAAGCGAAAGAGTACAACCGCAAAATGACGGTTATGTTGACGGGCAAATTAGTTTTTTTTGCAATTCCTTATTTTACCTTTCTGTACCTCTTTATGCTTTGTATAATAAAAGTTTTTGTTTGTTGAAAATTAATTTATATTTTTATCAATACGTAGATAAGAATATTATATTAAAATTAAAACTATAAGAAATATGAAAAAATTATTGTTAACATTCGCACTTTCTCTGTTCGGTGTACTTACATTCGCACAGATAGAAGGAAAGTGGAAAACTATAGATGACGAAACAAAGCAGGCAAAATCTATTGTTGAAGTGTACAAAAAATCAGACGGGAAATATTATGGAAAAGTTTCTCAATTGCTGATAAAACCAGCTGAGCCCAACTGTACATCTTGTAAGGATGACAGAAAAGGAAAACCTATTTTAGGACTGGAAATTATCAGAGGACTGAAAAAAGACGGTGATGAATTCACAGGAGGAACGATTACTGATCCCAAAACGGGAAAAACATATAAGTGTACTATTACAAGAAGCGGAGATAAGCTGAATGTAAGAGGATACTTAGGACTATCTCTATTAGGAAGAACCCAGGTTTGGGAGAAAGTTAATTAATTTAAGTTTAAATAGAATTTTAAGACGGCATTTCAGCAATGAAATGCCGTTTTTTTTGAAAAATATTGTAACGAAAATAAAAACGTCCCACTTATAGGATATGAGCACCGAACAGGAGAAAACATTTATCGAATTTTTTAAGCCCAATCAAAGGGTGATTCATAAAATATGTAAAATATATACGGACAATGCGGAAGATCATGAAGACCTTTTTCAGGAGATTACCATTCAGCTGTGGAAATCTTTTCCGGGATTTAAAGGAGAGTCTAAGTTTTCGACCTGGATGTATCGGGTAGCATTGAATACAGCAATTACCTTATTCCGGAAACCTAAGAAAGCTGGGAGCCAAGCTGTAGATATTGATGTTTCGGCTCTTACAATGGAATACGAAGACTATGAAGATGACGAACATAAGCTTAAGAAGATGTATAAAGCGATCTACGAACTGTCTGATGTAGAAAAAGCTTTGATCATGATGTATCTTGAAGATAAACCCTATAGAGAGATAGGAGAGATCCTTGGGATAACAGAAGGAAATGCAAGAGTGAAAATGAACAGAGCGAAAAATAATTTGAAAACCAAAATCACTGCAAAATAAATATGGACGAACTGGAATTACTGAAAAAAGACTGGAATAAGGAATCAGGAGATTTCAAGGAATATTCCGAAAAAGAAATTTATACAATGATAAAACATAAATCTGTTTCCATCACAAAAAAGGTATTCATTATTGGAATAGTTGAAGTCATCTTATGGACGTTGTATAGTTATCTGGACAAACAGTTTCCCTATGTAAGAATGGGAATGTTTTTAGTTTTTATGGCAATCATCATCACCTTGTTCCAAAAAATGAAAACCGGGCAGAACAGCATCTCCCTGATGAAAAGTATTTTGAATCTGAGAACACTTATTTTAGGATATGCCTGTATTTCTTTGATTTTGGCTGTTGCAGACGGTATCATTCATTTTGATCATAATACGAGAGATTTTATGGCAGGATTTAAAGATGGATGGAATACACGGCACCACATGGATGCTGCACTTACAGATCCCAATCAACTGATGCCTGTAACCGGAAATTATATTGCCTTTGGAATTTTTCTGTTGATTGGGTTATTCTTATTGTATATCATCTATAAAATGACCTACGGAAAAATTTTAATGGATCTTAGAAAAAACTATAAAGAATTGAGTAGTCATGAAGAAAAACCGTTTTAAATAAAATTAATATTATGACTTCATCATTCAAATGTGGAGCCTTTTTATGATGTGTATAATAAAAAAACACTATTTTTGTAGTCTAAATTTTTCGAATAAATATGGCAGAATATACTTTTCGTGAGGTAATTGCACAGGCAATGAGCGAGGAAATGCGTAAAGACGAATCCATCTTTTTAATGGGGGAGGAAGTTGCAGAATATAATGGTGCATACAAAGCTTCAAAAGGAATGCTGGATGAGTTTGGTCCTAAAAGAGTAATCGATACCCCAATTGCAGAACTTGGTTTTACAGGAATTGCTGTGGGTGCTGCGATGAATGGTAACAGACCAATTGTAGAGTATATGACATTCAATTTCTCATTGGTAGGAATTGATCAGATTATCAATAATGCTGCAAAAATCCGTCAGATGAGTGGTGGACAATGGAATTGCCCAATTGTTTTCCGTGGCCCTACAGCTTCTGCAGGTCAATTGGGAGCTACCCACTCTCAGGCTTTTGAAAACTGGTTTGCAAACATTCCTGGTCTTAAAGTAGTGGTTCCTTCTAATCCTTACGATGCAAAAGGGTTGTTGAAAACTGCAATTCAGGATAATGATCCGGTTATTTTCATGGAATCTGAGCAGATGTATGGAGATAAAATGGAAATTCCTGAAGAAGAATACTACTTACCATTAGGAAAAGCAGATATCAAGAGAGCAGGTACAGACGTTACTTTGGTTTCTTTTGGTAAGATCATGAAGCTGGCTTTACAAGCTGCTGAAGATATGGCTAAAGAAGGAATCTCTGTAGAAGTTATCGATCTTAGAACTGTTCGTCCTCTTGATTTTGACACTATTTTAGAATCAGTGAAGAAAACAAACAGATTGGTTATTTTAGAAGAAGCTTGGCCATTTGCTTCTATATCTTCTGAAATTACTTATATGGTACAGCAAAAAGCATTTGACTATTTAGATGCTCCTATCAAGAGAATTACTACTCCTGATGCACCTGCACCTTACTCTGCAGCATTGTTTGCAGAATGGTTCCCTAAGCTTGAAAAAGTGAAAGAGGAAATTAAAAAAGCGATGTACGTAAAATAGTTATAGAGAAAAACTTCCGAAAGGAAGTTTTTTCATTTATTATATTCATGAAGAAAAGTTCTTGACGTCATAAAATTAGTATAAATTTGCGCCTTTAAAATAAATAAGCTGATATGGCAGAAGTTACAGAAGATGGTTATCATTTTGATATAAAGAAACTTTCTTTTATCGGAATTCTAGTGTCTTTAGGAATTGTTTTTGGGGACATTGGTACCTCACCGCTTTACGTAATGAAAGCGATTGTGAATGCGAGATCGCAGGGGAGTAATATGCCATTCAATGAATACATAGAAGGAGCTCTTTCCTGTATTATTTGGACACTTACCCTTCAGACTACGATAAAGTACGTGATCATCGCTTTGAGGGCAGATAACAAAGGAGAAGGAGGTATCCTGGCTTTGTTTTCACTCGTAAGAAACCTTAAAAAAGGGTGGTTATATCTTATTGCAATCGTAGGTGCTGCGGCCCTTATCGCAGACGGAGTAATTACACCATCGCTTACAGTAATGTCAGCCATTGAAGGTCTTGAAATCTATAATCCACACACACCGGTTGTTCCCATTACAATTGGAATTCTGATTGCCATTTTTGTGGTGCAGCAATTCGGAACCAGCTTTATCGGGAAATTTTTTGGCCCTGTAATGGTGGTATGGTTCTTAGTATTAGGAGGTTTGGGAGTAATGCATTTGAGTGAAAACTTTGAGATCCTAAGATCTTTCAATCCTTATTATGCTTACAAACTGATTGCGAACTCTCCGAGTGCGATTGTTATTTTAGGTGCCGTTTTCCTTTGTACGACAGGAGCAGAAGCTCTTTATTCAGACTTAGGACATTGTGGTGCCAAGAACATAAGAGTAAGCTGGGCATTCGTTAAAATTATGCTTATTCTGAACTATCTTGGACAAGGAGCATGGCTTTTGACCAACCATAATAAACCTGGATTTTCTGTAGTAAACCCATTCTTTGGAATTATGGAAGAATGGATGATTATACCAGGCGTAATTTTAGCAACAGCTGCCGCAATTATTGCCAGCCAGGCATTAATTACAGGTTCTTTTACAATCTTCTCTGAAGCAATGTCTCTCAACCTGTGGCCCAATCAAAAAATTGATTATCCTTCCGGAGTTAAAGGACAAATGTATATCCCAAGAATCAACTGGGGACTTCTTATTCTATGTATTATTGTGGTTCTTCATTTCAGGGAATCCGGTAAGATGGAAGCAGCCTACGGACTTTCCATTACCGTTACGATGTTGATGACAACCGTCCTGCTGGTCTTCTGGCTACTGAAACATAGAGTAAGCAAGGTTTTGATATTATTCTTCGCATTAGTATATATGGCGATCGAATTAGGCTTCTTTAGTGCCAATATCATCAAGTTCATGGAAGGAGGATGGATTACCGTTGTATTGGCTGGTTCTATCGGAATTTCTATGTATGCATGGTATAACGGACGTTTGATCAAAACAAGATTTATCCAGTTTGTGAAAATAGAAAAATACGTGTCTATCCTTAAAGACATGAAGCTGGATGAAACCATTCCGAAATATGCTACCAATCTGGCTTATCTGAGCAGAGCAAAAAGAAATGATGAAGTAGAATCCAAAATTATCTATTCCATTATCAAAAAACAGCCGAAAAGAGCCGATCATTACTTTATTCTGAGCATCGTTAACCAGGAAGATCCATATACCTTCAGATATACGGTAGATGAAATTCTTCCCGGGACCGTATATAAAATCAACTTTCTTTTAGGATTTAAAGTAGACCGAAGAATCAATGATTACTTCAATATGGTACTTAAAGATTTAATGGCTGACGGAACAATTCCTTCAAGAAGCAGCCACCCTTCTTTGAGAGCTCACGAGATACCGCCGGATCTTAAATATGTGATCATAGATAATACATATATCAACGATATACTATTAACTGTTAAACAGAAGATTATTCTTAACATTTACAACTTTGTGAAGTATATCGGAAGTGACGACTTTAAGGCTTGGGGAGTGTCTTCTCATAACGTTGAAGTGGAATCTGCGCCGATCACAGAATTAACAGTTTATGACAACAAGATTGAGCAGTCGGGGTATTTCCGCCACAACTCTTAACTTCTGGCATGTAACCATAATATCTATTTAAATAAAATTCAATAAATTTGTAGATAATTTTTTTAATGGATACAATACAAAAAGAAAAAAATATAGCTTTGATCAAGGATGTTTTGAGAAACTACTTATTAGAAAAGGGGTTCAGAAACACACCTGAGAGATATACGATATTGGAAGAAATTTATAATATGGATCATCACTTCAACGTTGATGATCTGTATCTTCTAATGATGCAGAAAAAGTATCATGTTTCCAAAGCAACGATTTACAACACGATTGAAATTTTCCTTGATGCAGGTTTGATCCGTAAGCATCAGTTTGGAGAAAAAACATTGACTTCTTCATCGTACGAAAAGTCTTATTTTGACAAACAACATGACCACCTGGTAATTTACAAAAAAGGCTCTGATAAGGAAATTGAAGAAATTATTGAGTTCTGTGACCCAAGAATCCAAGGAATCAAAGAAGCCATTGAAGAAGCATTTGGCGTAAATATTGATTCTCATTCGCTATATTTCTATGGCACTAAGAATGACTAATTAATGAGAATAATCCTTTTTCTGTTACTCTTTATTTCTACGCTAAATTTTGCGCAGGATAAAACCCCTGTGAAGAGAGATCCCTACTTGCAGACTCCTTCATCTGGTCAGCCTAAACAGGTGCAGATGAGACCTGAAGATAAAGTAAAGATCATCCACGCAGACGAAATCAAGAAAAATCCTGAAAAATATGACGGGAATCAATATTTTGTTGGGCATGTTCAGATTGAACACCAAGGCTCCATTCTTACCGCAGATGAAGTCATTTTGTACAATGAAGAGAACTTTGTAAAGGCTATAGGCAATACAAAACTTCAGAATACAGATGGCTCTGTCATTACAGCAGGAGAAATGGAATATGATGCCAATACCCAGAAAGGTGTTGCCAGAAAAGATGTAGTCCTTACTGATCCCAAACAAACGATAAAAACTGATATTCTGTATTATGACAGACTTGCTAATCAGGCTTATTTTAATACAGGAGGAACGATCTCTGATGGTCAGAATGTGACCTATGCCAAAGTAGGAACTTATTTCCTCAATACAAGAGTCGTAGACCTTACAGGAAATGTGAAAATTGAAACCCCTCAATATACTATAGAAGGACCCAACATCAAGCAGAATCAAAATACAAAAATTGCTGATTTTCTAGGCCCTACAACTATTACCAGTAAAACCAATCCTAAAAATAGGATTTATACTGAAAAAGGAATTTATAAAATGGAAACAAAGGAGGCTTTTCTGACCAAAAACTCCAGGATCTTTTATAACGATAAAATCCTTACCGGTGATGAGATGTACTACAATCAGATAACAGGGTTTGGTACAGCAACAGGAAATGTAACCCTTGATGATCCGAAAGAAAAGAGATATATAAAAGGAGGCTACGGAGAAATTTTTGAGAAAAAAGACTCTTCAATGATGACGAAAAATCCTTATGCAGTAAAAATAATGGAAAAAGACTCCGTTTATTTTGCTGCTGAGAAAATTGTTTCTTATCAAAGACCGGATTCACTGGATATAAAAGTGAAAAAAAGTTATCTGCGAGCCTACAAAAAAGCACGTGTTTATAAATCTAATGCACAGGGGAGAGCAGACTCTATCGCTTTCAATGAAACAGACGGAATCATGCACATGTATACCAACCCAATTCTTTGGAGCGGTGAGAAGCAGGTAACCGGAGATAAGGTAGAAGCTTATTTTAATACAAAGAGTGAAAATATAGACTCGCTGAAGGTAATAGGAAATGCTTTTGCCATCAGTAAAGTAGATTCATTAAGCCTGAAAGATGAGTTCAACCAGGTGAAAGGAAAATTCATGACGGTTTACTACGAGAAGAATGATATTAAAGAAGCAAGAGTAGTAGGAAATGCCCAGTCTATTGTATATGTTGATGATACCGATCAGGAAACCAAAAAACAGGAAAGAATAGGAATTACACTTTCTACCTGCGGAATTATCGGAGCGTTATTTGAAGAAAGAGCCCTACAGATTATTTCATGCAGTATCGGTGCAAATTCAGACACCTATCCGATGAGTAAGATAGAACCTGCACGAAGGAAGTTTCCGGATTTTAACTGGAATACCAAAGACAGGATAAGAAAATGGCAGGATATATTGGTAGACAGCCCGAACAACGAAGAAGTACAGTATACTGCTGATAACGAGCTCTTCGATAAAGCTCAGAAAACCATAGATGACGAAAAAGCCAAAGAAGAAGCTAAAAAACCTAAACGGACCAGAAAATAATAGAAAAGACCAGTACACACTGGTCTTTTTTTATGTATTAATTTCAGCGTTTAATGAATCTTTTATAGCTTTGCTGAAATTTTGGAGACAATGGAAATGCATAAAGATTTTTTTATATATCAGGCTCAAACCACAAAATTCGCGGCAGGTTTTGAAGTGGAGAAAGCAGAAGGAAGCTATATTTATGGTACAGACGGAAAGAAATATCTTGACTTTGTAGCAGGAGTTTCTGCCAATACACTGGGACATTCACATCCTAAAATTGTGAATGCCATCAAAGAACAGGCAGATAAATACCTTCACGTGATGGTATATGGAGAATATGCGCAGGAAAAACCTATAGCACTATGCAGACTGCTTGCAGAAGCTACTCCGGATCCCTTAGAAGTTACCTATCTTGTGAACAGTGGTGCAGAAGCTATTGACGGCAGCTTAAAACTGGCAAAACGATATACAGGGAGAGAAGAGATTGTTTCCTTTAAAGATTCCTATCACGGGAATACGCACGGTGCTTTGAGTGTTTCAGGAAATGAAACACATAAAAGAGAATTCCGTCCCTTATTGCCAATGGTTTCTTTTATCGAATTTAACAATCAAAAAGATTTCGATAAGATCACCGAAAAGACCGCTTGCGTTATCCTTGAAACCATTCAGGGAGCAGCAGGATTTCTGGTCCCAGATAATGACTATCTGATCCAGCTAAAAAGAAGATGTGAAGAAGTAGGAGCGCTTTTGATTTTGGATGAAATACAGCCCGGATTTGGACGAACAGGTAAACTATTCTCTTTTGAACATTTTGGAATCGTTCCGGACATCCTGGTGATGGGTAAAGGAATGGGAGGAGGAGTTCCTGTAGGCGCTTTTATGAGTTCCAGAGAAATTATGGAAACCCTTTCGCATTCACCAAAACTGGGGCATATCACTACTTTTGGAGGAAATCCATTGATCGCCGCTGCAAGCCACGCTACTTTAAAAGAAGTTCTGGAAAGCGGATTAATGAATGAAGTAGAAGAAAAAGAAAAACTATTCAGAGAACTTTTAGTTCACCCGAAAATTAAAAATATCAATGGTAAAGGCTTAATGCTTGCCGTGAATCTTGGAACCCCGGAATATACGCTGGAAGTGGCCAAAAAATGTATGGAAAGAGGACTTGTTGTTTTCTGGCAGCTGTACAGAAATGAGTACCTGAGAATCTCTCCGCCCCTTACATTATCCCTGGAAGAAATTAAAGAAGGATGCCAGATTATTCTCGATATCCTCAACGAAAATTAAAGATATAATCTCTCTGAAAAGGAGAGATTTTTTTATGCCTCACATGGTAGTTTTATGAATTAAAAATTATCGTAATAAAGATTTGAATCCGGTGATAAATATCATACAGATTCTATAAAATAGTAATTGTTTTTTTGCGTAATAAAAAAATTAATTTATATATTGCGGGACGATAAAACAAAGATTATATGGCGAAACATAAAGTCCATTACGAATTCCCAATGCACTGTTTATCAGAGATTTTATACGAATATCTGGCAACTGCAGAAGGATTATCTGAATGGTTTGCGGATGAGGTAACAGAGAAAGGCGATGATTTCTTTTTTAGCTGGGGCGGAGGACCTGCTGAGAAGGCCACTTTGATCAGATATAAGCCTGAAGGTTTCGTGCGTTTCAGATGGGAAGAAGATGAAGGAACTAAGAATTTCTTTGAAATGACTATCACAATAGATGATATTACTGAGGATTTAGCCCTTAATATTACAGATTTCTGTGAGGAAGGGGATGAAGAGGAAAACGCAATGTATTGGGAAAATCTTATTGAAAATCTCAGAATAAAATTAGGTGCGGCATAATGTCGGACTTTATTAAATGATAAAACTGATGAACGATTTATCGTTCATTATTTTTTTGTAAATAAATCGCATCAAAAATTGGAAAATCAATATTTTACATCAGACGAGTTAAATCTAAAGAACAGAGCCTTTCTTTTGGGTGACTCAGTGAAGGTTTCTTTCTTTGTAAGAAATGGTGGTTTGATCATGGACGAAGAATGCTATTTTTTCCTGATGGCTTCCATGAGAAAAATGAGAATGAATATCCCTCTCACTTACACCCTGGAATTTTTTCAAACTCTTTTTCAGAAAGATATTATTGAAGGAAAGGAAATAAAAAACGGAATTATTAATTTTCAGGTGTTCAGAAATAATGACGGGCTGACATTGGCAAAATCTTCTGTTTCCTATTTTTATGAAGTGACGGAAATGGATGATGTACTTGCTGTTCATCAAAGACCTTTAGATCTGGATTTGATTAAGGAAATTAACGTCAATAATAACCTTTTAAGCAATATTAGAGTTCATTGTCCGGAAAATATCTACGGAGCGATCTATGCGCAGGAAAATGACCTTGACGACGTGATCCTTCTGAATCCAAATAAGAGAATAGCTCGTACTACTGCTGGTAATCTTCTTTTTTTGGAAGGAGATATTATTAAAGTGCCCAAACAGACCGAAGGAGCATACATTTCTCCTGTGATGGAAAATTTTGTTACTTTTTTACATAAAAACAACCTTGCAGATATTCAGGAACACGAGATCATCGCATTCGAATCTCAGAAAGCAGAAGAGATTTTAATGATTTCTGATGAAAAAGGGATATTTTCTGTAGGGAAGATAAGAAATAAGACTTTTGAGAACGCCCGCTTCCTAGAATTGGTAGCAAGCTGGAAAAAAAGCTTTAATTCATAAAAAAATTGACAAACCCGGTAAACAACAAAGTTCCAGAAGTCCTTTACCGGGTTTTATTCTGAGTAAATCAGAAATTGTTTATTTTATTTAATATTCGTTGATGACATCAACAAATTTCTGTGCGATTTCTTTCTGCCCTTTTTCACTGGTAATATAATTCCTGTTTTCAGAATTATTGATGAACCCAAGTTCTACCAATACTGCAGGAGCTTTAGTCTCCCTTAAAATATGCAGATTACTTTCCTCTATTTTGTGGGCATTGAATTTTTTATAAATTTTTCCGGCCAGTTCCTTTGAAACATCAGAATTCTGGGTGTATACTTCAAATCCGTTATCAACCGTTTCCTTTTGAGGAGAGCTGTTGACGTGAAGGGAGATCACCATTGCAGGATTCAGTTTGTTGATCTGATTGGTTCTATCGGAAAGAGTAGGGTAACTGTCAGAATCTCGTGTTAAAATAACTTCATATTTGTCCTTATTTTTATTAAGCTTCTGAATCTCCTTAGCAACGCTTAACGAAATATTTTTCTCTAAAATTTCACCATGTGTAGCCCCAAAATCATTTCCGCCATGACCGGCATCTATGACAATGTATTTTTTGTTGATAGGGGTGAATGATAAAAATGCGGTAGAAAATATTGATAAAGTAAGTAATGTAATACCTTTCATATCAGTGGTTTTTGGTTTTTCAAAGAACGGAAAAACTTTCTTTAAAATTGGTTAAAGGAATCTTAAAGTTTGTTAATTGTGCTACTGAGATGAAAAATATACTTTTTAGTTCAATGAGATATCTTCAGGAGAATTAGCCCAAAGAAGAAATTCTCCCCCAAGATTATGCATGATAGACTTCCAAAGTGTCTGATCATTGGGAAGCGTATAATCCAGATTGTAAACATCCACTACGGTCCACATTTTTCTTTGAACTTCAGTATCTAGCTGGTTAGGAGCCCACCCCGAATAGCCTGAAAATATTTTAATATTTTCAATATTCAGTTCGCTGCTCAAAACTGCATTTATAATACGTTCAATATCCTCTGTAAGATAGTATTCATCGGTAATGTCTGTATAGATTTCTGTAACTTTTTTACCCTTTACGATGAAAAATACCTTGTCATTTTCCACAGGTCCTCCATCATATACCTCAATTTTAAAGTCAAAAAAATCTTTGAATTTGCTACTCATCTGGCTGTTCTTTTTATTCAATATCAAACCAAATGCACCACTTTCATTATGTTCAATAACCAATACTACCGATCTTGAAAAAATATCGCCGGAAATGTCAGGGGTCGAGATTAATATTTTACCTTTGTATGAGTGATTCATACTCAAATTTAATAAAAAATATTTATGGAAAACCTGCACGACAAAAGAAAAGTGTACGAGAAATCCCAACTTATTGAAAGTGAGATAAAACAAAATCCAATTGAGCAGTTTAGAGACTGGTTTTTGGAGGCCAGTGAGAGCCCAATGATCTCAGAAGCCAATGCTATGGCTGTTTCTACAGTAGAGGAAGATGGCTGCCCGAGAACAAGAATGGTGCTTCTTAAAGCATATACCCACGAAGGATTTATTTTTTATACCAATTACAACAGCCGAAAAGGAAAAGCAATAGAAAACAACCATAAAGCTTGTCTGCATTTTTTCTGGCCTAATCTCGAAAGACAGATCATCATTAAAGCAGATCTTGAGAAAGTGGCAGAAAACCTGAGTGATGGGTATTTTCATTCAAGACCAAAAGGAAGCCAGCTGGGTGCTGCCGTTTCTCCACAGAGTGAGGTTATTCCCAACAGAGAATTTTTGGAGGAAAAATTGAAAGATCTGGAAAAAGAATACGAAAATCTTGAAGTTCCAAGACCAGCCAATTGGGGCGGATATCTTGCCAGACCTTATGAAATTGAATTCTGGCAGGGAAGACCCAACCGTCTTCATGATAGGATAATCTATCAGCTTGAAGATCTGGATTGGAAGATTTCGAGACTAGCGCCTTAGATTAGAAGTTAGAAGCTAGAAATTAGAAGTTAGTGATGCCAGTTTTATAGTAAACTGACTTCCAGAAAAAAGATAAACTTTATACTATCAATAGAAGCGGGCTTTAGCCCGCTTATTTTATTATGAATAATGAGAAGGGCTTTAGCTAAAACTTAATAACTCTTAACCCACTTAATAACTCCTTAACGGTTTAATTTCCTCTCACGATTTGAAATAAAAAAAGGCCGTTTCTAAGAAACAGCCCTTGAATTTTTGTAATCTGAATGATTATTTTTTCTTAACACCAGAAACTGCATTTGATAAATCAGCTCCAGCCTTGAATTTAGCAACTTTTTTAGCAGCGATTTTGATCGGTTTTTTAGTTGCAGGGTTGATCCCTTGTCTAGCCGCTCTCTCAGCTACTGAGAAAGTACCGAAACCTACTAAAGAAACTTTTCCATCTTTTTTCTTTAATGTAGTAGTTACGTTACCAATGAAAGATTCTAAAGCAGCCTTTGCTGCAACTTTAGTGATACCTGCATCTTTTGCGATTGCGTCGATTAATTCAGACTTGTTCATAATTTTTAATATTAAAGTTAGTTCGTAATTATAGCAAATATAATACTATTTTCTAATTGTGCAATTTTTTTATTAAAACTTGTAAAATATTTTTACTTTTCGGTGAAAACAGTTAAAATATGATAATTCCACTTTTCACGGAAAATCTACGTTACGCGTTACTAAAATCATGCCAAATGCTTATGTTTATTGACTTTAGCAAAAAGTTAATATTATTTCCTTCATTTATTAAATCCTAAATTGGGTGTAAACAATTAATATTTTTGACCATATGATTATTAAATTTGTAAGCAATTTTCCAATTTCTTGTATTTTTTAAAATTAAACCCCTGTGTCTGTGGGAGTTTTAAAATAAGATGAAAGGCCTGTTTTATAAATTTTTATTAATAAATTTGCATCATGTTAATAGAAGTTTTCAAGTCTAAGATTCATAGGGTGAGAGTAACGGCCTCTGACCTTAATTATATAGGGAGTATAACGATAGATGAAGATCTTATAGAAGCTGCCGGTCTGGTAGTGGGAGAAAGAGTCTATATCGTGAATGTAAACAACGGAGAACGTTTTGATACCTACGTTATCAAAGGGAAGAGAAAATCAGGAGAAGTATGTCTGAATGGGCCTGCTGCAAGAAAAGTACAGAGAGATGATATCATCATCATTATCGCTTATGCACAGATGACCCCGGAGGAGGCAAAAGACTTCCAGCCGAAGATCGTTTTCCCGGATGAAAAAACAAACCTTCTTACATAGTACATGGAGAAGACATCAAAAAATCCGGTAAAATCAATACTAACAATAGTAATATCGCTTGCTTTTGCAGGCTTTTTTTTATGGCTTGCCTTAAGAGGGCTTGATTTTAAAGTCATTCAGAAGTCATTAGCAAAGGCCAATTATCTTTGGGTATTGTTTGCTTCCGTGTTTGGACTTCTTGCTTATTGGTTCAGGGCTATTCGCTGGAACCTGATGCTGGAACCCATGGGATACAAAATTTCAAATTCCAATGCTCTTTGGTCCATATCATTTGGATATCTGATGAACCTTACTATTCCAAGAAGCGGTGAAGTGGCAAGAGCTACGGCTTTGTATGGAGTGGAAAAAGTACCTGTGGATAAATCTTTTGGGACTATCATTCTGGAAAGGGTTGTTGATTTGGTTTGTATGCTTGGTTTTTTAGGACTGACTTTATTGTTTAAATATGATGCAATTCTGGCGTTCTATAAAAATTCCGGAATAAATATGAATCCTAATAAGATTTTATGGATCATTTCAATTCTGATTGTAGGAACAGTCTTATTTTTTGTATTCAAAAAGAAACTTTCAGGAATTCCATTTTTAGGAAAGGTTGTTAATTTTATTGATGGAATTTTTCAGGGACTAACTTCCATTTTTAAATTAAAAGAAAAAGGAAAATTCATCCTTTATACATTAGGAATCTGGATTTGTTATTATTTAGCGGCTTATCTGGTTTGCTTTGCACTTCCTGAAACATCGGCATTTACCTTTGCTGACGGTTTCTTCATTATTGTTGTGGGAACATTGGGAATGATTATTCCTGCCAGTGGAGGAATTGGAGCTTATAATCTTGCGATGAAGTACGGTTTTATGGCTCTTTTTATTGCAGTAGGAAAAAGTGCAGATTTCGGAGGCGAAATGGGGCTTACCTATTCCTTTATTTCTTTACCGCTGCAGATTGTGATTATGCTGGTGATGGGACTGATTTCTATTCCTATGCTGGCAAAAGCAAGAAATGCTGCCGTTTCAGATAAGAATTTTGAAGATTAATTCAACATACTTTTAGACAATACAAGGTTCAATTTTTTAATTGGACCTTTTTTTATGGTCATTTTGTGACTTAAATAGTCTTAATTGGGCTGTGAGGATCATTTTTCTGTCAATAAATTTGGTCAATTCACAAATCACTTCTATCTTAATGCAAAAAATAATCATAATATAAAACACTATGGCAATTAATCTACAGAAAGGACAAAAGATCGAGATAGGCTTGACTAAAATGACGATAGGATTGGGTTGGGACCCGAATGAAGGAACCGGTTATGACTTCGATCTGGATGCTTCTGCAATCATGATTGATTCTGACAGAAAATTAGTAAGCGAAGAGTATTTTGTTTTTTACAATAACCTGAATTCTCCGGACGGAGCACTTACTCATACAGGAGATGATCCTAGTGGAAAAAACAGTGATGGTGACGATGATGAAGCTATTGTTATAGATCTGGATAAAGTAGACTCAAGAGTCGAAGAAATCCTTTTTGTGGTCACCATAGAAGATTTTGAAAGGAGAAGGCAGAATTTCGGACAGGTAAGAAACTCTTATATCAGAGTGGTAGACAATCATTCCCACCAGGAAATTGCAAAATATGAACTGGATGAAGATTTCTCTATTGAAACAGGAGTAGAATTCGGAAGGCTGTACAAAAGAAATGGCAGCTGGAAATTTGAAGCTTCAGGGATTGGATATAGAGCAGACCTTGGTTTCTTCCTTGAAAAATACTACAAAGGGCAAATCATCAAATAAAATCATCAAATACACAAAACGATAACTATGGCAATTAATTTACAGAAAGGACAAACGATAGATTTAAGAAAGAATGACCGCGGAGAAAGCGTTTATGATCTTTCAAAAGTAACCATTGGTTTAGGATGGGATGTAAGGAAGCAGGGCAGTGGATTCTTTGGTAAACTGTTCAGTAAAGAAGCTGAATATGACCTTGATGCAGTAGCCTTTCTTCTGGATGGCAACGGGAAAGTAGCCAATCTTGGAAGAACGATACAGACCAATGATGGAAGACAAATGGGACTTTATCAGGGAGATGTGGTTTTCTTCAATTCTATGCAGCACCCTAGCGGAAATGTATGGCTTACAGGAGACAACAGAACCGGAGCGGGAGATGGAGATGATGAGCAGATCATTGTGAAACTGGATCAGCTGGACCAGAGTTATCAGAAAATTGTGTTCCTTGTTACCATTTATCAGGGGAAAACCAATAATCAGCATTTCGGAATGATCGAAAATGCATTTATCCGGGCCGTAGATGCTACAGGAAAAGAAATTACAAAATATAGTCTTTCCGGAGATTCAAGTATGAATGGTATGTGTGCCATGGTTTTTGCAGAAGCATACCGTCATAATGGCGACTGGAAATTCCGTGCAGTGGGAGAGCCGCATCATACAGATAACTTTATAGATATTCTGAGACAGCAGTACTCTTATTCCAACTAGATTCTCGATTTTTTTCAACTCACATAAAAGCCGGCTTGGAAGTCTTCGACTTCCTCCGCCGGCTTCAGAATTAATACTTGTCTATAATGAGCAGGAGATTATTAGCTTATTTTTTATTAGATACTTCAGGTTCTATGAATGGAGAACCTATCCAGGCATTGAATAACGGATTCAACGGCCTTATAAGTATGCTTCGTGCAGATCCTCAGGCGATGGACAGTCTGCATTTGAGTGTCATTACCTTCGATAGAGAGGTTAAGAATATTATACCATTAACAGATCTGGCGAGTTTTTACCCGATGGAAATTACCTGTCCGGATAGCGGACCCACTCATACAGGTGCGGCATTGGAAATGGTTTCCGAATTGGTTCCGAAAGAAATTATAAAAGAATCAGCCGATGCAAGAGGGGACTGGCAGCCGTTACTTTTTATATTTACGGATGGAAAGCCTTCGGATATTCAGAAGTACAGACAGATGATTCCTGTCATCAGAGGATTGGAATTTGGTGCCATCGTAGGGTGTGCAGCAGGGCCAAAAGCGGATGAACAGTTTCTGAAAGAACTGACGGATCATGTAGTAAAACTAGATACTACAGATGCCATTACTCTTTCTTCCTTTTTCAAGTGGGTGAGTTCTTCCATTACACAGGGAGGGCAATCTCAGAATACGGGAGAAAATATCACGTTACCTCCGCCACCATCGGAGCTTACTATTATTATTTAAAAATTGTCTTTACAATATGAGAAGACTGCCTATTTATTTTTTAGTAGATATCTCCGAATCTATGGTAGGAGAGCCTATTGAGCAGGTACAGGAAGGTATCGCCAATATCATCAGGGAATTGAAAAAAGATCCCTATTCATTGGAAACCGTTTATATTTCCGTGGTAGGTTTTGCCGGAGAAGCAGAAGTGATTACTCCCATGCAGGATATTATCAGCTTTTATCCGCCTAAGATTCCTATTGGAAGCGGTACGTCACTTTCACAGGGGCTGATCAAAATAATGGATTGTATCGACAGGGATATTGTGAAAACAACCTATGAACGAAAAGGAGACTGGAAGCCCATTGTGTTCCTGTTTACAGATGGAGTTCCCACTGATGATGCCACCAAAGCCATTGAAAGATGGACTCATAAATACAGCGGAAAACCCAATACGATTGCTGTATCCATAGGTGAAAATACCAATTATAAACTTCTCGGGTCTTTAGCCGATAATGTATTATTATTCAATAATTCGGATGAAAACTCTTACAAAGAATTTTTCAAATGGGTAACGGATTCTATTAAAACAACCAGCCAGAGTGTAACGGAAGCGAAAAAAGAAGGAATCAACCTATCCAAGATCGATTCTCTTATTCTGGAAAAAGTAGATCCCGAAATGGAGCAGAAATTCCCGGACAATAATTTTGTGGTTTTGAACGGAAAATGCCAAGAAACGGAAAAACTTTATCTGATGAAATTTAAAAAAGCCTTCGCAGAATCAAGTATTCCGGGAATGGCTACGAGATATTATAGATTGGACGGAGCTTATAAAATTGATGAAAAAGCCTACTACAGACTTTCCTCAAATCAGAAAACTTCCCTTAAAATTAATATAGAAGAACTAGAAGGAGGTACTTCATGTCCTCATTGTGCAAATCCTATTGCATTGGCTACCTGTTCATGTGGTGGTATTCACTGCCTGAGAGGAGAAGGATATAGCAAATGTCCATGGTGCGGAACTTCAGATTATTACGGATTCTCTGGTGGTGGATTTGATATTAACAGAACTCTGGGCTAATGATGGGCAAATTTTTCAGGAAATCAGCCTCTGAATCTAAGCCAAAGACTATAGAACAAGCTGTTGTTTATAAAGAAAAAGAAGAGTTTAAAGATGCCCATTGGGTGTTGAAGAATGCCGGTGCAAAGCAGTTCTATGAATTCAGCCTTGCCATGGAAGACTTTCCGAACATAAAAATTCAGAAGATCGGAAACCTGGAAGGAACGGGGCTTACTTTTGAAAATAATACCCTTTCGGGAACTCCGGTTACGAATAATATGTATCATCTGGATGTTCATTTTTATCACATTCATGATCGGGACCAGATTGAAATAAAGAAGATCCAGCTTTTTGTAAACGCAGATCCGAAAGACTTGTGGAAAAATATTCCAAGCGATAAAAATGCTGCTTTTTATAAATCCGAAGAAGACTCCTTCAAAGGTTCATTTTCAGACAAAAAAATTGTGGTGGCTTCCAAAAGAGGGCGTTCCCATGCTCATGAAGGAAAATTCCGTGAAGATGATTTTGCTGTGAACAGGCTTCCTGCAGACTGGAATATTATTTCTGTTTCAGATGGAGCGGGCTCGGCTAAGGCTGCCAGAGAAGGTTCAAGATTGGCTACGGCAACGATCAATCAGTTTTTCAATTCACAGGAAATAATAAGCCAAATTGAAAACAATACCAATCGTATGTACGCCTCTGAATCTTCCGGTGAGGAACGTTCCGATGCAGAATCCAATATCATCAATCTTTTGTCGGAAGGCGTTTTGAATGTTTATCACACATTAGAAAAAACGGCAGCAGAAAATGCGTTGTCTGTAAATGACCTGCATGCAACCCTTATTTTCACATTACTTAAAAAGTTCAGTTTCGGATATGTCATTCTGAGTTTTGGAGTAGGAGACTGTCCGATTAACCTTATCAATGCTGATTTTTCCGAAGTGAAACTCTTAAATCAGATGGATGTGGGAGAATTTGGAGGAGGAACCCGCTTTATCACCATGAAAGAAATTTTCAATGATCAGATAGCTTCCCGTTTTAGAATGACCTGTGTGGATGATTTTTCTTATCTCGTGCTGATGACGGATGGTATTTATGATCCTAAATTTACCACAGAAAACAAACTGGAAGATACCCAAAGCTGGAAGTCTCTTTTTGAAGACCTTGCCGGAAATAACGATGACCGGACGAAAGCAGATTTCGTCAACGATGAAAAAATTGATGAACAGCTTCTCTTATGGAGCGATTTCTGGAGCAGAGGAAACCATGATGACCGTACATTGGCCATAATCTATTAATACCATGAAAAAGACCATTAAGGTTGTTTCTGTTCTGGACACAGCCAAATCGTATGAATACGTAGATGAAAATCCCATCCGGGGTGGAGTGAAAGATGTTTATTTTTCGCCTGATAAAGAGTATGTAGTCGCTTTCTACCGAAGTCCGTTGGATGAAGGGCAAAAAGAAAGAATCATGAGAATTGTTTCTACCTATCTGCAGAATATACAGAATGGAAATACCTCCGAATACTTTCTGAACGAAATTTTCAGATGGCCTTACGATATTGTTGAAAGAAACAAACTCACAGGAATTGTGGTTCCTGTTTATCACAATAAATTTTATTTTGCCAAAGGATATATCGGTTCAGATAATATCCAGGGACAGGATAAAGTAGGGAAATGGTTTACCGCTCCGATGTTCAGAAATCAGCAGTATCCTTTGAGACTGGATCCGTCTGAACTGGGGGATTGGCTGAGCTATTTTCAAATTGCAGTCAATATCAGCAGAGGAGTAAAAAAACTGCATCAGATGGGGCTGGCACATTCTGATCTGTCCTATAATAATATTCTGGTGGATCCCGTTTCAAAATCTGCCTGTATCATTGATATAGACGGTCTGGTTGTTCCAAAACTGTTTCAACCTGAAGTCATAGGAACCGCAGATTTTATTGCTCCTGAAGTTTTAAAGACCAAAAATCTGATTCTTCAGGATCCCAAACGGCACCTGCCCAATCAAAAAACAGATCTTCATGCTCTTGCTGTTTTGATGTATATGTATCTCCTGAGAAGGCACCCATTGCGTGGAGGGAAAATCTGGGATCTGGATTCCGAAAAAGATGAAATTTTATCCATGGGAGAAAAAGCCCTGTTTGTAGAACATCCGGGAGATTCTTCCAATCATGTAAAAGCAGATCATCTCAGAAAATGGGATGCATTCTGGGGCGATCCGCAAAAAATTCCTTATACCATAACAGGTCCTTATCTTTCAGATCTGTTCAGGAAAACATTTATAGACGGACTGCATGACCCCATCAGGCGTCCTACAGCCAACGAATGGGAAAGCGCCTTATTGAAAACGGTAGACCTGATACAACCTTGCCACAATTCCAACTGTACCGAAAAATGGTATGTCTTTGATAATACCAGCAAGCCCAAATGCCCTTTCTGTGGAACACCCCATCAGGGAACATTACCGGTTTTGGATCTGTATTTTAAATTTGATGATGAGGTGTGGAAGCCGGAAAATCACAGATTGATGGTCTATCACAATCAGTATTTATTCAAGTGGCATGTTTCCAGAAAAGTGATAAGAAATGAAAATCTTACCATGCAGGATAAAATGCCGGTGGGATACTTTACCTTCCATCAGGGAAAATGGGTATTGGTAAATCAGGGTTTATCCGGAATGAAAGATGTTACAGAGCAAAAAGAAATTCCACCCGGTTCCATGGTGGAGCTTACAGATGGTAAAAAAATACTGCTTTCTGCAGAAGAAGGCGGAAGGCTGATCTATGTAACCATGGCAAATCAGTAAACGGTCATTGCGAACGTAGTGAAGCAATCTCAGATTTTTCAGATCTCGCAGATGATTGTGGCTATTTGTGCTCGTTCATTTGTAAGATTGGTGTTTGAATCAAAGGAAAAATTCAACGGCTTTAGCCCAAACTTAAATGATCTCACTTTACTGCTTTTCAGTTTCCATAAAATAAGAATACTCATCTTCATCCACGATTCTGAAACCCAGACTTGTATAAAGATGCTGGGCCTTATTGGTTTTTAAGACACTTAATGACACTGTCTTTCCTGCTAATGAAGCTTCCTCCAGAATATCAGATAAAATCTTTTTTCCAAGTCCCTTACCTTGCTGACTGGGATCAATCTGAAGTTGAAGGACCTCAATGTTGGTAAAAGTTCTGTCTAGTTTTAACAGTCCGATGGGCTGATTGTCTAAAAAAATAATATTGGCTTTTTCAAACTGATACAGAACTCTTTGCATAGTCGTTTCCCGGTCAGTGGAAAGTCCTGAAGTTTTATAATGAGGATTCATGGTTTTTATTCTGAGATCAAGAAGAAAATCAATATCGGTATCATCAGCTTTTTTGTAGTGAAGGTCAAGATTCATATTCAAAAATAAAAATTAGAGTGTCTACTTTAATGCAATTTTCAGTCCCATTTCTTCTTTCATGTACAGCAAAACCTCAGCATTTCCTCTGGCATCGTCTACCGGATTGTGCGTGTGTTCAGTCTTGCGAAGGTGCTTCCATTGGGCAAAAGTATCTTTTTCCAATCCACAATAAAGATCAGAAAGCCTTCTGGAAGAAAAACCAAAAGGATTTCTTCCGATAAAATGATGAAAATACCAGCATATAAACATCCAGTCGAAACCATTATTATCACTGATGAAAATAGGTCTCCCTTTGGAATTTGTTTTAATCCAGTCTTCAAAGGCAAGCATTACTTCTTCAGGATCATCAAAATTCATTGTTTCTTCCCTGCTGAAACCGGAAACAGCCAAAGCATCAGGATTGAATTTTTCAGAAACAGGTTTCAGTTTTCCATAAAAAGTAGTGTCAAGCTCTTCATTAACGAGTACTGCCCCGAAACATACCATTGAAAAATCGCCGGGAATCGGGCCGTCCGACTCTATGTCAACCATGATATAACTCATTGGAAATAGTTTTTTAAGAGAACGAAGATATTGAAATAAGTTGAAGGAGGGAAGCGGGAAGAAGGAAGATGGAGGATGGAAGTTATTTTTGTGTTGTAAAGAATTTTTTGCCTTTTAATTCAAAAAGTACTTTCAAAAAATATCTCAATCAAAAAACTT
>NZ_QAJO01000005.1:493202-835945 GCF_003852415.1 Chryseobacterium sp. KBW03 | reverse complement strand
ATCAATGTTAAGAAAGATATTTCAATCAAAAAACTTCATCAGTTCATCGTCTGACAAAACTTCCATCCTCCAACACCCAACTCCCATCTTTATATTAACTCAAAAAAGCCCCTTTTCCCGATTTTTATTTTAGTTTGAGGGATAGGTTCCATTTCTTCATTTGGGTCCGTTATTTTATCGGTATTGATTTGAACTCCTCCATTTTCAATTAATCTTCGAACCGCAGATTTGCTGAGATCATTTTTAAGCTGATGACAAAGCTCAAGAAGAGATATTTTGTTTTGAATATGTTTCAAAGAACGGATAGAAACTGATTCATACACTTTCTCTTCAAAATTTTTATTCTGAAACTGAATGATAAAGAACTGTTCCGCATTTTCTGCTGAAGCTGCATCATGGTATTGGGTGATGATATTTTTAGCGATCAGTTTTTTAATATTCATAGGATTTTCACCTTCTGCTATTCTGGAAATAAGTGCTGTTTTTTCTTCCTTCGAAAAATCGGTGGTCAGATTGATAAATTCTTCAATCAGTGCATCCGGAATAGACATCGTTTTTCCAAACATTTCATTGGGTTCATCTGTCAGTCCGATAATATTATTCAGGGATTTGCTCATTTTTTCCTTTCCGTCAAGACCTCTCAGCAAGGGCATGCACATCACAATCTGAGCAGGCATTTGATGAACTTCCTGAAGCTGCCTTCCCATCGTGCAGTTGAAAAGCTGATCCGTACCTCCCATTTCAATATCACATTCAATTTTTACAGAATCAAAACCCTGAAGAATAGGGTATACCAGTTCATGCATCGCAATAGGCGTGTTTTCTGTAAACCTTTTATTAAAATCATTACGCTGCATCAATTGGGCAACGGTCACTTTGGAGAGCAGTTGGACAACCTCTGAAAAGCTAAGCGCATCCAGCCAGTCAGAATTGAAAACAATCTTTGTTTTCTGAACATCAATCACTTTGGAAAGCTGATTGATATACGTCTCGGCATTATGCTGTACCTCTTCAGCACTTAAAGGTTTTCTTGCTTTATTTTTTCCTGTAGGATCACCAATTCTTGCTGTAAAGCTGCCTACGATAATAATGATCTGATGTCCCAGATCCTGAAACTGTTTCAGCTTTTTGAGGACCACGGCATGCCCCAGATGTAAATCAGGAGCCGTGGGATCAAAACCTAATTTAATAGAAAGCTTTCTATTTTCCTTTTTGGCTTGGGCAAGTTTTTCTTCCAGACCGTTTTCCGGCAGGATGATAGCCACATTTTCTTGTAATGGATGAATCATGTTGAATAGTTTTAAAATGAAAAAGCCCGGACAGGTACTGTCCGGGCTCTATATATAGGTTAGATTATTTTATTGGATTACAGATATAGAAAGTCTTCCCGAACGATAGCCCGGAGTGTAATATTCACTGAAGAATGGAAGACGTAGTATACTGTTTAAATGTTTCATTGTGATGCAAATATAACAGGGATTTCCTGAGGAGCCAATATTTAAACCATTAAGACGTATTGCAGGGTTATAACAAGATTTGTTTTTAAGAAAAAACTTAACCATCCATCTATCTTAATGGCTTAAAATAATGGTTCAAAACAATTTTACTTGCGATTTTTGAAGCCAATTTCATGCCATAAATCCCTTAAAAGCAAAATACAGGATAAAGATGTAAAAACTGTATTTTATTATTTTCTTCGTCACTTGGTAAGAAGTTCGTACAACTGGGCTGGTGCTTTGTTTTTCAGTAAGTATTTTCATAGAAAAAAATTAATAATTTAAGGTAATTATATACAATTTTATACTAATAATGATATTTAATTATTATGACTCTGTCATTCTGAATGCAACGAAGTGAAATGAAGAATCTAAGCCATATATGAGATTCTTCTTTCGTCAGAATGACAACAGTATAAAATTGTATATAGTCACCTAATTTAATACATAATCAGAGTATAAATTTCTAATCTGATCTTTCCATATTTCAAGATTTTCTGAGGAAGCTTTATCTGCCTTGTCAAAAAATAAATGTCTGATGATTTCCAGCCCGGAATAGATGAAAATACCATTATCAGAGGTTAAAGTGAGTGCTTTATCCATCCCTGTTTTTTCATATTCTTCATGAGATTTTCCGTGGGTATTGATAATCACAGTTTTTTTACCTTTTAGAAGACCTTTCTGTATGCCGTGGTCATAGCGGTACGCAAAACCATAGCTGAAAACACGGTCTATATACCCTTTCATCATAGCCGGAAGCCCTGTCCACCAGATAGGATAAATAAAAGTAATCTGTTCTGCCCATGAAATATGCTCCTGCTCAAGTTTTACATCATCTGATAGTTTTCCCTGAAACTGTCCCTGCATATCCTCCAAAGAAAATACAGGATTAAAACCTATTTTATAAAGATCTCTCACAATAACCTCCTGATTGCGGGATTGGAGTGTTTCGACAACAGTGTTTAATAGACTATGATTTAAACTGTTTTCATTAGGATGTGCGTAAATGATTAAATGTCTCATTGCTTTGATTGTTAAGATTAATGAGACAAATGTAGGACTGTGTACTTTTCAAAAATTGTAAGAAAACGAAACGGCTATTCAGATTTTGGATTACAGATCTCCTGCTGGAATTTTAAATACTGAGCGGGTGAAATGTTGATAAAATGCTTGAAATCATGGATAAGCTGGCTTTGATCATAGTAACCACACTCAGCAATGATATCAAACCACTTTACTTTATCCTGTTTTCCGATTCTCTCTTCAAGGGCTTTTATCGCTTTTAAAAAACGATTATAACGGGTAAGTTCTTTTAAGGAATATCCAAACTGCTCTTTCTGCTTGCGCTGGATATTTCTTTCGGTCTGATGGGTTTGCGCTGCGATCACTTTGATTGGATTAAAAAAATCGTTTTCAAAACTACTCAAAAGCTTACTGGTAGTGTCCTGATGCTGTAGATAAGGTCGGCAGAACTCAAGAATATGACTCACTTGCTCTGCGGTGGAATGTAATCCTGTCAACTGATGCCACAGATCGGTAAAACAGTTTTCCTTCAGCAATTCATCAGGATGCCTTATAGATTGTTCAATGGATACTTTTCCAAAAAATCTGAAAAATGCATCATCTTTAAAATTGGCAACCAAAATGGAACAACCTGCCGGAAGCGTATAATCAAAAGCCTGTCTTACAGGACCGAATACCATACATTTATCAACTCCAATAATTGTTTTTTCCCGGGTAGACATCGCCGCACTTTCTCCAAAACAGAACAACAGAATAGTCTGATAAGTAGGTAAAAGTGTTTTTGTAACGGGGTTTTCGGAAGTGTTTTCTGCAAAATAAAAATGGGTGAATACATTTTCAAATTCCTGTGGAACTGAAATTCTGCACTCATTGTATTCCGGATGTAATTCCATAAACCTGAAATTAGGAGATGAGGTGTTTTATCATTTTATAATTGGTCATAGCAATTCCTTTCACATTGACAGTCTGTTCTGTGACGACTTGAAATCCTATTTTTTCAAAAAAAGGTCTGGCTGTTTTGCTTACCTCTGCCATGAGTTGTTTTTCATGATGTTGAAGAGCTTCTTGTTCAATCAAACTGTAAAGCAAAGATGCTATTCCTTTATGCTGATAATTTTTGTGTACAAAAAGAAGATCAATATAATTTCCTTTATCAAGAGTACAGAAACCGGCCATCTGACCATCACTTACAGCAATTAAAACAAATTGATTGCTGATCACATTCATCCATCTTTCTTCATTTTCAGCACCGGATTTCCAAGCGTCAAGCTGTTGGGGATCATAGTCTTTTTTACAGATTTCATCTATAGTTCCTGTAAAAAGGTGCCGCATTTCAGGAAGATCATTTATTTCTCCTTTTCTGATGATGAGATTCTGATTATCGGATATATTGCTGTTCATAAAGCTGTTGCTGTTCTTTATTGAGAAGTGGATAAAAAAGGTTCATCTGAAGAAGAGTATAATGCTGTATGGCTTCTTTTGGATTAAGCTTTAAAATCAGTCTGTTGTGGGTAAGCCAGTTGTCTGCAATGATAAAGATCTGCTCGGTAAGACACCCGATGATAAAGCCGGGCACATCCTTTTGAAATACATTGTTTTTTTGGAGGTCTGAAAATATCAGTTCAAATTCTTCTTTTCTGCTAAAATTAATGCCTTCATACCGTGATTCTACATCAGGCATTTTATTGAGAATATCGATGAAATTGATAAATATAAAACGGTAAGAATAAAAGATTTCGCAGGTAGAATAGGTAAACTGGTAAAGGTCTTCCAGGGTTTTATTCTCCATCTTTTTCATTTGGTTCAAAAGCTCATCCATTTTCAGGGTAAGCTCTGCAAAAAGGATTGTAATAATGTCTTCCGAATGTTTGAAATGATAATGCAAATTTCCCGCACTCATGTTGAGCTCAGCTGCAATATGCCTTGTGGTAATATTGTTATAACCCCTATCATTAAATAGTTCCAGTGCTTTGGACAGAATTTTATCCTTGGTCTTCATACTTCAAAGATAAGAATATCAAAGTGGATATAAATCATATTTTTAAAATTAGAACAATTGTTCTAATTTAATATATTTGCACTGTCAAATTTTGTGATAATGGAAGGGAAACAAAAATTCGATTACGAAACAGCAGAGAAAAACGGGAAGGAAAATAAAACAGATCCTCAAGAAATGATTTCGAAAATCCTGCAGGTAATCCTTGGGATCATTATGGCAGTACTTCACATGTAATGAAAAAAAGAATTTCATTTTGGTTTCTGCTGGGACTGGCAGCTTGGGGAGCTGTTCTTGTACTGAGACAGAACGGAATTTATATTCCGTTTCTTAATGATTATTTTACAGATTGTATCACTGTTCCTATGTATTGCTATCTGATAGAGTATATCATGAACGTTGTATTAGGTTATCACTGGACACCTGATTTGAAATTTGTACTGACTTCAGTGCTTTATCTCTCTTTTTTATTTGAAGTGCTTTGTCCGAAATTATCCAGCCATTTTACCGGAGATTTTTATGATGTGCTGGCTTATTCTGTGGGAGGTGTTTTGTACTATTTTTTTGCAGTCAGGCAGATTCATAAAAAAGCTGGCAGTTCCACATCGTAAAGGAGACTGCCGGCTGTGTTATAGTTTTTATCCTGGTTCAATGATTATTCTTACTGCATTTTGAGCGGTAGTTTTCTTTCGGTTATATGTACAAGACAATTATTGAATGCAAGATGTTACATGGGATGGCAATATTTTTTTGAACTCATCAATATTGAAATTTTCTTTTGGTATTTTTGTATAAGACTAAAAAGAACTCAATGCACGACAAGCTTTTACAATATATCCACTCCATTCATGCTTTTAACCATGAAGAAGCCGAAGCTGTCAAAAAGTACTTTGAGCCTGTGGCATTTTCAAAAAACACAGTAATAGAAGAGGCTGGAAGAATACCTCAATACCTTTACTATATCGTTTCAGGTTACCTTAGGCTTTTTTATATGAATGAGAATGGCAATGAAGTGACCACGCACATCAATTGTCCGCCAGGATTTTTTACGTCTTATTCAGAATTTATCAACGGTACCGTTTCTGAAAATAATATAGAGTGCATCACGGATGCTGAGCTTTTGAGAATTTCCAAAGAAAACCTGGATTATTTGATCAATCAAAGTCAGGCAATGAAAGATTTCAGTATTTCGGTCTTCCAGCAGTCGATTTCCTACAATGAAAAACGTTCCAGAGAATTGTCTGTTCTGAATGCTGAACAGCGGTACCTGAAACTGATGGAAGATTATCCGGAAATTATTCAGAATGTTCCTATCCAGTATATTGCTTCATTTTTGGGAATGAAACCGGAAAGTCTGAGTAGAATCCGGAGGAAAATAATTAACTAACAAAAGTCAAGTGGTTCTGGTGCCGGGAAGATGAACTTTGCAGCATTAAAATGAATGCAATGACAAAGAATCATATCAATCTTGTTTCCGGAGCCAATGGACATCTGGGAAATAATCTAGTCAGATTTTTACTGAAACAGGGACTTCCGGTACGGGCTGCCGTAAGAAATACACAAAATACAAAACCTTTTGAAGGGTTGGAGTGTGAACTGGTACAGGCGGATATTACCGACAAAGCTTCTTTTGTAAAAGCACTGCAGGGAGTGGAAACATTCTATGCCGTAGGAGCTTCTTTTAAACTATGGGCTAAAGATCCCAAAAAAGAAATCTATGATGTGAATATCAATGGTACTCGGAATACCATTGAAGCTGCTGCTGAAGCGGGAGTAAAAAGAATAGTCTATGTGAGTTCTGTTGCAGCCCTTGATTATACAAACCTGCCTGCCAGAGAAAGCAAAGGTTATAATCCTGACCGTAGAGATATGTATTATAACTCTAAGAATGACGGTGAAAAACTGGCTTTTGATCTGGCTGCAAAACTAGGTATAGAACTGGTTTCCGTAATGCCTTCTGCCATGATTGGAAGTAAAGCATTTTTACCGTTAAATGTTTCCTACGGAGTTCTTAAATTAATTTTGAATAAAAAGATTCCTGTAGATACTAAAATTACCCTGAACTGGATAGATGTAAAAGATGTTGCAGAAGGATGTTATCTGGCAGCTGAAAAAGGACGATCCGGCGAGCGTTATATTCTTGCCAATGAAAAATGTATGACCATTACCGATACAACCATTCTTGCCAATAGACTTTATCCGAACCTGAAGCTGACTATCCCGCGTTCCGTTCCCAAAGGAATTCTCTTTACCATTGCTGCTCTTATGGAACTGACAGCAAAACTAAGTGGAAAACCTCCGATACTTACCCGGAAAGATATTGCCATGTTCTCAGGATTACAGCAGGATTTTGATATTTCTAAAGCCAGAAATGAATTGGGGTTCAATCCTGAAAGCCCTGAACAAGCGGTAAAAGAAGCATTAGATTATCTGATGAAAAACCCTGAAATGCTGAGAGAGGTCTGAAAAACCTCTTTTTTTATTGATTCTCAAGTTTGATAATAGGACCTTTGTAAAACTTAGTCAGATCATAAAGATCCGTAAAATGATGCTGAAGATCAGGAACGATTTTAGGGTCGAATTCTTTTGAATTCAATTGATTTTCAGCAAGAAGATACAAAGACTTATTGTCTGGTTTCAGATAGTCACAAAGGATATTTTCATGTCCTTGTTCTCTATTCAGAATTTCTGTGAGAAAAATTCCGTAGATCAGGAACTGGTTGAAGTTTTGGGAATCAACAATATAATTCATGTCCTGCTTCATGAGTTTTTCATAATCTGAAAGAATCTGGAGGAAATTTTCGGAGTGAATGGCAGCTGTAATTTCGTAAAAAAGATCAATACCATTGATGAAAAGCTGAGTCTTGGTTTCTTCGTGATCTGAAGAATATACACTACTGAACCATTGAAAAATAAGTAAAAGCTCTTCCTGAGTAAGCTCTTCAACAGAGTCCTGTATTTTTTCTTTAATCGTTTCAAGGGTAGCTCTTGCTTCAGGTTGAAGGAAACTCAGAATCTTATCCTCGTCACGATTAAGCTTATTGTACAAGTTGATTTTGGCAATAATAGGGTTGGTTTTGATGAAATATAGTTCTTCCGCCATAGTTATTTACCAGTTAATCTTTTAAAAATGGTTATTTAAAGATACAAAATATGTCTTAACCTTATTTAAAAAATTAATATGCATCAAATGGTATAGCTATTTTACGGTTTCATGCAGAGCAATTCTGTTCCCTTCCGGGTCCTCAAATTCGGCTACGGCAAAACCATATTTTTCATCTGTCCTTTTAGCATAAAGTACAGAGCCTCCATGTTGTACAGCCTTTTTCAATGTCTCGTCAATACTTTCCGTCTTAAAATAAATGATGACCCCATTTTTGGAAGGTTTGTAGACATCTCCTTTTGCCAATGCTCCTGTAATACCGCTGTTTTTTTCCTCAAAAGGAAACAAAGCCATTTCATAACTGTCAATGATTTCTTTCTCAAAGCTAAAATTGAAAACAGCAGAATAGAATTTTTCTGCACGCTTCAGATCATGAACAGGGATTTCAAAATAAACAACAGGATTGGTGGAGCTCATATTTTTTGCTGGGTTTGATTGGGGTGACGGATTACAAGATATGCCTATTAACAGTAAGAGTATCAAAAATAAAGGAAATGATTTCATGTGATTGAAGGTTGAATGAAGCGGATTTTTTTCTCTGATCTAAAATAAAAATTTTATCTGTATTTTAAAAATAGATAGACTTATCTATTTTTTTGACTAGATTTGTAAAAATTTTCAGAATGAAAAAGGAAAAAGTAAGAGATAGGATTATCAGAGTCGCTTCGGATCTGTTTTACAAGCAGGGCTTCAATTCTACAGGAATTAACCAGATTATTGCAGAGGCTGATATTGCGATCGGATCACTGTACAACCACTTTTCATCTAAAAATGACCTTCTTCAGGCTTATCTTATAAAAGGAGAGCTTAATTGGTTTGAAGGATTTGAAAGCAGCACATCCAAAATTTCTGAACCAAGAGAAAAACTCCTGGCACTGATTGATTACAGGAAAAAATTACAGCAGACCTCCCAATTTGCAGGATGTCATTTCATTAAAATTGTCTCCGAAACAGGAGAGGGTAATCCTTCCGTTTCCGGCTTTGCCAGACAGCATAAAGAAAAACAGAAAGATCTGATCAAAACACTCATAGAAGAATATGGAACAGAAGTAGAATTGACGGATGCAGATTTGTTAGCCGACACTATTTTCCTTTTAATAGAAGGAGCAGTTGTAACCTCTACGATCAATAGACAAAATGATTCTTTTGATCAGGTCAAAAAAATAGTTCAGGGTTTACTACCCTAATTTTTTTTAAATAATTAAAAATAGATATATCTATATAAAAATGAATTATAAGTATTTGAAATTGATCATAGTATTGTTTGGTCAACTGCTGACGATTATGGATATTTTCATTATCAATGTGTCCATTCCTTCTATACAGAATGATCTTCATGCTTCCAATGGGGAAATGCAGTTTATGATTGCCGCTTACCTCATTGGTTTTGCTTCTTTTCTGATTACAGGAGGCAGGCTGGGTGATTTATATGGCATGAAGAAAATGTATACGATTGGATTGATTGCTTTCATGCTGAGTTCTATCGCCTGTGGAGTTTCTGTGGGAGCAGGTCAGCTGGTTATTTCAAGATTTGTGCAGGGAATGAGTGCTGCAATGATGGCCCCGCAGGTACTGTCTATGATACAGATTTTATTTCCAGATCATAAAGAACGTACAAAAGCCATGGGATGGTATGGGATTACGATTGGGATAGGAACTGTTTTGGGGCAGTTTCTGGGAGGATATTTTTCATCATTAACAATGATGGAAGAACCCTGGAGACTTATTTTTCTGATGAATATTCCTATAGGTCTTCCGGCAGTCTTTCTGAGTTTAAAAGTATTGGATGAATCTAAAATTTCAGTAAAGCAGTCCCTGAATATGGGAGGCGTTTTGATGATCTCGGCGGGATTATTCTGTGTTACTTATGCATTGACAATGTTTGAGCATGAAGGGTTTCATTTCAAAAATGCTTTTCTGATGATTATTTCTGCTGTAATTTTATTAGGTTTTATAAAAAATCAGAAGAGAAGAATAAAAAATAACCGTCCTTATCTTATTGATTTTAAGATTTTTCGTTATAAAAATTTCAATCTGGGTATTGTGGCCGTTTCTTTCTTTTTTATTATGCTGGATTCTTATTTTTATATCGTGTCGCTTTTTTTCCAGGATGGTTTAAAAATAAGTGCTCTGAAGGCAGGAGAAATCATTGTTTTCCAGGGATTAGGTTTTATTCTGGCCTCCATCATTTCTGTAAGAATGGTTTTAAAGTACGGTAAAAAAGCCCTGATTGCAGGGCTGATTTTTATTATTGTTATTCTTTTTCTCCAGCTGTTTTTATTCGGGATGCAGACCGGCTTTCCAATTTTCTGCCTGCTGTTATTTTTACACGGATTGGGAGTGGGCTCTATCATTCCTTCGCTTGCTAATATTGCTTTGTCTGGAATGTCGGAAAAACTGATAGGAAATGCCTCCGGTGTTTATAATACTTTTCAGCAGATTGCAGCCATTCTGGGAATTGTTGCGGTAGGAAGTGTTTTCTATTATTTTCTTGGAGAAAAACCTTTGGTACAGCATTACCATAAGGCATTTTCAGTTGCAGTATTTATTAATATTCTCTGCCTGATTTTTGTCATTGTCACTATTTTTAAAGTGCCTGATCATGTTCTTCCGGAGATGGACAGGAAGAAATAAGATTGAGCGTATTTTATGGCTTCTTTGATGAGGTTTTGATATCACTTAAAGTCGCTTTTGCAATATTTCGGGTAACTTCAGTAGGAGAGTGGCAGTCGCAGTTACTGAATCCAATCACATAGACATCTTCTTCCGGAACATAAATTCCCATGCTTTTAAATCCAAATATACTTCCTCCATGTTCGCGGTCAGGAACTCCATTGATATCCTTCAGATGCCATCCGTATCCGTAGGTAAATTCCTCCCCGCTATTCAGTGTATATTTCTGAAAAGCTTTTTGGGTTTCTTTAGAATTCAGCAATAGGTTTTGATTGAGAGCTTGCTGCCATTTCAGCATATCATCTGCTGTAGACATCAATGAGCCTGAAGAAAATGGAACACTGAAACTGATCACTGTCTTATTAACAAATCCCTGCTCTTTTTTGTGATAGCCATAGGCTCTTTGAGGGATCACTTTTCTGTCTGAAGCGTAATAAGAATGGATCATTCCAGCCTTATTAAAGATATTTTTTTTAATAAAATCTTCATAAGAAGTTCCTGAAACCAGTTCAATGATATAACCTAAAACCACATATCCGGAATTATTATAATCGAACTTTTCTCCAGGTGTAAAATCTACGGGTTCATTTTTGAAAAAATTAACCATTTCTTCCGGTTTCATCTCTTTTTGAGCAATAGAAGACAGAGACTTTATTTTTGTAAAATCTTTAATTCCTGAAGTATGGGTTAACAAATGATGGATGGTAATTTTATCTCCGTTGGGATAATCTTTGACATATTTTGAAACCGGATCATTGACATTGAGTTTGCCTTGTTGTTCCAGCATCAAAATAGCTATGGCAGTAAACTGTTTGGTCATCGATCCAATCTGGAAAACATGATCCGGGGTCATATTGACATTGAGCTCAAGATTGGCTTTTCCGAAAGCTTTCCGGTACAAGCTTTTCCCGTTTTTAGTAATCAGAAAAACGCCCCCAGGCTCATTGGTATTCCCAAATTCAGTCTGGATAATACTGTCAATTTTCTTTTCATATCCTTTTGTTTGCATTTGAGCATTCATCATATGAGTCAAAAATGGAAGCAAAACAAAAGCGGTTATCAATTTTTTAATAATCATAGTTATGTAATTTGTTATGCAAAGATATAAATTATTTTTATTACTATGTTATGCAATATAGCTATTTGTGTTTTTAAAATATGATTCTGGTTTTCATAATAATCAATAGTATTATCAATACAAATTAGATATGAACAAGAAACATAATTTATAAAAGTGGATGCTCTGAAAATTAAGTTGTTTTTATATTATTTTTCAACAGAAATAAGCAACATCATGGGCCTGCGGAGTTCATCTTTCATCTCCGGAATTTCTTTCAGCATTTCCTGACTAGGCTTCGGTTCTATAACTTCCTTAATTTTAAAACCATGTTTTAATAATGTATTCAGATAAGAAGTTAATGTACGGTGGTATTTTATAACATTTTCGCCTAAAAATGTAGTATTTCTTTTCCCTTCCACAAAATATCGGTCAACGGGCCAGCAGGTTTTCTGACCGTCTTTGTCGTATACCCAATCCTGACCGCCTTCTGCTGTGAAAACAGGATGTTCCACGGAAAAGACAAAAGATCCGCCGGGAGAAAGCCATTGATAAATATGCTCAGCAAGGGTGTCAAATGATTCCACGTAATGCAATGTGAGCGAGCTGAGTATCATATCGAATTTTTCCGCAGGATAATCAACATCTTCAAGGGCTTTCCTTTCATATTGAATTCCTTCCATATTGTTGATTTCTTTAGCTTTTGTCAGCATTTTTTCTGAAAGATCGATTCCAATTACAGATTTTGCCCCATTTTCTATTGCATAGCGGCAGTGCCACCCGAAGCCGCAGCCCAGATCAAGGACGTTTTTTTCCTGAAAGTCCGGCAGCATATTTTTCAGGGTGTGCCATTCTCCGGCTCCTTCCAATCCTATTTGAGAACGGAGCATTTTTTCGTACTGGTCAAAAAATGACGGATTGTCGTATTTATTTTCTTTCATAATAAGAAGACATAAGCTGTTTATAAAGTTTAATATTAGTTGAGTCCATCAAAAAAATGACTTTTAGTATAGTTTATAACGCAGTGCTTCTTTTCCCTGATTTTTCATGATGACAAATTTGCCGTCATATACATATTCAGTTTCACTTGCTGTTGTGAATTTGTTTTCGAGCAGTCCTTTTTCACGGTCGTATACTGGACTCAATCTGCTCACCTTAGTTAGCTGATTTTTATTATTATATTCAAAAACCATTTTCGAAAGTATAGGAGTTTTATCAGAATAAGTTTTCATTTCAGTCATAAGACTGTTTTTATAAATGTAGTCTGTATAATATTTTTGAATTCCAGATGTTTCTACAATTTTTATGATATTATTTTTTTGATATGAAAACTCTATTTTTTTCACTTCTTTATCTTTATAAAAATCTGTGATTGAAGTCATATTCCCTATATTGTCATAGGTATATTGAGTGAATTGCTCTTTTCCTCCGAACCTTATTATTCTGTTTTTTTGATCATACATAACAGGATCCTTAATGCCCGAACTTTTCCCCATACTCTCTCCGTTTCTTATAGCTTCTTCTTGATACTGAATGCCGATCAGATTTTTGTTCTGATCATATAGGAATTCTTCCACAACCTTTTTGTCTCCCTGAAATTTATCCGTTGTTTGTTGTTCTTTTTTTACCAGTATATTGTTTTGGTAGTAATACTGCTCGCTGCTGTTGGGTGATTTTACTGTAGAGATTTTACCATTCTGATAGGTAATATCGGTTTTTTGGTCAGAAGTAAGTTTTTTATTCTTTCCATTGAATTCAAATTCCTGTGAACGGTAAGATGTCACCTGATTTTTGTCGTTGATGGTTGCAGTATACAACCTTTCTGTATTGTTGGGATTTGCATAGGCTATACTGGTCATTCCGTCTCTTTTCAGCTCTATCTCTGCCTCTCGCTGTGCTTTTTGGTTGGCTGCTTCTGTTTTATTTTTATCTGTAATATATAAAGATTGTCTTTCTGTAAGAACTCCTTTGGTATAAGTACATTTAGTGATCATTTGATAATCACTGTTTTGAGTTTCTTTTACGATATTTCCATTGATATCATATTCTGTTACAAGAGTAGGTGTAATCTTTTCTTTGATTGATAATTTTTTTAAATTTAATTCTTCAATTTTGCTTTCAGGGGTTACAAAAAACTGTATTTTTTTTACTCTTACTTCAGGTATTGTGTAAGTAGGACAGGTGTTTACCTGTGAAAATGCACAGAATGGCATAACTAAAAATAATAGGAACGAAAATCTCATAATTATTTTGAATTGGAAAATTATTTTTGATTTTTACGCATTGCTTTAATGAGTTTGTCATTTCGTTTATCTGCTCTTTCATTATTTAGAGAAAGAACCGCCCATATTGCTGCAGGAAGCCACCCGATCAGAGTAATTTGTAAAATAAGGCAGACAATTCCTGTGATAACTTTCCCACGGATGATAAATGATAAGAACGGAAGTAAAATAGCGAGTAACATGATTATAGCTTTTTAATTAATACTGATTTTTAATGAGATTGAGGATCAAAATATGCCTTAAAAGTGAGAGGATCCTCAATTTTATCTTCAACTTCCTCAAGGTATTCTAAATATTCTTCCTGGTGTTTTTCCATATAAATTAGTACGATCGACAGGTTTACAAATAGATTTTTGTCGTTCGAACCTAGCTTCAGAGCTGTCTTTAAGTATTCCAGAGCCTTTTCGTTTTCTCCCATATCGGAATAAATAGCACCAATATTGATCAATGCTGAAGTGTTTTCAGGCTCAATAAGTAAAATTTCATCTAATTCTTTTACCAATAGATCATTTAAAGTATCCCAATGGTCCTCATTATCCCATCTTTTAGCCTGAAGTTTTTTTACGTTTTCTAATCTTAATGTTATCGTGCTCATGATTTAAAATTACAGAATGGATGATTGTTTTTTAGAATGTACAAATTTAGCTTTCTTATAATAGATATGTTCGTTTTTTATAACTGAAAAAATAGCTTGCCTTCATCTATCTGAATATCTGTTCTTAATAGGCTTGAAATCCATCGTTTATTGCCGCTTTCAGGATTTCAATGTTGATATCTTTCAGAGTTTTGAATTTAATACAATATCCTGTTACGCTGGCTTTACCTATTCTTTCTCCGTAGGTTTTTGCCAGATAGGTTTTATCACTGATATTCATAATGTAGATGGAAATCCCTGTTGTATTGGCGCTCATTCCAATCTGATAAAAATCTCTGGTTTTTCCATCAGTGTAGTGCAGGGTATACAAACCATATCCGATATTAGGATTGGAAACGGTTTTATTTTCACTGTTTTTGCCATCCAGAAACCAAAGCTGGCATTCCGGCATAAGCTCCAAAATGATGTGATGGAGTTCCTGCATATCATTGCGTTTCAGCTCTGGCTGGCTGCTGATGTAGTCTTGGATTTGTTCTTGAATGGTCATGTGAAATTTAGATTATTTAATATTGGCCAATATTACTATTAATGATTAATCCTGTTCATATTTTGCTTAATGATGAACCGTTTTTTAGTTTATAAAATGAAAAAAATTACTTTCATTTAGATTGATACTATTTTCACCTTTAACATACCATTCTACAAATTTATTATATTCAGCTTCATTTTTTTGAAGCCAACTTGAGAACTCTTCATCGGCTCCGATTTGAAATAAATAATGATTGTAGGCATCAAAAATATTGTTTTTAGACATCAGATTGTGGTAGTCGAAAAGTATATTTGGATAATCTTTACTGTCCTTTTCAAAATATGATTTCAATAAATCTTGTCTTATTTTAGATAATGAATCTAAGTTGAATTCCTTTGCTTTTGAATTTAATATTCCATAAATAAGCCACTTTCCAAACATCAAACACAGGGGGAGTTTTTTATCTGTTGGAGTCATGGTCATTTGCTTACAAAGATTCAGTTCTTTCACCTGTCCGTTTTCAAATACTATTGAATTTTTATAAGCTTCAAACAAATTTTTACTCATTTCTCTAGTCCTGTCAGTAGTTCTTTCAAGATTGAGAAAGATTTCACCATAAATTAAACCAGGAACTTTATCATCAGAATTAAGATAGAGGTTTGCAATTCTATAATAATTTGATGGGTATTTTGGATCGACTGAAATTCCTTTTTGATAAAAAGCAACCGCTTTATTATACTCTTTTTCTAACTCATATACGACTCCTTTTTCCAGATATAGTAATCCTTTATTGGGAAATTTCTTGATTCCTGCGTCGTAGATCTCTATCGCTTTTGTAGGGTTGTTAAGATTATCATAAGAGTTTCCCCAAAGTGAATAAAGCTGAACACTTACCTCTTTATAGTTTTGTAATTTCTCAGCAATTTCAATTGCTTTTTTATAATCCTTTTTTAAATAATTTGCATATGCAATTTCATAAGGATAATTAAAGTTTTCAGGATCTAATTTCTGACTTTCTTCAAGCAATATAATACTTTCTTCAATTTTCCCATTATCCATTAGTTTAATGGCTTCATTACCTTTTTTTAAAGCAATTTCCTTATTACTTTGAGCAAAAGAAAAGTTAGTTAAAAGAACTGTTAGAATTAAAATTTTGAATTTATTTTTCATTGAATAACTCATTTTGTTATATGGGTAAAACTTACTTCCAATTGATTCAAACTAAGAGATGAACCAATTCAATGATGATCATTGAAATGAAGGCTGGAATTAAGCATTTTTTCATGGAGTTTTTTTGTTTGACTTTATGATGTTCCCAATAATCAGAAGGTGAATTGCGTCATAAAGCTGACTCCAAATTTAATAGAAAAATGGTTAACAATGTATCCTGATGTAATAATTTTGAATTCTTAAAGTTAGAAAACAAAAAAGAACAGCAATCGCTGTTCTTTTTATATTTTATTCCATTGATCTACTGAATCAGATCTTTCATTGTTTTATCCGTTTTCATCAATTCTCCTTGCGGAATCTGATGATTAAGATAAGTGAAAAGTAAGTCAGTCACCCAGGTATGTTCAATCTGATGAATATAGTAAGAGCAGATCAAACCAAAATCATCGGAAATATAAGCCGGTAAATCTGAAGATCCGGTAGTTCTGAAAGTCGATATGAAAATCTCCTTTCGGATATCACTGATTTTATCTTCTGTTTCCTCATCCACCGATTTTTCTTCAATAGCCTGATACGTTTTCATCCATGCCTCTGAAAATTCAGCTGAATCTCTGTTGTCAAGGATTTTATCGATCTTTTCAGAAGTCATATTGTGAAGAGCAGCTTTTAAAGATTCATTAAAAACAGCCTCCAAAATGCTTATTTTCTCTGTCATAATTTAAATGTATCCTATCCAAACGCTCTTTTCAACAAACTCTCCACTTTCGGCTCACTGCCTCTGAAACTTTTATACAGTTCCATTGGGTCTTTAGTTCCGCCTGAAGAAAGCAATACTTTATACTTAGCAGCAATCTCAGGATTGAAAATTCCGTTTTCTTTGAAGTACTGGAAGGCATCGGCATCCAAAACCTCTGCCCATTTGTAAGAATAATATCCGGCAGAATATCCACCCTGGAAAATGTGGGAGAAACTAGGGCTCATGGCCGTTTCAGCATTAGAAGGATAAAGAGTGGTCGCTTTTGTATACTTATCCTCAAATGCCTTTACACTTTCATTCTCCAGTTCTGCAACTTTCGTGTGATAATTCATATCCAGAAGTCCGAAACCTATCTGTCTTAAGGTTTGGTAGCCCTCCATGAAGTTTTTAGACTGCTCGATTCTTTCAATTTTTTCGTCAGGAAGTACTTCTCCTGTTTTATAATGTTTTGCAAAAGTTTTTAAGAACTCAGGCTCATAGCAGAAGTTTTCAAGAAACTGAGAGGGAAGTTCCACAAAATCCCATTTTACAGAAGTTCCGGATAGCGTAGGATATTGGGTATCCGCCATCATTCCGTGAAGGGCATGTCCAAATTCGTGGAATAAAGTAGTCACCTCCTGGAACGTTAGTAAGCTAGGAGTATCTTTTGTTGGTTTACTGAAGTTGCAGACAATTGAAATATGCGGGCGTGAATTTTCACCATTTTGCTTGTACTGATTTTTATAGCTGGTCATCCATGCTCCGGCTCTTTTCCCTTTTCTCGGGAAATAATCAACGTATAAAAGAGATTTATAAGTTCCGTTCTCTTTTACTTCATATACTTTTACATCCTCGTGGTATTTTGGAATGTCATTTCTTTCCTCAAAAGTCAGTCCGAAAAGTTTTCCAGCCAATCCGAATACAGCATCCTGCACCTGGTGTAATGGGAAGTAAGGTTTTAATTCTTCATCATTAAGATCAAATTTAGCCTTACGAAGTTTTTCAGCATAATAAGCGTGGTCATAGCCCTGTATTTCATCAATTCCATCCGCTTTGGCTAAAGATTTTAATTCTTCAATTTCTTTATCAGCATAAGGTTTTGCTTTGGTCAAAAGCTCATTTAAAAAATCCAAAACCTTTACCGGAGACTTTGCCATTCTTTCTTCCAGAACAAAATCTGCATAGTTTTTATATCCAATAAGCTCGGCTTTCTGCTGTTTCAGGTGAAGAAGCTCTTTAATGAGATTCTGATTGTCGAATTCTCCACCGTCAAAGGATTTTTTACCATTTGCTAAAGCCAGTTCCTTTCTCAATTCACGGTTTTCAGCATACGTCATGAACGGAAGGTAGCTTGGATACTGTAAAGTGACTACCCAGCCTTCAAGGTTTCTTTCTTTGGCTTCCTCAGCATACTGATCGATGATAGCTTCCGGAATTCCGGCAAGATCTTCTTTATGAGTGATATGTTTAAAATAGGCATTGGTAGAAGCCAGTACATTTTGTCCAAACTGTAAAGATTTTAAAGAAAGATCCATACTGATTTTCTTTAATTTCTCTTTGTCTTCGTCATTCAATAACGCTCCGCTTCTTACAAAACCTTTGTAGGTCTCATTCAAAAGCATTTCCTGCTCATCATTGAGATTATATGTCTCCTTTTCATCATATACTTTTTTGATTTTGTTGAAAAGGGCTTCATTTTGAGAGATTTTTGAAGAATATTCTGTTAATATCGGAGAAACTTCCTGAGCAATCTGTTGGATTTCATCGCTGGTTTCTGCAGAATTTAAGTTGAAAAATATGTTGGAAACGGCATCCAGCTGTTCCCCTGAATACGCTAATGCTTCAATCACATTTTCGAAAGTGGGTGCCTCAGGATTGTTGACAATAGCATCAATTTCTGCTTCAGATTTTTGAATCAATTCTTTAAATGCCGGAAGATAATCTTCATTTTTGATGTCACTGAATGGTGCTGAATGATATGGAGTGTGAAATTTTTCTGTTAAAATATTCATTTTTAGATTTTTTATGTAAGGTAAATTTAATGATTCATTGGGAATCACAGCTGAAAGGGTCAAAAATAATGCCTTACCGGAAACTTATGACAAAAATACTTATCTTTAAATAATCTTGTCATATGGAAAGAAGGAGTGATGTGGGAATATTTAATTTTGAGAACAGATTTAGCAGTCATCATTAAAATGAATAACCTTAAATAAAATATATAAACTATGAAAACACTCTTAAAAATTATTGGTACTATCATCGTACTGATTCTCATCTATGCCGTGATCGCTATGCTGGCTTTCAGTAAAGATTATCATTATGAAAAATCTATCGTCATCAATGCTCCGAAAGAAAAAGTGTGGCAGCATACAAACTCTTTACAAGCATACAATACCTGGGATCCTTTTTCTAAAGAAATCAAGAATTTCTCTGTCACTTATTCAGGAAAAGGTGACCAAATGGGGGATTCTTATCACTGGAAAGGAGATGACAGCGAAGGAGAACAAACCATCACAGAAATTGCAGCCAATGAAAAACTAGGTACTCAGCTTCATTTTATAAAGCCTTTTGAAGGAACTGCCAAAAGTAATATTGTGCTGACCCCTGAAGGTAACGGAACAAAAGTAACCTGGATGATCGATAATGAGCTGAACGCCATGATGAAGATTATGAAACCTATGATGAACAGTAATATGGATAAAATGTTTGGTCAGGGACTAACGGATCTGAAGAAACTTGCTGAAAAATAAAATGAAAGCCTTGTACAATTTACAAGGCTTTTTTATTAAAATTCTTTTTTACCAATCTCTTTGATTGAATATAGTTTCCTTTATCTTTAGTATCACATTATCATCAAAATAAAATAATAATGCCTTACCTCTGACTTTAGTTTTAAAAAATTAAGTCTGGAAATAATTTTTAAAAGAAATGATACGTTTTGGAAGAGTTATTTTATAGTAAGCTATTGAAATATTATTCTAAAAATATTATCTTTATATAAAGAATCGATTCTATGGAGAAGATTGTATTTGAAAAAAGTGATATCAGAGACTTTGTGAAAATGGCTATCGAAGAGAAAATTGAAAAGCTTAAAAATTTTATCGAATTTACTTTGGAAGCCAGTCGCGACATTAAAAAAACTCCGAAATATGACAGCATGAGAGAAGAGATGCAGGAGGAGATTTATCAGATGCAGCGACAGCTGGGAGCTTTGAATGATCTTAAAAGGAATTTGGCAAAAGTACTCAATACAGCTACAGAAAGAGTGCAGCTTGGCTCTCTGGTTATTACGAATAAAGCAAGGTTTTATATTTCCGTGTCACTAGGGGAGTTCTTTTTTGAAGGAGACAGGTTCTATGCAATCTCTCCCGAAAGCCCCATGGCTAAAAAAATGATGGGAATGAAATCAGGGGATGAATTTACCTTAAATAAAATCCACCAAAAGATCGTGGAAGTATTATAAATATCAATAGTGAATGACCTCCATATAATATAGCTTCAAATGTATTTGAAGTTTTATTTTTATTTAATACTTTGCGATTCAAAACATATACCCATGAAATTTGACAGCCTAAGGACCAGCAGGTTCAATCACTGGATTATAATACACCTGCGTTATCTGGTGGGGTTTGCTTTTTTTCCGTCCGGACTGGTAAAGCTGATGGGGGAAAGATTTACCCGGATTTCAACAGATGAACCGATCGGATATTTTTTTGAAGCATTGTATCAGTCTGGCTTTTACTGGAATTTTTTAGGACTGGCTCAGATCACAGCCGGAATTTTACTTATGACACAGCGTTATGCTACATTGGGCGCATTGATGTTTCTTGCCATCCTGACAAATGTATGGATCATTACCATCAGTCTTTCGTTTAAAGGTACCTGGGTTATAACCTCCTTAATGATGATGGCTGTTCTTGTATTGGTGATCTGGGACCAACATAAACTACGTCCGATTTTTAATTACAATAAAGCAAGTACAGTAAAAGAATATCCTGATCCCGGGTACAACTGGATCATTGCAGGAGTGGTATATGCGGTAAGTTGTATTGCTTTATATATGCTGGATCCCGTGAAGGGGGAACCTTTTGAAAAATGGCTGTTTAAGGCACTCGTTTTACTCATACTTACTACTTTTACCACAAGCAATTACAAAGCTTATAAAAATCATAAACTGGCAGTAAATACTTAACATTTTAAATGAAACAGATTGAATTTCATGTTGTAAATTTGCAGTATGAATAAAGCATCCATTTTAAAAGAAATCATAGAGCAAAGAAGAAGTATTTTCCCAAAAGATTATACAGATGCGGAAATTTCTCAGGAAGTTATTGATGAGATTTTACATTCAGCGACTTTAGCTCCCAATCATAAACGTACAAAACCTTGGCGTTTTAAAATATTCAAAGGAGAAGAGAAAGCAAAACTGGCTTCAGAAATGCAGGCTATCTATAAGGCGAGTCAGCCGGAGCAGCTTTTCTTGGAAAAAAAATACAATGACATCGGTTTTAAAATCAATAAAGCAGATGCTGTAGTCTCTATTGTAGTTAACTTTAGCGGAATGCTTCCTGAATGGGAAGAGATTGCTGCTACTTCAATGGCGGTTCAGAATATGTATCTTACCTGTACAGCGAACAATATTGGCTGCTATTGGAGTTCCCCTAAAATTGTAGAGGAGTTGAAAGATTCTTTGACTATTGAAGAAAACCAGCAATGTCTGGGGCTTTTCTATATGGGAGAAATAGAATCAGTATAACAGTGAAATTCTCAAAATGAAGGCTATAGATTATTATATCCTTAAATTGATAAAATCTTATATTTTTAGATTGTTACATTGAAAATTTTATTTATCTTTGCACTCTTAAATATTTAACTGGGACGAGTTCCCGTAAAATTCAAACATTATGTCAGTAAAAATCAGATTACAAAGACACGGTAAAAAAGGAAAACCTTTTTTCCACATCGTGGTTGCAGATTCAAGAGCTAGAAGAGATGGTAGATTCATCGAAAAACTAGGAACTTACAACCCAATTACTAACCCGGCAACTATCGAATTGAACGTTGATTCTGCTGTACAGTGGTTAAACAACGGTGCTCAGCCTACTGATACTGCTAGAGCTATTTTATCTTACAAAGGTGCTCTTTACAAAAAACACTTACAAGGTGGTGTAGCTAAAGGTGCTTTTGATGAAGCTGAAGCTGAAAAAAGATTCAATGCTTGGGTAGACGCTAAAGACTCTAAAGTACAAGGTAAAGTAGAAGGTTTAGCAACTGCTAAAGCTGATGCTAAGAAAGCTGCTTTAGATGCTGAAGTAAAAGTAAACGAAGCTAGAGTTGCTGCTGCTGCACAAGTTGAAGCTGATGCTAAAGCTGCTGAAGAAGCTGCAAACGCACCTGCTGAAGAAGTTGTTGCTGAAGCTACAGAAGGAGAAGCTCCTGCTGCTGAAACTGAAGAAAACACTGAAGCTTAAGAACAAACCCTGTTATGCGTAAAGAAGATTGCTATTTTTTAGGGAAAATCACACGCAGACATGGACTTGCGGGTAACGTGATCCTTAAATTGGATACCGACCAACCCGAGCTTTACAATAAATTGGAATCAATATTCGTTGAAATCAACGGATTATTGGTTCCATTTTTTATTGAAAAATCATCATGGAGCAAACTTGATGCTCTGAATCTTGCATTCAAAGGTTCTTCTGAGGCATTGGTAGATCAGGTTTTAGGTAAAAGTGTTTACCTTCCGCTTGCTACGCTGCCTAAACTTTCAGGAAAACAATTCTACTACCACGAAATCATCGGGTATAATATCCTTGACGAAAATGATAATGATTGTGGTGTGATCCGTTCTGTAAATGATCAGACGGCACAGACTTATTTCATTTTAAATTTTGAAGGAAAAGAAATTGTAATTCCTATGATCAAAGACTGGGTTCTGGAGGTTGACAGAGAAGAGAGAATTATTAAAATGCAGCTGCCGGAAGGCTTGATGGACGTATTCCTGGTTCCATCTAAGAAAGATGAGTAAATTTTGCAATAAGCAAAAATTTCGCCCATCTTTCCATCTTTATCTAAAATTTCATTATTGATTATTCATTACCCATCATGATGGCGGGTAAAAGATATTCCTGTACTATTTTGTCGGTTTGCTGGTGGGCATAAGGTTTGTTATACGCCTGTGCTGTAATGACTATGACAACAGGGATTTTGGTGAACATAATGATTTTGTTTCCTCCATTTCCACTGCTCTGAAAAGCCTCATAGCTTTTATTTCCAACCGTATATAGCTTTCTCCAGAATAAATAACCATAGCCTTCAAAATCAGTATTGTCTGCAAAATAATTGGTAAATGACTTCTTAACCCAGTCTGTACTCAAAATTGTTTTGCCATTCCAGACTCCGTTATTTTTATACAGTTGTCCGAATTTTGCAAAATCGAGTGCTTTCATGCGCAATCCTCCGGCCAGAGAAGGTTTTTGCTGAGGAGTAAACTGCCATTTGTAATTGGTGATTCCAAGAGGACGAAACAGTTTTTTATCTGCATATTTTTCCAATCCCTGGGGAACCGTTTTGTCCAAAATATCTCCGGTTACGACAACTCCTGCTGTGAAATAACTCCAGTTTTTTCCTATTGTATTCTCAGTCATCGGAAGATCTAATACAAACTTTATCCAATTGTCAGTAGGATACATATTTTCCTCATTTCCGGGAGAGTCAGAATCTTGGTCATTTCCATCAAATCCGGAGCTCATAGTCAATAAGCTTTTTATGGTGACATCCTCTTTTTGGGAAGAATAATTTTTAAATTGTTTTAAATCGTAGAATTCCTTCAGCAGTTGATTTTCACCTTTTAAATACCCATCTTTTATAGCAATCCCGGTCAAAGCTGAAGAAAAGGATTTTCCTACTGACCGCGTATCCTGCAGAGAATCTCTTCCGGAGCCGTTAAAATATTCTTCCAGAAGCAATTTTCCCTCTTTTACAACAACAATTCCGGTGACATCTTTGAACCTTTTTTCTGCAATTTTCTTATTCAGGGTTCTGATCATTGTAGTATTGATTTTTTCCTGAGAAGTCTTCCATCCGCTGTTAGGCTGGAGCGGTTGAATGGCAGTCTGATTTTCGGAAATATTTTGAGAAGGAACGGTAAGGCTGATTTGCCCTTCCGAGATAATAGGTCCTGTTTTTATGGTAGAAGCTTTCAGATAAGGGCGTATTTCAATTTTTAAAATGTGATTTCCTGCTGCCAGGGCATCAATGCCGTCATGAGCCATATAAAAGCGCATCCATAGATATCTTCCCCATGAATCTTCGTTTTTACTGCTGATAAGAGGAATTCGTAATGTTGTTTTGATTTTTTTATTTTCCGGAGTACCTGCGCCTGTATTGAGATCTTCTTTATAGATCAGTTTTCCGTCAACGTAGAATGAAAATTGATAATTTCCGTTTTTAAGAAGTTCATCAACAGTCCAATTGGGTTCAAGCTGATGAAGGTAGTTGACAAGTGAATTTTCAAAAAAAGCATGAATGCTAAGATCTCCGTTTTCCTGAAATATGGAAGAAGAAATAAGATCCGAATCCTTTAAGTTCTCCAGAGCAATATTTTGGGTAAGGAAAACCACTTTTCCGGAATGTGTTTTTTGAACAGGAGACTCAATTTTCTCAGGATTGATTATATTTTTAATTTGTCCCTGATAAAGAGAAGAGGTAAAAATAAAGATCGATAATAGGATCGCTTTCATTTAAAGAAGTATTTCAACAAAAATAATGAACTTCCTTACAGTAAAATAGAATGAAATTAACATTTCTATTATATTATCGATCTCTTACCGAATTAAGGATGCTCTAATTGAATAACCTTCTGAATTCTCCCGGTGATTGATTTGTTTTTTGTTTAAAAAGTTTACTGAAAGACTGTGGATGTTCAAATCCCAATTCATAAGCAATTTCACTCACGGATAAACTTGTAGTGCTCAAACGTTCTTTGGCAGAATCAATTAATTTATTTTGGATATGCTGTTGTGTATTTTGCTGAGTATGAAGTCGAAGCAGCGTTCCAAGATAATTAGGGGAAATATTCATTTGGTCGGCGATACACTTCACTGATGGAATTCCGTTTTCTATAAGATTTCCATTTTCGAAATATTGAGAAAGAAGATCTTCAAACTTATGAAGTAATTCATGACTTGATTTTTTTCTGGTGAAAAACTGACGTTCATAAAAACGCTCAGAATAAATCAGTAATAATTCTATCTGTGAGATAATGAGTTCCTGCGTGAATCTATCTGTGTTGGTCTGATATTCCCGTTCAATATTTTTAAAAATATCAATAAGAATTTTCTCTTCTTTATCGGAAAGAAAAAGAGCTTCTTTCACCTGATAACTGAAAAAATCATATGATTTCATTTTCTTGGTTAATGAAGTATTCCATAGAAAATCGGGATGAATCAACAATAAAAATCCGGTAGGCTCTACTTCTACATCCGGATTGATTTCGAGACTTAAATATTGCTGTGGTGAAACAAAACACAACACTCCTGAATCAAAATCATATTGCTGCTGTCCATAATTGAATCTAGGATTGACATTTTTTTTCAAACCGATCGAATAAAAATTCTGGATCCATTTCAATTCATCATCATCCACTACATAATGCACTTTACTATAGTCTATCAGGCTGATCAGCGGATGCTCAGGATTCGGGAGACTACAGAAAGCATGAAAATCTGAAATAGAATTAAAACGAACGGGCTGTTTCATAATAGCGAAGTTAGTTGTTTTTGTAAAAAGTATAACATATTGATTCAAAAAGTCTTCGACTCCGATCAGACTGATTTCTCTAAAATTTTATGTTCAAATGATTCAAACACATTGCTTAGAGACAACCCGAGCAGAGCCGAAGGATATTTTACCAGATTAAATTGCAGTAGAAACCGTCAGTTTTTCCCATTTTTCAGCATCTTTCTTTAAAATATCAATCTTATTATTGAGAAACTCTATGGTTCCTACCCCTAATAATAAATGTACAGGTGGATTTTTCTCTTTACTGATCTGGATCAGAACATCAGCTGCTTTTTCAGGATCATTAGGCTGGTTTCCATTAATTTCATTAAGATGGGCCTGTTCAGAATTTCTTGCCGCTTCGTAAGCCTGAATAGGATTGGCAGGAGTTTTTACAGAATCTTTATTCAAAAAATCTGTGCGGAAATATCCCGGATAAACAACCGTAGCATGTATTCCGAAATCTTTTACTTCCTCAGCCAATGCTTCTGTAAATCCGGCAACCGCAAATTTTGTGGAGCAGTAAATTCCCCAACCCGGAAAATTGGCTGAATATCCACCGACAGAAGAAATATTGAAGATGTTTCCTGATCTTTGTTCCCGAAGATAAGGCATCGCATTTCTGATCACGTTTAACGTTCCGAACACATTCACGGCATAATTTTCTCTTGCCTCCTCATCAGTAAGTTCCTCAAGTGTTCCGATCTGTCCATAACCGGCATTGTTCACAACCACATCTATTCTTCCGAAATGTTCAACTGTCTTTGCAATGGCAGATTTTATATCGTTATTGTCAGTGATGTTGACGCTAAGTGGCAGGAAGTTTTCGGAAGTATCTCCGATAGTAGAAATCAGGGATTCAACGGTACGGCTAGTGGCAGCAACCTGAAATCCTTCGGACAACAATTTTTTTACCAACTCGAATCCTAAGCCTTTTGAAGCTCCTGTCACGAACCATACTTTTTTTGTTTCCATTTTTAAATATTTTTTTTGTTTAAATGATGGTACAAAGATGGAAAGTTACAGAGGGTAAAATGTAGCCGAATCGGGGAATGATGTATCCAAATCGTGAATGATGTTTTCAAAAGTCAAATTATTTGGATTCTGTCATTTTGGCGAAGGAAGAATCTTATTGATGATCAATTGTTTGAGATTCTTCATTGCATTCAGAATGACACTTTTGAAACGACCTCTCTGATATCAAAAAGAAATTCAATAGATTTTCAGAAGGTTTCTATATTTCAGTGGGGTTATTCCTATGTTTTCTTTAAAACATCTGGTGAAGTGACTTTGGTCTGAAAAACCGCATTCCAGGGCAATATCCGTTAAAGAAGCTGGTGAAATAAGAAGTTCCATTGATTTACTAACCTTTAATTTTCTCAGGTATTCTCCCAAATTACAATGAAAATATTTATGGAAATCTCTGCTTAAATGAATAGGGTGGATGTTCAAAGTTTTTGAAAGCTCCGTAAGGTTCAATGTTTCAGTAAAGCTTTCATGCAAGATCTCATTAATCTGACCTACCCACAAAGGTTTTCTTTCGGTATTTTCCTTTTGAAAGGTTAATTGACTGAAAAGATGTAATAACAGCTGATTGACAGTCAGCTCAAAAGAGAGGTCATTGGTTTTAGTCTCTTTGAAAATCTGATGTACCAATAATTTAAAGGCCGGATTTTTTATATTAAGACTGCCCTCCACTTTGTTTTTCTGGATATCAAACCGGTCAAACCAGCTTTGTGAAATTTCAATATGAAAACCTCGAGTAAAAATATCCGGTTTGATATTGTAATGGGGATCTTCCCAATGATGATACAATAATGTTCCCGCAGAACATTCGTATGTTTCTTTTCTGTTTCCTTCCGTCATATTGCCCTGAAGAAGAAAAGTGAAGTAAGCATTTTCATGATAATGCCAGTCTACATAAGGATGTGTATACTCCGTGTCCGTTATCGTCAATCCTTCCAAATTGACCAATTGATTGGTATCTCCAAAATATTCGCCGTTACGAAGAGTATTCATAATAAATTCTGTTTTAGGCGGTCAATCTGTTCATACATCTTATTAAAAAACATTTTTCTTTCCCGGTTTCCGGATTCATTCAAAGATTTTGAGTTCTTGATCTGATGTTCAAAATAGCTCAGAGAATCTTCACAGGTGAGTTTATCATTGGTCATCATATATCCGAACATGCTGAAAGGAACAAAAAAGGAACATTGCTGCTCATTTTTGAATAAAATACTGTTGTTTAAAATTACTAAATCATTGACATATATCTGAAAATTAGTTTTTTCCAGTGTTTTGCTTTCCAGTTCTTCAATTAATTTTCTTAGGTCATCAAGGATCAGATCAACATCACTTTTCTTTAATAATCCCATTTCATAATAAAAAGAAATCTGTCTTAAAGCACTCATAATAGTAGTGTCATTCCAGATTTCTGTTACATTTTGTTTGTCGTAAAGATCTTTCAGCATTTCATTTTTTACAGAATGATATTCCATATTGAATTCATGAAACGGGCTTAAGAATTTATCCTGATTCAGTAAATTCATCCATACATAAAACTTGAAACGGGACAGAATAGAATCCGAAATGGTATAAAAAAACGGGATATCTTTTGCGGAATAAAATACTTTAGAATGGGTAATATTCTGGAAAACGTTCAGAATCTTCAGAGAGTTTTCAAAATAATTTAAAAGGTCTTCAGTGGTTCTTACAGGTTGTGTTCTTTTGACAACCAATTGATTTTCTGTTCCCAGGAATTGATCTAACGAGATTTGATAGTATTTGGCGAGCTCCAGTGCTTCTTCAAAACTGAATTTAGCTTTCAGAGAAGTTCTCCTATGGGCTGCATCATAGCTGATATTAAGAATATTGGCAATCTCATCATTCAAAGATAGGTCTCCTATTTTTCTTCGGATTTCCTTCAATAAAGCTTCCTGGTGCATAGTTTTGTGATTTTCACAAATGTAGCATTTTTTGTGGAAAGAGCTGTTGAATTTCTGTTTAGAAGGCGGGAAGCTTGAAGCTGGGAGAAGGGAAGTATTGGAGGTCGAAAGAATAAATTACGATCTAACAACAATTTGACATTATACCGACTATTGATATTTATCACTGAAAGTAACTTCCAACCTCCTTCTTCCGGCTTCCGCCCCTACTTGTATAAATTAAAAATTTTATTCCCTCATCCATACATTTTGTGATTTTCGCAAATAGCACATTTTTTTTAATTTTTTTTCACATTCGGAACTTTGGCTTCTGCTGATAATTTTGAATTGTAATTTTAAAATAACGAGTTATGAAAACACGAATTTTATTAGCAGCAGTTCTTTTATTCAACGGTCTGGCCTATGCATCAGACAGTTTAAAAGTTGATTCTTTGAAACCGAGACTGATCGCAGCTTCACCCTCAAAGAATGTCAGAAATGTCAACGGAGTTTTATTTAAATATTTTGATGATGAAGATCATTTTAAGCCTAAGAAAGTGAACGGGTTGGGAATGGGATTTAATTTTGTGGGTATTTTCCTTCCGCCGTTAATGCTTTTCAACTTACAATTACCAGGAAGTAATGATTATGTAATTATTCCCCGTGAAAAGATGAATACGATCAACGGACTTCAATTGTCGCTGATCAATATGGAGCCTACAGTTACCAATGGCCTTGAGATCAATGTTTCCAGTAATGTCAACACCTATGCGGTGACCAACGGAATGTCTGTCTCTCCATTTTTTAACCTGCATCATGAGATGAAAGGTATTTCTGTAGCACCATTGGCCAATATTGGAAAGAAATGCAGAGGAATACAAATCGGTTTGTACAATAAATGTGATGATTTCAGAGGAATACAGATTGGCGGATGGAATGAGAATGGAAAAAGAAAACTTCCTCTGATCAACTGGAATTTTAAGAAACAAAAAGTAAATAAGACGTTATGAAAAAGTTTGTTGTAATTACCGCACTATTTCTTTGTGGCTTTCTGAAAGCTCAGTTTGAAGAAATCAAAGAGAAAAAATGGCTGGTCATTCTTCTCAGTACCAGAATTGAAGGAACTTCATTGGATAATAAAGCATTCCTGTCCATAGGAACAAAATTAACTGATGGTGATAAGAATTACTACAGTTTAAGGGGGCATTTTAACTGGTGGGACGAAAGAAGACTGCTGGTCATTCCGGAGTTTGATTATTTCAGAAAAGTTGTTTCGTTTGAGGATGGCGCAGAGGTATCATCTTTATATGCCGGTGCCGGAGTTTCGCCCTATGCGGTTTCACCCAAAGCCGGAATCAGTTTTTACCATTTCTTTTGTGCAGAATTTGGCTACAACTTCGAATATAATACGTATAAACCATTCCCCATTAAAGGATTCCGATATGGTATAGGAATTAACCTTGTCTTCTAAATGATTAATACAATGATTATGAAACCAAAAATCAGATTTAAAAAAGCAACCTCTCCTTTCTATTCAGAATTGCGTGAAGAGGTGAATGTATTGCTGACGGATGAAGTAACGAAAAGGGCAGGGAGATTGATGATCATCAAATTTTTGTTTTATTCTCTGGCCTTTCTGCTCTTATATGCCAATCTTTTCAATCCTTATATGGGAAATAAGAATTGGGCGGTAGTTTTGAATTATATTGTATTGGGTCTTACAGGGATATTATTGGCTTTTAATTGTGCTCATGACTGTGTACACAATACATTTTCAAAATATAAAAGAGCAAACCGGATCATTTATTATATCATATTTAACCTGCAGGGAGTGAATGCAAGACTTTGGAGAAAAAGACACATTGCCTCCCATCACGTATTCCCGAATGTGGATGGCTGTGATGCTGACATTGATGATAATATTTTTTTACGGTTATCTGCTCATCATCCAAAAAGAAAAATACATGCCTATCAGCATTTATATGCAACTGTACTGTATTGTTTCTACACTTTACATTGGATTGTCATCAAAGATTTTATTTATGTCAGAAAAAAAGAGCTGGCCAACCTTAGAAATCAGAATCATTCATTCATTTCTGTTGTAGAGGTAGTTCTGTTGAAATTGGCTTACTTCACCTATATGCTGGTTTTGCCTGTTCTTTATACCCATATTCCTGTGCTGACGATTCTCCTATCTTTCATCATCATGCATGTGACAATTTCGCTATTTTTTGTACTGACTCTGATTATTTCTCACCTGAGTCTTGAAACAGATTTTCCGAAAGCTGATGATGACGGTTATCTGCCGTATGATTATTATGAACATCAGTTAGCCGTATCGCTTGATTATCATCCAACCAGCAAGTTGGGCAACTGGATTTTCGGAGGGTTCAATTCCCATGCAGCCCATCATCTTTTTCCAGGACTGCCTCATACGGTTTATACTATTATTACCCCGGCGATCAAAAAAGCAGCAGTCAGAAACCATTTTCCCTATCATGAGAAAAGCATTGTGGATGCAGTGGTTTCACATTATCAATATCTCAAAAAATTAAGTAAGTGACTTTAAACCATTAAATAATTAACCTATGAAAAATGATAAACTGATATTATTGTTATTACTGTTTTCAGTACGTATTTTTTCACAAAATACCATGAATGACACATTGAGGGTGAATACGGGAGAACCATTTGATTATAAAAAATATTATGACTGTGATGATGGGGAAGGAAATGTTTTGATTATCATCAAAAAAGGAAAAGAATTTACAGACCTTAACGATTTAAAAAAATCAGAGAAAGGCTTCGCTGTTAAAATGGAAGCAATATACAGCATGGAATTTTCGGATGGAAAAAGATATGAATCCAGTGTGGTGAAAAACATCACCCAGGACAGTATTTCAATTACGAATTTTTTTAATGAAAATGCTGCTAAGCTGGCGGGAAAGCCTTTTGCATTGATTAATTATCCTCTTTCATCCCTGAAATATATCCGTTTTATTAATGACCGCATGCTGTCACTGTACAATAAAAACAATATTCAGAAGAATTTTGACCTTATTGTAAAGAAAATGGATCATGCCAGAATATGCCCTGCTGTTCTTAATTTTAAAGATAGAAATGGTGAGATGAAAGTCTGCCACTTTTATCTGACCTCTCAGGGATATGATCTTCTTTATGAGAACAATGGAAGAGTATATTATCTGGAAGGTAAAGTAGAGTGGAAGTGATTTTTGAAGTGAGTAAAATCATCTGACTGTACTCTTTTTTGTAAATTGATCAGCATTAATCTTAATGTATAGATTGATCAATACATGAAAAAACAAAAAGGTTTAATGAATGTACTGAATAAAAATAATATTTTTGTAGTATACCTAGGAGGAGTGATGAAAGTAAAATATCTGATACTGTTATTGATTGTATGTAACGTATTTTATGCCCAAACAAACAGAATTGAAAAAAATATTTCGGAAGAACGGACTTATCAGGAATTGGAAAATGAATTCTATGATGTGAAAACTACAGATGTCAACAGAAAGCGGAAAATCGCAAAATGTTATCTGAAAAAGGCCAAATCCGAAAAAAATAATACTTTCATTGCTGAAGGCTATGTCATGGCTCATTTTGACGAAACCTTACCCAACGCATTAAAATACCTGGATAGTTTAAAGACGATCACCAAAAACTCCAAAGAAAATTATTACCCGGCCAGAACCTATTTATTAAGAGGAAACCTTTATCTCAAAGCCGACAATCTTCAGGCAGCATTGAATAATTATATCTTAGGTCTGAAATACGCAAAAGAAAAGGAAAATAAAAGGCAGATTGCCATGGCAGATATCAGTATTGCTTCCCTGAATAATTACATAGGGAAACACGCTGAAACAGCTAAAATACTTAGATATTACCTGTATAATGCCAGTTATATGCAGGAGGAGGAGCATAATCATATCAGACTCCAATTGGCGGATGCTTATATAGAAATCAATAAAATGGACTCCGCGTATATATTGATTCAGGAAGGTTTGCAGGCTTCTAAAAAAAGTAAAAATGACTATGCTTATCATCAGGGGCTGGGTTTATTAGGGTATTATCATTTGCATTCAAAAAAATACCAGTTAGCTATTGATAATTTATTGGAGTGTAAAAAATTTTTCTTCGCTACAGAAAATCCAAGTAATAGAAACGAAAATTATACCCTCTTAAATTTAGGAAAATCCTATGCAGGGCTTCAGGAAACTGATAAGGCAATAGAATGTTTTACAAAAATTGACTCTATGGTTCTTAAAACAGATTATATTTATCCTGAACTTAGAGACGTTTACACCTATCTGATTGATCACTACAAAGCAAATAATGATAAAGAACAGCAATTGTACTTTGTAGAAAGGTTTTTAAAAGTAGATCATGTACTGGATTCCCAGTTTATGTATATTTCCAGAGAACTTCCCAAAAGGTATGATGCACCGAAACTGGTACAGGAAAAAGAGTCCATTACCAATGAACTTCAAAAGAGAAAGAACCTTTTTTATATTGTTCTTAGTATGTTGCTGATATCACACTTATTATTTATCAACGTTTATTTTAAATATAAAAAATCCGAAAAGAACTATAAAAAAATTGCTCAGGATCTGATCCAGTCTGTTAATGAAAATAGATTTGGCAAAAGGAATGAATCTGAAATCAAAAAAGAAATTCTGGAGGAGCCTCTTTCCATAGAAAATACAGGAAATCCGGAGGACAGAACATCCAGAACAATTTCTGAAGATATTGCCCAAACCATTTTAAAAGAACTTGAAATATTTGAAAACAAAGATCAGTTTTTGAATAAAGGAATTACATTGGGAAGCCTTGCCAAAAAAATAAAAACAAACTCGAAATATCTGTCGGAAATTATCAATACCTATAAAGGGAAAAACTTTGCAACGTATCTCAATGATCTCCGCATTGATTATGCCATCAGTCGACTGGCCAATGACAGAAAATTCAGGTCTTATAAAATTCCTTTTATTGCTGAAGAATTAGGATATAATAACGAACAGGCATTCACTTTAGCCTTCAAAAAACGAACCGGAACACCCCTTTCTATCTATCTGAAAGAAATTGAAAACATGACTAAGATTTAAGGTTAGTTTTCTTATTTTCAATTGTTTACTATTTATAGATTCATGATTTTAGGTATATAAATTTATGAATCTATAAACCATTCACTTGTATCATTATTTCTCTTGCTGCATCTTTGCTTCAGGTAAAAACACAACACCTTTATTTTGTATGTGCACAGTACAAGATATCAATTCCAGACTGCTGATCAGTAAAAAGTAAATCAGGAATTGTATAGTAGAAATTATTAACGAAACTGATTATTGAGAAATGAAAATCAGTTAAAAAAACAAAGATGTAAGTAGCGAAGCAATGTTCATAAATTAAAAATGTAAAGTATAGTGATTGTGAAAAATCATGAAACAAGTAAAATAAAACCCGTTGAATCCTTCACAATGTTTAAAAGTATAGTATAGTCTAAAAATGGATGAATGACCGGTAGTTTACCATCAAATTATCACTTAAAAACTAATAACCATTTCAGTACAGTAAAACTAATTCCATGAAAACTTAGAGTAAAAATAAAATTTTATTCTTTCTAAAAGTGATAGTGTAAGTGTGTTAACTCCGTGTCAAGACGGGTTTTTATTGAAGTTCAGGATCATATTGTGTGGAAATGTAACCTGAAAATGAAGAAGAGTCTGCAGAGGAAAAAGGTAAATTTCCTGAACTGAAAGTTTAAATGCTTGTTAAATGATTTTTAAAGACGGCGCAACCATCAAGTTGCGCTGTTTTTTTGTAACTTTGCAGACATTAATTTTTATATAAAAAATTTATCATCAACAAATGAAAAAGCAAACGATCAAAGAAATCCTAAAGGATTACAAGAAAGTATTACATCATGACATTACAGTTTACGGATGGGTAAGATCATTCCGTGCCAATCGCTTTATTGCACTTAATGATGGTTCTACGATTAATAATTTGCAGATAGTTGTTGATTTCGAAAATTTTGATGAAGCAATCATCAAGAATATTAGTACTGCTTCTTCATTGAAAGTTGTAGGTGAAGTGGTGGAAAGCCAGGGAGCAGGGCAGTCTGTGGAAATTATCGCTAAGAAAATCATTATTTTAGGAGATAACTTTACGGAAGAGCTTCAAAGCACGATTCTTCAGCCTAAGAAGCACAGCCTTGAGAAACTTCGTGAGCAGGCACACTTAAGATTCAGAACAAACCTTTTCGGAGCGGTGTTCAGAGTGCGTCATGCAGTAAGCTTTGCAGTTCACTCATTCTTCAACCAAAACCAGTTCTTCTACATCAACACACCGGTTATTACAGGAGCAGATGCAGAAGGAGCAGGAGAAATGTTTGGGGTAACCAACTTTGATCTGAACAACATGCCGAGAACTGAAGAAGGAGACATCGATTTTGCACAGGATTTCTTCGGTAAAAAAACAAACCTTACTGTTTCAGGACAGTTGGAAGGAGAAACTGCAGCAATGGGATTAGGAAGAATTTATACTTTCGGACCTACTTTCCGTGCTGAAAACTCTAACACGACAAGACACCTTGCTGAGTTCTGGATGATTGAGCCGGAAGTGGCATTCAACAACCTTGAAGACAATATCGACCTTGCGGAAGATTTCTTGAAATATGTGATCCAGTATGTATTGGATAACTGTAAGGATGATCTTGACTTCTTAGACAAGCGTTTTGAAGAAGAGCAGAAGACAAAACCAGAAAAAGAAAGAGCGAAAGAAGGTCTTATCGAGAAACTTCAGAATGTAATAGCGAAGCGTTTCAAGCGTGTAAGCTATACAGAAGCTATCGAAATCTTATTGAACTCTAAAGAAAATAAAAAAGGAAAATTTGCTTACCCGGTTGAAAAATGGGGAACAGACCTTCAGTCTGAGCATGAGAGATACCTTGTGGAGAAACATTTTGAAAGCCCGGTAGTATTATTTGACTATCCGAAAGAAATCAAAGCTTTCTATATGAAACTGAACGATGACAACAAAACCGTTGCTGCTATGGATGTTCTTTTCCCTGGTATCGGTGAGATCATTGGTGGATCAGAAAGAGAAGCAAGATTGGATGTTTTAAAACAGAAAATGGCAGATATGCATGTAGATGAACACGAACTTTGGTGGTATCTTGATACCAGAAAATTTGGTTCTGTCCCTCATGCAGGATTTGGTTTAGGATTGGAAAGATTAGTTCTTTTCGTAACAGGAATGACAAATATCAGAGACGTAATTCCTTTCCCTAGAACACCGAAAAGCGCTGAATTCTAGCACAATAAAAAAAGCCTTAATCACAAGTTAAGGCTTTTTTTATTATTTAATAGTTTATTATATTAGGATAAGTAATGCAAAAATCATGCTAAATGTGTTTTTTATCAAATAAATTTATTAAATTCGTAGAATATGTTATGTTAAAACGCAAATAAGAATATGCTTAAACAACACTTACAACTCAAATTAGGACAGAAGCTGGCCCCTCAGCAGATCCAGTTGATGAAGCTTATTCAGCTCCATACTCTTGAATTTGAAGAGGAGTTGGAGAGAGAGTTAGAAGAAAACCCAGCTTTGGAAATTGCAAAAGAAGAATCTAAGGAAGATGAATATTCTTCCCTGGAAGACGCTTATCAGGATGAAGGTACGGAAAGCATTGAAACAGATTTCGACGTCAATGAATATATCTATGACGACGAACCTAGCTATAAAACCGCATCCAGTAACTATTCTCCGGATGATGAGGAATTTGATAACGAAAGCCTTCTGACAGAAGGACAGTCCTTATATGACTATCTTACAGAGCAGATTCACCTGGTGAATATCAGTGATGAAGATCTGAAGATTGCAGAATATCTTATCGGAAACTTAGATACAGACGGATATCTGAGAAGAGAAATCAAGTCTATTGTGGATGATCTGGCTTTCTCACAGGGAATTTATACAACGAAAGAAAGAGTAGAGGATATCCTTGAGAACTATGTTCAGAAACTGGATCCATCCGGCGTAGGAGCAAGAGGTCTTCAGGAATGTTTACTACTGCAGATTGAAAAGAAAGTAAGCTCTGATAAAGCAGTTTCTTTGGCTGCCAATATCTTAAGACATCAGTTCGAAGCTTTAACGAATAAGCATTATAATAAGATCATTCAGAAATATGATATTGAAGAAGAAGATCTGAAAGATGCTCTGGATGAAATTTCAAAACTGTCTCCTAAAGTAGGAGGGAATTTTGATACCCAGACGATTACAATTAATCAGGAAATTATTCCGGATTTTGTGATTCAGGTAAAAGACGGCCTGGTAATTCCTATGCTGAACAGCAAAAATGCACCTACTTTAAGAGTTTCTGAAGAATACAAAGATATTCTGACGACTTATTCTCATGATAAAAATTCATCAGAGCATAAGCAGGCTGCATTATTTATCAAGCAAAAACTGGATGCTGCAAAATGGTATATCGATGCGATTAACCAGCGTCAGAATACGTTATTACAGACGATTACAGCGATTGTAAAATTCCAGAAAGGGTATTTCATTACCGGAGACGAAAAGTCATTGAAACCAATGATTTTAAAGGATATTGCAGATATCACAGGATTTGATATCTCAACAATTTCAAGGGTAGTAAAAAGTAAATATGCAGATACTCCTAACGGTATTGTGTATCTTAAAGATCTGTTTTCCGACAGCTTAACGAATGATGATGGAGAAGAGGTTTCTACCAAAGAGATCAAAACCCATCTTCAGGAAGTTATCAGCAAAGAAAATAAGAGAAAACCGCTTACAGATGATGCTTTAGTGGTTATTCTAAAAGAACAGGGCTATAATATTGCAAGAAGAACGATTGCAAAATATCGTGAACAGCTCAATATTCCTGTCGCAAGATTAAGAAAAGAACTTTAATAGTAATACATAAAAAAGGTGAATAGACATATTCACCTTTTTTGTGTTTTAAATTCATCTGATACCACTAGGAAATCAGAAATATATTGTCACTTATTCTTTTGAAGAGATTAAATGTATTGATCTGTTTTCCATATTCTTTGCTTTCCCAATATACTTTTCCGTCTTTATAATCATTCATCAATACAAAGATTCCTCCATTGATTTTTAAGAAAGCAATAGCCGGGAAACTGAGTTCTTCAATATCTTCCCAGTCATCCAGCCTTACCACCATTGCTTCAATATCAAAATCATTCTGTAGTATATTGTAAAAGCTAAGGAAATTATAATCATCTACCGATAGAGTATAGTCTTGTATTTTTCCTGCCTTTTTATGCTGCTGTACAAATTTCTTCAGCAAAAAATTAAAGGACAGTAAATAATCATATTTTGCAATCATAAATGCTGAAGTTTTTAATAGATATAGTAGGCATTCTCTGTGATACGATTCTTTATACTCTTTATGCTTATTTTATAGGGAATATCTTCCTGGTTTTTATAATGAAAATCAATAGTACTGATATTCTTTTTGCTTACTCCTATCCACTGGTTGCCCTTAAGCTTATAAAGAGAGAATTGATTATAATGGAGTACGTTTTCGCCTTCGTTAATAATGATGAGTTTGTTCCTATCCTGTGGATAAAACGTAATATGTGTTTTTCCAATCTTGTAGGACTGTTCTTCCAGAAAATTGACATGCTGCTTTTGGGTATAAGCGAGAAGCTTAGATTTCAGCAGTAAAAATCTGTACCGTGCATGGGTCAATCTTTTCTCTATTTTTCTCCTGATCTTTTTTAATGGATAAGAAATTGTATTAGATGTATAATGAATCCCCTGTGGAGAAATTGAAAAATTGCCCTTTGCTTCAAAAGGATCTATAAAGAAATACGGATTGTCCTTAAGATTGATAAGGTGAATCAGCAGGTATTGCTTTTCCGTTACGGTATTGAAAATATTACCTTCTACCCAATGATGGGTGACATTGGAATAGACAAACTCCTGAACAATGTTTTTATGATAATATTTAATTTCTTTTTGAAGCTCCAGCCTTCTTACAACAAGAGTGAAACTTTCAATTTCGGTCGTTATTTCTGTAATATCTTTGGTATGAACAAGATTAAACTCAAAGTTGCATTCATCAAAACAGAAATGACGTGTATTTTGTAAAACATGGGCGTAATCTTTACTTTGTTTGAATAGATTAATGCACTGTTCATTGTTTTTCAACAGGGTAAAAAATCCGGCAGGATAGTTTTTGTGAGGTGAAATAACATCATATTTTTCCAATAATTTATCTGTGATAAAATATCGGATATTCCCGAAAATAATATCAATGTCACAGTATCCCCAAAAGTCATATTCCTTTAAATACTCCTGAAATATCAATCCATAAGTAGGCTTAAAATCACACAATTTGTAGCCATCCAGAATATTAATTGAAAGATTCAGTTTTTCGCTGGCAATTGTGCTGAATTCAGCAAGATTACTGATCTTTATAAAATGGACATTCGGTAAATGAAAAGGTGCTTCCAGGTTGGTGAATAATAAAAAATCAACATCCGGATTGTATTTGCAGCTGTATAAAAAATGGGTGAAATACTCAGGCCAGCTTTTGCCAAAATAACAGTTTATTAATGCGATTCTGGTCATCTTACGTCAGTTTTTTAATATTCAGCAATGAGTCATAGCTTTTATGTAAAAAATAATACAGGATAGACTCATGGATATTCGGTTTCGAAGCAAATGTTCTGTTGATAAACATATGGATATAACTTACCACTAATGATTTTACCATCTGCGGAGACTGCAGTTCCTTAATTTCAGCAATGTAACGAGCTGTTTTTTTAGTTCTGACATTCAGAATTTTAGAGAACTCATCTGTACCTGCCAGAAGTTCCAGTGTCTGATGTCTGTGATCCCTATACTTATCTTTCAATGTCTGTTTAGAATGATCATCCAGCATGTTTCCGTATCCGTTGGCGAGCTGGTGAAGGATGTCTCTTTTTTCTGTTATAGGGTAACCGAAATCATCAAGAATACGGTTGATTCCTGCTACGGCAGCTTTCCAGATGGGAGTTTCTGTGTATTCAGCTTCTTTGAGTAACTGGCAGACACATTCACTGTCGAAGTAAAAAACACTTTCCATCTGATCTATTGTGGTTTCGCCATATCGCTCAATCTCTCTGTTGTAGGTATCCAGAACAATTTTATGGATAATCATTTCTCTGGTCAGATATTTGTCAAGCAACTGATAGATCTGGCTGGAAAGAGTATGATCCTGTGATGTCGTCAGGAATCTTATTCTGATGTGCATATCCGGATCGCTGTAACGGATAAAGAACCATTTTTGTATAATTCCTTTTTTAACAAGTCCATTGGCGAATTTATAGATGGTATCTTTAATAATCTGATCCGAAACTTTTGTACTGCAATAAATCTTATAGAAAAGCCACTCACTTCCGGGAACAAAATTTCGAACCACTGTATTTTTTACAGGGAAAAGGGTAAGCTTATCCTTCTTTTTGCTGCTGGAATTATGCCATGGAATAAGAAATTCATTGCTGTGTTGATTTCCGTTCTCATCTTTAGTCACAGTTTTGTATTGTCCGGAAAGATTTTCCAGCACTCTGATCTGCTTTTCCTTCAATAGATGGTCAAAGAGAATCTCCAGTGACAGCGCATTGTTTGTAAATACAGGAAGTTCCATATCTTTTTCTGTGAAAACACAGATTTCCGGAATGTTTTTCTCCGTTAAATACTCTTTAAAAACCTGAATTGAAGCCTTTTTGCCTTTGAATATTTTATCGTAATCCAACAGCCATGAAGCTCTCGACAGAATTACGTTATTTATCATTATTCTGGGTAGATATTCATAATTGACAAACATGCCCCAGTTCCAGTTGTAGGAAGGTGTCATGTGCTGGTACTGAAGATCACAGAGAAAATGATACATCGGTACTTTATGCAGGTTATAATTATGTGCAGATGAAAGACTTGGAATAACTTCTTTATTATATTTTTTAGAACGAAGAACAATTCTGTCATTTTTAACAGAAATCATAAGGTCATTCAGATAGATGGGTTCGCTATCTGCATTGTGACGGTTAATGATTGGGATTTCATGTTTCCTTAAATGCGGTCTGATCGTAATATTCCCGACTCTCGGCTGTGGATTGTGCACCACTTCAGCAATGATCTGCCCGTCAAAGAAAGACTCTTCTTCAGACAGCGCATTTTTTACTGATTCCTCCAGCTGGTCGTCCATATGACAAAAGCGTCCCAAATAAGTGGAAGATGAAGGTCCGTCACTGAATTTATGGAAAATAACCGGCTGTCCTTCCTGATCTTCATAGATATGTACTAATGATGACATTGAGAAAGGAATGTTTTTATTTTCTTCTAAAAATGGATGAACTTCTTCTTGGGTAATTTGTATTAAATCTTCATTGTTTTTCAGAGCATTAATTAATTTTTCTCCTAAAAACTGGTTCCATTTCAGGGATCCCTGAATGACATTGGTTGTATTTTCAGACTTAAACTGGATTCCATCTGTCAGATTAGAATTGTCATTATCTGAATGTAAAGGGTAATTGATGCCTGATAACGGATCAAGGGCTAATAGTATCGGAATTTCCTGCTGGTCATATCTTGCCGTGAATTCCTTTTTAAAGTTATCCAGAGAATCAATTGTGTCAGCCGCTCCAATCTGAAAAACCGTTGAAAGTACTTTTTTAAAATCTTTAAAAATCTTCTTATCAAGCGTATTGGAAGTTTTGCCTTTCAGTAAATCGGTCTGAAGGATATTTTTTTTGTGGTTTTTAATCCCGATTGAGGTTAGTATTTCAGAAATCTGATCAACAGCAAGAAATGTGTTATTGGTTTTGTTGGCTTTTTGTACAATTTCAAAAATGGTAATCAGGCTGGGGATCAATTCTGCATCCTCATTATTTTCTTTATCTGAAGGAATTTTCAAATCTTTCAAAAACTGATACATAAAATCCTGAAAATTCTTGTCAGTAACCTTGGGTGAAAGTTCACTGACAAGAATTTTTGAATCTATCAATTCGTTGATATAGTCGAAACTGTCTTCATAAGAAATGTCCTGATTAACTAATATTTCTATAATCGCGGAAAGCTTTAAACCATCCTGACAGGCTTTTATGATCGAATTCAGATATTTGTTTTTTTCTGTTGAAATAATTTCATATTTCAACCCTGAATCCTTTATGGTAGGCTCAATATAACGGTACTTATTTTTAGTGCTGTATATCGTGTTGTTGGTATAGAATTGACAAACCTTTCTCACATGCATATTCTCTTCCAGCTTTACCGTAATATCATGCAAAAGCTGCATATCCAGTCTTGCATATATTTTATCCTGTTCTTTATCGAGGGTTATGCTAGTGCTGTCGCTCCATTCGCCCATACTTACACCGGCATTGGTTCCAAAAGGGATGGTTCTGAAATGAGTTCTCAGCCAATATTTAAGCAGAGATTTTTTTATTTTATCAGCTTTTTCTTTGGACAGTTTTTTTTCGTCCCAGTTGATGAGCTGTTCATACAAATCCGGTGATGATAAATAAATGGTATTACGGAAGCCTTCTGTATTGATATCCTCTTCCCACTGATCAATATTTTTTTGCGGAAGAAGTGGTGTTCTCAGCAGATAAAAGTTCAGTTTTTCTATATCGTTGTATTTCATCCTATGTTCATTAAATAAATTTTATCCCAATCTCTGGCTTTATCGGGATACTGATAGTCCAGCAATACCATTCCTACTCCGGAAATACCTTCCAAAAGTCCTGTGTGTTCTACCCATTCGTCATTCTTAAGGTCATAAGGGAACTTTGCTCCTTTATCCAGCTGTTGTAAGGTTAAGGACATCCAGTAATCGTGTGCTTCTTTCAGTTCTGGATTTTGAAATATTCTGTGGAATTTATTAAATATATGAGAAATTCCGGATGTTCCGTGGCATATTCCGGTGTCTATACACTCATTTTTTTGGCTGTAGAAAACCCCGGACTTGTCTGCTTTTACTTTTGATAAATTCAGAATAATAGCAAGGCACATCGCCTTCAGATCCTCATCCTGCAGAACGGTGTAAGCTTTCCAGATGCTTATAGCAACTCCTAAGTCTCCATAGCACCATGCGAGCCTTTCTGATAATTGCTTTTCTCCTGTAGCGATATTGAGTTTTGAAGGAAATATGAATTGTGAATCTTTATTTTCTTCGTAAAGTTCCTTTAGAAAGTTGACACTTCCTCTTATCAGTTTTGCACACGTCTCTTTCTCGCAGCCTTTATGATAGCATTCGGCTAAAAAGGAGATGATAGAAGGCTGGCCGTGGGCAAGACCAAGGTCAATGATATTGTCTTCTTTTACTATATGATCAATCCAGAAAAAGGATTGGTTTCTTTCATGTTTTAAATGGTCTATATAAGACACTATTTTGGCCGCAGCATCGAATTTTTTAATTTCAAGAAAATAAATTCCCAATCCGATCAGCCCTGTAAATAAATCGTACTCCTTCCTGTCTGCAGCGGCGGAAAGTAATTCTAAGAAAAATTCAATAGAATCTTCTTCTATATCTTCAATGTCTTCATCCGTAATAATATTGGCATTATGCAAAAGCCTCATGAAGTAGATAATGGCTAAGCTGCCGGTAGCAAATGAGGAATAAGAAGCTTCTGAAGCCATGTCAATAAGTTCCTCAATTTTTTCAATCTCAACATCATTGTTGTAAAATAATGAGTAATACCCATTTCCCAGACTGAATGTAATATTTTCACCTTGGTCTTCATTACATTTTTCTGAAATTTGGGTCAAAAAGAAGTCAATTTTATCTTTATACATATTGGCTTAATATTTCTATGGCTGTTAAAGAATCTTTGTGTGATTTCGAGATATTATTAAACATAAATTCATTATATCCGTAGAGCTCTTTAAATTCCAGCAGTTTTTCCTGAAAGAAACTTCCGTCTCCTACAAGGCTTATATTGCTTATATCGTTGTTGGTACTCCTTTTAGCAACATTGATCGCCTTTTGTTTTGTTTTATGGCAGCAGCCTGAAAAAGTAAGTACCATTGAGGGTTCTTTTCCATGTTTTGCTTTATATTCTGTTCTAAAATTTTGTAATTCTTCTTTAAGATAATCTTTGTTTGATTCTCCATGAAAGATGGATCTTGCAAAATTAAGATCATGCTCTAAAGCGACTTTTAAGCCTGAGTGTGATGATCCCATATACCATACATCCGGAATATTTCCTTTGTAAGGAGGGATAATTAAATCTTTTTTTAGAAATTCACTTTCCTCTCTCAGAAAGCTTAATGTAGATTCCAGCTTTGGAAGAAATGATGAAAAGTAGTTTTCTTTATCTACATCCACATTAAAATACTGAAGATCATATTCACCAACGAGGCCTTTAACGAACCCTAAGTCTAATCTTCGGGGATATAAGCTGGATAACAACTTATAATTGTGAGCCACTCTGAATGGGCTTTGTAAGGGTAAAATAACTCCGGCGATTCCTATTTTTATTTTTTCTGTTAATCCTAATAAGATGGGAATCAGCATTTCAGGAGTAGACCAGGCCATGTCATGTGCTTTTGAAAAATAGTTTTCAGTAACCCAGAATCTGGAGAAACCGAGTTCATCCGCTCTTGTAGCATAGTCAATGATATCGTATAATGATTTCTTAGAATTGTTGAGTGAGTTTTCTCTTATGCCAAATTCTAAAAGGCCTATTTTTAATTTATTTGCCATAATAGAGCTATTAAAAGCAGCTACCCCTTACGGAGTAGCTACAATTTTTGTAAAATGTTTCTGATTTACTAAGCAGGACAAACGCAAAGGTTTGTAGATCTGCTGCTTCCAGCTGTACATGTCCAGTGTGAACAATCAAAAACAGATGTTACTAGCTCTTTTCCAGCTTTTACAGATTTCATTTCTTCAGAGTTTAAATGAGATAACTTTTCTTTTTTGAAAGTTAACTTTTTTGTAAGCTTTTTGCTCATGGTGTAAAAATTTTAATTTGTACCTACTCGTTAGCTTTTCGGTTTCCGCTTTATTATCAATTAAATTATATTTTTAAAAAGTTGATGATCGACTTATTAAGTATGTCCGGTTTTTCAAACGGAACATAATGAGACGCATCGGGAACAATCAATAGCTTTGAGTTGGGAATACTGCTATTGATCAATTTTGTATGGTCTTCCTTGATCACATCATTGCTTCCTGCGATAACCAAAACAGGGTTTTTAATTGTTTTTAGCTGCTCTGTTTCAATATGAGGATGCTGAACCATTAGTTTTATTAATCTTTGGTTAGGAGCATCTTTTATTTCTAGCTGCTTTTTAAAGATATCCAGGGTTTTAGGCTCTATGCCTTCGGGATTGGTATTCGCTCCGATAACGATCAGCTTATTAACTAAATCAGGATGATTAATGGTAAATAACAGACCAGTAATTCCACCGTCGCTCCATCCTATAATATTGAATTTCTTGATATTAAGTTCTTTTGTTACGGCTAATAAATCCTCAGAAAACTCTTCATAGGTATAATCCTCTGTGGAAAGATCTGTACTTCTTCCTTGTCCTCTTGTATCTAAAACAATCACTTTGAATTGCTTTGCCAAATCAGGAATCTGGTTATAAAAATCTGATATGCTTCCATTGTTCCCATGAAGCATTACAAGTGGCTCCCCACTTCCGTATTCTTCATAATATATTTTAGCATTCTTAAGGTCAATATATTTTCCGGATTTATTTTTCCCATAAACAGTTTTCTTGGCTCTTTCTTTATTTTGATAATAATCCATCAGCATCTTATCCTCAGGGCTGTTGTCTGTTGGGCTTACACTATTAGAAACGCTTTCCTTTTTATCCTTCATATAATTAATATCAATATTGGAGATAAAGCTTCCTCCGCTGGTTTCCCATTTTCCCTGACTTTGATAACGGAACAGCAAGTCATTTGATAATGTTTTTTTTGCAGAGATTCCAAATACGAAATCTATATTATCCTGAGGTACATTTTCAACAAGCTGTAAGGTAATCGCCAGCTGGTCCAGGTCATTATAAATAAGTTTATATTTTTCCAGATCAATGGTTTGCCAGCCTGTAGTATTGGTTTTAAATATTATATTTTCCTGAAGGAGAGACTCATCCGGTAAATTATTCTTTACAGAATATATATTGAGCTTTAAAGTAATTTCCTTGAATTTAGAGCTCGGAATAATGAAAAAATTATAGCTGTTAAGTTTAGTCCACTTATAAATGTTGAATATTTGTCCCTGTTCAATGGTGGGAACATTTTGATCAAACATTTTAGAAAAAGTGAGCATTGGTCTGCTTTTAGCCCCCAGAACGTCTTTCTTTGTTTTTTTTCCGGTTATATTAATTTCCTGAATGGCATTGGTCTTTTTGCTTAATCTGATATTGGCATCTGTGGTTATTCCTTGTAGGGTAACCTTTTTATCTTCATAACCATTAGATTCAAAAATGATAAAATCACTTTTTTTTGCATTTTCAGGGATTTCTATTGAATAGTTACCATTGATATCTGTAATTGTACTTGTATTTATATTTTCCAAGCTTACTGAGCAGTAAGAAACAACTTCATTATTTTCATTGACAACCTTCCCTGATATTTTTTGTGAATAAATACTTATACTAAGTAAGAGAGCACTTAGTACCAATACAATTTTCATGTTTCAGCTTTTTTGTAAATATATTATTTTATTTCATATTAATCACCTGATAAGGAAAAAAATGAAATAAATTATTTGTCACATTTATTATTTTTGGTTGTATTTTATGATTATTTGTAGTTTATGTCGAAAAATATATGTCAAATTTATATTTAATTTAAAGTTTGATAGAGTGTCTGTTTTTCGTATTTTTCACTTATTCGTGTTTTAATAACTCTAATTTTTTTTTAAAAATCAGAGTTATTAATTTTTTTTCGACAAAATGCAGTTTTAGCTATGATTTTTTACATTTTCCATTCCCAATTCTCTCATAGAAACTTCCCGCATCTCCACCTTTCTTATTTTTCCGGAAATGGTCATTGGAAATTCATCTACAAACTTCCAGTATTTCGGGACTTTATAGTGGGCTATTCTTCCTTTGCAGTATTCATGAAGTTCTTCAGCGGTGATCGTAAATCCTTTTCTCACTTTTACCCAGGCCATTACTTCTTCCCCGTATTTTTCACTCGGAACTCCAATGATCTGAACATCCAGGATGTTGGTATACGTATATAAAAAATCTTCAATTTCTTTAGGCGAAATATTTTCTCCACCCCGGATGATGAGGTCTTTTATTCTTCCGGAAATAGTGATATAGCCATCTTCATCCATTACTGCCATATCTCCGGTATGCATCCAGCGGGCATCATCCAGTACTTTTTTCGTATTTTCAGGATCATTCCAGTATTTTAGCATCACAGAATATCCTCTTGTGCAAAGCTCACCATGCTCCCCGCGCTTCAGGGTTCTGCCATTTTCATCAATGATTTTGATCTCAAGATGATCCTGAACGGTTCCTACGGTTCCAACCTGTTTTTCCAACGGAGTTCCTATTAAAGTCTGAGTAGATACGGGTGAAGTTTCCGTCATTCCGTAGCAAATACTCATTTCTTTAATATTCATAAGGTTTTCCACCTTTTTCATGATTTCCGGCGGACATACTGAGCCAGCCATAACTCCGGTTCTTAAGCTTGAAAAATCATACTTTTCAAAATCTTTTACCGCCAGTTCAGCAATAAACATAGTAGGTACACCATACAGAGAGGTGCATTTTTCGTCCGAAACAGCTTTTAAGGTAAGATCGGGATCAAAACTGTCGTTGGGAATAACCATGCAGGCTCCATGGGCCGTACAGCACATATTTCCGATAATCATACCAAAGCAATGGTAAAAAGGAACAGGAATACAGACACGGTCTTTTTCAGTATATTTTAGCCTGATACCAATGAAATATCCGTTGTTTAAGATATTATGGTGGGAAAGAGTTACTCCTTTTGGGAATCCAGTAGTTCCTGAAGTATATTGAATGTTAACAGGATCGTCAAACTGTACATGTTCTTCAAAGCTGTGAAGGAATTCATCTGAAATATCCTGTCCGTTATTAACAAAATCTTCCCAGTTTTCATCAAAAAATATTTCATGTTCGAGGGATGGGCATACTTCTTTAGCATATTCCACCATTTCTTTATAATTGCTGGTTTTGAAGCTTAAAGAAGAAAAAATAAAACGAATTTCAGATTGATTAAGAACATACGTCAGTTCATGGGTTCTGTAGGCCGGATTGATATTCACTAAAATAGTTCCTATCCTCGCAGTGGCATACTGCAGAAGGACCCATTCATATCGGTTGGAAGACCATATCCCGATTCTGTCACCCGCTTTTGCTCCTAAAAGCAATAAGGCCTTTGCAACAGCTGTTGTTTGATTGTAAAATTCTTGGTAAGTAGCTCTGTAATTCTGATGAACACAGACTAATGCTTCCTGGTGGGGGTATTTTTCGACAGTCCTTTTAAGATTGGCTCCAATGGTCTGTCCTAATAATGGAACTTCAGAAGTTCCATAAACATAAGATAAGGGCATAGTTTAAGATTTGGTGGGCTAAAAATAATAATTATATCCCGAACTATGCCTATGAATATTAACTTTCCTGAGAATCTATCTCTTTAAGTTGTTTTAAATTTTTGTCAAGCTTTTTAATAATAGTACCATATACAAGTCGGTAATACAACCAGATCATGGATATAGCCAATAAGGTACTCACTACTATGCCTACGATAATAATGGTAAGATTAGAGCTGGTAGGCTGTATATTCTGAGAATTCAATGTATAGAAGATGAAAGCCGACAATACAAAGGTAAATGCAATCAAGAGTACAATACTGATGAGGATAAATGCATTGACGGTTGTTTTGAACTTAATAATTCGGGTGATAAGTCCCTTGAGGTTTTCCTCAATCTTTATTCTACGGTAATTCTGATAAAATTTTAGAACAAAATAAGCTGTGATCAACAAGCTTAAAACTTTTATCGCCAAATAAACATGACCGAAGTTGTTTTCTACTTCAGGTGCTTCCTGTGCTCCCAGTCTTTCCAACATTTTACGGAAACTTTCTGATTCCTCTTCCTGAAAAAAGTAAAACAGACCCAGTACAGAAAAGAAGAGGAATTCTACAACGCTGATCCAGAAAATATACTTGATGTAGTTGCGTGACTTTCTATTCAACATCTGGAGGATTTCCTTGTTGTCATATTTAGGCTGAACAGCTTGTTCCTGCCAGGTTTTCTTAAAGCTATCTAAATCAAATTCAGGCATATTTTTCCATCTGTTCTTTAAGGGTTTTCTTTAATCTGTTCATTTTCACGCGTGCATTGACTTCAGTGATTCCGAGGTTTTCTGCAATATCTTTGTAAGGCAGATCGTCAAGATACATCGTGACAATAGCTCTTTCCACATTAGGGAGAGTCTTGATTACAGTATACAAAAGTGATACCTGTTGCTGTTTTTCATCATCATCTTCCACAAAATCTTTGTAGTTGATGTCCAGTTCGTTGGTAGGCAGACTTTTGCTTTTTTTTCTAAAGAGGGTAATGGCTGTATTAAGCGCTACACGGTACATCCATGTGGAAATTTTGGAATTTCCTTTAAAGGAATCATAACTTCTCCAGAGCTGTAACACGATTTCCTGAAAAAGATCCTCTTCATCCTCCAGAGAATTGGTGTACAGACGCGATACTTTAATAATCAGTCCCTGATTATCCTTGATAAGCTGCGCAAATTCTTTTTCTCTGGAATCCATAGATATATAATGGCACGAAGATAATAATAAAGTGGTAATTGTTGAAAATTATAATTCAAAATCGTGAAAAGATAAAATTAAAAAAAATGAAGAATGAGTGAAATTCTGCTCTCCGTGTTCTTAGCTTCCTTTAGCTATTCACCTTTTTACCACAGAATTTATGTATCTTTGCCTCCGCGAGAAAATCGGCTTGTTGATTTCCTGTTTTGCAGGAGGTAGGAAAGTCCGGACACCATAGAGCAGCAAAGCGGATAACATCCGTCACCCGTGAGGGTAGGACAAGTGCAACAGAAAGCAAGTACAGTTCGGCTGTAGTGAAACCAGGTAAACTCTTTGCGGTGCAATGGTAAGTATATCGGTTCTTTTCAGTAATGGAAATAGGGGCGGCTCGTCCTGAAAACCGAGGGGTAATCAGCTCAAGTCTTGCAGCAATGTAAGGCGTAGATAAATAACAGGCACTTCTTCGGAAGTACAGAATCCGGCTTATAGATTTTCTCGTGATTTTTTGACTCAAAGAAAACAGAAGCTTGAAGTTAAAATAAACTTTTTTCTTCAAACTTCCATTCTTTATTTTTTCTTTGAACTATTCGCTTTCCAATTGTTTTTTTGCTTCCAGTAATTCCTGTTGGTCTTTATCAGAAACGGTAGGGTATTTAAGATTCATTTTTTCAAGGGTATCAATGATGATCTGTATAGCAGCAACTCTTGCAAACCACTTATTGTCAGCAGGAAGTACATACCATGGGGCATGATCCTTGGATGTCTCATTGATCGCGGTTTCATAGGCTTCCATATAGTGATCAAATAATGCTCTTTCCGGAAGATCAGCTGCGGAGAATTTCCAGTTTTTTTCCTGTTCATTGATTCTGTCCAGAAGTCTTTTCTTCTGCTCGTCTTTAGAAACATTTAAAAAGATTTTTACAACAGTTGTTCCATTCTGTGAAAGGTGTTTTTCAAAATTCCGGATACTTTCATATCTGTTTTCCCAGAACTTATTATCAAAGTCTTTTACAGAAGACCATGTTTTTTCACTTAAATTATATTCAGGATGTACTTTGCAGACCAAAACACTCTCATAATGGGAACGGTTGAAAATTCCAATCATTCCTTTCTGAGGCAATGCGAGATAATGTCTCCATAAAAAATCATGGGAATATTCTTTAGAACTTGGTGTTTTAAAGCTGGTCACATTACATCCTTGTGGATTTACCCCTCCGAAAACATGCTCTATCATACTGTCTTTTCCCGCTGCATCCATAGCCTGTAATACAACCAGAAGAGACTGGCTTCCGTCTGCATATAATTTTTCCTGCAGCTCACGAAGCTTTTCTTTCTCCTGAATAAGCATTTGTCCCCCTTCTTCTTTGGTGAGTTTTCCTTTATATGAGGTTGATGTTTTTTTAATGGAAAATTTTCCGTTTACCTTAAAGTCATCTGAGAAATTGGTGTCCATATATTTTTAAGATTAAAAATTAAAAAAATGTAGTTATTCAATTCAATAGGGATAGGCTTTAGCCCGCCTTAGAAATATATAAATATTCATAGAGCTTTAGCCAAAACTTAATCAGTGTATTCTGACATCTGCTGTCTATTTCCTACCACCTGCTACCTAATGAAACATAAATGTAATAAAAAAACCGCCTCTATTGAGACGGTTTTTTTATTTTTTGAGTAGAGATTAATTTGCAGCAGCCTTTTTAGCTAGTTTTGCAGCTTTTTTCTCAGCTTTTGCAGCTTCTTTCTGCTCAGCAGGAGTCAATACTTTTGGCTCAGGAGCGTTAGCGTCTACGTTACCTTTAATGTAAATTACACTTCTGTTATTTGCAGGGTCGTTAGAGAAAACCTCAATCATTTTGTTGAAAGGGCCAGGGATAGCAGTGTTGTATCCAACCTTGATCTTAGCAGATTTACCCGGCATAATAGGATCTTGGCTGAATTCAGGAGTTGTACATCCACAAGAAGGCTTTACATTTGAAAGAATCAATGGTTTGTCACCAGAATTCGTTACTGTAAAAAATCTTGTACCGTCAGCGTTAGGCTTAAGAGTACCATAATCGAAAGTCGTTTTATCAAATGTAATTGTTTGTGCAGATGCTAGAGCAAATGTCCCGAATAATGCAATTCCTGCAATTAGTTTTTTCATATTCTTGAATGTTAATACGTTTGTTAGATAAATTTTGCGAAACAAAGTTAAAAATTATTTTAATTCATGCTTAAAAATTTTTTTCTTTAGACTATTTTTGCAAATTGCAAGCCAAAGAAATAGAATTTATGCAGATTTCAGAAAAGTACAATCCACAGGAAACAGAACAGAAATGGTACAGCTACTGGCTGGAAAATAAGTATTTCCACTCAGAGCCTAATGACAAGCCACCTTATACAGTGGTAATTCCTCCGCCAAACGTTACGGGGATATTACACATGGGGCATATGTTGAATAATACCCTTCAAGATGTTCTGGTCCGTCGTGCAAGAATGCGCGGATTTAATGCCTGTTGGATTCCGGGAACAGATCACGCTTCAATTGCCACTGAAGCAAAAGTTGTTGCTAAATTGAAGTCTGAAGGAATCAATAAGTCGGATATTACCCGTGAAGAATTTTTAACCCATGCCTGGGACTGGACCAATAAATATGGAGGAACAATCCTTGAGCAGCTGAAAAAGCTGGGATGTTCATGTGATTGGGACAGAACCCGTTTCACTTTAGAAGATAAACTTTCGCAGCAGGTTATCAAAAGTTTTGTAGATCTATACAATAAAGGTTTGATCTACAGAGGCTACAGAATGGTAAACTGGGATCCGGAAGCGAAAACCAATATCTCGGACGAAGAAGTAATATTTAAAGAACAAAACGGAAAATTATATTTCCTTAAATATAAAATCGAAGGATCTGAAGAATTTATTTCGGTTGCAACGACGCGTCCGGAAACTATTTTTGGGGATACAGCTGTATGTATCAATCCTAATGATGAAAGATATGCTCATTTGAGAGGTAAGAATGTAATCGTACCGATCGTTGACAGAGTAATCCCGATTATTGAGGATGAATATGTTGATATTGAGTTCGGAACAGGAGCTTTGAAAATTACTCCTGCACACGATATCAATGACTACGAAATCGGGCAGAAACATCAGTTAAAGATGATTGATGCGCTGGATGATGATGGTAATCTTAATGAGCATGGTTTACATTATGCGGGGAAAAACAGATTTGACGTAAGAAAACAAATCGCTAAAGAATTAGAAGAAAAAGATCTTTTGCTTAAAGCTGAAGATTATGTAAATAAAGTAGGAACTTCTGAAAGAACAGGTGCTGTTATTGAGCCTAAAATTTCAGTACAGTGGTTCCTTAAAATGTCTGAAATGGCTAAACCGGCTTTGGACGTAGTAATGGATGATGAAGTAAAATTCTATCCTGAAAAGTTTAAAAATACCTACAAGTACTGGATGGAAAACATCCGTGACTGGAATATCTCCCGTCAGCTTTGGTGGGGACAGCAAATTCCTGCGTATTACTATGGAGAAGGAGACGAAGATTTTGTAGTAGCTGAAACGAAAGAAGATGCTTTAGAGCTGGCGAAACAAAAAACAGGAAATGCTGATCTTACGGTAGAAAATCTTAGACAGGATAATGATGCATTAGATACATGGTTCTCAGCATGGTTATGGCCAATGTCTGTATTTGAGGGGTTACTTGATCCTGAAAATAAAGACATCAACTATTATTATCCAACGTCTGACCTTGTTACCGGTCCGGATATTATTTTCTTCTGGGTAGCCAGAATGATCATGGCCGGATTGGAGTACAGAAAAGAAGTTCCGTTCAAGAATGTTTATTTTACAGGAATTGTAAGAGATAAGCAGAGAAGGAAGATGTCAAAATCTTTAGGAAATTCTCCTGACCCGATTGAACTAATGGATAAATATGGAGCAGATGGAGTTCGTGTAGGAATTCTATTGAGCTCTGCAGCAGGAAATGACCTTCTTTTTGATGAAGATTTGATGCTTCAGGGAAGAAACTTCATGACGAAGATCTGGAATGCATTCCGTTTGATCAACATGTGGAATCATGAAGATAAACCGGCAATTGCTACAGATCATCAGGCTATCGAATGGTTTGAAAACAAGCTTAATAAAACAATTGTTGAAATTAATGATCAGTTTGAGAAATTCAGAATTTCTGATGCCCTTCATTTGATCTATAAATTAATTTGGGATGATTTTTGTGGTTGGTATCTTGAAGCGATTAAGCCAAACTATGGAGAAGGAATTTCTAAAGAAGTGTATCATAAGACAATATATTTCTTTGAAGAATTGATGAAGCTGCTTCATCCTTTCATGCCTTTCTTAACGGAAGAGCTATGGCAGACTATTTCTGAAAGAAGTATGGATCAAGCTTTAGTTGTTGCTCAGCAGAAAGAAGCAGGTGCATTTGATGAAGCAATTATTAAAAACTTTGAAACCGCAGCAGAATTGATTTCCGGAGTTAGAAATTACCGTCAGACAAAAGGAATTTCACCAAGAGAAGCTGCTGAAGTATATACCAATGCTTCTGAATTTGCCAATGAAGCAGTAATAAGAAAGCTGGCTAATGTTTCTGAAATCCATTTTGGACAGAAAACAGATAAACCAAGTTTTACCTTCCTGGTTGGAGCCACTGAAGTTTCTATTCCTTTAAGTGAAAACTTAGATTTAGGAGAAGAAAAGGTGAAAACTGAAGAAGAATTGAAATATTTAAAAGGATTCTTAATTTCGGTGGATAAAAAGCTTTCCAATGAAAAGTTTGTTGCCAATGCGAAGCCGGAAATTGTAGAAATTGAGCGTCAAAAACAAAAAGATGCTCAGGATAAGATCGCGATCCTTGAAGAGAAACTGAAAAGTTTGTAAAATATTTAGTAATCCTTAAGATATGGAAGACAATAGGGATATTTTAACATTAGATAGTAGAACGGTTGCTTCAAACCCTGGAAGAGTTAGAGTAATGCCATTTGTATTGATAAAATACATCTATAAACCTATTTATTTGTTAATTGCTTTATTGTTTTCATTAGCTTTTGCATGGGATGTTTCATGGCTCTGGGGAGGATTTGCTTTTATTATTCTTTTACTGGTAAATATTTTTTATTGGAGAAGACAAAAAGAACATTTTAAACATGGAGATTCTAACGGAGCAGTAGTGATTTCTGAAAAACCTAAGATGATTGCTGTCACCACCAATTTATCCAAAGGTTTTGGAGGTAACTTTCCTGTCATAAAGGTTTTGCCTTATAAAGGAAAAGGTAAACTCAATGATAGGATAGGAACAGTTGCTCTTTATGAAAATTCTGAAGAAACACCCCATTGGAATGACTTTTTTCCAGTTCCTGTAGACTATGTTAATAATAATAAAGAGGAATTGAATGCTGTTTTGGAATCATATTCAGAAGAAAGCTGGGAAGTTTTGGAAAGCAGAATAAAGCAGCTAAAACAACCATATAGAGAAGGATTATTTAAAATATTTGATGAAACAAGCAGTTGGTAAAAAAATAGATATTTTTATCCTTGAAGAGAAACTGGAAAGTTTATAAAAAATCACCTAATAAAATAGGTTAATACGTCAAAATCTCAGGCTGGATACACGAATACAATTGTATCCAGCCTGATGGTTTAAAAGAATAAATACAATGACACATATAGAAAACATAAAAAAACTATTCTCGAAAGATTTTGTAGAAAGTCCGCTATTAGAAAGTTTTGCAGTAGGAAAGATCTATCTTTCCAGTGGAAAGCTGGTTACCTGTGATCCATTGATCACCAATGATATGCTTGCTTTCACTACAGAATTTCCTAAAGGAGATTTTTCTGTCATGTTACATAAAGAAAGAGAAAGTAATTGTGTGGCCTATGCCGAAATTATATTCAATAATTCTGAAATTAAAGAATGGAAAATGGCAACCACAGCAGGACAGAATATAAAAGACCTGGCAAAAGAAGAAGTTTTTGGATATCCTGTAGAAAGTGGAATGGGATGCTTCATGGATGTTGATACTCAAAATAGCCTCAATGAATTGGAGCAAAAGCTATACAACAATAAAGGGGGAGATTTCATGGGAATCTATGAAGAATTCTTTCATGATTATTTCTTTGATGAAAAAGGAGCTATTGACCAGTATGCTTTTCTAAAACCTGCAAAAGAACACCCGGGAACTATATTTGCTTTTGAGACCGGATATGGAGAAGGATTTTATGCCAGTTACATAGCATATGATAAAGATCAATCACCGGTAAAGATAATTACAGAATTTATTGAAATAAGTTAATTAAATTTAATTATTTTTGAGGTACCATTTTTGTAAAATATTAAACTTAAAAGAACAATATAAAACACAATGAACTTCTTATCAGAACAGCCCCGAATTATCGTTGTAGGCAGCTCATCTATTGACCTTGTCCTTGAAACCGAAAAACTTCCTTTACCAAATGAAACAGTTTTGGCTATTAATTCAGATAGCTATTTCGGAGGAAAAGGAGCCAATCAGGCAGTAGGTACAGCAAGATTGGGAGCAAGTGTGTACTTTATAGGATGTGTGGGAATGGATCCCCTTGGACAACAGATTATGAGAAATCTGGTGGGCGAAAATGTGAATGTAGGTTTTGTTCATGAAACAGATAAAGAATCTACAGGTACAGCTTATGTAACGACCTCTAATGGACATGCTGCTATTGTTGTAGTGCCGGCTGCGAATAAGCATCTCAGTAAAGCACATATAGATGAAGCGGAAAAATATTTTCATACCACGGATCTTGTGCTTGTGCAGCTGGAGGTTTCTATGGAAGTCGTAGAACACACTGTGAAAAAAGCTAAGCAATATGGTAAGAAGATAGGATTGTATGCTTCTCCTGCAATGAGAGTCAGCGAAGAAATCTTGGATAAAGTTGATTTTATTATTGCCAAAAGCAATGAATTATATGTTATTTTCGGAGAAGAAAAGAGAGAAGAAGTCCTTAAGAAATATTTCAATAAAGTTTTTGTAAGAGATGATACCAATTCAACCATTTATTTTGATGGGACAGAGATGAAATATTACAGAAATGATAAAGATGAAACTGTTTATAAAATGGGGATGGGAGATGCATTTACGTCAGGATTTGCCATAGCCCTCTGCCATGGGAATTCTATTGAAGAATGTGTGAAATTCGGAAATGAAGTTTCATCAAGAGTTTCTGGAGGCAAGGGATCTCAGACAGGGCTGCCAAGAATCTCAGATTTCTTTTCTTAAAGCTATTTACGACATATCAAAACTTTGAAACTTAACATAAAAATATAAGTAAAATGTCCACTTTTATAGTGGATTTTTTCTTTTTATACTATGGAAAAACTAATACTGACCACAGAAGACCATGTTCCCCTGGCTGTTCATCTTTTTATACCGGAAAAAAGCAATGGGAAGCTATTGCTGATCAATTCGGCAACAGGGGTGAAACAACAGGTCTATTTTTCCTTTGCGAGTTATTTTTCTGAACAGGGATTTACAGTAATTACCTATGACTATCGGGGGATAGGACTTTCCAAACCAGAAAATATGAAAGGGTTTCATGGTTCTATGAGGCTGTGGGGTTCAAAAGATTACAAAGCTTTAACCCAATATATCAAGGCGAATTTTAAAGACTACAGAAAATATTGTCTGGGGCATTCCGTAGGAGCATTAATTCTGGGAATGAATCAGGATTCTGAAATGTTTGAAGAATTTATTTTTGTAGGAACACAAAATGCTTTTGTAGGAAACCTTAAAGGAATTACAAAAATTGAAGCTTTTCTTGGCTTTGGAATTGCTCAGCCGGTAACCACTTCATTATTAGGATATTTTCCGGCACATTGGTTTGGGCTTGGAGAAAGTCTTCCAAAAAATTGCGCATATGACTGGAGAACCTTAATTTTAAACAAGAAATCAACCAACAGACTGTTGGAGAAAATTGATGACTACTCTAAAAATTTGATGCAGAAAGTATTTGTGATTCGGGCAGAAGATGATATCTGGCTCACAGAAAAAGGAGTGCTAAGCTTGCTGAATGATACCTATACTAATCTAAGACCCACCTACAGACTGGTGACCGTTTCAGAATCTGATAAAAAAGAAATCGGGCATGTCAATTTTTTTAGAAGTTACAACAACAAACTCTGGGATATTATTTTAAATGAATTGATAGATACATGAAAAGTACAATTGAAAACACAATAGCATTTGTAAAAGAAAAATTAGAAGGAGCAGAAGCAGGACACGACTGGTTCCATATTGAAAGAGTCTGGAAGCTGTCTGTCCAAATAGCAGAAACAGAGGTTTGTGATAAAGAAGTGGTAGAATTGTCTGCTCTTCTTCATGATATTGCCGATCCTAAATTTCATAATGGTGACGAAACCATTGCTCCTAAAATATCCAGAGAATTTCTTGAACAGCAGAATGTTTCTGAAGAAACCATCCAGAAGGTTTTATTTGTCATTGAAAATATTTCTTTTAAGAACAGAGATCAGGCACCTGTAGATCCGCCAATCGAGCTTAAAATTGTACAGGATGCAGACCGTATTGATGCAATTGGTGCCATAGGAATTGCCAGAACATTCAACTTTGGAGGTTTTAAGAATAACCTGATGTATCATCCCGATATAGAACCCAAATTGGGAATGTCGAAAGAAGAATATAAAAAATCTAACGGAACCACCATTAATCATTTCTATGAAAAACTACTCCTTTTGAAAGATATGATGAATACTGAGAAAGGCAAAAAAATGGCCGAAGAAAGACATAATTATATGCTGAATTTCCTCGACCAGTTTTATAAAGAATGGAATGTAGATTAGAAAATATTATATCCTATAATTAAGGAAATATATTTAAGGTCTGCAGAAGCAGCATTTCTTTTTTCATCCAGTAGATTAGTACTTGTATTGTATCTTGCTTCGATGCTGTATTTATTCTTATAGTTGAAGCCTACGCCAAATACTGCACTTTTAAAGCTTTGGGACGGAGATAATTGTAATTTGTCAAAAACCGTCCCATCATAATCTAAATCAATAGTTTCAGATGAGCTGGTTTTAATCGAAAGGACATTAATACCAGCATTGATAAAGATTTTTGAGTCATCATTGATAAACATATAATGTCTTAAGCTTAGCGGAAGACTGAAGAATGAATAATTCTCCATATGCATATTATATAAATTATCATTCGTTTTAATGGTTACTTTATTGTTGTAAAGAGAGAAGGTAGGTTCCAGAACTACTGACCATTTGTTTTTGTTGAACGGTAATACGATTTCTGCTTCTAGACCTATTCTTGCCCCTGTTTTAGAAGGTAAACCTTCATTACTGTAGGTTTCTGTGATTTTCAATGGAGAATAGAAATTAGCTCCCGGTCTTATGCTTAAATTGAATTTTGCTTTCTTTTTGCTTTCAGAGAAAGACTGTTCGTTGGAAGATGCTGGTCCTGAAAATTTACTGTTATATAAGCTGAATACTTTTTTTAGATCGCTTGCGGTATATTCTGTCTTTGCCGCTAAAGCTTTAGCATTGCTGTCATCAGAAAAAATGGTTTGCAGCTGATTGATATAATCATCATTGGTGGCAACCTGAGAACTGCTGCCGTTGAAATAATATTTTTTATAGATCAATGGCTGAATAGAAGAATCGGAATCTGAATAAAAATATCTTCCAAAATTTTGTTTCTGATAGAAATAAAGACTTTTATTACCCTTCACAACTTCCTTTAAAAAGACTAAGCCTTTTTTTAGTTCCGGAGCTTTATTGTTAGAAAGATCATCAAGATTATCTGATGAATAATCAATATCACCGTTGTAACTGATATATTTAATTTCATTATAGATGCCAAACTCTTTAATAGTATTTGGAGTACCGGTGTTTTCGGCTGAGTTTTCATCTGTCTTATAAACGAAATTGTCAGGAGTACTTACCCATCCCTGGTTTTTGATGAGTACCTCTTTTTTGACATTGTTACTGTTGATAATGTAGCCTTTTTCGAATTTTACCTGTGCGCAGATGAGTACGATACAAAAAGAAAGTAGTACCGATAGCGTTTTTTTCATGGTTAGTTAGAATTAAAAATTTGAGGGCAAATATAAATAAAATAGAGATAAGAAGTATCTTTGTAAAATATGACACTCATTATTTTTATAATATTTCTGGCATCAGTGCTTTCTTTGATCTTATTTAAGATAAAATCAGGAAGTATGGCGAAGTGGGCGAAGCTGTTTCGTATTGTAACAGTTGTTTTTTCAATCTCTGTTTTTACGTACTGGTTTATTAAGAAAAGTGCTGTGGCATTCGTGGACAATTCTGTAGGGCTGCAGGTAGTGAATAAACTTCCGCAGGCATTGGATTTTTACCTGATCAACGTAAATAAATCGGATAAAAATACAACCCTTGAACCCAAACATATTGGGAAAATACGTCCGGAATATTACAGAGTAGAATACCTGAAAATGGATAAATCCGATGAATACTGGATTGTAGGGTATCTCGGAAAGAAAAATCTTGTGTATTTTTCCCAACATTCCGTACCCAACAAAAATATTGATCAGATTGTGGAAGTACAGAACTACATCAACCAAAGTATGAAGCTTTCTGATGCGGCAAAAAAACAAGTGGATGCTTACAATTATGAGAATACAAAACTGGGGATATGGATTGCACTGGATTTCCTTCTTCTGTTTCTCAATCTGGTACTGCTTCTGAGAAAGAATAAATAATAAACGGTAATGAGGTTTTTGATACTCATTACCGTTTTTGTTTCTTTAGGGGTAATCCAGAATTTGCATAACCTGCTCCTTAAATTCTTCAGGACAGGATCTGATAATTTTGTCCTTATTCTGTTTACTAATCTTTTTCGGGGTGACCCATTCAATTTTATTAGAATTTAGACTGTGATGATCATATATTCTTTTTATAGTGTGATTTTCATAAAAAATATATTCATCACTAAGCCAGTTACCGGCAATACTGATTGTACAAATTTCCTTTTCCATGATTTATGTTTTAAAGCATAATGTTTAGTGAAATACATTACACTCTAATATACGAAATTTTTCTTTATGAAAAGGAGATGTCTGCTATTTAGAAAAAAAATAAAATAGGGTCTGTTTAATTTTTTATACTGAAATAAATTCTGTTTTTTTGAAGAATTGCTGCAAACTTTATATCATTTAAAAGAGGGTCCCTGTACTTTCGGTAGCCATTTGTGGAAGATGAATATCAGTTTTCCATTCTTCATTCAGTTTTTTGATAAAATAGGCCGATAATAAAGGAGATGCTTTTTCAATATTCTGATGTACGAAAAAGTAAAGATTCTGAAGACCTTCTTTTTTCCATTTTGTAAGATGCTTCAACCAGTCATCCAGTCTTTCATAATCACTTTCGGCATTCGCTCCCACGTATCGGATGAATGCATTGGGAGTTGTAAGGCGCATATGAAGCATATCTCTTCTTCCGGCAGTATCTACGATGATATTGGTGATATGATGAGCTTCAAAAAGTTCACAGGTTGTATTAAGGATTTCCTCATTGGTAAACCATTCTGTATTTCGGAGCTCGATTGCTAACGGAACTTCTTTAGGCCATTCCTTTACAAATTTTTCCAGCCTGTCATAGTCCTTTGGTTTAAAATTATCATGAAGCTGAAGGAAAGCCATTCCCAGTTTTTCATCAAAATTCATAACAGCGGAGGCAAAATGAGTCACCGGATCAGTCACATCAATCAACCTTCTGAAATGAGAAACCGTATTGGTGATCTTGGGGAAAAATTTGAAATTTTCCGGAGTTTTTTCTTTCCATGTTTTTACCTGATCAGGAGTTGGCATTCCGTAGAAAGTGGCATTCAGTTCAATAGAATTAAACTGAGTGGCATAATAAGTCAACTCATCTTTGGTCCCTTTAGGATAAAATCCTTTAAGGTCGGTTTTGTTCCATTTAGCACATCCGATAGAAATGTTTTCCAGTCCTTTTTTATTAAGAGCCAGCATTTCCTTGGTTTTAGGATGGTCTTTAGGTAATGTGAAATCTATTTTTGAAGGGTCTTCTACTTGTCCGAATTTCATATCTGTAGTTTTGGTATTAAACAATAAACACAAATATAAACCAAAAATCTCAGAGCATTCTATGATTTCCAGGGAAAGTAATTGCTATGTGAAATGATGGTCTTGCTACAAATTTGTAAAGTTATATAACTTACCCGAATGGTATTTTTTATCTTCTTACATATGCTCGGAAAGCTTGAAAAACCTAATAATTTTTAATTTTTTATAGGATTTTTTTTAAGTCTGTCACTATGTTTCTATTAAGTTTTTTTTAAGGAAATGTTAAACATTCTGTTACGTAATGTTAATTCTATGTTACCATACTTCATTTTTACTAGATCTAATTTTACACCAAGTTTATAGCGAATAAAATATGAAGAAAAAAATCATCTGTGCTTTTGCTCTGTTATCGTTTGGGTTTGCATTTTCACAGGAAACCAGTTCTAAAATTTTTGGAAGATTAAAGGGGATTTCTTCCGAAGTTACAGTAAAGGTAATACACCTTCCTACCAATAGTACCTTTGAAACGAAAAGTAACAGCAAGGGGCAGTTCAGTTTGGATAATCTTCAGCCGGGAGGACCTTATAAAATTGAAATTTCTGACGGATCACAGGTTATTTATGAAAACCCGAATCTACAGCTTTCTTTAGGGAGTAATGACTTACCTGTAGTAGATGTGGGAAGTAAAGAAAAAACAATTGATGAGGTAAAAATTACTTCTAAAAAGACCACTGCAAAATATGGGGTGGGAATCAGCCAGGCTCAGATTTCAGGTCTTCCGAATATCAACCGTGGAATTCAGGATGTTACGAAACTGGTTCCTCAGAGTGCTAACAACTCTTTCAACGGGACCAATTTCAGATACAATAATGTGACGATAGATGGTTCTATTAATAATGATGCTATTGGCTTTAGTCCTTCGTTAGGAGGGCAGACGGGGAGCTCAGGGATGCCTGGAAGCAGTACACGTTCCAATTCTATAAGTCTGGATGCCATTCAGGATGTACAGGTTTATATCGCTCCGTATGATGTGAAGCTCGGAAATTTCCTTGGAGGAAGTATCAATGCGGTAACACGAAGCGGGAGTAATGATGTTACAGGATCTATCTATGCTTACGGAAGAAATGCTGCGATCACCGGTAACAACAGAGTAGGAGATAACTCTAAAATGCCCAAAGATTTTGAAGATTTTATTTATGGTGGAAGAGTAGGTCTGCCGGTTGTAAGGGATAAAGTATTCCTGTTTACAAACCTGGAATATACGAAAAGAACAGATCCGGTATTCTATAATGCCAATGATCCGGGAGCACTCGTCAATGAGCAGGTGGCTCAGCAGATTTCAGATTTTGTACGGAATAAATATGGTTTCAATGTAGGAAGCTTTAATCAATACAATAACTTCTCTGAAAGTTCTAAACTTTTCAATAAGTTAGATTGGAAGATTAATGACAAGCATACTTTATCCATTAAAAACAATACAGTATTTTCACAGGCGTCCAATCTTGAAAGAGACGGGGCCAACTTTAGGTTCTCCGGTATGGATTTTATTCAGAAAAATACAGCATCCACTACCACACTTGAATTAAAAAGCCGCTTTAATGATAAATGGAGCAACAATTTAGTCGTAGGATATTCTTCTATTCATGATTATAGAGATCCTACTTCCGGCAATGCTATGTTTCCACAGGTGGAAATTGCTTATAATGGAGGAACAATTCTGTTAGGAAATGACAGAGAAGCTACTGTTTTCAATATGAAACAGAAAACGTTTGAAATTACAGATAATCTTACCTATAAAAAAGGAAATCATACTTTCTTATTAGGAACTCACAATGAGTTGTACAATATCAATTATGGTTTTGTAAATGCGTTGAACGGAAGAATTTCCTATAAAAATCTGACCGATTTTTATAATGGCACACCTGCAAGGATAAGAGGAACCTACCCATTTAACGGAGACAGCAGACAAACGCTTTTTGATAATCCTTATGCACAGTATAAAGTGAATCTGCTTTCCCTATATCTTCAGGATGAAATCAACTGGGGAAGAGTAAGACTTTCACCGGGAGTAAGAGTAGATTATACAGATTTACCGAATAAACCGCAGTCGAGCCCATTGGTAAATAATTCTCCTCAGGATCCTAACTATGGAAATACCTATAATTATACTCCGCTGAGCCAGCTTACGAATAACTATCTGAATAAACCAACTTTCTCTCCAAGACTTGGATTTAATATTGATCTTACAGAAGACAGATCTATGGTGCTAAGGGGAGGATCTGGAATTTTTGTGGGAAGAATTCCGTTTGCCTGGTTAGGATATGCTTACTATAATGATGGAGTAGGTTTTGGAAGTTATGACTACAATGCTCCTACTGCAGGACAACTTGCGACTAACGGAGATCCTTTAATGAGTTCTAATTTCCCAAAATGGCAGAATTCCTCAAAAGTACAGGTAGACCTTGTTGATAATAACTTTAAAATGCCAAGAGTGTGGAGAAGTTCCTTAGCTTTCGATTATACGCTTGCAGGGTATAAACTGACTTTGGAAGGTATTTATACAAAAGTGCTTTATGATCTGAAATTCCAGCAGGTGAACAAGACAGACAACGTGACGTATTACAGTTATGATACGAATCATGAAATGCCGATCTATACTACAAATATCAATAGCAATTTCTCTAATGCTTATCTTTTATCCAACACTAAAGAAGGATACCGTTACAACCTGACGGCTCAGCTGTCAAAGTCGTATAACTTCGGATTCAATTTCTTTGTGGCATACACTTATGGTGATGCTAAAGATATTACCAATGGTATCAGAAACTCCATGGAAAGTAACTGGCAGATGAACCAGTCTCTGACTCCTAATGATCCGAAGCTGACCACTTCTAATTTCGCCATCAAAAACAGAGTGGTAGCCAATCTTGGGTATACCTTTACTATTTCTGATTCCAACAGGTTATATACCAACGTATACTTCAATGCACAATCAGGAAATCCTTTCTCCTGGGGATTTGTGAACAGTACTATTGCCAATACGGGACAGGCTGCGGGACTTGCCTATATCTTTAAAGATGCGACAGAAGCTTCCAAATATATTGTTCCTATAAAAGATGCTGCAGGAAACGTAGTGGTTACTGCCCAACAGCAGATTGCAGATTATGAAAACTTTGTCAACAGCAATGATTATCTGAAATCCAGACGAGGGAAGTTTACGGAAAGAAATGGTGATGTTACCCCTTGGAATATTCAGGCGGATATCAGAATTATGGATGAAATCAGATTGAGTCCGAAGTCTAAGAACAATATTCAGATCTCATTGAGCATCATCAATTTTACCAATCTGTTAAACAAAGACTGGGGTAAAGTGTACTTTGTGCCTAATACCTTCAATTCCACAGCGAGTGTCGGGTTGACAAAAGTTGGAAATGTATCAACAGGACAGCCTTCAGCGGGAGATCCTACCTACAACTTTAAAACACCTGGTTTGCCTTATACCATAGATCAGTTTGCCTCAAGATTCCAGGCGCAGCTGGGTGTTCGGTATAATTTTTAATAACGCTTTTAATTTTACTTCATATAATTCTTTTTCAAAGGTTCGGATTTTCTTTCCGGACCTTTTTTATGAATGATAAATGGTAAAAGATGATTTTTGAATGTAAAATGATATCAGTTTACTTTTTTAAAACATCCAATGAGTAAGTTTAAATATTTTAATAATCAATGATTTATAAAAAAAAAATAATTATATACAACCTATTTATTCAATAGAAATGGGCTTTAGCCCATTTTCACAAAAACAAATCATCCATCGGCTTTAGCCAAAACTTATCAACACTATAAGAATCATCTGTGATAATCTGCGGGCAAATAAATTATTAATCAATTGGCTTCATCCAAGACTATTATATTGAAAACGACAAAAGCACACCTTTCGGTATGCTTTTGTAAATATAGCGTGTTTATTACTTGGTCCTATGCCTCGCAGCTTGAGCATGATACGAAGTTAACCATCATTTCTTTTGAAACAGATGAACTTCTTTGGTAGTAAAGCGTTTTTACTCCTTTTTTCCAAGCTTCAATATAAAGATAATTTACATCTTTTACAGGCATTGTAGAAGGAATCTGAAGATTCAGTGACTGTGCCTGGTCAATATATTGCTGTCTCTGTGCTGCCTGAGAAATAACCTCCATTGGAGAGATTTCTTTGAAAGTTTTGAATACTGCCTTCTCTTCAGGAGAAAGCTCATTCAGGTGCTGTACAGATCCGTGGTTCAACATGATTGTTCTCCATGTTTCTTCGTTATCCAATCCTTTATCTTTCAATAGTTTTGCCAGGTATTTATTCTTACGCATAAAGTTCCCTTTAGCAAGACCTGCTTTATAATAGTTGGAAGAGAAAGGTTCGATTCCCGGAGAAGTCTGTCCTAAGATTGCAGAACTTGAAGTGGTAGGAGCGATAGCCATTGTTGTGGTGTTTCTTAGCCCGTATCCTTTCAATACTTCCGGTTCTCCGTATATGTTGGCAAGTTCTCTTGAAGCCTGCTCAGCCTGTTCTTTAATATGTCTGAATGCTCTTGCATTGAATTGAGTTGCCTCAAAGCTTTCAAACGGAATCATATTTTTCTGTAAATAAGAGTGGTATCCTAATACTCCTAGTCCAAGAGCTCTGTGACGCATTGCAAAAGTTCTTGCTCCCTGCAGGTAGTAGTTACCCTCAGTTTTGTCAATAAACTCAGATAAAACAGCATCCAGGAAGTATACCGCTAGTTTTACAGCATCTGTATCTTTCCATTCGTCATACAGTTCAAGGTTCATAGAAGACAGACAGCAGATGAAAGATTCTTCCATAGTAGATGGAAGCATGATTTCAGAACAAAGGTTACTTGCGTTCACCGTCATTCCTAAATCTTTATACACCTGAGGTTTATTTCTGTTCACGTTGTCTGTGAAGAAAATATAAGGAAGACCTTTTTGCTGACGGCTTTCCAATACTCTTGCCCAAACTTTACGTTTCTCCATATCACCGTCTATCATATCCTGCATCCAGTAATCCGGAACACATACTCCGGTAAACAGGTTCTGAATAGGGCTACCGATATCTTTAATGGATAAAAATTCTTCAATATCTCCGTGGTCAATATCTAAGTAAGCTGCAAAAGCTCCTCTTCTTACACCTCCTTGAGAAACTACATCCATAGCTGTATCGAAAAGTTTCATGAATGAAACTGCTCCTGAAGACTTTCCGTTATCAGTTACCGCTGTACCTCTGTTTCTCAATTCTCCAAAATATCCTGAAGTTCCTCCTCCGATTTTAGTCTGCATGATTACTTCACCCATTTTGTGAGTAATTCCTTCAATACTGTCCGGAATATGGGCGTTGAAACATGAGATAGGAAGACCTCTTTCTGTTCCCATATTAGCCCATACAGGAGAAGAGAAACTGATCCATCCTTTTGTGATCATTTCTTTGAATGCCTGTTGAAGTTCTGGCTTGTATAATCTTTTTGCAGCAGCAGTGGTAATTCTGTCGATAGCTCCGTCTACCGTTTCACCTTTCAACAGATATCCTCTGTTCAGCATTTGCTCAGACTCTTCATTGAGCCACCATATATTTGAATTTTGCTCTTCCATAGATGTTATATTTTCGAATTCCGGAATGAGAGAATCACTCCGGAATTTTGTTTTTTTTATATTATTGATTGTAAAATTTCTACTTTGTGGGAACCGTTCAGCCCGCTTTCATCTCTTAATCTCTGAAATTCTTTAAAAGATGGAACATTCAAAACCTCATGCTGAACTTCTTCATTGATGTAGTTTGAATAATGAACAAAAGTAACACCGTCCTCCTTTACATAGACTTTATACTCAAAGGTGGAAGGATCTATATTTTTGAGGTCCTCCAGAAACTTTTGGATATTAGTTTTGTTGTTCGGAACAAATTCGGGGTTTACCGTATAGGTTACTATTACATTGATCATCTTTTATATTTGTGCTTTACTAATGAACAGTATTCCACTAAATGGTCAGTAAGGAGAGAATTCTAATACTGACTGCTTTGACGCTCGCTTCGCTCGCGCCCCAGTATTAAAACAAATCGTTTGCTGTAATACTCTTATCGTGCTTCGTATAGTCTACAGGTCTCTTCGCGAAGAAATCATCTAATGAGTTGGCGAAAACTTCCTCTTCGAACCATACCATTGGTTTGTATTGTTCCGGAGTAATGTTATATCTTGTTTTCATGTTGATTTTCTTCAAACTGTCGTCTACACGGTATTTCATGAAGTTTAACAGATCTTCTTTAGATACATTGTCGATTTCTCCCAATTCGAAGATCCAGCTAAGGATATCTCCTTCTCTTGCGATAGACTCATCTACTAACGTGTAGATATCTTCAATGTCGCTGTCTGTTAGTAAGTCAGGCTGCTCTTCACGGATTTTGTTGATCAGATAGATTCCTGCATTAGCGTGAATCTGCTCATCGATTGAAGTCCATGCGATGATATTGGAAACGTTCTTCATGAATCCTTTAAATCTTGTGAAAGAAAGGATGATGGCAAATTGCGAGAAAAGAGAAACGTTTTCCACCAAAATACTGAATAACAATAATGCAGAAACATATTCTTTCGGAGTGGCGGAATTAGCGTGCTTTAAAGCATTTCCAAGAAATTCTATTCTTCCCTTTACGGCAGGAATTTCGATTACGTTAAGGAATTCATCATTATATCCTAATACCTCTAATAAACGGGAATATGCTTCAGAATGACGAAACTCACATTCTGCAAAAGTAGATCCTAATCCATTGAACTCCGGCTTTGGAAGGTGGTTGTATAAATTTCCCCAGAATGTCTTTACAGACACCTCGATCTGTGCAATGGCTAAGAGCGCATTTCTCACAGCGTGCTTTTCATGTGGTTCCAACTGCGAATGAAAATCCTGAACATCTGCAGTAAAGTCCACTTCCGAATGCACCCAGAACGATTTGTTGATGGCCTCTACAAATTGAAGCACCTCCGGGTATTCAAATGGCTTATAACTTACTCTTTTATCAAAAATTCCCATATTAAATATCTTTATAATTAAATAATTTAGATCTCTGTGGATAACGTTCCGGAAATACTTAAGTTTTTGTTTGTCTGCAGATTGTGAATTAAAGTTATTCACTTTCGCAAATCCATATTTCTTGTAAAGAACTAATGACAAAGTTCGAAAAAAAGAACTGATTTTGAAAGGGGTAAATACTAATCGTCTGACTTTTAGCCGGAAAAGTTTTCCACATTTACATGAAACAGGCTCGAATAATAGGCTGGACCGCAATATTGAGGATAAATGGGTACAAATACCTAGTTACAGTTAAACATAAAAATGTAAAATATCATGAATAAAGGGTTAATGTGTTAAACAAAAAAATATTTGAATAAATTTTTATTCTTGTAACAATTTGAAAATATCATCTACTTATTGGGTATAAAACATACATCACTTAATGTTAGTAATTCAGGATTTAAATAAGTCATACGATACAGGGAAAAGCAAACTTCATGTTCTCAAAGGAATTAATCTGAATATTTCTGAAGGAGAGTTTGTTTCTATTATGGGAAGTTCCGGTTCGGGAAAATCTACGCTTCTTAATATTATTGGGATTCTGGATGAAAAAGATTCGGGAACTTATGAATTGGATGGTGTTCCTATCGAGCATTTATCTGAAATAAAAGCCGCAGAATACAGAAGTAAGTTTTTAGGATTTATTTTTCAATCTTTTAATCTTATCAATTATAAAACAGCTTTGGAAAACGTAGCGCTTCCTCTGTACTATCAGAATGTACCGAGAAAAGAACGAAATAAGAGAGCGATGGAATACCTGGAGAAAGTAGGGCTTGCACAATGGGCAGATCACCTTCCCAGTGAGCTTTCCGGTGGACAGAAACAGAGAGTGGCTATTGCCAGAGCTTTGATTACGAATCCAAAAGTAGTATTGGCAGATGAACCTACAGGAGCATTGGACTCCAAAACTACTCATGATATTATGAAACTTCTTCAGGATATCAACAACGAAGGAAGAACAATCATCGTTGTAACCCACGAGCCCGATGTTGCTGCACAAACCAAAAGAAATGTAATACTGAAAGACGGGATTATTGAAAGTGACGAGTTTATTAAGCAGATTGTGCTTTAGGAATTTGATAATTTGAAAATGAGATAATTTGAAAATTTAATGATTCGGTTTTAATCTTTAAATTTTTCAATCTTTTAATACCAATAAAAAATGTTTGACCTAGATCGTTGGCAGGAAATATTCAGTTCTATCCGCAGTAATGTACTTCGGACAGTACTTTCAGGGTTCACAGTAGCTCTGGGACTGTTTATTTTCATTGTACTTTTTGGAATTGGAAAAGGACTTCAGAATGCTTTCTCTGAAGGGTTTTCAGGAGATGCCAAAAACCTGATTTCCATTACCACAGGGAAAACTACATTAGCTTATAAAGGGTTGCAGTCAGATCGTACTGTTACGTTGAATAATAATGACTATGATTTTCTTATTAATACTGATAAGAAGAATGTAGGAGCTTCAAGTCCAAGATATAATGCCAGTTTAATGGTGAAGTACGGAAAGGAAAGCGGAATTTATCAGGTACACGGAGCGGAACCAGGTGAACAGATCATTGAAAACCGAAAGATGATTGATGGTAGATACATTACCCCCCGGGACTTGGCAGGAAAGCAAAATGTTGCAGTTATCGGAAGGATGGTGCAGAGAGATTTGATTAAGAACGGAAGTCCTGTAGGAAAGGAGCTTGATATCAACGGGACCATGTTTAAGGTTGTAGGAGTGTTTTCCGATGATGGAGGAGACTGGGACGAAAGACATATCACAGTTCCTATTACGACTCTGCAGCAAATGAAAAAAGGTTCTGATACCGTGAGTATAGCTTATATCTCTTACAGTGACAAACTGACTCCAGATCAGGCTATCAAATACGGAGATGAATTAAAAGATAGATTAAAATCAAGAAAAAATGTTTCTCCTGATGATGAAAATGGGGTAAGGGTCTGGAACAATGCCAAAAACATGAACGATACATTCGTTTTTATGGCAGTGCTTACAGCGATTGTTGGATTCATTGGACTGGGGACATTACTGGCCGGAATTATCGGAATCAGTAACATTATGGTGTATATCGTAAAAGAAAGAACCAAAGAGATAGGAGTGCGAAAAGCGATTGGTGCAAAACCAAGCGGAATTGTAGGTCTGATTGTTCAGGAAAGTGTTGTGATTACAGTGGTATCCGGACTTATCGGAGTTGGAGTAGGGGTTTTAGCATTAAGTCTTATTGGCAATAGCCTTGAAGAGTTCTTTATTAAAAGCCCAAGTGTAGGATGGGGAGCTATTTTGATGGCATTCATTGCACTGATTTTTTCAGGATTAATTGCAGGATTTGTTCCAGCGTACAGAGCTTCAAGAATTAAGCCGATCGAAGCACTAAGAACAGAATAAGAGATAGGCTAAAAGACGAAGAAAAACATCGTCAGATAAAACAAATTGATAGAATTCATAATTTATAACATATAATTCAAAAAGGTGAATATCATATTTAAAAAAGATACTTGGCAGGAGATCTATTATTCATTGAGGAATAATAAACTCCGAACATTTCTTACCATGATTGGTGTAGGATGGGGGATGTTTTTGTATGTGAGCCTTCTTGGAGCAGCAAAAGGAATGGAGAATGGTTTTGATAAATTATTTTCAGGTTTTGCAACCAACTCAATCTTCCTTTGGGCACAGAAAACCTCTATTCCCTATGAAGGATTTCCGAAAGGAAGAGAAGTCCACCTGAAGCTCACCGATATGGAAATGCTGAAAAGGAAAGTAACAGCCATAGATTATATATCACCTCAAAATGCCAGAGGAAGCTTTACCGGAACACCGGGAGAAGCTATGTCCAGGAATGGTAAAAATGGAACGTATTCGCTTACAGGAGACTACTCTGTAGGAAATAAAATTTCAGAAAAGAAACTGATCTTTGGGCGCTATATCAATGATGCAGACGTTTCCGGAAATAAAAATGTAGTGGTGATTGGGGAAGAAATTTATAAGAACTTTTTTGATTCCAAGAAAAAGGAAAACCCAATTGGACAGTCGATCAATATAAAAGGATTGTTCTTTAATGTCATTGGAGTATTCCGGGTAAAAAAAGGAGGTGGGTTTGAAAATGACCAGACCGCTTTTATTCCACTTTCCACGTATACGAAAGTATATAATGCGGGAGATCAGATTGATATGTTCGCTATTGTAAGTAAGCCCAATGCTAATGTTAATTCAGTAGAAGAAGATGTAAAGCAGGTTCTGAAAACAAAGAACAAAGTTTCACCTGAAGATACGAATGCTTTCGGGAGTTTCAATTTGGGGAAAGAATTTAAAAAACTGACAGGCTTTCTTACAGGAATGCAGCTGTTGACCATTATAGTAGGAACATTAACGATCCTTGCAGGCGTAATTGCTATTTCCAATATCCTGTTGATTACGGTAAAAGAAAGAACCAAGGAGATTGGAATCAGAAGAGCGTTGGGAGCGAAACCGGCTGAAGTACGAAATCAGATTTTGCTGGAAAGTGTTGTGATCACACTCTCCTCGGGATTATTAGGCTTTATGTTTGGAATCTTTGTGCTCATGATATTAAATGCAGTCACCCAGGGACAGGATTCATTTCCTTTCTATAATCCGACGGTCAACTATGGAAATGTATTTGCAGCCATGGCAGTAATGGTGATTTTAGGACTGATTATCGGAATGATCCCTGCGCAGAGAGCCGTGAAAATCAGACCGATTGAAGCATTAAGAACGGAATAATTAATTTGAAAATAAAACTCATCTGAACGTTTTAGAATAAAGAGGAACAGGTTGTCAGCAGGCTGGATGAATCTTTTAATTTTTAAATCATTCAATCTTTTAATAAAAAATAAACTATACATATGAAAAAGAAATTCACTTGGAAAAAAGCCATTTATATAGTGTTGGGGCTTTTCTTTGCAGTGGCATTGTTCTCAGGGATTAGCTATCTTGTAAAATCTAATTCTAAAGAAAGTGAAGCTTTCCTTACCCGTAAACCTACCGTTCAGAACATGGATGATAAGGTAATGGCTACAGGAAAAATTGTTCCCAAAGAAGAAATTGAAATTAAACCCAATATTGCCGGGATTATAGATAAAATCTTAGTAAAAGAAGGAGATAAGGTAGAAGTAGGACAACTGATTGCTACCGTGAAAATTGTTCCAAGTATCTCTGAAGTAAATGCTGCTCAGCAGGAAGTTCAGAATGCGCAGATTCAGATCAGCAATGCTCAGATGAACGTAGGAAATATGCAGAAGCAGTTTGAAATGCAGGAAAAATTGTACAAGCAGGGAGTAGCTTCTAAACAGGAGTTCCTGAATTCTCAGCAGCAATTGTTTTCTCAACAGCAAACTCTTAAAAATTCTCAGCAGCAATTGAATACGGCTCAGAAAAGATTACAAATTGCTAAAACAGGAGCAACTCCTGAACTTCAGGGACAAGGATTAGCTACTACGGAGATCCGTTCCAAAGCTTCAGGTACCGTACTTGAAGTTCCTGTAAAAGCCGGAAGCCAGGTGATTGAAGCCAATAATTTCAACGCTGGAACAACGATTTGTTCAGTGGCAGATTTGAACTCATTGATCTTTAAAGGAGAAATTGATGAAGCACAAGCCGGAAAGCTAAGTCAAGGTATGGATATGAACATCGTGATCGGTGCATTACAAAATAAAACGTTCCCTGGAAAACTGACCATGATTGCTCCTAAAGGAAAGGATAATGCAGGAACTATCAAATTCCCGGTAGAAGGTAATGTAAGTAATCCCAATAATGATTATATTAGAGCTGGTTTTTCTGCGAATGGTGAAATTGTTTTGAGTTCTCAGAAAAATGCATTATTATTGGATGAGTCTTTAGTTCAGTATGAAAAGAAACAAGGTAAAGACGTTCCTTTCGTAGAAGTAAAGCAAAAAGACGGAAAATTCAAAAAAGTATATGTGAAACTTGGAGCGAGTGACGGTATCAACGTTCAGGTTCTTCCAGGATCAAATATTACAAAAGACACTGATGTGAAAGTTTGGAACCCGTCTGATAAAGACAAAGAAGAACTGAAAGAAAAGTCTAGCAAGAAATAATAAACTACACTATACACTTTTAAACTGTGAATCCCGGAGGAATTTTTTCTCCGGGATTCTTTTTGCATTAAATTTTTGCTAATACTATTGACATCTAAATTCTTAACATTGAATCGAGAAGTCATTTAACAAACATCAAATAATTTCCTACATTTGATCTAAACATCAATTGAAAAATGTGCCGATACGCTGTAAAAACTTATAAATCACACTATGTATGCTTTAAATGCCGAAAATCATTTAAACAACCTGATATAGATGATATTTTACGACGGATTAAAAAAGAAAAAATATACCATGAATCAGATGGAAAATCGATTCGTAAAGTAGGATCTGTTTTTACAAAAACAAAAACAGAAGAGTTAAAAGAACTCGTTTCAGAGATAGGAAGCAGAAGTATAAGATGTCCTGAATGCAGAAATATAATGGCCGACCTTGGAAAAGATTTCAAAGCTCCTAAAAAAACGGCAGTAAAGGAATGGAAAATTGTAGAAAGTCTTTTTAAAACAGGAAAATGCTTTCATAGCTGTGGTTGCGATGGGATAGGATATATTCCCAAAAATACAAAAGACTATGCAATTTATTTGAAAACCATCTTACAGACATATGAAGAATATTTGATTTCCTATCAGAATGTGTCTATAATAGAATGTCCCGATAAAAATGAAAGAATTAATTACTGGTCTGAAAATATTCAAAAGGTAAAAACTGAAATTATTGACAATAAGTTTGAGACGGTATGAGAATGTAATATAAAATAGGTTTAAAATGTCTTAATTTTAAATTAAAACTATACCCCATGAAAAAAGACTATTGGATTCTGTTTCTTTTCATTATTGCAAAATTTGTACTTCAGTATGTGTTGATCAGCCCAGAATATGAATTGCAGCGGGATGAATATTTACATCTTGATCAGGGTAACCATCTTGCATGGGGCTATCTCTCCGTTCCCCCAGTAAGTTCATGGATTTCCTGGCTCATAAAAATATTGGGTAATTCCGTGTTTTGGATCAAATTTTTTCCGGCACTATTCGGAGCATTAACGATGGTTGTTGTCTGGAAAGCCATACAAGAATTGAAAGGAAATCTTTTTGCTTGTACATTGGCGTCTTTTGGACTCTTATTCTCCGTTTTACTTCGTTTGAATATGCTGTATCAGCCCAATTCTCTGGATGTTCTTCTATGGACCTCTTTTTTCTATATCCTGATCAAATATGTCAGTACGGACAATACAAAATGGCTGTACTGGGGAGGAGTTATTTTCGGAATTGGTATTTTAAATAAATACAATATAATTTTTCTTGCAATGGGTTTTATTCCTGCTATTTTAATGACAAAGCAAAGAAAAATCTTTATAAATCCGCATGCCTATGGAGCAATGCTTCTTGCTTTAATAATCGTTTTGCCCAATCTTATCTGGCAGTATCATAATGGTTTTCCTGTGATTCACCATATGAAGGAGCTTTCTGAAACCCAATTGGTCAACGTCAATAGATTTGATTTCCTTAAATCCCAGCTTTTGCTCTTCATTGGAGTGACCTTTGTAATCCTTTTTGCATTGTATGCTTTGTTATTCTATAAACCCTTTGCGAAATTTCAGTTTTTCTTTTGGGGCTATGTGATAACAATAGGATTGTTTTTATTTTTCAAAGCAAAAGATTATTATGCCATTGGACTTTATCCTGTTTATATAGGTTTTGGAGCTGTTTATTTAGGCAATATTTTACAGTCAGGATGGAAGAAGTTCCTTCAACCTGTTTGTATTTTGCATCCGATAATTCTCTTTGTACCTATGTACAATATCGCATTTCCCAATAAAAGCCCTGAATTTATAGCCAGTCACCCTGAATCTTATAAAAAGTGGGGCCTCTTGCGTTGGGAAGATGGAAAAGACCATGCCCTGCCTCAGGACTTTGCAGATATGCTGGGCTGGAAAGAACTGGCCCAAAAAGTAGATGAAAAATATTCCACATTGGCAAAATCCGGAAATACACTGGTGTTATGTGATAATTATGGTCAGGCTGGAGCTATTAATTATTACTCGAAAAAAGGAATAAAAGCGGTGTCATTTAATGCAGATTATATCAACTGGTTCGATTTGAGTAAAAAATATAAAAACCTCATTAGAGTTAAAGACCGTCCGGAACATGAACTTGAAGAAACAGGACCTTATTTTGAAAATTCCTCAATAGTAGGATCCGTCACTAATCCTTATGCAAGAGAAATAGGGACTACAATTTTTAGTTTTGAAAATGCAAAAATAGATGTCCGGAAAAAAATTCAGGATGAAATTGATGATGATAAAAAGCGATGGAAATAGCATTCCATTAAGTTCTATTAGTTGAAAAACTTTGATAATAGTTGCTTTCACTTTGAAACGGGAAGTTTGATAAAAAATATTATTGCAACTTTATTGCGTTAATGAAAATTATGTTAACTTTGCACTATCAACTATCAACTATCAACTATCAACTATCAACTATCAACTATCAACTGAAATATGGAAAACAAAAACTTTGATGTCATTATAATAGGAGGAAGCTATTCAGGATTATCCGCAGGAATGTCTTTAGGGAGATCTCTAAGAAATGTTTTGATTATTGACAACGGAAAACCTTGCAACAGACAGACACCTCATTCACATAATTTTATTACCCATGACGGAAAAACACCGGCAGAAATTGCTCAGCTGGCAAAAAAAGATGTTGAAAAATACAACACGGTCAAGTTCTATAACGGAACCGTTGCAAAAACAATAAAAACAACGGAAGGTTTTGATGTTGAAATATCATCCGGTGAAAAATTTCATGCTAAAAAATTAATTCTGGCATCTGGTATAAAAGACTTAATGCCGGCTATCCCGGGATTTGCAGAATGCTGGGGGATTTCTGTTTTACACTGCCCCTACTGTCATGGCTATGAAGTGAAAAATGAAGTAACCGGAATTCTTTCTAACGGAGATATGGCTTACGAATTTTCAAAACTGATTTTTAATATGACCAAAAACCTTACATTATTTACCAATGGAAAGGCGGCACTTACTGATGAGCAAATCGAAAAATTGAATCAGAATAAAATCATTCTAAACGAAGATGAAATTGTAGCAATAAAACATGAAAACGGTTCTATTCAAAAAATAGTTTTCAAAAATGGGAAGGAGATTACTTTACAGGCTTTATATGCGAAAATTCCTTTTGAACAGAATATAAATGCATCTGGTGATCTGGGGTGTGAATTGACAGAGCAGGGATTCATTAAGATAGACATGATGCAAAAAACAACTGTTCCGGGAGTTTTTGCCTGTGGAGATAATGTTACGATGATGCGTTCCGTAGCGAATGCCATAGCACAGGGTAATTTTACAGGTGCTGTGGTGAATAAAGAACTTGCGGATGAAGAATTTTAATGGCTTTCTTATAATAAAGTTGTTTAAACTTTATAAAACCACACAAGTCACTAAAGTTTTCATTTCAAAAAACTTTAGTCCATTTAAGTAATTATAAAATGAGTTTATAGAAAAGTTTACATAAGATGAAAATCAAAGATTTTTATAAAACTTAGATTTACTTATTATGCATAAATCCTGGCCTTAAAAAACTTAAGTGTTTAAAATTTTGTGCCTTTTATGGCTAAAATAAACAATGTAAAAGTTTATAAGGCTTCCATATAAAAGGAGGTGTTTTTTCATTTTTAGCGGTTAAAAATCATTTTTTCGATATAGAAATCTCGACGAAAATTCCGTACATTTGGGGTGGAAATTTCAAAAACTAAAAGTAAAATGGATATTATTTTCGACCTGATTGAAAAAGAAAGACAAAGACAAACTCATGGATTAGAGCTTATTGCATCAGAAAACTTTGTTTCTGAAAACGTGATGAAAGCAATGGGAAGTGTACTGACAAACAAATATGCTGAAGGATATCCCGGAAAAAGATATTACGGAGGATGTGAAGTCGTAGATGAGGTTGAAACTTTAGCGATCAACAGAGCAAAAGAACTTTTCGGAGTAGACTATGTGAACGTTCAGCCACATTCTGGCTCTCAGGCGAATGCAGCCATTTATCTTGCAGTTTTGAAACCTGGTGATAAGATCATGGGGATGGACCTTTCAATGGGAGGACACCTTACTCACGGTTCAGCAGTGAATTTTTCCGGTATTCAGTATAATGTAGTTTCTTACGGAGTTCAGCAGGAAACAGGTCTTATCGACTATGACCAAATGAGAGAAGTAGCATTAAGAGAAAAACCGAAAATGCTTATTGCAGGTTTTTCAGCTTATTCAAGAGATTTAGATTATGCTAAATTCAGAGAAGTTGCAGACGAAATTGGGGCTACACTTTGGGCAGACATTGCTCACCCGGCTGGTTTGGTAGCAAAAGGATTATTAAACTCTCCATTCGAACACTGTCATGTAGTAACTACTACGACTCATAAAACCTTAAGAGGTCCAAGAGGAGGTATGATCATGATGGGGAAAGATTTTGAAAATACATATGGCCACAAAACTCCAAAAGGAGAAATCAAAATGATGAGCCAGGTATTGGACGGAGCGGTATTCCCAGGTATTCAGGGAGGACCACTTGAACATGTGATTGCTGGTAAAGCTGTTGCTTTCGGTGAAGCTTTGGATGTTCAGTTCGAAACTTACGCAAAACAAGTTAAAGCAAATGCTCAGGCACTATCAAAAGCAATGATTGACAGAGGTTTTGATATCGTAAGTGGGGGTACAGACAATCACTTAATGTTGGTAGACCTTAGAAATAAAGGAGTAAATGGTAAAGAAACAGAAAAAGCATTAGTACTTGCTGATATTACCTGCAACAAAAATATGGTTCCTTTTGATGATAAATCACCATTTACAACATCTGGTATCAGATTAGGAACTGCTGCCATTACAACAAGAGGACTTAAAGAAAATGATATGAATACTATTGCAGAATTAATTTCTGAGGTGGTAGACAATATCAAAAATGAAGAAGTTCTTACATCAGTAAGAAAGAAAGTTAACGAATTAATGGAAGGAAAAGCTTTGTTCAATTACTAACAAGCATTCCAATATTATATAAAGAATGAGCAGTCTGCTCATTCTTTTTTTATACAAATGGAAAAAAAATCTTATACTTTCGACGAAATCAAACAGAAACTGGTCAATTACTGTGTTTACCAGGACCGCTGTCATGCAGAAGTGGAACAAAAGATGAGAGAGTTTCTGCTTATTGAGGAAGCAAAGGAAGAAATTATTCTGTACCTCCTGAAAGAAAATTTTCTGAATGAAGAAAGATTTACACGGAGTTATATCAGAGGTAAATTTTATATCAAACACTGGGGCAGAACCAAAATAAAAATGAATCTGAAGCAAAAACAGATTTCCGAGAGACTGATCAATTCTTGTTTTGATGAGATATATGAGCCTGATTATGAAAAGACGATCAGAAAGATTTTTGAAGATTATTATTCCAAACAAACCGGCTTGAAAGAATATCAAAAAAAAGCTAAGACAATAAAATATTTGATGAGCAAAGGTTTTGAATATGAGAAAATAATTGATATTTTTGACTAAATTTTAATAAATTAAAAAAAAACTTGACCATGATTTCTTTAAAAAAAACAATCAGTTCATTGAAAAAGATTGATATATAGAGATTTAATGATTTCTTTTCAAAAAAACAGCTTTAGTAAAGGGTTTTATAGATAAATATCGCCTTTGTAAGAGTTCTAATGGTATGATTTTTGTCTGCCTGTTTAGCTGTATCGTGATGGAATTATTAAATTTCATAAATGTAACATCAAATTTATTTTTGATTTCAACATATTGAGATAAATTTATTTTATTTTTGCATGATTGTATCGGAATTATCTTTGATTGGATAATTAGATATTACACTTAATTAAATATGAACACCAATATAGACAATGTACAATTCTCTTAGGAAAACAATATTTGGAGGGGATAATGTTGTCAATCTCTCAGACGTAAGATATCTTCCTAGATGGATAATTCTTGTAATAGATATTATTATCTTAGTAATATCTCTATTTCTTTCTACTTATATAATCGAAAAAATCACCCAAAGGGAGTTTATTTATCATGAAGATAAAAGTATAATCTTTGCTTTTATCATTGTGGTGAATACTATCTTTATGTATGTTTTCAAAACATATGCCGGGATTATACGCCATTCAACATTTATAGATTTATTTAAACTTCTGATATCCTGTTTTTGTACAATGCTTGCCATTGGTACGATCAACATGCTTTATTTCTGGAGTACGGGAGGTAAGTTTATAATGGCCCCTTACCTGGTACTGTATTTTGTAATTTCGTTTATGGGTTTATTTCTTTTCAGATTATATGTCAAGGAATTTTTCCACATTGTGCGGGAGTACAGAAGAAGTGCTTTGAAAAAAAGGATTTTAGTATTAGGAATTGATGAGCAATCAATTGCCATAGCCCGTGCTATTCTGGATAATCCAAGTTTACCTTATCAGGTAGTAGGTTTTTTGACTCAAAGAACAGATTCTAAAAGAGCATCTCTACTGGGAAAACCAATTTACGAAAAACAAAAAATAGAAGAAAACACAAAAGAAGACCTTATGATTGATGGGGTTCTCATCGTTAAGGAAATGATGGCCAGAGATGAGATGAATGCGTGGGTAAATTTATTTTTGGAAAAAGATCTTAATGTCTTAAAAGCTCCATCAGTACAAAAATTGAGAGATAGTGATTTGGGAGGATCTATTAAAAGCCTTCAGATTGAAGATTTGTTAAATAGAAAACCTATTAAAATTCAAAATGAAAAAGTAAGAAGCAGACATTTTGATAAAACAGTGTTGGTAACCGGTGGGGCAGGGTCCATAGGAAGTGAGATTGTGAGACAGGTTGCTTATTTCAATCCTTCATTAATTGTAGTACTGGATCAGGCGGAAACACCTCTTTATGAAATTGAGCTTGAAATGAGAGAGAAATTCCCTCATATTTCATTTAAGTTTGTTTTGGGAGATGTTTCAAATCAACACAGAATGGAATCTTTATTTCAATTTTACAACTTCTCAATGGTTTATCATGCTGCGGCTTACAAGCATGTGCCTCTTGTGGAAGAGAATCCTCACGAAGCTATTTTTGTGAATATTTTAGGATCTAAGATTATTGCTAAACTATCCAGTAAATATAAAGTAAATAGGTTTGTGATGATATCTACGGATAAAGCTGTTAACCCTACAAATGTAATGGGAGCTTCTAAGCGTGCCGCAGAACTATTTGTACAATCACTTCAAAATGTCGAAGGAAATGTTACCAAGTTTATTACAACAAGATTTGGAAATGTTTTGGGATCTAATGGTTCAGTAATTCCGCATTTTAAGAAACAGATTGAAGCAGGTGGCCCTGTAACAATTACCCATCCTGATATTGTAAGATATTTTATGACCATACCAGAAGCCTGTGAGCTTGTTCTTCAGGCCGGAACAATGGGAGAAGGAGGAGAGATCTTTGTTTTTGATATGGGAGAACCTGTTAAAATATTAGATCTTGCCAACAGAATGATAAAACTATCCGGATTTGAACCTAATATAGATATTAAAATAATTTATACGGGTTTAAGACCTGGAGAAAAACTTTATGAAGAGCTGTTAAGCGATAACGCAAAAACACTTCCTACCCATAATGAAAAAATTATGATCTCTAAAGATCCGTCAATGGGATTTGAAGAAATAGATTTGTTAACTAGACATATTACAAAAGCTTCTTTAAGACGAGATAAAGTAGAGGTTGTTAAAATTTTGAAAACAATTGTGCCTGAGTTTAGAAGTAATAATTCTATATATGAGGCGTTAGATAAATAGATAAATATAAATGTATATTTGCACAATTTAAAAATATAATGAAAGGAAAAATATTAGCAGTAGTATTGGCATCCTCTTTAGTGATTTCCTGTAAGGTTAATCCCAATGCTAAGAATGATTTAAATTATATGCAGAATATAGAGCAAGTGGCCATTAGTGCCTCTGCTAAAAATTCTGGAAACACAATACAAACCGGAGATCAGCTTGTAATTCTTATTACAGCAAAAGATACGGATGTTGTAAAACCTTTTAATCAAAACTATTCTTCATCTGAGTTTATTCAAAGTAATAATTATGCGGGTGGAAACACCCCGAATCAGGGAGCTTTGACAATTTCAGGACCAATGTATATTGTAGATACTAATGGAGATATTGATTTTCCAATTTTGGGAAAAATAAATACATCAGATAAAACTTTAGTTGAACTTAAAGATGAGCTAAGGGATAAAATGACAAGATATGTTATTAATCCAACAGTCAATATGAGACTTGCTAATTTTAAAGTAACTGTTTTAGGGGAAGTGAATAGACAAGGCGATTATACCATTGCAAATGGACATGCAACAATATTAAATGCACTAGGACTTGCCGGAGATTTGACACAATATGGGAAAAGAAATGAGATCCTGATCGTAAGAACGGAAAACGGTGTCGTTTCACATGGTCGTGTCAGCCTATTGGATGCTAATCTGATTAATTCGCCATATTATAATCTTAAACAAGGTGATGCTATTATTGTTTCTTCAAGCAATACAAAGGATGTTTTAGCAAAACAAAATCCCAATACAGGCCTTTACCTGACAGCAATTTCTATCGGTGTTACAGCCATTGCAGTAGTAGTAAGTTTATTTAATAAGAAATAAAAATTGATGGATAATCAGCGATCTTCACAATTCTCAGAAGAAGAAAACAATTCACACACGATTAATATTAGTGAAATTATAAAACCATATATCAGAAAATGGCCTTGGTTTATCATAAGCGCATTTACTGCTTTGGTAATTGGCTATATTTCATTAAAATTTATGGTTCCTGTATATGGTATACAGTCTACGATTCTTATCAAAGATTCTAAAAATTCTTCTTCACCAGTAATGGCAAACGATTTAGGAGTTTTACCTGATTTATCAGGAATTGGAGGACTTAAAACAAATAGTATATCCAATGAAATAGAAATTCTGAAGTCAAAAAAAATGATGGGTGAGGTTGTCAATAATCTAAACCTTCAAACTAATATTACTGCAAAAGGAAAAATCAGAACTTTAGAGTTATACAAAGAAACTTCACCGATAGAAATAAGAGTAATTGCAGAAAAACCAGGTATGAGTCCTGTAAATATAATGCAGCTTGCAATAGATGGAGAGAAGTTAACTTTGAGTGGTGAAAACCTTAAAAAAGAAGTTGTTACAACTTATGGCAGAACAATAAGTTTACCATTTGCAAATATTATAATAACAAAAAATCCTAAATTTAATTCAGCGGCAATTAAAGGCTTAAATACTAATAACCTGACGCTTCAGCTATCTTCTTTGGAAGCAACGGTAAATAGTCTTCAGGGGCCACTTAGTGTTGATCTGGTAAATAGAGAAACTACTGTACTTAAGCTTGGATATCAATATCCTCAGATATCTAAAGCGAAAGATATTATCAATAGCCTGGTAGTAGCTTATAATAATGACGCTATTTTAGATAAGAATTCAGAATCAAAAAAGACTTTAGATTTTATTGAAGATAGAGTCAAAAAATTGTCAGGAGAATTAGGCGAAGTTGAGAATCAGAAAGAAAGCTTTAAATCTAAAAATAATCTTACTGATTTAGAAACAGAAGCTAAAATTAATTTAGAAAGCTCAGCAGCAGCTAGAGCCAAGCAATTGGATGTAGATGCTCAGCTGGAACTTACAACAGCTCTTATAGGCTATGTTTCTAAACAAGGACAATATCAGGTTTTACCCGCAAATGTGGGCTTAAATAGTCCTGAGGCAGTATCGGGAATATCTTCTTATAATCAGCTTGTTTTACAAAGAAACAGACTGCTTGAATCTGCTACAACAGAAAACCCTGCTGTGGTAGATGTTACAAAACAAATTAATGCAATGCGTAGTTCTATTATGCAAAGCCTTCAAAGAAACAGAGTAGGCTTGGAGCTTGCAAAAAATGAATATCTAGGAGAACAAAATTTAGTTTCCGGAAAGATCTCAAAGCTTCCTTCTATTGAAAAAATGTTTAGAAGTATAGAAAGACAGCAGCAGATTAAAGAAAATTTATATTTGCTTTTACTTCAAAAAAGAGAAGAGACTGCTATTGCACAATCTATTACAGCTCCAAAAGCAAAAGTTGTAGATACTGCATATGCTTCACCTGCGGCAATTTCTCCGAAAACCAATGTTATTTTAACGGTTTATTTGGTAGCTGGCTTATTAATTCCTTTTATTATTATTTATTTGACAACGCTCTTCAATAATAAAATTGTTACCAAACATGATCTTGAAAAGCTTGTGCATGCACCAATTATTGCAGAACTACCTAGTCTTGAAAAAGGAGACTCCGATATTGTTAAGGTAAATGATATAACCCCTATGGCTGAAGCATTCAGAATTCTTATTACCAATATGAATTTTATGCTTCCTAAAGAGAAAAAAGGAAAAGTTGTTTTTGTTACTTCCACTGTAAAGGGAGAAGGAAAAACATTTGCATCCGTTAATTTAGCTTTAACATTAGCAAATCCTAAGAAAAAAGCAATTATTATAGGATCTGACATCAGAAACCCGCAGTTACAAAGATATAACCCTGCCAGAAAGGGATTAACGGGTCTTACAGAATATCTATATAGTGATCAAACGAAAATGGAGGATATTATTCATGTATCTTCATTTAACCCCTATTTGGATGTTATCTATTCAGGAATGATTCCGCCAAATCCTACAGAGTTATTATCCAGTGGACGTTATGAGGTTCTTTTAGATGAATTAAAAGATAAATATGAATATATTATTTTAGATACAGCTCCATTGCTTCTTGTTACTGATACTTTCCTTATTGCAGATCTTTCTGATGTCATCATTTATGTGTCCAGATCTAAGTACACAGAAAAGGCACTCTTAGAATTTGCAAATAGTAATATTGATCAGAAGAAAATCAAAAATGTAGGATTTGTACTTAATGATGTAAGTAGAGAAAATTTAGGATATAGCAACAAATATGGTTATGGTTATAATAACCACGTTGAACAATCATGGTTTCAAAAAATAAAAAATAAACTTAGTTAATGATGAAAACGTATAAAATAGCAGTTATAGGACAAGGCTATGTAGGTCTTCCTCTGTCTCTTGAATTTGCAGGCCATTATCCGATCTTCGGATTTGATATCAATACACAACGTGTTGAACAGCTTAATAACGGACAGGATATAACGCTTGAGGCAGATATTGATAAATTAAATGAAGGACTTAGAAAATATAATGAATCTAATGGCTCTTTAGGATATAAAGCAACAAGCCAGCTTTCTGAAATTTCAGAAGCTAATATATTTATTGTAACAGTTCCTACACCTATTGATAAGTATAATGCTCCGGATCTGAATCCGTTGATTTCAGCTTCAAAAATGTTAGGTGAAATTATCAAAAAGGGAGATATTGTTATTTATGAATCAACTGTTTTCCCTGGATGTACTGAAGAAGAATGTGTTCCTGTTTTAGAAAAATATTCAGGACTGAAGTTCAATGAAGACTTTTACGTAGGATATTCACCGGAGAGAATCAACCCGGGAGATAAAGTAAATACTCTTACCAGCGTAAAAAAAGTAACTTCAGGTTCTACTGAAGAAATAGCAGAAGAGGTTGACAATCTTTATAAGAAAATCATTACTGCAGGTACTCATAAAGCACCTAGTATTAAAGTAGCTGAAGCTTCAAAGGCTATCGAAAACGCCCAAAGAGACGTTAATATTTCTTTTGTTAACGAATTGGCTTTGATTTTTGATAGAGTGGGTATTGATACCAATGATGTGTTGGAAGCTGCTGGTACAAAATATAACTTCCTTAAATATAAGCCAGGATTGGTAGGAGGACACTGTATTTCAGTAGACCCTTATTATCTTGCTCACAAAGCAGAACAGTTGGGATATCACCCGGATGTCATTTTATCAGGAAGACGTGTAAACGATTCTATTGCAAAGTTTGTTGCTTCAAAAGTAGTGAAGCTTCTTATTGCAAAAGGAGGAGTAATCAAAGATTCTAATACACTGATCTTAGGAGTTACATTTAAAGAAAACTGTCCGGATGTAAGAAATACCAAAGTGGTGGATATTTATAAAGAACTGGCAGATTTTGGAGTAAATGTAGATATTTATGATCCATGGGCAAGTAAGGAAGAAGTAAAGCACGAATACGGAATTGATATTTTAGATGCTCTGGAGGAAGGTAAAAAATATGACTCTCTGGTCATTGCAGTTTCGCACAACGAGTTCCTTGAAATGGATCTGAATCAGTTGAAAAAAGAAAATGCTGTAGTTTTTGATACCAAAGCATGTTTAGATCGAAATCTGGTAGATGCAAGATTGTAAGAGACAATGAACTATGATATTATAATCATTGGTGCAGGTTTGGTAGGACTGGCTACAGCCTATCAAACCAAACTGAAAAATCCTGATTCTAAGATCTTAATTTTAGAAAAAGAAAATGATGTGGCACTGCACCAATCAGGACACAACAGTGGAGTAATCCACAGCGGAATATATTATAAGCCAGGAAGCCTTAAAGCAAAGAATTGTATCGAAGGGTACAATTCAGTTATTAATTTTGCTGAAAAACACGGAATAAGATACGACCTCTGCGGTAAAATAATTGTTGCCAGTTCACAGGAAGAATTACCCCTTTTAGATAACATTTATAAAAGAGGGGTAGAAAATGGCCTTCAGAATTTGAAATATCTCTCAAGAGAAGAATTTCGTGAAATTGAGCCCCATTGTGAAGGAGTGAGAGCGATCAAAGTTCCACAAACCGGAATTATTGATTATCCCGGGATAGCAAAAAAGATAAAAGAGCTTTTTGAAGAACTTGGAGGAGAAGTAAGATTTAATAATGAAGTAAAAAACATTATTGATAAAGGGACTGAAATTATTGTAAACACCAATATTTCCGAATTTAAGACCCAAAAGTTAATTTCCTGTGCAGGATTGTATTCTGATAAGATTACCAAAATGACCAACGAAAAGAATGACGTGGTCATTATTCCTTTCAGAGGAGAATACTATAAAATTAAGGATGAAAAAAAACATCTGGTAAAACATCTTATTTACCCGGTACCTGACCCGAGCTTTCCATTTCTTGGAGTTCACTTTACCAGAATGATTGATGGTAATATTGAAGCTGGACCCAATGCAGTGCTGGCTTTCAAAAAAGAAGGATATAATTTTTTCGATTTCAATTTCAATGAAACCATGCAGACCATGTTATGGCCAGGATTCAGAAAGATTGTAGCAAAATACGGAAAAACCGGAATGGGAGAAATGCACCGTTCACTTTCCAAATCCGCATTTACAAAAGCCCTTCAAAAGCTTTTACCGGAAATACAGGAAAATGACCTTGTAGTAGGTGGATCAGGTGTAAGAGCTCAGGCTTGCGACAGAAACGGAGGATTAATTGATGATTTTGATATTGTGAAAAATGGAAATATCATTCATGTTAGAAATGCCCCTTCTCCGGCAGCCACTTCCTGCCTTTCTATAGGAAATAAAATCAGTGAGCTCATAGTAAATTAAAACATGCACCTCTGAGTGCGCTCAAAAAACAAAATATATGAAAATTCAAATGGTTGATCTTAAAGGTCAATATCTGAGAATCAAAGAAGAAGTAGATGCTGGTATTCAGGAATGTATTGACAATACCGCATTCATCAACGGCCCTGCTGTAAAAGAATTTCAACAGGATTTTGAAAAATATTTAGGCGTAAAACATGTTATCCCATGTGCTAACGGAACAGACGCTCTGCAAATTGCCATGATGGCACTTGATCTGCAGCCTGGTGACGAAATAATTTGTCCCGCTTTTACTTATGTAGCCACTGCAGAGGTAATTGGCCTTTTAGGATTGAAACCCGTAATGGTAGATGTAAACGAAGATACGTTTGATATCGAACTGGAAGGTTTGGAGAAATATCTGACACCGAAAACCAAAGCGATTGTTCCCGTTCATTTATACGGACAAAGCGCGAATATGGAAAAGATTCTTGAATTTGCTAAAAAACATAACCTTTTTGTCATCGAAGATAATGCTCAGGCCATTGGTTCTGATTACACTTTTTCTGATGGAACGGTAAAGAAAACTGGAACTATAGGACACATCGGATGTACTTCATTTTTCCCTTCAAAAAATCTTGGATGCTATGGTGACGGAGGAGCATTGATGACTAATGATGATGAATTGGCTTTGAAAATCCGAATGATTGCCAACCATGGTCAGGAGAAAAAATACCACCACAAAGTATTAGGTTGTAATTCAAGATTAGATACCATTCAGGCAGCAGTTTTGAAGGTTAAACTAAAGCATTTGGATGAGTATTCTGCTGCCAGAAATAAAATGGCAGACTATTATGATGAAAAGCTTGCAAACATTGTTGAAGTTCAGACTCCGAAAAGAGCCGGGAACTCTAATCATGTATTTCATCAATATACCCTTAGAGTGAAAAACGGAAAAAGAGACGGATTACAAAAATATTTGGCAGAAAAGAATATTCCGAGTATGGTATATTACCCTTTGCCTCTTTATAAGCAGGAAGCTTTTCTGCAATACGTAGAAGAAGGTTTCAGTCTTCCGGTTACTGAGCAACTTTGCGCAGAGGTTATTTCTCTTCCTGTACATACAGAGTTTGATCAGGAAGTATTGGATGTTATTGTTACAGAAATTAAGAATTATTTTAATTAATATAAAACAGGTATGTCGGATTTTTTTGCACACGAAACAGCTGTTATTGATGAAGGATGTCAAATTGGAAATGGTACCAAAGTTTGGCATTTTTCACATCTTATGACCGGTTGCATTTTGGGAGAAAAATGTAATATAGGTCAAAATGTTGTTATTTCTCCAAAAGTAGTTTTAGGAAATAATGTTAAAGTTCAGAATAATGTTTCCATCTATGAAGGAGTAACATGTGATGATGATGTTTTTTTAGGCCCTTCAATGGTTTTTACCAACGTAATAAACCCAAGAAGTGCTGTAAACAGAAAAAATGAATATCTGAAAACACATGTTGGAAAAGGAGCATCCATTGGGGCTAATGCTACTATTGTTTGTGGTCATAATATAGGCCAGTTTGCTTTCATAGGAGCAGGAGCGGTAGTAACAAAAGAAGTTCCGGATTACGCTTTGGTGGTAGGAAATCCTGCCAGACAGATGGGATGGATGAGTGAATTTGGACAAAGACTCCAATTTGATACAGAAAATATTGCTGTATGTGAAGAGAGCGGAGAAAAATACAAGCTAGAAAATAATAAAGTTTCAAAAATTTAAAAAATTACAGATGTCTGATAAAATAAAATTTGCAGTAGTAGGCTGCGGGCATATCGGAAAAAGACATGCCGAAATGATCTCAAGAAATGAAGAGTGTGAATTGGTCGCATTAATGGATGTAAAAGATAAATCTGTACTGGGTATTGAAAACTTTGATGTTCCGTTTTTTGCTTCATTAGATGAGTTTTTAAATTCAGGAATTGAGGTTGATGTGATTAATATTGCCTCTCCTAATGGATTTCATTTCGAACAATCTTATAAAGCGATTGATGCAGGAAAGCACATCGTTGTAGAAAAGCCAATGGCTTTGAATAAACAGCATGCTGAAAAACTTATTTTCCAAGCTTTACACAAACATAAACAGGTTTTTGCTGTGATGCAAAACAGATATTCTCCACCTTCTGCATGGGTAAAAGAAATGGTAGAGAGTGGAAAATTGGGAGAAATATACATGGTTCAGCTTAATTGCTACTGGAACCGTGATGACAGATATTATAAGCCGGAATCATGGCATGGTAAGAAAGAATTGGATGGAGGAACCCTATTTACACAGTTTTCTCACTTCATAGATATCATGTATTGGTTATTCGGTGATATTACTAATATTCAGGCAAAATTTGCAGATTTCAACCACGAACACCTTACTGATTTTGAAGATTCAGGTTTTGTAAGTTTTGATTTTGTAGACGGAGGAATGGGATCATTGAATTATTCTACTTCAGTTTGGAATCAGAACCTTGAAAGCTCTATGACAATCATTGCAGAACACGGAGCAGTAAAAATTGGAGGACAATATATGGATAAGGTAGAGGTTTGTAATGTGAAAGATTATGAAATGCCTGTACTGCCACCAACAAATCCTGGAAATGATTACGGTGCTTATAAAGGATCTGCAGCCAATCACCATTATATTATTGAAAATGTTGTGGATGTGTTAAAAGGTAGGAATACGATTACTACGAACGCTCTGGAAGGATTGAAAGTGGTAGATATCATCGAGAGGATATACGATAAAAAGTAGAAAATTTTCATAATAGTTTAAAAGTTTTGGTAACAAGTAATTATTTCTTAGACATACTTTCAGATAATCTGTTGCAAGATTGGGTTGGTAACATTTTTAGAGAGAGATTCGATGTAGATGTCCAAGTTGAATTTTCAAAGGATCATTTTTGTTTGACTTTTTCTAAGAAAGACCATTTTGTAACTATTAATTTTACAGATAACGGGAGAGAGGCATTTTTCAGTAAAAAAAATGTCTCCAGTTATGTGTCGAAAGAGTCTATTTCAAAAATAATAGACTTGGACATTCCGAACGAGAATTTAGTTTTATTTGGAGTTTCAGAAATAGACTGGTTTATCAGGAAGGAAGATCATATTTTTACAATAAATTATGACTTCATATCATACATGGTGTGGTCTCTCAATAGATTAGAGGAATATGGAGTAATATCTGAAGATAAACATTCCAGATTTGAGTTGAAAAACTCACATTTATTTCATGATGAGCTCTACTTGCGACCCATCGTTGATGAATGGATTTATTTTATTGGAAATATACTTCTAGCCTCCGGTATTGATTGTAAACAAAACCAATTTTCTTTTGAAGTGAGTCATGATGTAGATAAGATCTCGAGATATATTAGCGTTCCAAAAATTAAATTTATTACGCTTTTTCTTATAGATCTGGTCAAAAGACCAAACCTGGCTATATCTTATCTAACCAATAGAAAGGATTTTTTTGAGAATGAAACTTCCAATACATTTGATTGGCTTATGGATGTTTCAGAGAAATATGATATAATCAGTAAGTTTTATTTTATTCCGGGTAATTCCTCTTTCAAATTTGATTTTAGATACAACTATACCGATTTTGTAAAGACCCTTATGAAAAAAATAGACAATAGGGGACATGAAGTAGGTATTCATTACAGTTATAGTGCATCATCAAAATCCAAAATTAAAACAGAGTGGGCGAAGCTCAGAAATATATTGTCTAAACTCAATATTCCTACAGAAATTGGGGGTAGAATGCACTACTTAAGAATCAGCTTTCTTGAAACGTTAAGACAGCTTTCTAACGTAGGGCAGAAATATGATAATACTTTAACTTTTTATGAAACAGGTGGTTTTAGGTGTGGAACATGTTTTTCATACAAACCATTTGATATATATAATAAATCAATTTTGGATGTAGAAATAAGACCTTTAATTGTAATGGAAGGAAGTGTTTTAGATTATTCTAAAATAAGTATAGATGATGATAAAGCCCTTAACTACGTAAAAAAAATGATTCTTCAGTGCCATAAAGTTGGAGGGAAGTTTTCATTACTTTGGCATAATGATGAATTTGAGAATGAAAAGCAAAAACAATTATACTGTCAGATCCTCGAATTTTGTTCAACCTTGAATAATACAAAACAAGTATGAGAATTTTGATAACGGATGCTAATTATAAAAACTCTATAGCGATACAGCGAGAGCTGTATAAAGAAAATAGTCATCAGATTTTTGCTACAGATAAAGAAACCGTTTTTTTTACTAAAAGATTTGGTTATTGTAAGGATTATATTGTTGGGGATTTAGAAGAATCCGTTAAGAAAATTAAACCTGAATTCATAATTCCTGTAGGAAGCGAAGCGGTAACAATATGTTCAGAAAAATATAGAGAATTGTGTTTGTTACCTACCAAAGAAAGTCTTGAAATAGCATTGAATAAAGACAAAATGGTCATTTTAAATTCTCTTCAAGATGTACATTATCCTGAATGCAAATTATTTTCAAATCTTGACGAATTAAGAGTATACAGTAAAGATAAAAATTGTGTTGTTAAATCAAGTAATGAAAGTTTAGCTAAATTTGACCCGATATACGTAAAACTAAATTCGGAGTCTGAATTCGGAGAAATAGAAAAATACTTGTCAGGGGGAGTAAAGCTCCTAATGCAAGAACGAGTATCCGGAGTAGGCAGAGGTTTTTTTTGTATCGCAAAAGAAGGCAAGATCATCAGTTACTATATGCACGAACGTATCAGAGAAATACCAATTACAGGAGGATCCAGTACAGCTGCTAAGTCTATTTTTTGCGAAAAAATGTTTGATATATCTAAAAGAATTATCGAGTATTTAAATTGGTCAGGACCATTAATGATTGAATATAAATATGATGAGAGCAAACAAAAATATCATTTAATAGAACTAAACCCTAAATTTTGGGGGTCATTAGATCTATCCTATGCAGTAGGATTAAATTTTGGCAGAACTTTGATGGATGCTTATTCAAAGGACGTAAACGAACAACTTGAAAAAAAATATGAAGTTGGGAAAAAATTCTTTTGGGTTTTAGATGGAGATCTTTTGGGCTTGGTTAAAACAGGAAAGCTATACAAAATGAAAGAATACTTCCAGAAAGATTCTTATACGAATTTGTTTGAAAACTTTTCCATTGATTCAGTGAAATTAATGTGGACAATAAAGAAAATTTTCTCAAGTAAATAAAAATGAAAAAGGGCATTTTTCATTTTCATAGTACACATTCCTATGATGGAATGAATACGATTGAAAATATAATTAAAGTAATCAGAAACAAAAAACTTGATTTTGTTGTTTTAACAGATCATGAGACCATAAACGGTAGTTTGGAGCTTCAGAAAAGATTGAAAGAGCAAAATCTGGATGTAGAAGTACCTACTGCTGCAGAATACAAAACCAGTAGAGGAGATGTTATTGCATTGAATTTAAAGCATGAAATTACAGATATGAGATGGGATGAGTTTTATAAAAATGCAAAAGAGCAAAATGCTTTATTGGTTTTGCCTCATCCATATGATGGACATTCTGAAATAGAAGAATTGGCTCAGGCTGTTGATGTTATAGAAGTATTTAATGCCAGATCGTCAGTTATTAATAATTATAAATCTTACCTGCTTGCTTTAAAATATAAAAAACCTGTAATCTGGAGTTCCGATTCTCATATTCCTCAATCTCTATTAAATGTGGTGGTAGGATATGAAAAAGAAGGTATGAAATTCTCTGAAGCACTAATAAATGGTGCAATGGCTCCCTTATTTCTTAAGAAAAGTTCAATTCTAGACATTTTTTTATCTCAATTAAAGAAAGCTTACGTAAACAGAAATTTTAAATTGTTTATTTATATTGTATACAAAACTCTTTTTAAAAGAACTAAAAAGGATTATTTAAATTTATGAAAACAAAAATAATATCTTTTTTAGGTAGCAATATATTATCTCAATTAATATTACTCATTGCAGTTCCATTAACTGGAAGGATTTATTCTGATTATGAAATTGGGGTCTTATCTTTTATTTTATCAATTTCAGCTCCACTAGGGTATTTTTATACTTTGTCTTATAACAAGGCGATTATGTTACCCGAAAAGAGTGAAGAATATCACCAGCTGTATACAGTTTCTATTTTTTTAAGTGTTATATTATCAATATTTTCTTTTTTAGTTATATTTATTTTAACGCTATTTTTTGATATAGATTCCTATTTTTTAATCATACCTGTGGTCGCATTTAGCCAATCTTTATATGGTGCATCGAAAGATATTCTTATAAAAAAAGGTTTGCTGAATGTTGTAAGTACATCAATGATACTAAACGCTATATTTGCAGTTGTCATTATACTTTCTGGTTATTACGTAAAATTATCGTATTGGGTTTTGATATCATCTTATGTGATACCTAATTTTTTGGCGACTATATTCATCATGTTTTATCTTAAAATACAAAGAAAACATTTTGTTTATAGTGAGTTTTATGAAATTATCATAAGATATAAGTCTTTTCCATTGCATCAAATGCCGGCTTACTTTATTAATACTTTAAATGCTGAGCTACCTAGTTTCTTTATTAAACAGTATTTTGGAGCAGCTATTTTAGGAAATTACTTCTTAGCCTCTAAAATTGTAAATAAACCATTAAGCTTAATATCAGAAAGTTTAAATGGTCTAATCTACAAGGATTTGTCAGAAACCAATAGAGCTAAACTCGATAAGAAGATGAATACTTATGTTGGGTTATTATTTTTGGCATCTCTATTATTTGCTGTAATATATTTAATTTTTGGGGAATATTTCTTCTCACTGTTTTTTGATATTAATAAGTGGAGAAAAGCATTTGACATGAGTAAAATAATAATTTTTACTACTATTATTTCCGCATCTTTTTCTCATTATTCAAGTGGGGTATTGGTTAAAAGAAAAAATAAAATTTTTCTCGTTTGGGAGGTAATTACTACTTTAGTTTTGGTTGGTTCATTTTTTCTAGGAAAGAGTTCTACAATAGACTTCTTTATATGGATTTATGTGGGAGTAATTCTGTTTAGATATTTATTACTTTCTTTATTATTTAATAAATCTTGATTTTTTTAATATGAAGTATTTTAAATTATTAATATTCTTTATTATATATAAGTTATCCTTAGACTATATTTATCTTAATTCAATATCTAAACATTATGGATATCTTGGGTATGTAAATGAGTTTAATCATACAATAAACAGCCTTTCTTATGTTGTTTTAGCTTTGTATGCTTATTTTTTTAAGAAAATTTTAGAAAAAAATACTCCTGCCAGTTTAATTTTAATGGTAATGTTTTTATTATACTTTCTGCCAAATTTGACATTTTGTATACACACCGATAATGTAGACTTCTTTATATACAGTGTTTTATATTGTATTATCTTCTTTTTCTGTTATATAAGATATAAAAATGTGAAATATTATAAAATTTTTGATAATTCTCAATCAATGATTTTGTTTAAAATTTTACTGTACACGGTTGTGCTTCTTATGCTGGTTTTTTCAGTAATATATAATGGGTTCAATATTAAATTTGATTTTGAAGAAGTATATGAAATACGTGCAAAAGTTAGTGAATTTAATATGCCCTCGTTTATAAATTACTTGAGACCAATAGCGAGTATGTTTATTACGATTTCCTTTATGTATTATTTATTACAGAAAAATGTTTTTCTGAGTTGTTTGTTTTTCTTCTTTGGATTAATGATGTATTCTTTTGGTGCTCATAAAACAGATTTCGTATTGCTTATAATGACCATACTTATTTATTTTTTTTATAGAAAAGAATATGACAAGTACCTTCTGCATGTATTTATTGGACTCAATCTTATTTTGATATTTTTTATTGAATTTGGGAGTGAAACGGTTCAGATTAGTATTGCCGGTCTTTATTCACGAACCTTTTTTACCCCTACATTATTGGCATATTTTCATTATGATTATTTTTCAACACACGAATTACTTTACCTCAGAGAGCATTTTGGACACTGGTTTGAAAGCACTGTAAACCATAAAAATAATTCTCCTTATATAATAGCAGCGACTTATTTTAACGACCCGGATATGTCTTCCAATACAGGTTTGATTGGAAGTGACTATGCACAATTTGGATGGGCATCTTTATTGGTGTTTCCAGTTGTAAGAGCTTTTTTCCTAAGAGTATTTGATATGTCAAGCTTTAAATTAGATGCAAGAATATATTTGATTTCTAGTTTTTCTTTTGGACTCCTGTTTATCAATGGTGCCTTTTTTACAGCACTTATTTCAGGAGGATTTTTAGCCGTCTGCTTTTTACTTTATTTAATGCCTAGATATAAAAAAAATAATGAATAAGAAAATCTTACATATTTCTCCTACAGATATCCGTTATGACAGCCGAATTTTAAAAGAATTGAAAGCTGTCAAAAAGATTGAGGATACCACCTTGGTAGCCTATGGAATTGATGATTCTGAAGGACATAAATATGAAACTGAGAATATTCCTTTTATTAGGACATTCAATATTGCTACAAAAAATCTAAAATTTTTGCCAAGGCCTATTAGATATTTTGTCAATCTGATAGAGGCATTTATGAGAATGGTTATCCCCGGTATTAAATATAAACCTGATGTTATCCACTGTCATGATACATTGTATCTGCCTATTGCAAAAGCCATCAAATTATTTAGCGGGGCAAAACTGATCTATGATGCACATGAACTTGAATCAGATAAAGCAGGTCAATCAAAAATACTTTCAAAATACACACTTTTCATTGAAAAAATGTTGTGGAAGCATATTGATGTTCTGATAAGTGTAAGTCCTTCAATCATTGATTGGTATGATAAGCATTTAGGAAAAAAGAAAAGTGTATTGATATTAAATTCTCCTTTACTTGATGCTTCTCAGAAGGAACACAATCAAAGTAATTATCTCAGAGAAAAATTTAATATTCCAGAAGGCAAAAAAATATTTTTATACCTTGGAATAATAAGTGAAGAAGGAAGAGGAGTAAATTTGTATTTGGATGTTTTCCAAAGAAAAGAAGTAGATTCCCATATAGTCTTTATTGGATATGGTGAATATGTTGATGAAATAAAAAAAGCAGCAGCTAATAATGCTAATATTCATTATCATCCGGCTGTTCCTCATCATCAGGTAGTAGATGTATCTAGGTCTGCAGATGTAGGGCTCTGCCTGATAGAAGCTGTCTCACTAAGTGATTATTATTGCCTGCCCAATAAATTATTTGAATATGCTTTTTCAGAATTATATATTTTAGCATCAAATTTCCCAGATATCGAAAATGTTGTGGAAAAATATAATTTAGGAAAATGTAGTGCCTTACATGCTGAAAACTTATTTGAAATTGTAAAAGATATTGAATATTTAGACCTAAGCAACAGAGACAAAAAAGATCTTTATCCACTTAGTTGGAACTTTCAGGAGACTGAATTAATAAAAATGTATAACGAGATATTAAAAATAAAAAACAAAAAATAAAACAAAATGTGTGGAATTTTTGGGGTCGTATCTAAGACGAGTATAAATAAACAGAAGTTTCAAATCCTGGTAAAACATTCAGAACAAAGAGGTGTTGATTCCAGTGGTTTGATTTATTATCAAAACAATCACTATAAAGTAAACAGAGCAGATTATAGTATTGAGAAATTATTAAACAAAGTAAAACCTTATGATAATCATATTGTATTAGGTCATAGCAGGTTGATTACTAATGGTCTGGGAGATAACCAGCCCGTAATTAGAGGAAATATATGTGCTATACACAATGGTATTATTGTAAATGAAGATGAAATTTGGAATAAATTATCAGTAAGCAGACAACTGAATATTGACTCTGAAGCCATCGTAGCCATTGCAGAAGAATTCTTGAGTAAAGGAGGCAAAATTGAAGACCTTCCTCATGAGATACTTTCTTTATGTAGAGGAGTTATTGCATGTGCTCTTGTATTGCCGGAAAAAGGAAAGATTCTTCTTTTCTCTAATAATGGTAGTTTGTATGTAGGGTATAATGAAGGTAAGACATATTTTGCGTCAGAAAATTATGGTCTTAAAATTATTGGATGTGAAAACATCAGCCAAATCAAAGATGAAGCTTTAATTCTTGATATTCCTGCTTCAGATGAACAATTAGAAATTGTAGACGAAAAAAGTAGAGTAGAAAATTTAATTCCTGAATTTAAATTTAATACAATCGAAGAAGGTTTACTGGAATACAAAAAAATAGACATCAAAAGATGTACTAAATGTATACTTCCGGAAACGATGCCTTTTATAAAATTTGATGAAGCAGGTGTATGTAATTATTGTAAGAGCTACAAACCAAGAAATAATCCAAAACCGAAAGAAGAATTATTTAAACTGGTTGAGCCCTACAGAAGAAAAGGAAAAGAATTAGACTGTATTGTTCCTTTTTCTGGAGGTAGAGATAGCTGTTACGGACTTCACCTTATTGTAAAAGAACTGGAAATGAAACCTGTTACTTATACCTATGATTGGGGAATGGTAACAGATCTGGGGAGAAGAAATATCAGCCGTATGTGTGCAGACCTTGGAGTAGAAAATATTATTGTTGCTGCAGATATTTCATTGAAAAGAAAGAATATCAGAATGAACCTTGAAGCATGGCTGAAATCACCTCACCTGGGAATGATGGCAATGCTTACGGCAGGGGATAAGCACTTCTTCAGATATGTAGAAGATATCAAAAAGCAAACGGGAATCAATCTTAACCTTTGGGGAGTAAATCCATTGGAAGTAACTCACTTTAAGACAGGATTCCTGGATATTGAACCCGATTTTGAAGAAAAAAGAGTATATAGCCATGGTGCTATGAAGCAGCTGAGATATCACTCTAAAAGATTCAGAGCAATGATGCAGAGCCCTGGATATTTCAATAGCTCACTTTGGGACACCCTTTCAGGAGAATACTATCGTAGTTTTACTGAAAAGCAGGATTATTACCATATTTTCGATTATTGGAGATGGGATGAAGAGCAGGTAGATGATACCCTTTTAAATGGTTACGACTGGGAAAAAGCTATAGATACTACTACCACATGGAGAATTGGTGATGGTACTGCTGCATTTTATAATTATGTATACTATACGGTAGCAGGTTTTACAGAGCATGATACTTTTAGAAGTAATCAAATCAGAGAGGGGCAAATTACCAGAGAAAGAGCTTTAGAGCTTGTTGGAATAGAAAATACGCCTCGTTACCAAAATATAAGATGGTATTTAGACACTTTAGGACTGGATTTTGAACGTGTTATAAAAATAGTTAATAGTATTCCAAAATTGTATAAACAATAATTGGTAACTGAAAAAATATCTATTTATAGATGAGAAAATTAATAATTTATAAACTAAGGTTTATTCTTATTTGTTTGTTTTGTACCATCGGCATTTGCTCGGTGGTACAAGCATCTGTAAGCAAAACACCTTTGATATTAGGGGAGCCTGTCTTCAGACAACAAAATCTGGCAACTCCAGAAATCATTAATCTGATCAATCATTATGATGATATTTTTGCTTCTGAGACAAAAATGGCGAATTGGCCAAATGCCCCCTATGACTGTGCTGCCTTTTTATATATTCCAATACAATATGCTTACGATGTTAATAATCAGGAAGTAATAAAAAGATTGCAGATGCTTTTTACTTATAAAACACTGCTTACTATAAAAAATAGATCAGATGTAGATGATTTAAGTAAAAGAACTTTCTATTTTACGGTCTCTGAATATTTGAGAAGAAGTGGAATACGTGGCAATGCGGAAAAGACAAAAATGTTTAATCTCATCAAAAATGAAGTATTAAACTATTGGAACAATACCTATGCAAATATCTGGGATGCAGAATCAAAAAAATTCTATGGAGTAAAGCAAAGGGTACAGTATTTACTGACTGGTGAATATAATGGAGATATGAGCTATTATAATGCATTTACTGACCTTGAGTTCTATCTGATGGGAACAGGCATTAGTCTTTCACTTATAGAAAAAGAAGCATCACTTACTACAACCCAGGATTTTGTAAACATTAGAAATCTCTTTTATGAGGTAATGCAGAAAAAAGTAGTATTTAAAGATAATGTATGGTATTTACAGCCAAACGTTTGGAAAGATCATCCGAATTTTCAAGATGTAGCCCTTAAGAAAGGTCAAAGCGTCAATTGGGATGCCTCCCACTTTTCAAGAATGCCGGCTTATCTGAACCTTATGAAATTAGCATTTCAATCTGATAATACAAAACTTAAATATTTAGTAAAACTTAATACATTGCTTTCAAAACAACTATTGAATAATATTGCAGCGTATAATCCTAAAGACGGAATTTATACTTTCAATAATTTTGTTGATGGAAATAATAGCAATTTTAGAAGTAACCTTAAAGAAGGAAAAACAGGATTATTGCCATCTGAGGATTATGCCCATATTTTCTATGGATGGTGGAAAATGCTGAATACGAATGAAGTTAATGTAATGTATGAAAGGATTTCTTCTAAATTTTCTTATTACTCTAATCACAACCCTTATATCAACGAAAATAAAGGGTATTTTCAAGAAATTGTAAATTTAAAATAAACATTTAAACACTAATGAATATCTGGTTAATTTCAAAATATGCTTCACCCCCTCAATATGCCAAAGTTCCATCACGCTTATTTTATCTGGCAAGAGAATTTAAAAGATTGGGTAATAAAGCTTTATTAGTAACATCAGATGCAAATCATTTTACAAATTGTCCCGAAACGGATAAAACTTATAATGATGAGGAACAGGATGGAGTCGCAATAAGATGGATCAAAACAAAGAAATATATCAAAACAGCCTCTATAGACAGAATTTTGTCTTGGTTTGATTTCGAAAGAAAACTTTTTTCAATGAAGCTTTCCAATATGGCAAAGCCTGATGTGGTTGTAATTTCGTCACTTTCAATTTTTACGATTATTTATGGATATTATTTGAAGAAGAAATTCGGAAGCTTTTTAGTTTTTGACATTCGTGATATCTGGCCTTTAACAATGACTGAAGAAGGAGGGTTCTCTAAATGGCATCCTCTTGTTTTATTAATAGGATTTGTAGAAAAATTTGGATATAAAAAAGCTGATTTAATCTCGGGTACGATGCCAAGGCTGGATTTGCATGTGGAAGAAATATTAGGATATAAAAAACCTTTTATCTGTGCTCCGTTAGGATTTGATCCTGAAAATTATTCCGAAGATTATTTAAAAGAAAAAAATCCGTTTTTAGATCTTGTGCCTTCCGATAAAGTAATAGTTGGATATGCAGGTAGTATGGGAGTTACTAACGCGTTGGAGCCTTTTATTGAGGCTATACAACTGATGAAAGATGATAATCGTATACATTTCGTACTCGTGGGAAGCGGAGATCTTAGAGCATCTTATGAAGAACAGCTAAAAGATTGTTCGAATGTAACATTTTTACAGAGAATTCAACAAAATGAAGTTAAATTTTTCCTTCAGGTTTGTGATATTCTATATTTATCCACACAAGATTCAAAAGTATGGGATTATGGGCAGTCTATGAATAAAGTAGTAGAGTATATGCTGGCAGCAAAACCAATTATTGCATCATATACAGGATATCCCTCCATGATTAATGAAGCAGATTGTGGCAAATTTATCAAGAGTACTTCTGCAAAAGATATTATGGATGCAATCATACATTATGCCCAAATGAGCTCAGAAGAAAGAACCGGGATAGGAAATAAAGGTAGAAAATGGATCTTTGAAAACAGAACCTATGCATCATTGGGAAAACAATATTTGGATACCATTATATTAGAATCTCAAAAACAAAAAAAATAATAGTGTTATATTGCAAAAGTACAATATGACTCTTTGGTATGAAGATTACTGTTAATAATAACTTCATTAATAAATTGCTCCTATTATCTGTGATTGTGGGAAACCTTATTATTATTTCTTTAGCTAAACCACTTGAAGTAAATAGTAAATACTTTTCTATACCTTACAGAGTTTTTATTATTGTTCTTTCCTTATTAGTAATATATAAAGAAAGGAAAATAGTTAGCTTTAAAAATATTTCGATGATAAGCCTTATTGTATTTTGGGTTTATTATTTGGTGAAACTTATATTTTCATTTAATCATTATCCATTTGATGAGGAAATAGTACTGTCCAAGAATGAGTACATTCTCAGGATTTTGTTTATTGTTCTTTTACCTAGTTTTGCATTACTATGTATCAATTATAATAAAATAGATCTTAAGAATATAGCAAAATATTGTGTTATTGTTCTCTGCGGGCTTCTCGTCATAAATTATATATATGGCTATATAAAATTAGATCATATTTTTAGTACATACTATATTATGTACGGCCATATAGGAGCCTCACTATTTATCATATCATTATTTTTACTGTTATTTTGCAGAGAAGATTATAAGTCATACTTTCTGTTTTTTTGTCTTTTTTTAGGCCTTTTTAATGTGATTCAATCTATGGCAAGAAGTCCTTTAGTAGCTATTACTGTCTGTTCTTTTTACATGATTATTTTAAAAGGAAAGAAGAAATATCTTTTGTATGCTTTCTTTTTGGCTATACTTTTTATAGGTCTGGTTGTTTTTCATGAACAATATGGGAACGGACAAATTACCAGCTTTAACAGAATGTATAAATGGATAGCTCATGGTGATACATCAAGCAGGGGGCCATTGTTTACCAGAGCAGTTGAAATCTTTAATTCAAATCGCTTTTTTGGAGGAAGAGTATTGTTTGAGAATGGTGTACATCCCCACAATATTTTCTTAGAACTGTTAATGGCTACAGGTATTTTGGGATTCATTATTTATTTTTTGAAATTTTGGCCCGTAGTGAAAAATATGGCCTTGTTTTGGAACATTCAAAAAGGGAATATATACTATAAACTGATCTTTGCTTTATTTTTGCAATATTTTACTCTAGTACAGACCTCTTGTAATCTTTTCAATATACCGGAATTTTTGTATTTTAGTTCAATGATTATTGGTATTAGTTATACAGTAAGGGCACAAGAAATTTAAATTTATGTTTATAAGAGACATACTGATTGATATACCTAACTTTTAAAAATGTATAAAAATTATTTAAAGAGAATTTTTGATTTTATATTTTCTCTAATAGGAATTACTTTACTGTTTCCAATTTTCCTTATTGTGACAGTTGGATTGTTTCTTTCCAATAATGGCAAGCCTTTTTTCTTTCAGCGAAGACCTGGAAAAAGCGGAAAGATATTTAAAATTATAAAGTTTAAAACCATGAATGATAAAAAGGATTCTAACGGAAACCTTTTATCAGATGCTGAAAGATTAACTCCTGTAGGAGCATTTGTCCGGAAAACTTCTCTTGATGAAATTCCACAATTAATTAACGTACTCAAGGGAGATATGTCTCTTATTGGACCAAGACCTTTATTGATTCAGTATCTGCCACTTTATGATGACAATCAGGCGAGAAGACATGAAGTAAGGCCGGGAATTACCGGATGGGCACAAGTAAACGGGAGAAATGCTATTTCCTGGGAAGAAAAGTTTAATTTAGATGTTTGGTATATAGATCATCTATCAATAGGTCTGGATCTGAAAATTATATCTCTTACTATTAAGAAGGTTTTTATAAGAGAAGGAATCTCAGCAGATGGACATGCTACTATAGAACCTTTTAAAGGAATGAAAAAATAATGCATTTATTTGGAGCAAGCGGACATGGGAAAGTAGTAGCTGACATTGCTGCAGCTGCTGGAATCGAAATTATAGCTTTTATTGATCAGGATATCAGTAAAAGAGAATGTTATGGTTTACCAGTAATCAATAAAATTTCAGAGGAGATAAATAAAGTAGCTATTTCCATCGGAAATAATCAAATAAGAAAGAAGATAGCCGAAGAGCTAAACAATGTCAATTTTATTTCTTTAATTCATCCCAAAGCAATAATTTCGAATTCTATAAAAATTAAACCAGGTACAGTGATAATGGGGGGAGTCGTAATCAATGCGGATACCATTATTGGAAAGCACTGTATTATCAATACAAATGCTTCTGTAGACCATGATTGTATAGTTGAAGACTTTGTTCATATTTCACCCAATGTAGCACTTGCTGGAAATGTTGCGGTGGGAGAAGGAAGTCATATAGGAATTGGAGCTGCAGTAATACAAGGAATCAAAATAGGAAAATGGTGTATGATTGGGGCAGGAGCGGTAATTATTCATGATATTCCAGATTATTCTGTAGTGGTAGGAAATCCAGGCAGGATTATAAAGAAAAATATTATTTAAATAAGTTAATGACTAATACAAAATATGGATACTAAAATCTGGTTGTCTTCTCCACATATGGGAGGCAACGAATTAAAATACATCAACGAAGCATTTGAAAAAAACTGGGTAGCCCCATTAGGACCTAACGTGGACGGATTTGAAAATGATCTGGAACAGTTTTTAGGTGAAAACACAAAAGTAGCAGCCCTTTCTGCTGGTACTGCAGCATTGCACCTTTCTCTTATTGAATGTGGAGTAGAGCATGGTGACGAGGTCATCTGCCAGTCAATGACTTTCTCAGCTTCAGCCAATCCTATTGCGTATTGTGGAGCAACTCCTGTTTTTGTAGACAGTGAGCCGGATACCTGGAATATGTGCCCAAAAGCTTTAAATGAAGCTATTGAAAACAGAATTCTAAAAGGAACAAGACCTAAAGCTATTATTGTCGTTCATTTGTATGGTATGCCTGCAAAAATGGACGAAATTATCGCTATTGCTAAGCAATTCCAGATTCCTGTTATCGAAGATGCTGCAGAAGCTCTTGGTTCTACTTACAAAGGTAAAGCTTGCGGAACATTCGGTCGTTTTGGAATTTTAAGTTTTAATGGAAATAAAATTATTACGACTTCTGGAGGTGGGGCTTTGGTTTGCCACACTCAGGAAGATAAAGATAAAACTGTTTTTCTTTCTACGCAGGCAAGAGACAATGCACCTCACTATCAACACTCACAGATTGGCTTCAATTACAGAATGAGTAATATTGTAGCAGGGATAGGAAGAGGACAAATGGAAGTGCTTAAAGACAGAGTGGCAGCCCGAAGAGCGATGCATGATTTCTATCTTGAAGTATTTAAAGGAATCGATGGAGTGACTGTATTTTCAGAACCTGGGAATGATTTCTATTCCAATCACTGGTTATCAGCAGTAATTATTGATCCGAAAATTACAGGTAAAAACAGAGAAGATTTGAGACTTGCGCTTTTAGAAGATAATATTGAATCAAGACCGCTTTGGAAGCCAATGCATTTGCAGCCAGTATTTGCAAAAGCTCCTTATTACGGTGGAAATGTTTCCGAAAAACTTTTTGATAACGGATTGTGTCTTCCATCAGGCTCTAACTTGTCAGACGAGGACAGAATAAGAATAAAAAATATAATCCGTACTTACTTCGGAATTTAATAGCATTGGATTTCATGAATCAGTATAAACATTGGAAAGTGGTTTTCGATTTTATTTTAGCGGTAATATTGACCCTTTTTCTTATGCCTGTACTGATCGTGCTGTTTATCATTACAAGTCTGGATACCTCTTCCAATGGAATATTCTTTCAGACCAGAGTGGGGCAGTATGGAAAACCTTTTACCATTTTTAAATTTAAAACCATTCATGAACATAAGAGAACATGTTCGAAAATCGGGCAGGCTCTTAGGAAATTTAAATTGGATGAATTTCCCCAATTGTTTAACATATTGAAAGGGGATATGAGTTTTGTTGGCCCCAGGCCTGATATCGAAGGATATTATGATAAACTTGCCGGAACAGATAGAAAAGTACTGGAACTGAAACCCGGACTTACTTGTGAAGCAAGCATAAAATATAGAGATGAGGAAAATATTCTCAAAAACCAGAAAGATCCTTTAACCTATAATGATGAAATATTATTTCCGAACAAAGTAAAAATGAATCTTGATTATTTTGAAAATATGTCTTTCAAAAACGATGCAAAGATTTTGTTTAAAGCATTAATAACCACATTGAAATAGAGTTTTTTTACGATTATGAAAATTAAAGAAACCCCGCTTAAAGATTGCTATATCATAGAGCCTACTGTATTTGAAGATGAGAGAGGCTATTTTTTTGAAAAGTTCAACGAAAAAAAATTCGAAGAATTGACAGGAATGAATGGTCACTTTGTACAGGATAATATTTCGAAATCTTCTTATGGCGTTTTGAGAGGACTGCATCTGCAGAAAGGAGAACATGCTCAGGCAAAACTGGTTTCCTGTCTTGAGGGAAGTGTATGGGATGTGGCGGTAGATCTTAGAGAAGATTCTCCTACATTCGGAAAATGGTTCGGAGTGGAGCTTACTGCTGAGAATAGATTACAGCTTTATGTACCGAGGGGCTTTGGACACGGGTTTTCAGTGCTAAGTACCCATGCCGTATTTTCCTATAAATGCGATAACTTTTATAACAAAGAATCGGAAGGCAGCGTAAAATTCAATGATGAAGATCTTAATATCGATTGGAAAATTGATGAAAAAGACACTGTACTTTCGGAGAAGGATCAGAATGCACCCGGATTTAAAGAAAAAAACTTTTAAAGTATACCCCCTGAAAACCACTTTTTTAAAGTGGTTTTCATTTTTTAATTCTTAACTCTTCAATATTTCGTATCTTTGCACACTCAAAATCAAAACGATGCGTACAAAATCTGTAGGGAAGAAGAAAATCAATGTAGTCACTCTTGGATGTTCCAAGAATGTATATGATTCTGAAGTATTAATGAGCCAGCTTAAAGCCAACGGCAAAGAAGTGGTTCACGAAGACCGTGGCGACATTGTAGTCATCAATACCTGCGGATTTATAGATAATGCTAAAGAAGAATCTATCAACACCATTCTTGATTATGTAGAAGCTAAAAATAGAGGTGAGGTTGAAAAAGTATTCGTTACAGGATGTTTGTCAGAAAGATATAAACCAGATTTGATAAAAGAAATTCCGGATGTAGATCAGTATTTTGGAACAAGAGATCTTCCAATGCTGTTAAAACATCTTGGAGCAGATTACAAACATGAGCTGGTAGGAGAAAGATTGACAACGACTCCCAAACATTATGCGTACCTTAAAATCTCGGAAGGTTGCGACAGACCATGTTCTTTCTGTGCGATCCCATTGATGAGAGGAGGACATATTTCAACTCCTATCGAAAAACTCGTTTTGGAAGCTCAGAAACTGGCCAAAAAAGGAACAAAGGAATTAATTCTTATTGCACAGGATCTTACCTATTATGGTTTGGATCTGTATAAAAAAAGAGCTTTGGGTGACCTTTTAAAAGAGTTGGTAAAAGTAGAAGGAGTAGAGTGGATTCGTCTTCATTATGCTTTCCCAAGCGGCTTCCCGGAAGATGTTCTGGATATTATCCGTGAAGAACCTAAAGTTTGCAATTATATAGATATTCCTCTTCAGCATATCAATTCAGATTTGTTGAAATCGATGAAGAGAGGAACTACGCATGAGAAAACTGATGCTCTTTTAGGAAAATTCAGAGAGAAAGTTCCCGATATGGCTATCAGAACAACACTTATCGTTGGGTATCCTGGTGAAACACAAGAAAGATTCCAGGAGCTTAAAGACTGGGTAAGAGAGCAGAAGTTCGACAGATTAGGCTGCTTTACTTATTCTCATGAAGAAAATACGACGGCCCATGTATTGGAGGATGATATTCCACAGGAAGTTAAAGAAGCAAGAGTAGAGGAAATTATGGAGCTGCAGTCTCAGATTTCATGGGAAAAGAACCAGGAAAAAGTAGGTGAAATATTCAGATGTATTTTTGACCGTAAAGAAGGCAATTATTTTATCGGAAGAACAGAGTATGATTCCCCAGATGTAGACAATACAGTTATGGTTTCTGCTGAAGATACCTATATTTCTATAGGTGAATTTGCAGAGGTCAAAATTACTTCAGCCGAAGAATTTGATTTATATGGAGAATTGGTGTAGCTAAACACCTACTAATCAGGAAAAAAATAGAGATATTAAAATTGAGGTATTAATAAAATTTAACACAAATATCTTCATTCAGAATATTGTTATATATTTGATTATTAGCTGTTTATTGTTTTTTGGGTTTGAGATTTTTTAATTTTCATTTGTAAAGTGTTTTAAATTAGAAAATTATGTCTTAAATTTGCGCAATAAGCAATGTTTTTAAAATATGCTTCAATAAGTTAATTATTGGAAACTGGGTTAAGATTCAATCAAAATAGTTAAATTATCGAAGTTAGCTTAAAGATAATATTCACAAGTTGGGATGGATGTCCCTTTTGAAAATATTGATGAAAAAAATATGTAATTAAAAATCTTTAAAAACTTATGAAAAAAAATTTATTAACAGCAATTATGCTTGTTGGCCTTTCGGCTTTTTCTAAGGCTCAGACTACAGGTAGAGTGGGGATTAACACGACCACTCCTGCCGCAACTCTAGACGTAGCAGCAAATATTACGGATAACACTAGACCTGATGCCTTATTAGTCCCTCGTATGACAAGAGCTCAGTTATATGCAAAAGATGCAGTTTATATAGCTGACCAAAATGGTGCTTTAGCATTTGTTACAACTATAGATGGTATTGCAACTGCTAAAACAACAAATGTTACAGCTGTAGGATTCTATTATTATGATGCTCCATCTTCTACATGGAAAACTTTAGGTGGAGGAGCTGTTGCTAATCCTGCTTTAAACGTTACAACTGAACAAACTACAAGTTATGTTGCATCTGCTACTGATGATATTATTCTTTTTAATATTACTAGTGCAGGCTTTAATGTAACTTTGCCTACTTCAGGTATTCCTATTGGAAAAAGAGTGTACATTTCAAATAGAGGAGGTAATAGTTTAGACATAATACCTGCTCCTCGTGAGACATCTCATACAGTTATTCAACCTGCTGATGCTGCTATACTTATCTATCTGGGAGGCACTGGAGCTGGTTCTTGGTCTTATTTATCAGGATTCTAATTATTATATAACATTTAAAAATTCAGGTTATGAAAAAATTGACAAATAAATTTTTAGCTGTTATACTAATAACAGCTGGTGTAAGTTTCTCTTATGCACAAGTAAGAATTGTAAACTCAAATGCAAACTCAGCAGCTGCTAATAGCTCTGCTTTTATTGATGCATCTTCAAATATTACGGTAAATAATAGTAGTAATATTGGTAAAGGATTATTGTTCCCTAGAACAGACCTAACGACATTTACAGCGTTTGGTTTTACTTCTACAACTGGTATTCCAAATAACTATCCTACTTTTTTTGACGGATTAATTGTTTATAATACTGCTGCAAGTGGTGTTGCAGGTGTAGGTTCTACTCAAGGTACACTTACACAAGGATACTGGTTTTATGAAAATAAATCTGGTACTCTTAACGGAGGTACATGGAAACCTGTAACTGCTGTAACCGCAAAAGAAAACATTCTGACGACAGAAACTGTAACAAACAGATTAGTAAATAACGCTCAGATCTATGCTATTAAAGGATCTTTTGCAGTAAATGGATCAACAGCTCCTACTAGTTATACTAATGCAGTAATTATTCCTCCTACAGGAAGCTTATATAGAATTACTATTTATCAGACAGGAACAAACAATGTTTATGCTAACAGTGTGTATTCTTATGATAAAACTAATGGAAACTTTATTACAGGTTCTCCAAGTATGTCTGTAGTCTACCCTAACGGTAACTATGACTATGTTGTAGAATATACTAAATAATAATTTATTTAGGTACAGATAAAAAAACCAATGAGAAATCATTGGTTTTTTACTTTTAAGAGACTTACGTTCATTTATTTCTTCGGGTAATAAATCATTATTAATTCATCCTTTTGAACGACTGAAATAAAATATTTGTTGAATAATTGCTTAGTCTATCAATTTTAACAAAGTATAAAGGTGTTAAAAATGAGTTCAGAAATGAGGCTTTATAGGGTTGAGAGTCTTCTATCAGACTGTTTTTTTGAAATCTGATTTTAAGATATTTATTTTTTATGATTGGTTTTTCTAATCAATCCTTAACATTGTTGTTTTTATTAATGTATTGATTTTCAATTTATTTTAAAATATTGAATTTTAAATTATGCAGAAATTAGTTAATTATGTTAACTTTTTAAGTGTTTTTTTAACACTTTTTAACAATGTGATCTAAAACCCCTATTCATAGGAGCTTACAAGACTACTTAACATTTATTTAATGTTTTGTTAACTGTTTTTAACATATGAAGTAGGGTTTTATAAAGATTCCTGATACTTTTGCTCTGTCAAAAACCAATAAAAGTTCAAAATGATGAAAAGATTCATTCTCGTAATCATAATGATGATTTCAACCTTAGGTGTTTATTCTTTTACGAGTAATGCCTTAGATGCGAAAAAAACAAGTTATGCATCGTACTACCACGATAAATTTAACGGTAGAAAAACTGCTAGCGGAGAAATCTTTGATAACTCAAAGTTTACTGCAGCAAACAGAACGCTTCCATTTGGAACAAACGTTAAGGTTACGAACCTTAAAAATGGTAAAGAGGTAATAGTGAGAATTAATGATAGAGGACCTTACCATTCATCAAGATCTTTAGATATGTCTAAAGCTGCGTTCGATGAGATTGGAGATATCAGTCATGGTACAATTCCGGTCGAATATGAAATTGTCGATTAATTTTATGATTTAAATTAAAAAAAGCCAGCTGATTCAGCTGGCTTTTTGTATGGATCAATATCTCGTTTATTATACATCCAATTCCAATAAAGCAGGACAATGATCAGAATGTACCGCTTCCTTTAAAATAACAGCTCTGCTGAGCTTATCTTTTAAACTATAGGAAGTGAAATTATAATCCAGTCTCCAGCCTTTGTTTCTAGCCCTTGAATTTTGTCTGTAGCTCCACCATGTATAATTGTCAGGATCATTATTGAAAAATCTGAAACTGTCTATCAGTTCACATTCATTCATAAAATTGGTCATCCATTCTCTTTCCATAGGAAGAAATCCTGAAACATTCTTTAAGCCATCAGGATTGTGAATATCGATGGCTTCGTGGCAAATATTAAAATCACCGGATATAATCAGATTAGGAATTTCTTTCTTTAAATTTTTGATATACTCCAGGAAATCATGGCAGAACTGCATTTTAAAATCCAGTCTCTCAATATTAGACGCAGAAGGAACATATACAGAAATAGCAGAAAACCCGTCAAAATCCGCACGGATGATTCTTCCTTCATTATCGTAGCTTTCTATACCGCAGCCATATTCTACATGATTGGGTTTGATTTTTGAGGCAATTCCGACCCCGCTGTAGCCTTTTCTTACTGCGGAGTGCCAATAACTGTGATATCCTAATTTTTCAAGACTTTCAATATCTATCTGGTCATTTCCGGCCTTACTCTCCTGAATGCAGATAATATCCGGATCGGCACTCTTCAGCCAGCCCAAAAAATCCTTCGTAAAAGCGGCTCTGATTCCATTGACATTGTAGGTGATTAATCTCATAAACAAGTGTAATTTTTTTCAAATGTAAGGAAATAAAAAAGCCGGGTTTGAATTTCAAAACCGACTTTTATCTTTTTAGTAAGAGATTTTATTTTTTAAAAACTGTTTTACCGTCTTTTGTCAACTCAATTTCTTCACCTTTTCCTCTAAGCTCATAATGGTCATTTTTATACCAGATCCCAGATGCAGGCTTTTGTCCCTGTAATTCAATCGTTTCTTTGTTAAAGACTACTGTAGCAGTATTTTTAGTGTTATTGAAAGTCATTTCCAAGGTTTTTCCACTACTGTCTTTTGATGTACTTTTTACAATTTCATCTTGAGTACCGGAAACTGCTGCTGAATCAGATGGCTTTGATGCAATGCTGTCTACAGAAGCCGGTGCAGAATCTGTTGCTTTCTTTTCTTTATTACATGAAGTCAAAAATAATGCGGCTAATGCTGCCGTGATAAAAATGTGTTTTTTCATAAGTTTATATTTATTTATGGATGTCTTTCAGTATGCAAAATGAGTGCCTTAAAAAGAAAGCGGAAAAAATCATTCGATTTTTTCCGCTTTAAACCCAAAATTAAATAAACTATGAAAAAAACTACTTGGGTTCTAAAATACTGATAGGAATGATACACTCTTCGAGTGAAATTCCACCATGTTGGTAAGTTTCTTTATAGTAATTAACAAAGTGATTGTAATTCTTAGGATAAGCCAGGAATATATTGTTCTTAGCGAAAATATATTTTGAGCTTAAGTTTCCTTTTGGTAGGAAAAGTTTTTCAGGATTGGTAATTGCCCATACATCACTGTCATCATAGGTCAAACTTTTACCTGTTTTATATCTGATATTGGTAGATGTTTCTCTATCACCCACCACTTTACTTGGCTTTTTCACATAGATGGTTCCGTGGTCTGTAGTGATCGCCAGTTTGTATCCATTTTCTGCCGCTGTTTTGATGATCTTCAAAAGTGAAGAGTTTTCAAACCAGTTGAAGGTAAGAGAACGGAATGTTTTATCATCACGGATCAGCTGATCTACGATATGGTTGTCTGTTTTCGCGTGCGAAAGAATATCGATAAAGTTATAGACGATCACCAAAAGGTCATTATTTTTATGCTGATTGAAATCATCATAGATCTTTCTTTCAAAATCTGCATTCAGTACTTTAAGATACTTCATAGATTTTGACCCCAGACCTATTCTCTTCATCTGATCTTCCAGAAAATCACGCTCGAATTCATTTTTGTTTCCTTCTTCATTATCGTTAAACCATTTATCAGGGAAACGTTTCTCAATCTCAGACGGCATTAGTCCCGCAAAGAAAGAGTTTCTTGCATATTGTGTAGCCGTAGGAAGGATGCTGTAGTAATAGTCTTCCGATATTTTATTGTAGTATTTTGTAAACAAAGGCTCAATAACTTTCCACTGGTCATAGCGAAGGTTATCTACCATTAACAAAAGAACTTTTTCTTTTTCAACCTCCGGTTTTACTTTTTCCTTGAAAAGGGTATGGCTCATCAGAGGCTTGTCAGAATCAATAAGCCAGTCTGCATAATTTTTCTCAATAAACTTAGAAAACTGAATATTTGCTTCCTCTTTCTGAGACTGCAGAAGATCTGCAAATTCATTATCTGCTACCTTATCAAATTTAATCTCCCAGCTAAGGATTTTTTTATAATATTCCGCCCATTCCTGATACGTTCTCAGATAAGAAAGTTCCATAGAAAGGTTTCTGAATTCTTGCTGGTACTGTAAAATCGTTTTTTGTTCAACCAGATTATCCTCCTGAAGATTTTTCTTTAATGAAAGTAAAATCTGGTTAGGATTTACAGGTTTTAATATATAATCGGCAATCTGTGAACCGATAGCCTCTTCCATAATGTGTTCCTCTTCACTTTTGGTAACCATTACAATCTTTAAGGAGTTATCTTTTTCCTTAATCATAGGGATGGCTTCCAGTCCGGAAATACCCGGCATATTTTCATCAATTAACGTTAAAGCAAATTTCTCTGAATCCATAAGTTCCAAAGCCTCATTCACATTATTTACAGGAGTTACCTGGTAACCCTTTTTTTCTAAAAATACGATATGAGGTTTAAGTAAATCTATTTCATCATCGATCCATAATATCTTTTCTGACATAATTTATTTTTTACATGGTTATTCTATCAAAATGTTGACCAATTCCTTTTAAAATCTCACAAAATCGAAAGATTAAAAGTTAAATAATAGTTAAATGAAAATCCTATTAGATATTTAACTGTTTTGCTTTATTTAATCGGTACTTTTTATATACTCCAAAGCCCTGTCCAGAGCTTCATCTTTTCCGTTTTTAAGCCCTTCCACACTGGTTTTTACAAGAATATCAGGAATGATGCCTATTCTTTGCGTTTCTCTGCCATTAGGATAATAAGCACCGAGACCTGTAAACCGGGTGTCAAGATCTGCTATTGTAAACATAATGACATCCCCGTTGGCTCCCGAAGTATTACTGCCGATGATTTTAGCTTTCGGATGCTGCTTCAACATCATTGTTGTGGTCTCTGCCTGGCTCTGGGTACTTTCATCTACTAGAACGATTACATTTCCTTTATAGTATTCAGGATTCTTTCTGCCTGTAACATTTTTTCTGCTGTAAAATTTGCCAGGATAGCCAGCGTCAGGAAAAGTGAACTGATAATAAACGGAAGGCTCCGGAAGCAGCAGATAACTTAAAGGGATAATGGTTTGTTTGGGATAATTTCTAAGATCAAAGATAATGGATTTTGCAGATTTTAAATTGCTGTGCATTTCATCCAGATCTTCCTTTTCTATAATTCCCATGTCGACATATCCGATTGTCTCTTGCTCGTCAATGAATTTCCATTTTTTGGGTGCTTTAGTTTTCTCGTGAATAATGTCTTTGAGAAAATACGTTTTGGTTTTAATTTCCAGATTTTGTCCCTCTCTTTCAATCTTTACAGAAATAGAATCCCTGTTGCTGAAGAGAAGCTTATCCTTTATTTTATTAACCTTTCCCCAGGAATTGGAAGCCGGAATATATTTTCCCAGGCTGTTGATCATTTGCGGAATCGTTTTACCTTCAATATCATAAATCGCATCTCCTGCATGCAAAGGGTTTTTATTTCTGGGCCTTGTGGCATTGATTTTTGTAATCACTAGCTTTCCTTCAGCATACGAATATTCTACGGGCACTTTTCGGCTTCCGTATAAATTATTCTGAATTTCTTTTGAGGAAAGATAGGCATGCGAGTCATCTGTTTTGGTGACCAGTTCAGCTAATGTTAAATGATAATTTTCGGTATTGTCTACCCCAAGAAACTTAGGGATCATTTCTGTAAGAACGTCATTCCAGTTTTGATCGGTTTCATATTTATAAGGGAAAAAGTATTCTACATAATTCCAGTATCTGAATAATTCTAATAGATTAGTTGTCTTGGAAGTGAATTTTGAACCATATGACTTCTCATTTCTGAAGTATATTTTTCTCCCCCATTTCCCGAAATAATAATTATCTCCAAGATTCCGGTTATTTTCAATATCATGAAGTTTCTGAGAGAGTTCTTTGGAGAAAATAAGAGAATTATCCATCCAGCTCAGGTCAAAATTTTTAAGAAAATATACTTTATTATCTTTTATTGAGCACTCTTTACATGGTAGAACATCTCCAAGGCTTTTGATCCAGTCGGCATAAAGATTATTTAAAGACTTCTTATCATTAATATATTCAAGTTCATCAATTTTCTGGAGAAGCTGTTCGTCCCAATTCAGATTTCCTTTTGCTACATGAGGATGATAATATTTCAGAAATCCCCAGACTCTGCAGAGGGATTCCAATTTTTGTGTCTCAGATACAATTTGTGCGGAAAAATTTAAACTTAAAAATAATAAAAGAAAAAGAGAGGAGTTTCTCATTAAGAGTGGGCGTGTTTTCTCTCAAAGATACTCCATTAATACAACAGATGCAAAAGGTTTTCAATAAAATACTGAACTAAAGATAAAAGTGAACCATAGCGATTTTTATGTCCTTGATATGAGGGTGTTATTTGTGAAAAATATTAGCTTCATCATAGTTTAATCCCCATATTTTAATAGTAATTTAATAAAAGCCTAAATTTTAAAATGCCTAACTTTGTTTACTAATATTGACGTCTCAATGCAGAATAAGCTAAAAATTATCAATGATCCTGTTCACGGGTTTATCAAAATTCCACACGAAATTTTATTTGACATCATTGAGCATCCTTACTTTCAAAGGTTAAGAAGAATCGGACAGACCGGACTTTTGAACCTGATATTTCCAGGTGCTACCCATACAAGATTTCATCATGCTCTGGGAGCGATGCATCTGATGTTTACTGCTTTGGAAACGTTGAAACAGAAAGGGGTGAAAATCTCTGAGGAAGAGGAAAAAGGAGCGATGCTGGCTATTTTGATGCATGATATTGGTCATGGTCCGTTTTCCCATGCGCTGGAAAGTATGCTGATGGATGACTGGCACCATGAAAACCTTTCTTTATTGTTGATGAATAAGCTGAATGAGGAGTTCGGCGGGCAATTGTCTATGGCTATTGAGATGTTTCAGGGGAAATATCATAGAAAATTTTTCAATCAACTGATTTCTTCCCAGCTGGATGTAGACCGTTTGGATTATCTGAAAAGAGACAGCTTTTTTACCGGAGTATCAGAGGGAAATATTAATACACAGAGAATTATTTCCATGATGAATGTGTGTGAAGAAGGTGAGCTGGTGATTGATGCAAAAGGAATTTATTCCATTGAAAATTTTCTGACAGCCAGAATGTTTATGTACTGGCAGGTCTATTATCATAAAACTTCAGCGTTAGCAGAGTTTCTTTTGGTTAAAATCCTGGAAAGAGCAAAATATTTGATTTCCACGGGGATTGAGCTTCCAGCAACGGAGAATTTAAAATATTTTTTGTACCGCGGAAAGAGCGCTGCAACGGATGAAGATATAGAAAGATTTACCAAACTTGATGATAATGATGTGATCCAGGCGATGAAAGAATGGCAAAACTCTGATGATTTTATTTTGTCTTACTGGTGTCAATGTGTTATTCAGAGAAACTTACCTAAAACAATTATTTCATCACATCCATTTAGCAAGGAAGTAATTGATGAAAAAATAAAAAATATCAATGAATTTTTCAAAATTGATAATGGTAATGAGCTGGTTCATGAAATAAAAAGAAAATTATTGCCCTATCACGCAGAAAAGCAGCCAATCTATTTACTTCATAAAAATGGTAAGAGAACAAGGCTTCATGAGTCAGAAGATCAGCTTTTATCAGGGTTGATGATAAATAAAACAACCCGCTATATCCTTATGTTTCCAAGAGATATGTCATGGCTAGACTCTTAAATAATATTAAAATTTACGATCTGAAACCAAAAAATGTTTGCAAATTATAGAATTTCTTATCTTTGCAGAATATGGAATTTACAGCTTCGCAAATTGCAAGTTTTATTGACGGAAAAATAATAGGTGACGAGAATGCACTTATTACAGGGGTTTCACCAATTGAAAATGGGGAATCAGGACATCTTTCTTTTATAGCACAAGATAGATTTTCTCATTTTTTGGATACCTCAAAATGCTCTGTTATCATCATTTCGGAAAAACTTCTGGAAAAAAATAATTATAACTCTACCTTAATCATAGTAAAAGATGCTTATCTTTCTTTTCAGGTTCTGATGAATTTATATCAGGAAATGCAGGGAAGAAAAGAGGGTATTGAAGATGGTTCATCCATTCATGATACAGCTGTGATAGGAGATAAAGCCTATATCGGAGCATTTACGTATGTTTCCGAGAAAGCCAAAATCGGGGAGGGTTCACAGATCTATCCACATGTATATATTGGAAAAGGAGTGAAAATTGGTAAAAACTGTAAGATAGACAGTGGTGCCAGAATTTACGACTACTGTATCATTGGAGACAATTGTGTGATTCATTCTAATACGGTAATTGGAGGTGACGGTTTTGGTTTTCAGCCAACAGCCGAAGGTTTCAAGAAAATACCGCAGCTTGGAAATGTAATTATTGAAGACGATGTAGAAATCGGATCAAACTGTAGTATAGACAGAGCTACAATAGGTTCTACCGTTATAGGAAAAGGGACAAAAATTGATAACCTGATTCAGATTGCTCACAATGTGAAAATCGGTAAGAACAATGTTATTGCTGCACAGGCGGGAATTGCAGGTTCTACTATAATCGGTGACTGGAACCAGATTGGAGGTCAGGTAGGAATCGTCGGACATATCAAAATAGGAAATCAAGTGAAAATTCAGGCCCAGAGTGGTGTGAATTCAAGCGTTAATGATAAAGAAACATTGTATGGTTCACCAGCAATCAGTTACAATGACTATTTGAGAAGCTATGTTCATTTCAGGAATTTACCTGGAATAGTAAACAGAATAAATAATCTTGAGAATAACTCAAAAGATAATACTAATGAGTGATATGCAAAAAACACTTCAGCAAGAGGTAACTCTTTCTGGAATTGGCCTTCATACTGGTAAAGAAGTAAAATTGACCATTAAACCTGCAAAAGAAAATACAGGTTTTGTATTTGTAAGAACAGACTTGGAGGGACATCCTCAGGTAGAAGCAGATGTAAATTATGTTGTAGCAACAGAAAGAGGAACTACATTAGAAAAATTAGGGGTAAAGATTACGACATGCGAACACTTATTAGCAGCTCTTGTGGGTTGTGATATTGATAACGCAGTTTTAGAAATGGACGCCTCTGAGCCGCCAATTTTGGATGGATCTTCAAAATACTTTGTTGAAGCGATAGAAAGTGTTGGTGTTGCAGAGCAGAGCGTAGCAAGAGAATATCTTGTTGTAAAAGAAGTTCTTACATACAGTGATCCGGCTACTGGTTCGGAAATCACAATTATTCCTTCAGATACTTACGAAGTAACGACAATGGTAGATTTTGGGACTAAAGTATTAGGTACTCAGAACGCTACTCTTAAAAATATTTCAGAATTTAAAGACGAAATCTCATCAGCAAGAACTTTCAGCTTCCTGCATGAATTGGAAATGCTTTTAGATCACGGTTTGATCAAAGGTGGAGATATTTCCAATGCCATCGTGTATGTAGATAAAGATCTTACTCCTGAAACTACAGAAAAATTAAAGAAAGCCTTTGGAAAAGATAATGTATCGATCAGACCAAACGGTATTCTTGACAATCTTAATTTAAATTATCCTAACGAAGCTGCAAGACACAAATTACTGGATGTAATTGGTGACCTTGCTTTGGCAGGAGTGAAAATAAAAGGTAAAGTTATTGCCAACAAACCGGGACACTATGTGAATACTCAGTTTGCAAAAAAATTAAATCGTCAGTGGAAATTGCAGAAAAAGAAAAACGTTCCAGATTTTGATCTGACAAAAGAACCCGTATTCGATATCAACGGAATTATGAAGCTTATGCCTCACAGACCTCCGTTCTTATTAATCGATAAGATTCTTGAACTTTCAGACTCTCATGTAGTGGGACTGAAAAATGTGACAATGAACGAGCCATTCTTCGTTGGACACTTCCCTAAAGAACCTGTTATGCCTGGAGTTCTTCAGGTAGAAGCATTAGCACAGACAGGAGGTATCCTGGTACTGGCCAGCGTTCCGGATCCGGAAAACTATTCTACGTATTTCATCAAAATTGATAAGGTGAAATTCAAAAGAAAAGTAATTCCTGGAGATACGCTTATATTCAAAATCGAATTGATCGAGCCTATCAGAAGAGGGATTGTTCATATGCAGGGGTATGGATATGTAGGAGATGCAGTGGCAGTAGAAGCAGAGCTTATGGCTCAAGTTGCAAAAAATAAAGTTGATTAAATGATTCATCAATTAGCAGCCGTAGATAAACGTGCGAAAATCAGCAAAAATGTAATTGTAGAACCGTTTACTACAATTGCCGGAGACGTGGAAATCGGAGAAGGAACCTGGATTGGTCCTAATGTTACCATCATGGATGGTGCAAGGATAGGGAAAAATTGTAGAATTTTCCCCGGGACTGTAATCTCTGCAATTCCTCAGGATCTGAAATTTGATGGTGAAGATACCCAGGTAATTATCGGTGACGAAACTACAATCAGGGAATGTGTTACCGTAAACAGAGGTACAAAAGCTTTAGGATATACTAAAATAGGTGCCAACTGTCTTATTATGGCTACTACACATATTGCACATGACTGTGTAATAGGAGATCACGTTATCATTGTAAACGGTTGTGGTATTGCAGGACATGTCGAGATCGGAGACTATACTGTAATGGGAGGATTATCTGCTGTACACCAATTTGGTAAAATCGGGAAACATGTAATGATTTCCGGAGGTACTTTGGTAAGAAAAGATATTCCACCTTATGTAAAGGTAGCGAGAGAGCCAATGTCTTATGCAGGAATCAACTCTGTTGGTTTACGAAGAAGAGGATTTACCAATGAGAAAATTTTTGAAATCCAGAAAATCTACAGAGCGATCTTCCAGATGAAAATGAACGTTTCTCAGGCTATTTCCCACATTGAGAAAGAAATGCTTCCAACAGCGGAAAGAGATGAGATCCTGCAGTTTATTCAAAACTCACCAAGAGGTATTGTAAAAGGATACGGAACAAGTAAAGAAAGTAACTAAACAATAAAAACACTAGCATATTTATGAAAAAAATAATTTTAACAATTGCCTTTTCGTTATCTGCTATTGTGTTTGGACAGCAAACAGAAAAGTCTGAAACTGGAAAAAAGGAAAAACCTTTTACCATTGAAAGAAAACTTTCTGAAGCAGCTAATGATAGTATTGCAAAAAATAACTTAAATAGTATTCTGAAACAGAAAAATACCGGTAGTTCAATTTTAGGAACAACCGATCAGTATAAAACTGATCTTCAGATGAATGTAAACAGATTAAATAATAATGTGAATACGTTCAATAACAATACATTTAACAGGATGATGCCCCAAGGGCAAGGAATACAGTTGAATAAAAGAAAATAAATATTTACAAAATTAATGGCAACAAGTAACGATATCAGAAAAGGTCTTTGCATTGAATATAGCAATGACATTTTTAAAGTAATTGAGTTTCTTCACGTAAAACCAGGAAAAGGTCCTGCTTTTGTAAGAACAAAACTGAAATCAGTAACCAACGGAAAAGTTCTTGATAATACTTTTTCTGCAGGACATAAAATTGATGAAGTAAAAGTAATCACAAGAAAGTTCCAGTATCTTTATGATGATGAGAACGGTTTCCACTTCATGAATAACGATGATTTTTCTCAGTTATATTTAAATAAAGAAATGATTGAAAACTCAAACTTGATGAAAGCAGGTGAAGAGGTGACAATCATTTTGAAAGAAGCTGATGAAACTCCACTTTCTGCTGAACTTCCACAGTCAGTATATCTGGATGTAATTGAAGCTGATCCGGGAGTAAAAGGAAATACAGCGACAAATGCTCTTAAAAACGCTATCGTTGAAACAGGAGCAAGAGTAATGGTTCCTTTGTTCATTGAACCGGGAGACAAAATTAAAGTAAGCACTGAAGACGGCAGCTACTTAGAAAGAGTGAAATAATAAATACAATTTACATAAATTCGGTTTGCATCAGCAGTCCGAATTTTGTTTTATAAAAATCTATTGTTATGAGATTCCATTCTCCGCAAAAGCTTAAAACGATTGCAGATTTAATAGGCTCAAAATTTGTGGGCCCAGAAGATTATGAAGTATTAGGGACCAACGAAATTCACATGGTAAAGCCAGGTGATATTGTTTTTGTGAACCATCCCAAGTATTATGACAAAGCATTAAACTCTGCAGCCACTATTATTTTAATTGATAAAGAAGTAGAATGCCCGGAAGGCAAAGCGCTTTTAGTGTCTGATGATCCATTCAGAGACTTTAATAAAATCAATACTCATTTTACCAGAATATATAATTTCACAGAAGAACTTCACGATGTTGAAATAGGAGAGGGAACAAAGATTCACCATTCTGCAGTGATAGGAAACAATGTGAAAATCGGAAAAAATACCCTTATTTTCCCAAATGTTGTGATCGGAGACCGTACCGAAATCGGAGATAATGTTGTTATCCAGTCCAACACTGTTTTAGGAGGTGATGCTTTTTATTACAGAAAATTAAATGGAAACTTTGACCGTCTGATTTCTGTAGGAAATGTGATCATTGAAAACAATGTGGAGATCGGAAATGGCTGTACCATTGATAGAGGAGTTACAGACTCTACGATCATTGGAGAAGGCTCTGTTTTGGACAACCAGATTCAGATCGGACATGACACTGTTATCGGAAAAAAATGCCTTATTGCTTCTCAGGTAGGAATCGCAGGATGCTGTATCATCGGAGATGAGGTGACATTATGGGGACAGGTAGGAATCGCTTCCGGGAACAAAGTAGAAGCAGGATCTGTACTTTTGGGTAAAACAGGAGTGAACAGAGATCTTGAAAAAGGAACCTATATTGGGATGTTTGCAGAAGATTTCAAGACTTATCTAAAAAAAGAAGTAAAACTGAGAAATCTCAAATAAACAATTCCAAAGGTTTTATCCAAAATCAAAGAAATTTGAGTAAATTTGTGAGCATTAATAAAATAATAAATAAATTAAAACAACAATAAAATGTCAATTTTAGTAAACAAAGATTCTAAAGTAATTGTACAAGGATTTACAGGGAACGAAGGAACTTTCCACGCTGGTCAGATGATTGAATACGGAACCAATGTAGTAGGTGGTGTTACTCCAGGAAAAGGAGGTAGCGAGCACTTAGGAAAACCTGTATTTAATACTGTGGCTGATGCTGTTGAAAAAGCAGGAGCAAACGTAAGTATCATTTTTGTACCACCGGCATTCGCAGCAGACGCTATCATGGAAGCTGCTGAAGCAGGAATCAAAGTAATTGTATGTATTACTGAAGGTATTCCTGTAGCTGATATGGTAAAAGTAAAAGCTTATATCGCAGACAGAGACTGCAGATTAATCGGACCAAACTGCCCTGGAATCATTACTTCTGAAGAAGCTAAAATTGGTATTATGCCAGGTTTCGTTTTCAAAAAAGGAAAAGTAGGGATCGTTTCAAAATCAGGTACCCTTACTTACGAAGCTGCTGACCAGGTAGTAAGAGCAGGTTACGGTATTTCTACTGCTATCGGTATTGGTGGTGACCCAATCATTGGAACAACTACTAGAGAAGCATTAGAATTATTCATCAACGACCCTGAAACTGAAGCTGTTGTAATGATTGGTGAAATCGGTGGAGGTCTTGAAGCTGAAGCTGCAAGATGGTACAAAGCAAGCGGATCTACTAAGCCGGTTGTAGGATTTATCGCTGGACAAACAGCTCCTAAAGGAAGAACAATGGGACACGCAGGTGCTATCGTAGGGGGTGATGAAGATACAGCTCAGGCTAAAATGGAAATCATGAGAGAAAACGGTATCAATGTAGTAGATTCTCCAGCTGATATCGGTGCTACTGTAGCGAAAATTCTAGGATAACATAAATCACAACATATGAAAAAACTTTTATTAGCCTCAGCTTTGACTCTTTCTGCATTATCCTTTGCACAAGTGCAGTGGAATAATACAAGATTTGGTCTTACAGGAGGTTTAAACTACTCAAGAGTAGCCAATGCCCACAATCCCTCTGGCCCAAGATATACCTTTCAAGGTGGAGCTTTGGCTTTGATCCCCGTAGGGAAGGCAAATCAATTCTTTATACAACCCGAAGTTCTGTACTATGGTGCAGGAGAAACAGGGAAAGATAAGGACGCTAAAGGAAAAGATGGTTATGATGCAGTATATGCAAACAACTATCTGAGTGTGCCTCTTTATTTTAAAGGATACTTTTCAGAAGCTGAATCGGAATTCTTTGGAATGATTGGACCTAGATTTAACTTTTTGGTAAGTCAGGATGTTAAGAATGCCCCAATAGGCAGACCTTACTATGATCCGGATGTTACCGATCCTGCACAACCGGCTGGTGTAAACGGTAAAGCGAAAAGCTTTAACTGGGGACTTGGTCTGGGAGTAGGATATAGCTATAAGAGACAACTTGAAGTAGCTTTAAAATATGATTTAGGACTTTCTGACACTTACCCTGGTCTTGTAAAAGAAAAAGGAGGTAGTGATAAGAAAAAATCAGAGCAGGTAATAGCACTTACTTTAAGCTATATATTCAAATAGAATATTTTAAATATAAAAAATCCCGGAAAGTAAATTTCCGGGATTTTTTTGTTTATATATTTTTTTATTGTAAAATCGAGTAAGGGTAAAAAAAGCAAATGAACTTACTGTACTTACCTTTTCTCTACTTAGCCTCTAATCCATTTCCAAAGCTCTTTTAACGTCGCTTTATTCCCATACATCAAAATCCCTACACGATAGATTTTTCCGGCGAGGAAGATCATGAAAACAGTGGTTCCCAATAACAATGCAATAGATAATGCGATCTGCCATGCAGGAACTCCAAATGGTATTCTTGCAATCATCGCAACAGGCGATGTAAATGGAATGATGGATAACCAAAAGCCTAATGGCCCGTCCGGGTTGTTCATTAAAGTGAAACTTCCATACATCCCCAATGTCAAAGGTAAAATAGCAAATAAAGTAAACTGCTGCGTCTCTGTTTCGTTGTCAACAGCAGAACCAATGGCTGCATAAATAGAACTATAAAAGATGTATCCTAAAAGGAAGAAAACGATAAACACAAAAATAATCAGCGGGAAATTAAGCTCCAGTAAACTGTGGGAAATCTGAGTCACAAGCTGTCCCATATCCAGTTTACTTGTAATCTCTTCATTTCCGCCGGGAATATTTTTCTGAAGAGGGGAGAATCCGGTATTCAGAACCAATGCTCCAATCACAGACATGGTGATCCAGATCAGAAACTGTGTCAGTGCAACCATTGTTACCCCTAGGATTTTACCCATCATCAGCTCAAAAGGTTTTACAGAAGAAATGATGATCTCTACAACACGGTTATTCTTTTCCTCAAGCACGCTTCGCATTACCCTTACCCCATAAATAATGATAAACATAAAGGTAACATACATCAGGACCATGCTCAGACCAGATTTGACTCCGAAAGCAAGATCAGAATCCTCTTTGTTATTATCTGTTACATTAATCGTCTTTAGAGTGAAGCTTTTATCAAGGTCATCTAACTGAGTTTCCTGGATACCCAGCTGTTTGATCTTTTCCTTTTTAACAATATTACTGATATCAGAAACAAGTTTCTGCTTTGTATCGAACCCTATTTTACTGTTGATCACCAGTCTCGTTTCTTTTTCAAGCGCATCAAAGTTCTGGTTTTTCAGTTCTGGCAGAATCAGAATACCATCCAGGGATTCATTTCCTTTTAAATTATTGATCTTGGATTTTTCGTCTGCAGCAGAAACAAAAACGTAATTTAGCTTGTCATTAGATTTCAGCTGGTTGGTAAACAACCCGCTTTTATCAACCACTTCTATAATACTGTGTGACTCATTCGCCTTAAACATTAATCCTACTACCGCTCCAAAAGCAATAATCATGACAGGTGCCAGCAAGGTCAATACGATGAAAGACTTTTTCTTAACCTGTGTAAGAAATTCCCTCTTGGTAATTAAAAAAATATTATTCATAAAATTAAGAATGGTTGCTTACAGCATTAATAAATACTTCATTCATACTAGGAATCTTTTCGTCGAATGATCTCACTTTACCCACCTGTACAAGGTCGAGAAGGACATTATTCTGGCTTTCCTCATTTTTCAGATCAAAAGAAACAAGGTTGTTCTCATTCGATAAATTGAAGATCTCATATTTGTTTGTGAAATTTTCAAACTGGTCGTTGCTGACCTCAGAAAGCGTAACTCCGAAAATATTTTTCTTGAATTTTTCTCTTACATCAAAAACCCTTCCGTCAATAATTTTTTTAGAATTGTTGATCAAAGCAACATAATCACACATTTCCTCCACACTTTCCATTCTGTGGGTAGAAAGAATAATCGTTGTTCCGTTATTTTTAAGATCAATGATTTGATCTTTGATTAAATTGGCATTTACAGGGTCAAAACCTGAAAAAGGTTCATCAAGAATTAAAAGATGGGGTCTGTGAAGAACGGTTACCACAAACTGGATCTTTTGTGCCATCCCTTTGGAAAGCTCAGAAAGCTTTTTCTTCCACCATTGATCGATGTTCAGCTTTTCAAACCATTTTTTGGCTTCATTCAGCGCATCATTCTTACTCATCCCTTTCAGTTCCCCGAAATAAAGAATCTGATCCCCGACGCTCATATTTTTGTACAATCCTCTTTCTTCAGGCATATAACCGATATCTTTGATGTGATTCGGATTCAGTTTTTCTCCATTGATGAAGATATCTCCTGAGTCAGCCTGAGTAATTTGATTGATAATACGGATAAAAGAAGTTTTTCCGGCTCCGTTGGGTCCTAAAAGGCCGTAAATACTACCTTTTGGAACATGGATGCTAAAATCATCCAGTGCGACCTTTTTTCCGGCATTGTAGGTCTTTTTAATATGTTCAGCTTTTAGCATTAAAATGTTCTTTTTACAATTAGTATTAAAAAGTGCCGAAAGTTACGGAAATATTAAAACAGAATTAATGTAAAAGAAAAAATCCTGATGATTATCAGGATTTTAATTTATTGTTTTACGATTTGAGTAACTTTCTGCGTGTTGTCACTTAAAATATAGCGGATCATATATTTTCCGGGTTTCAATTTTTCAATATTAATTTCTCCGGAATTCATATTCACTGTATAATTAGCAACCTGCATACCCAAAATTGAATAAAAAGTCACACTTTTGATCCTTAAAGAAGAATCTTTTGCCTTAATAATAAGGAAATCCTTTGCAGGATTTGGATAGGCAAGCAATACTCCATCATCCGCCTTTTGGGTGATGGAACCCGGCTCTCTCAGCTGAGCTTTTAAATTGTTGGAAAATCCAACAAAAGTGCCTACAAATAGAAATAAAAGTAAAAGTTTTTTCATCAAATTTATAATTTCTCGGATATATATAACAAATGTAATAAATTCTATAATTTCATACAATAGTTTTTTGCAGAACTTATATTAAATTTGTAGAAACTTATTCAAAAAGTATTCCAAAATGATACATTCAAGAAATAGAAGACTTAGAGTTAATGAATCTATCAGAAGTTTGGTAAGAGAAAATGTGCTTACAACTGATGATTTTGTGATGCCAATCTTCGTAATGGAGGGCGAAAACAAGCAGGAGGCAATCCCGTCTATGCCGGGAATTTTTAGGCGGAGTATAGATTTAACAGTGAAGGAATGTAAGGAATTATTTTCTTTGGGAGTAAAAGCTGTCAATTTGTACATGAAAGTGTCAGAACACTTGAAAGACAATACAGGAAAAGAAGCCTGGAACAAAAACGGATTGATGCAGAATACGATCAAAGCGATCAAAGATGCCGTTCCCGGAATGATTGTTATGCCGGATGTAGCTTTAGATCCTTATTCAATCTACGGACATGACGGAATCATTGAAAACGGAAAAGTTATCAATGACGCTACCAATGATGCGCTGGCAAGAATGTCCGTATCCCACGCAGAAGCAGGAGCAGATCTTGTGGCACCAAGTGATATGATGGATGGCCGAGTAATGGTTATCCGTGAAGCACTGGAAGAAAGTGGATTTGCAGACGTAGGAATCGTAAGCTATGCTGCCAAATATGCAAGTTCTTTCTATGGACCTTTCAGAAGTGCTTTAGACAGTGCCCCGAAAGATGATATGGAAATTCCGAAAGATAAAAAAACATATCAGATGGATTTTCACAACTCCCGTGAAGCATTGAATGAAGTGTTCAAAGATATTGAAGAAGGCGCCGATGTGATCATGATCAAACCGGGACTTCCTTATCTAGACATCGTTTCCAAAGTACGTGAAGCCATTGATCTTCCGATCGCGGTATACAACGTAAGTGGAGAATATGCCATGGTAAAAGCGGCTGCACAGAACGGCTGGCTGGATAATGACAAAACGATCATCGAAAGCTTAACATGTTTCAAAAGAGCAGGAGCAGACATGATCTTTACTTATTTTGCTAAAGAAGCTGCTATCCTGTTGAATAAATAATAGCTAAAGAATTATTGATCCGGACATTCCAAATTGTGGAACATGGTGCAAAGGAATCTGGCATCCGTGTACAATCAACTATTTTGCTTGCCCAGATTAATGCGATTCAAGATAGAAAAACAATAGGCTGTTCGAATAAGAACAGCCTATTTTATTTTAATTAAGCGTATAGTGATTAATGTTATAACCAACCCTTTTTCCCATACACATAAGTATCGTCAAATTGTTTATCACTCATAAAGAGATATAAAATCCCCTCAATAAAAGGAATAATTGAGGCTGCTCCTAAAGTAACCACATTCAGAACCAATTGAATGATTCCCTCTTTCGTATATCCCAGATAAAACTTATTCAAAGCCAGCCAGCCCACAAGAATTCCCAATAAAGCCGCAGGAATTTTCTTTTCCGAATGGTAAGGGACATTGCTTTGCTGGTTGTGTACATTTTCTGTTTTTGTATAACCGTAATTTTCCATCTCTTAGTATTTGTAATTGATTGTGATGTTTATGATAAGTAGCATAAAGTTGTAAAAAGTTACAATGATGTGGATCTGAACAAATTTACATGTAAGGTAAACAAGTTGATATTAACATATAAGTGAAGTTTATATTTTTGATATATTTGCCCTATGATTTTACGAGGAGAAAACTTAATCAAGGAATACGGTCCTAAAAAAGTTGTAAAAGGCGTTTCTGTACAGGTTCAACAGGGAGAAATTGTTGGTTTGCTAGGTCCGAATGGAGCAGGGAAAACCACATCGTTTTATATGATCGTAGGGTTGGTTAAGCCCACTTCAGGAAAAATTTTCCTGGATAAACAGGAGATTACTACCGATGCCATGTACCGAAGAGCACAAAAAGGAATCGGATATCTGGCTCAGGAAGCTTCGGTTTTCAGAAAACTTTCCGTAGAGGAAAACATTATGGGAGTATTGCAGCTTACCAAGCTTTCAAAACGTGAGCAGCAGATCAAATGTGATGAACTGATTGAAGAATTCTCTCTACAGCATGTCCGTAAAAACAGAGGAGACCTTCTTTCCGGAGGAGAAAGACGTAGAACCGAAATTGCACGATGTCTTGCCACAAGCCCGAACTTTATTCTTTTGGATGAGCCTTTCGCAGGGGTAGACCCCATTGCTGTTGAAGATATCCAGAAAATTGTAAGAAGTCTTGTAGACAAAAACATCGGAATTCTGATTACCGACCACAACGTACAGCAAACGTTGGCGATTACCAATAAAACCTATATTATGTTTGAAGGAAAGATCCTGAAAGAAGGACTTCCGGAAGATCTTGCGAACGATCCGCAGGTAAGAGAAGCATATCTGGGTGAAAACTTCGTTTATCAGAGTATTTTAGATAAACCTAAAAAGAAAAAATATGCTTACAATATCTGGGCAGGTAACTTTGATTCAAAGGTGCAGTTCCAGGGATTTGTAGATGAAAATTTCAAACAATTTGATGATCTCAGATTGATGTACGGATTTGAGGATATTAGTTTTGCTTCATTAGCTAACTCTGAAATCGAGCATATCTTTAATGATGTGGTAGATAAGAATGCCAACAACTCATTTGTTTTCCAGAAAAAAGAAATCAACAGCCAGTATTCTCTGGAACAGGCAGGAGCAGAGTCTAAAGAAGCCAGCAGAAAAGAACTGCATTACCTTACGACTTATATGTATGAAGGATAAGCACAACTGTGCGGTAAAAATTCTTTAAGGTGTGTTTTTATTTCTTCTGATGGCTTTCCAATAAGGAAAAATGAGAATATTGAAAACTAAAGTTATAGTCAGTGCAATGCACCAGGACTCTAACCAGTTATAAATAAAATATTCATCATAGACCTTTTCATTATGGTGTAATGAAGTGAGCGTAAAAGTAATGATTGCTGTGATAAACAGACTCTTAAGTATTGTTTGCTGCATTCTTTTGATTGGCAAATATAATTTCCCAATTATTAAAAGCGAGGTCAGATAAATGATGCTGATTCATACTGTCGATGAAAGCTTGATAAGCGGTATCTAAAAATGATTTTAGTTTGCATTCATAGGAGACAAATACACACGATTTTGAAAAACAATTGATGATTGGGGTATCATCTTGTTCCAATAGATGTATAAGATCACCTAATCCTGTTTTATTGGCTTTCTCAGAAATGGTAATTCCGCCATTTTTCCCTCTTTTTGTTATGACTAGCTCTTTTTGAGATAAAAATTGAACCACTTTAATAAGATGATTACGAAGAATATCAAGTTTTTCGGACAATTCATCCAAAGAAGATGAAGAAGCCTTATCATTTTGATTTAAATAGATTAAGACCCGTAAACTATAGTCTGTAAAATGGTTCAGTTTCATTGATTGTTAATTTAGATGAAGCAGTTGAGGCCCAAATTCTTCATAAAGGATATCTTCTTTGGCAATGCCTAACTGTAGTAAAGAATTATATTGAGCTTTAATAAATGCTTCGGGGCCACAAATATAATACTTTGCATTATCAATAAGAATTTCCTCCTTGATTTCATGTAAGTCTATTCTCCCTTTTTTGACAAGATCAGAATGGTTGTCAACCGTTTCATAAAAAATATGAGTGGTTAGCCATTGATTGTTTGTGTTCAAGTGGTTCACATGATCTTTAAAAGCATGTACTTTTTCATCTCTGCAGCTATGAAGCCAGACTACAGTATTGTTTTGCAGCGTGTTCTTTTGAGTTTCCAGCATACTCAACAATGGAGTAGCGCCTACACCACCGCTTATAAGTACCAGTGGATCTTCAGATACAGGATTGGCATGAAAAACTCCGGCTGGAGCACTCACCCATATTTCATCACCTATTGCCTTTTGATGTAATATATTAGAAACAACCCCATCAGGCAAACTTTGATTATTTTTTTCTCTTTTTACCGAAATTCTATAATGTTCAGGATTGAAAGCTGAAGACAGGCTATATTGTCTGGGTTGCTCGTGCCCCAATGCAGGAATAAATGTTTTTATCGAAATATATTGACCCGGCAGGTAATCTGCAATTGATTTATTATCCATGGGTTTTAGATAGAACGATTTTATTTCATCGCTTTCCTCTACAATATCTGCAATGACAAAAGCTCTCCAGCCTTTCCAGCCTCCTTCTTTTTTCAAGGTAGATGCATAGAGTTCATGTTCGATAGAGATCATAATTTGAGCTAATTCATTATAAGCTTGTGTCCATGCTTCTATAAGCTCATCACTAGCTGCCTCTCCTAAAACTTCCTTGATTGAGGAAATCAGATGGAGACCTACAATATCGTATTGTTCCGGACTAATATTTAAGCTTACATGCTTATTTCCGATAGATTTTAAAACATTGATGAGAACTTCCGGATTTTCAATCTGCTCAGCATAGGCTAGTACAGCTCCGGCTAAGGCATTTTGCTGTTTTCCACTTGCCTGATGGCTCATATTAAAAATGTTTTTCAGTTCAGGATTATGCGTAAACATTCTTGTATAAAAATGTTTTGTTAAATCTGTTCCATTGGTTTTTAAAACTGGAACTGTTGCTTTTACAAGTGCTTTTTGGTTAGTATTCATCTGGTCTTTTTTTATATGATGGTACAAATGTATAAAAAAAATCCTAATTGTTGTATTTAAAATACAACAATTAGGATTGAAATGTTTTCATCAAAAAATTAGCTCATACAATAAGCGCAGGTATTTGGTGGATCTGATGATATTATTTCTACAATTTCCAAAGAATGTGTTTTCAAAGGAGGGAAGAATGTATTGTATTTTCCATAATGAATGGATGAAATGATGCAGCCCATTTTGAAAACAAGGAATTAAAAATTTTTAGTCCCAATAGAAAAAACAAGTCGTATTAAGTTGGCTATTTCTATGAATTGTTTTAAAAAAGGTTTAATTTTACTAGGCTCTATAAACAACATTAATGGCAAACCCTTTCAACAGAACCGTTACTTTATTCGGAATCTACAAACAGCTTGTTCCATTCATCAGACCTTACCGGCTAATGATTTACGGAACCCTGTTTCTTACTTTTCTGGGAGCTCTGGCAGCACAGGTAAACCCAATTGTTTTGAAATATACAGTAGATGAGGTCACCAAACTTACCCATCTTCCGCACCCGATGACAGAAGGAGTTCATATTCTCATTATTATTTCCATTATTTTATTAGGAAAAGAGCTGTTGAATATTTTTATCAATTTTGGACAGAAATTTTATGGGGAGAAGATCAGAATCAATGTAAGTTCAGTATTGGCTCAGTCCGCTATTGATAAAATTTTAACCTATAGAGTCGCCTATTTTAACGATGAAAATCATGAATCCGGGAAATTACAGATAAGAATAGACCGAGGAATCGAAAGTCTGACAAGATTGGTTCAGAACTTTTTCATTGATATTCTGCCTCTTTTTTCCAATGCGATCATTGCACTTATCATTATGTACATGCAGAATGTATATGTGGGGCTTGTTTCCACGATTATTGTTCCTATTTATTTTTACATCAGCTCCCTGCAGGCTAAAAAATTAGGTGGAGTACGCCGTCAGCTTAGGAACCAAAGGGAAAAAAAGACATCCGGACTTCTGAACCTGATCAATTCAATTATGGTGATCAAAAGTTTTGTCCGTGAAAAATTTGAAGGAAAAAAACAATACGATCTTCAGATGCAATTGATGGAAAGCCAGATGATCACCCGCAGAACCAACTTTATTTATGATGGTTTAAAAACATTTCTTGAACAATTTGGCGTTGTTCTGATTATCCTTCTAACCGTTTATCTCGTTCTTGACCAGCAAATGACAATTGGTGCGATCATGCTTCATATTATGCTTTTTAACAATGTTTCTGCACCTATTCGCCAGTTGCATAGGATTTATGATGATATGAATGATGCCATGATTTATGCTGAAGGCTACTTTGATATTCTGAATGCAGATAACGAAACTGAACAGAATGGAAATTTTACGGAAAAAGAAATCAAAGGAACTTTTGAATTGAAAAATGTTGATTTTACTTATCCCAACGGTACAAAAGCCTTGCATGAGGTCTCCATGAAAATTGAAAATGGAAAGACAACAGCTTTGGTAGGATTGAGCGGTGCAGGAAAGTCAACGATTATTAATCTTTTATGTAAATTTTATCTGCCCGATTCCGGAGAAATTCTATTGGATGGAGTGAACCTTAATGAGTTTGACAATACTTTTCTAAGACGTGATCTGGGGCTTGTACTTCAAAAGAATCATATTTTCCAGGGAAGTATTGAAGATAATATCCGCTATGGAGACATGAATGCAAGTTTTGAAGAAATTCAGCAAGCCGCCAAAAAGGCTTATCTGCATGAACAGATTATGGATCTTCCCGAAAAATACAAACACGATGCTACTCAGCTTTCCGGGGGACAGCAGCAGAGAATTGCCATTGCAAGATTATTCCTCAAAAATCCTCCGATCATCTTTTTGGATGAGCCTACAGCTAGTCTGGATGCCATTGCCACAGAACAGATCAAAAACTCCCTGGATGCAATAAAAGAAGGAAGAACTGTTGTTATTATTTCCCACTCGCTGTCACAGATTCTGGATTCCGATATCATTTACGTAATGAAAAAAGGAAGAGTAGTTGAGAACGGAACGCATGATGAACTTTACAATAAAGAAGGAACCTACCGTGAGATTTTCGATGCGTCAGCCCGCAGTTTGAACCTCGATAAACTGGTGAATACTTTTAAAGATAATTAAATAAAAAGCTTTACCTCAAAAAAGAATTTTAGCTTTGTTGTATAATGAACGATCACTACCTTAAAAAACTCGATCGGGTGACGGCCATCCTTACCCAATTACAGTCGAAGCCCATTGTTCGGGCGCAGGACCTGGCTGAAAAATTCGATGTAAGTATCAGAACCATTTACCGTGATGTAAAAACCCTTGAAAATGCAGGTATTCCTATCGTAGGAGAAGCAGGTAACGGCTATTCTTTAATGGATGGCTATAAGCTTCCCCCGATTATGTTTACCAAAGAAGAGGTCTTAAGTTTCATTACTGCTGAAAAGCTGATGCAGAAATTTTCACACCAAAGCTTAGGAAACCATTATCAGGCGGCTATGGAAAAAGTGCGTTCGGTGCTAAAGCATTCTGATAAAAACTTGATTAAAAATATTGAAAAACAGATCGATGTTTTCAGTTTTCATACCGATTCCGGAGACTCTCTTAAAAATGTGATTCCTATTATTCTGGAAAGTATTGCAGAAAAAACTCAGCTGACTATAAAATACCAGACCGTAGACGGAAGAGTGAACAACAGAACGATAGAAACAGTGGGGATGTTTTTTGAGTTTAATTTTTGGTATATCATGGCATACTGTACGCTGAGAAAAGATTTCAGACAGTTTCGTATCGACAGGATTTTAGAAATTTTAAAAACTACGAATCCTTTTCTGCAGGAATATGGTCAGGTGAATGATTACCGGAAAAAATCAAATGGGAATAAAGTCAAAGCTAAAATTTTGGTAGACAAAAAGATCATGTCTCATCTGGTAAATTCTAAAAAATACTACGGATTGATAGAAGAGGAAGAAACAGAACAAGGGGTAGAGCTTACTTTTGAAACCGAATGGATTAATGACGGATTTCCCCGTTGGCTGGTTACTTTTGCAGATTATGCCACTGTTTTGGAGCCGGAAAGTCTTCGTACACGATTGAAAGAACTGCTCGTAAAAATGGTCGAAAGACATCAATAATAAACCCCAACAAGACAGCTGTTGAGGTTTAAAGACTTAATTGAGGCAAATAAATGAAATGGTTAATAAGCTAAGGGTAAAAAAGCAAAAAAGCTAAATTTGTTGTGTCGCAAAAATGAAATAAGCTTTGTTTAAATTGAAGAAAATCACAATAATAAATGACATCGCAGTTGTAATTTTTCTCAGTAGTTTTTGCTTTTTTGCAATTTTACCTTTCTGTTTTTTTATTAGAATCTTTCCCAGAAGAATGGCGGCTCGATTCCCAAAGCTCTCAGATAAACATATCCTTGTCCACGGTGATGAACTTCGTTGTCTACAAAATAAAGAACATTTTGGTATACCGGGAATTCATATTGTCCGAATAAATTGAAAGTCTCCTGAAAACGCTCTTCAGAAATCAAATTGAAATAATGGTTGATCACTTCTGTCTCTTCATCCCATTTTTTTAAGAGTTCTTCTTTAGTCTTTGGATTGAAAGCCTCTTCATTGTAAGCTTCCATATTTCCTTCAACAATTCCTTTTAAAGCGGGTCCGCCAATATTGATCAGCTCTAATGCCAGTTTGGCAAACGGTCTCATGCCACCTATTGAAAATTCAAATAAATCTTTTTCAGGAAAAGATTCAATCACTCTTCTCGTTAGGTTTCTATGGCCTTGCCAGTCATTTAATAGCTGTTCGGAAGTCATAAATTGTTTTGTAGCAGTTGCTGTAGTTGTCATAATTGTATGGTTTTTGTTTGTTGTTGATACAAAGGTAAGAGTAGGTAATGACAACAGTTTGTCAGTAGTATTTTTGATATTGAAAAAATATTTTTTCTTTGCTAAAATATCCGGACCTACTTTTCCGTTAGAAGAAAGGATATTAATAAATGAAATCGCTATTATTAGAATTATGAAGAAGTATATTTTGCCCGTTATCACCACCTTTTTATTAGTATCATGCAATAAGATTGAGGAAAAAATTGACCAGACTGTTCAAAAGACAACCGAAACAGTGCAGCAAAAAGCACAGCAGGCTGTAGAAGAAACAGTAAAGAAAACAGTCAATGAATCTATAAATTCTTTAACCAATTCCGAGGATGTTAAATTTAATGCCGTTTTCCCTGGTACTGGAGCTTCCATTGTTTCTGAAGAGAAAGGAAAAAAAGTTAAAATTCCAGGAAGACCCGAAGGCTATATTTTTAAATATAAAGCAGACATTGCGGTGTTGCTTCCGTTTTTGGAAGGCCAGCCTACTTCCGATGAAAGTAAATCTGATAAAACTGCCCGTAAAATTGATGGACAAAACATTGTTGATAAAATAAGTTTTATGTCCAAATTCCTTCCTGACAATACGTTTGATACAAGTATCCTGGAAGATATAAAATCCGATAAAAATATTCAATACTATAAATTGAAAAGATTTCCAAAAAGTAGTACAATTATCTACAACCCAAAAAATCAGACCATCATACAATACGTAGAGGTAAATAAATAATTTGGATATGGCCGGTTTTCCGGCCATTTTTTATGGTCATTGCGAACCATAGGTAAAGCAATTTCAACCTATTGAAATGACTCATCAAAAAAAAATAAAATCATTATTATTTGTAATTTTAGTTAATTATTTTTCATATAGAGTAGAACATTGTTGCTATTTTTCTTTTTTAGATTATTAATAAGCAACTTTATACTTTGTAAATCAATTCTTATTTTTGTAAATCAACAATATTTTATTTATTTGAAGGAGAAATTTTTATCATATGTTTGATTTTTATGTTTTGTATTTAATTTTTATATAAATTTATTTAATTATTAATACTTGACATGAAAAAGAAAATCTTTAAAAAAAAAATTTATGCATTAGTATTGAGCGGAGCTGGTACTATGGCATATGCTCAGGAAACTGTAAAAGAAAACAATATAGATGAAGTTGTAGTTACTACGGGGAGAACTAAACCCAGAACCATCATTACCTCTGCAATTCCTATTGATAATATTTCGGCTGTACAGCTAAAATCTACAGGGCAGATTACTTTTGATAAAGCTTTGACGTATGCTGTACCCTCTTTTAATTCATCACAGCAAACTGTTTCTGATGCAACGGCTCACTTTGATCCTGCAGATTTAAGAGGATTAGGACCTTCCAGAACATTAGTTTTGGTGAATGGTAAAAGAAAAAATCAAAGCGCTTTAATTTATGTAAATGATACACCGGGAAAAGGTGAAGTAGGTACGGATCTGAAAAGCATTCCGTCAGCAGCTTTACAAAACGTAGAAGTATTGAGAGATGGTGCCTCAGCACAATATGGTTCTGATGCTATTGCAGGAGTGATTAATATTATTCTTAAAAACAGTGTTGGGAAAAGTACAGTCAATCTTTTTTCTGGTATTACTTCAAAAGGAGATGGCTTTAATATCGGAGCAGATTTTAATACAGGAATCAGGGTTGCAAAAAATGGAAGTCTGAATCTTACACTGGGATATTCTTCCCAAAATAAAACGAACCGTGCAGGTTCTATTACAAAAGATGAACTTTTTGGTGTGGATAATGCCTGGACGCAGGCTAATCCTGGTTTAGGAATGATCATAGGGCAGCCGGAGACAAGAGTTGCCAATATGTTTGTAAATTTTGAATTGCCAACAAGTGAAACGGGAAAATTTTATGCTTTTGGTGGTACAACTTACAGGAATGGAACTAGCTATGCTTTGTATAGAACACCCTATTGGGTAACTTCAGATTTTGGTTTATTAACTCCAAAAGGGCAGCCTTACAATGGATTTCAACCGGAATTTAAAACCGATGTTTATGATTATAATTTAACCTCCGGATGGAAAGGCATGTTTGGAAAATGGAGTTTTGATGGTAGTGCAACCTTTGGCTCTAATGCAGTAAATTATGTTGTAGGAAACACCATTAATACCTCTTTGGGTGGAAATTCACCAACCCGTTTTAAAGCAGGTGGTCATCAGTTTAGTAATATTATCGGAAACATAGATATCAACCGAAATTTTGGTACGCTTGTTTTAGGAGCTGGCGTTGAAGTACGCAATGAAAACTATCAAGCGAAGGCAGGAGAGGAAGCATCTTATATAGGAAGTGGTGCAGAATCATTTCCAGGACTGCAGCCTCAAAATGAAGTCAATAAAAACCGTCAGAATATTGGAGCTTATATGAATGCTGAATGGGATGTTACGAAAAACCTGTTAGTGGGAGGAACTGTGAGATATGAAAACTTTAGTGATTTTGGAAATAATGTTTCCTGGAAAGGAAATGCAAGATATAAGCTGTTAGATGATAAATTGGTTTTCCGTGGGTCTGTTTCTACAGGATTTCGAGCACCTTCATTACACCAGATTTATTATTCCAACGTTCAGACCAAAATTACAGGGAATACTGTAGCTAATCAGGGTACTTTTAATAATGACTCTCAAATTGTAAGATCTGATCTTGGGGTAGCAAAATTAAATGCTGAAAAAGCGTTTAACATTACTGCAGGATTTGCCGTAAAACCTTTTAAAAACCTGACTATTACAGCAGATTATTATAGAATAAAAATTAAAGACAGAGTACTTTTCTCAGGAGATATTGGTTACAAAACAGGTGCTCCGGGGAGCCCGGATACAACAAACCCTGTGGAAGTAATATTAGACAATAATAAAATAACTTCCTTGAAGTTTTTTACCAATGCTGTAAATACAGTTACTGAGGGGGTAGATTTCGTGGCTAATTATTATACTTCCTCTATTGGCAAAGGAAGACTGGGAATTATTGCTGCGTTCAATTATAATGAAACTAAGATAGTAGATAATATTGCCGTTCCATCTATTTTGGCTGAAAATGGGTACTCAGAAAACTTTTTTGATAGAAAAGAGCAATCTAGAATTACCTCTGCAAGGCCAAAAACAAAAACTATTCTTAGTCTTTCGTATGACATTTCAAAGTTTAACTTTAATCTTAATAATACTTACTTTGGTTCTGTTACATGGCAGCACGCAACTGATCCGGCCAAAGATCAGACATTTTCTGGTAAGGTAATTACAGACATTGTTTTAACATATAAAATCACGAAAGACCTTAAAGTTTCCGGAGTCGTAAATAATTTATTTAATATTTATCCGGATGTAATAGACAGCAAAGGAGATGTCGTAACAGATCTTGGAGGAAGGTTCAGATATCCTTGGGAGGTAAATCAGTTTGGATTTAACGGAACAATTTTTCAGCTAAATGTTAATTATACTTTTTAATCTATAAAGAAAGGAATTGGTATTTGCTTCGTCATGTTTAACAAAGGGGAAGCAATCTCAAAAGATATAGAACGTACATATGCAAATATTAGCTGACATTAATTCCTAATGTCAGCTAATTATTTTTCAGGCAGAATAGGCAGTTATTGCTACTTTTTACATTGTACTTTATACAAAAAAAAGTATTTTAGTACTATGAAAATTTATACAAAAACAGGAGATAAAGGTCAGACGGCATTATATGGCGGAACAAGGGTTTCCAAAGCCAGTGCCAGAGTAGACAGTTATGGAAATATAGACGAGCTGAATTCATTTATTGGGATTGCAAAAAGTCATATCGAAGATGGAGAAGTGCTGAGACAGCTGAAGAAAATACAGTTTGATTTATTCACCGTAGGTTCAGAAGCTGCAACACCAGTGGATAAGCTAATGCTGGCCAACGGAAAATCACGTCTTCCGATCATTATTTCAGAAACAGAAATTGAAGAGTTGGAGCAATGGATGGATGCTTTTGAGGAAAAACTGGAACCCCTTCAATACTTTATTCTTCCGGGTGGCGGGAAGTCAGCGACTTTTTTACATGCGGCAAGAACCATCTGCAGAAGAGCAGAACGGTCATTGGTATTTTTGAATGAATCAGAGGAAGTACGTCCCGAATTGATTAAATATTTAAACAGACTTTCAGATTATCTTTTTGTATTGGCAAGATATATTTCAAAACTGAACAACGAACCGGAAGAATACTGGAACCCGAATGAGAGATAGAGCATTACTTTTCATCAATGGAGAAGCTCCGAAATCGTTACCCAATTTTGAAAATTATGGCTTGATCGCTTGTACAGACGGTGCTTTTCACTATTTAAAAAGAATGGGATTGCCATTGGATAAACTCGATTTTATTTCCGGCGATTTTGATTCGCACTCCGGCTCAGATGAAGATATGTATCAGGAAAAATTTATCCTAACATTGGATCAGGAAAAAACAGATTTTCACAAAGCTTTGGAAATTATTCAGGAAAGAGGTTTTTCGGAGACTGATGTTTTTGGAGGAAGTGGGGGCGAACAGGATCATTTTTTGGGAAATATTACCGTTGCTTATGCATTTAAAGATCAGATGAATATTAAATTTTATGATGAATTTTCAGAATATTATTTTATTCCCAATGATTTTAAACTGAAAGGTGTAAAAAACAAAATGATTTCTCTCTATCCGTTTCCATCAGTAAATAATATAACCACTCAGGGACTTAATTGGCCTTTGACAAATGAAACCCTAAGTATTACCTCAAGAATAGGAACTCGAAATTTCGCCGTTGAAGATGAGGTTTCCATAGAATACGAATCCGGTGATGTTTTATTATTTGTAGGAATCCGTGAAATAGAATATCCGACAATCTATTAAAAGGATCTAATTATCAATAGAAGTGGGCTTTAGCCCATTTGATAAAAAATATACGAATCCACTGGCTTTAGCCAAAACTTATTAAAAACAATTGAATACATTAATCAAAATATCAGTTTTCACCATTTCATTATGCTGTATTTTCTCATGCAAAACACAACATTTTGAAACCCCTGAATATGGGAAAAATGAAACTGAAAAAGTAATTCAGATTAAAAAAGTGAATAATTTCCGGACGGTAGGAAATATTAAAAATACCGAAGGAAGAACTTTAAAATCAGGTAAGCTGTACAGAAGTGCCCATCTTCATAAGCTGAAAAAGAAATCTTTTGATGATATTGAAAAACTGGGCATAAAAGAAGTCATTGATCTTAGAAATTCGAAAGAAATATCTCAAAGCCCGGATCAGCTTCCTGCAGAAACTGTTTATAAAAAATATTCAGCATTTGAAGATGAAGGTGATCAGCTTGCGCAAGCGAAAAAGCTTGTCCTTAAAGGTAAAGTGAACGCTTCCGATGCAGACAAAAGAATGATCGACTTTTACCGTGAGTACGTTACAGAAAATCCGGAAACCATAAAGAGGATTATTACAGAAATTCTGGAATCCAAAGATCCGATTCTTTATCACTGTACGGCCGGAAAAGACAGAACAGGAATTACAACAGCATTGATTCTTACGATTCTGAAATTTAATAAAGAGACTATTTATAACGAATATCTTTTATCCAACAACTATAGGAAAGATCTTGTTCAGAAAAGACTCCGCCTTGCCAATAACCTACATTTCCTTTATCCGAAGATGGATTTGAAGGTGTTGGAAAAACTGAGCTGGGTAGAAAAAAGATACCTTGATGCCGCTTTTGAAGAGATCAACAAAAAGTATGGCTCTACAGATGCCTATATTCAGCAGGTACTGGGCATTTCAGACGCCAAAAGGAATGAATATATTCAAAAGTTTACCTACTGATTATCAGAGATAAATTTTCACAGGATATGATATTGGGTCTTTATTTAAAATTATGATAATTTTAACACCTAAAAATCAAACTTTTTTAGCAATTTTGCATTTCTTAATTCACTTGTTTAGAAATGAAAATAAAGTACTCGGAACTTATTGATCAGACATTATATTTTCCTACAGAGGAATTTAATGTATCTGAGAACAATTTGTTGTTTCACGACGTTCCATTGATGGATGTAGTTGAACAATTTGGCACTCCGCTAAAGATTAGCTATCTGCCGAGAATTTCTCAAAATATCCAGAAAGCCAAAAGCTGGTTTAAAGAAGCTTTTGAAAAAACCGGATATAAAAAGAATTATACCTACTGCTATTGCACAAAATCCAGTCATTTCAATTTCGTATTGGAAGAAGCATTGAAGAACGATATTTCGATAGAAACATCATCTGCTTATGACATGGATATTGTAAAATCTCTTTATGAAAAAGAGAAGGTAGATAAAAACATTGAAGTAATCTGTAATGGTTTCAAAACGGATGATTATCTGACAAAGATTTCAGATATGATCAATAACGGTTTTGAAAATATTACTCCGATTCTTGATAATTACAGAGAATTGGACAAACTTACCGAAAGCATTGATTCTACATTTAATATCGGAATCAGAATTGCATCAGAGGAAGAACCGAAGTTCGAATTCTATACCTCAAGATTAGGAATCGGATATAAAGATATCATTCCTTACTACAGCCAGAAGATTGCTGAACACCCGAATGCAAGATTGAAAATGCTTCACTTCTTCATCAATACGGGGATAAAAGATACTTCATACTACTGGAACGAATTATACAAATGTCTTCGTGTATACGCACGTTTGAAGAAAATTGCTCCTGAAGTAGATTCATTGAATATTGGTGGAGGTTTCCCAATCAAAACTTCATTAAACTTTGATTACGACTATCAGTACATGGTAGAAGAGATTGTTTCTCAAATCAAGAAGTTCTGCGAAGAAGAAGGGGTGGAAGAGCCCAACATCTATACTGAGTTCGGTAGCTTTACCGTTGGGGAAAGTGGGGCGAACCTGTATAAGATTATTTCTCAGAAACGTCAGAATGACAGAGAAAAGTGGAATATGATCGACTCTTCTTTCATGACAACGCTTCCGGATACATGGGCGATTTCAAGACACTTTATTATGCTTCCGCTAAACCGTTGGGAAGATACTTATGAAAGAGTATTTTTAGGTGGATTGACGTGTGATTCAGATGATTATTATAACTCTGAGCAGCATACCAATGCCATTTATTTACCGGTTTTCAGCGATACGAAGCCTTTGTATATAGGATTCTTCCATACAGGAGCTTATCAGGAAACGATCGGAGGATACGGTGGTGTCCATCACTGTCTTATGCCTCAGCCAAGACACGTTCTGATTCAGAAAGATGAAAACGGTGAATTACAATACGAGATTTTCCGTGAGAAACAGGAGCCGGAAGATATTTTGAAAATTCTTGGTTATAAATAATAATTTAATCTGTCATTGCGAGGAACGGAAGTGACAAAGCAATCTCTCCTTAATAATCTTAACTACTGAATGAATCTTAATGTTTTAAAATTTAACCATTAAGTTTTTTATTAAGGATTAAGTAAAGTTAAGAATCCTCACTTCGTTCAGATGGCAAAGTACATACAAAATAAAAGCTCTCAGATTAGATTCTGAGAGCTTTTTTATTTAAAAATATTTTGAAACTTTATCCAGTTCCAATTCTTCATAATCAGAAATTACGGTATCTGCCAATGTATAATCCTGATTTTTTGAATGGGGGCTTCTGTAGGCAGCACAGAAAATTTCTGCTCTGTGGGCAGCCAGAATTCCATTGGTGGAATCTTCAATCACCATACAGTTTTCAACAGACTCATTTGCCATATCAGCAGCCAGCAAAAAAACTTCAGGATGAGGCTTTGATTCCTTTAAATCGGCTCCACTGATCTTTCCGCTGAAATATTTCTCAAGCCCGAACTTTTCAAAGACCATATTGATCGTTGTCATCGTAGCAGAAGATGCTAATATCAATTTGATACCATTTTCATGATAATGCTCAATAAGTTGTCTTACCCCCGGGATTAAGTCAAATTCATCATCATTGTAAAAATAATCTTTGAAATGAGATCTTTTGATCTGAGCAATGGTTTCGTAAGTTTGATTTAAATTGAATTCATTAATCAAAGTTTCAGAGACTCTTTTGGTGGAAGCCCCGGTAAAAGAGGTGTATAGCTCTTCGGAAACGGCAATTTCCAGTTCATCAAAAGTTTTGAAATAAGCTTTTCTATGCAATGGTTCTGTATCTACAATTACTCCATCCATATCGAAAAGAACAGCTTTTAAAGGCATATTATGAGTTTTGTACAAAAATAGCTATTTGAGTTGAAAGTGGAAAGGGAAGAGTAACAGGTGATAGGTTTTAAGTAGCAGGTAACAGATAGGCAGGGGAGAGTCTGTAACTCATAAACTCTCTAGCACTCTTACTCTCCAACTCGCAAACTCTTCGTATCTTTGTGGTCAATATTTCAAATTTAAAACATTAAAATTTTTAAATAAAGCATGAGAACATACGCAGGAATTCCCGAGGAAAACGCAACGCTAGAGAATTCGAAAGTAATGTTGGTTACAGTTCCTTACGATGGAACTTCAACATGGGGTAAAGGAGCTGATAAAGGCCCGGAATTATTCTTAGACGCTTCTGAAAACATGGAGCTTTATGACATTGAAACACAAACTGAGCCTTACCTTCAAGGGGTATACCTGGCTGGGGAAGTTTCTGAAAACTCAACTCCGGAAGCGATGACAGAAGCTGTTTATCAGAAAACAAAAGAGCTTTTGAACAATGAAGGAAAAGTATTCACACTATTCGGTGGTGAGCATTCTGTTTCCATCGGATCTATCCGTGCAGTAGGAGAGAAATTTGAAAACCTTACCGTTCTTCAGTTAGATGCTCACACAGACTTACGTCCTGATTTCCACGGTTCTACTTCAAACCATGCTTGTGCTGTATTTGAAGCTAACCAGAAACATAACCTTGTACAGGTGGGAATCCGTTCTATGGATATTGAGGAAGCTCAGTATCTGCCGGAAGGAAGAGTATTCTTTGCTCACGAAATTGCGAACAACGAAAACTGGGTGAATGATGTATTGGAAAAAGTTTCAGGAAATGTATATATTACCATTGACCTTGATGCTTTCGACCCTTCTATCGCTCCTTCTACAGGAACTCCTGAACCAGGTGGATTACAGTGGTACCCAACATTGGAATTATTAAGAAAAGTATTTGAAAAATGTAACGTAGTGGCATTTGATATTGTAGAATTAATGGATTCTCCGATGGCTAAGCCAACAGCTTTCCTGGCGGCTAAATTATATTACAAAATGCTTGCTTACAACGATATTTATAACAACAACTAATATTCCGCAAGAATCGGATTTTTTCTGTCATGTATTCTTTGGAAATTTGTGAGGTAAAAACAATAGTATGATGTCCACACAAAGTCAGATAGATTATAACAGAATTGCCAAAGCGATAGAATATATCCAGAGCAATTTCAGGCTTCAGCCAAGTTTGGAGGAAGTGGCAGAAAATATTCACTTGAGTCCGGCCCATTTTCAGAAGATCTTTACAGATTGGGCAGGAACAAGTCCTAAGAAATTTTTGCAGTTCATCAGTCTTGAACATGCTAAAAATTTGTTGAAGGAAGAAAAAGCAAGTTTGTTTGATACCGCTTATGAGACAGGACTTTCCAGTACCAGCAGGCTTCATGATCTGTTTGTAAAGATAGAAGGAATGTCTCCCGCAGAATATAAAAACGGCGGAAAAAGCCTCAGTATTTATTACAGTTTTTCCGAAAGTCCTTTCGGAAATATATTGGTAGCTTCCACAGAAAAAGGAATCTGCTATATGGCTTTTGAAGACGATAAAGAAACAGCATTAGGGGAGCTGGAAAAGAAGTTCCCCAATGCTTCTTTTATTGAAAAACAAGATGCACTTCAAAAGAACGCACTGTCCATATTTGATAAAGACTGGACGAAACTCAACACAATAAAATTACACTTAAAAGGTACCGATTTTCAGCTTAAGGTCTGGGAAAGTCTGTTGACAATTCCGATGGGAAAACTGTCTACATATGGCAGCCTGGCAGAAAAAATTGGAAATCCTAAAGCATCCAGAGCAGTAGGAACAGCCATAGGAAGCAATCCTGTAGCATTTCTTATTCCATGTCACCGCGTGATACAGTCTACCGGACATCTCGGCGGGTATCGTTGGGGAATTGAAAGGAAACAGCTGATGATGGGCTGGGAGGGTTCACAAATCTATTCATAAACTTATTCTTTTATAAAATATCATTTTTCGATAGATTCAGTTTGGGTTTATTGATCAAAAACCGATCATGTAATTTATGTTTATCTTATCTTTGATTGAAGGGATTGTATCTAAAGAAATGCCTTTTTAATAAGATCTATGAATTTTAAAATAACAGATGGCAAGGGCTTAATTACTCTTGAATACGATTTTAATCAGTATAGCGAATGTCTGACAATAGGAAAAGAACCAGCTCTTTTCTTATGGGATGACTGTGATGACCCGGGAGATGAAAATATGGTGCTGTTTTCCATAACTCAGGAAAATCAGAACTGTATTAATAATGCCCTTAAGGAAGTTGATTTTAATATAGATTATACAGATAAAGTAGAAGATTTGTTTCAATCTTTACAGTCCCTATTGGGTTTAATGCAAAATGGAAATTATAGATTAAGCTTTTCGGAAAATAAAGCATGGTATATTTATAGCGAGGCTGCCGTTTTTGGAGAAGAAAGACTGGATAAAAAAGGCGTGGAAGAAGAGATCAGGAAGTATGATGAGAAATTATCACAAAACCTCATCTATAGTTATGAATCTTATGATGCTTACAGAGATACATGTTGTTTTAATATATATGAATATCCTTTCATTGCTTGGAAATCCGAGAAAGAAATTGATAAGGAACTTGTAAAATATTATAAAGATCTTATTTTATCAGGAGTAAGGCCATTTGCTGTTATTCTGAAGGGAAAATATGGGAAAGATGATTATTTCCACGAATATATTTTGGACGGCCACCATAAGCTTTGTGCTTATAAAAATTTAAAAATAGAACCCTTCTTTGCCATTATTGAGTTTTTTCCGGAAGAAGAGTCAGAAATAAAAATGGATATGGAGCGTATCTCTCAAATGTTATACCCATGGCAGTTCAATCATTATTATGATACATGGAATGCATATAGCAAACAGAATTATTTACAAAAGAACCCGGATAGTTTACTAAAAAAACATTTCAAAAACGGTTTTATTACCTTGCTTTATCCTGATGACAGAAAAAGAGCAGAAGCTTTCTATATTAATGATGTAATTGATGGTGAATATAAATATTGGTATAATAACGGTGATTTGTGCGTTTTGGGAAATTATGCACTGGGTAAAAGAATAAACAAGTGGATGTATTACTTTTCAATAAGTGAAATAGAAGGAAATAATTCTGCTTCTCTGGCAAAAGAGGCGTATATGAAAGATGAATATATTTATAAAGACGGATATCCATTGGTTCATAAACGCTGGGATAAAGAAGGTAAGATTAGCTTCATAGAATATCACAAAGACGGAAGGGCTAAATTTTCTTTAACTGAGGAGGAGATTCTGAAATATTCTTCTGAAAGGTATGAAAACATGATAAAAGAAAAGAAAGAGGGGGCTAAAAAAAAACAAGATGCCGAACTTGCTAAAATAAGGAAGGATGAAAGGGTATATATGGGATTGAAGCTATTGTTGCTTGTTGTAATCATCGTATTTGTCATTACCTATTTCAGTACACTTTAAACCAATTAAAATAAATAAATTGCACTGATTATGCTAAGCCTCTTCGAAGAAATATCAGACCATCCCTTAAACATACTTCCACATGATGGAACCGTTCATTATTACGGAAAGGTTTTTTCAAAAGAAAAATCTGACCATTTTTATAATTACCTGCTCAATCAGATTCCTTGGGAAAATGATGAGGCATTAATCTTTGGAAAATTGATTTTAACCAAGAGAAAAGTAGCCTGGTTTGGAGATAAACCTTTCGAGTATACCTATTCAAAAAGAACAAAGTATGCCAAATTATGGACTCCGGAATTATTAGAATTGAAGAAGAAGTGTGAGGAAGCTTCCGGAGAAACCTATAATTCCTGTCTGCTCAATTTATATCATGACGGAAGTGAAGGTATGGCTTATCACAGCGATGGTGAGACAGATTTAAAAAAGCATGGTGCGATTGCTTCTCTTACTTTTGGTGCAGAAAGGAAATTTTTATTCAAGCATAAAATAACCAAAGAAAAGGTAGAAATATTCCTGGAAAACGGAAGTTTATTAATGATGAAAGGAACCACTCAGGACAATTGGCTTCACAGACTTCCACCCACTACAAAAGTGAAAACTCCCAGAGTAAATCTGACCTTTAGAACGATTGAAGATTAAGTGTATTGTTTCTGGATTAATATAGCCCACTTGAATAAAACAACAAATTCATCTGGCTTTAGTCAAAACCTAAAAATAAACTTCAAGTTCTCAAAAACAAAAAAAGCTGTTCAAACGAACAGCTTTTTCAATTTATTTTAAAACTTCAGCTTCAATAGAGCTGTCATCATATACTTTGATAAACGCTTTGGTGTAATCCTCTTTCGTTGCAAAATTTGGATTATCCATGAATTTCTGCGGATTGATGGCGAAAAGCGGGAACCACGTACTGCTGATCTGAATCTGGATTTTATGTCCCTTTTTGAATGTATGAACCACATCCTGAAGTCTGAAATTAACAGCCGTTTTCTGGTTAGGAACCAGAGCTTCTCCCTTTTCTCTCGTATTTCTGAATCTTGCAGGCATGATCTCACTTCTTACCATCTGGTGGTAGTTTCCGTAGATTACACCATCTTTCTTTTCTGCAGGTTTGAAGTCTTCAGGATATACATCAATTAATTTTACTGCAAAATCGGCATCTGTAGAAGTGGATGAAATATTCAGTTTGGCCATGATCTCTCCGGCAAAAGTAATATCATCAGTGAGTACATCTGTAGTGAAGGTTAATACATCAGGTCTTCCTACTGCAAATCTCTGGTCTTCTGACATATAATTTCTTGGAGTGAATCCATTGAAATCCTTTAAATGATCTGAACTTAAAACAGGATTGTTAGGATCACTGTAATATTCAGAATATCCTTGGCCTGATGATTTTTTTAAGGTTTTATCTGCTAAATAGAAATTCACTTTCTGAGCATTTTTAGGCGGATAAGAAGCAAATTCTTTCCATTCTTTAGCTCCTGTATCATACATCAGTGCTTCAGGAAGTCCGGCATCTTCTTTTGTGTTACCTTTCAGGTAGTGGTTGAAGAATTTTGTTTCAACATTTTTCTGGTAATACGTTGCGATGCTGTCACCAAAATAAGTTTCACTATGGAAATGTTTTCCTTGCTCCTGTGACCATCCACCGTGAGAGAAAGGTCCCATTACAATGGTATTTTTTGCTTTAGGACTTGTTTTTTCAATGGTCTTATAAATATTTAAAGGACCGGAAAGATCTTCAGCGTCAAACCATCCACCTACAGTCATTACAGCATGATTGATATTCTTCAAATGAGGCAGAAGGTTTCTTTTTTGCCAGAATTCATCGTAGTTGGTATGATTCATAATTTCTGTCATGAAGAAATTATTCTTATAATATTTTTCATAAGCATCTTTCAGTGTTCCAAGATCTCTGTAAAACTTTAAGCCATCTTCAGAAGTCTGTTTGATGAAAGAATCCATATACCAGGCTTTGTCTTCCGGTTTTGTTTTCTGAACTCCAAACACAGGAAAGGTTCTGAAATATCCAAGCATAAATCTCCCGTTGTGAAGGAAATCATCATTCCAGAAATCAGAAATTGGAGCCTGAGGAGAGGAAGCAACCAGCGCAGGGTGCTGTGCAAGTGTGCCTACAGCCGTGTAGAATCCAGGGTAAGACGTTCCAAACTGACCCACTTTAGCATTGTTGTCTTTGATGTTTTTCAAAAGCCACTCTATGGTATCATAAGTGTCTGTACTTTCGTCAACATCTTTTTTGGTTTTACGCTCTACCTGAGGAGTCATATTGGTAAATGTACCTTCACTCATATATCTTCCACGTACATCCTGGTATACGAAAATATACTTGTCTTTCATAAGATAGGTGTTGGGCCCCACCTTTGTTTTATATTCATTTTCTCCGTAGGGTGCAACGCTGTAGCAGGTTCTCTGCATCAGAAACGGATATTTGTTCTTGTTTGATATATCTTTCGGGATATACACAGCTGTGAAAAGCTTCACTCCATCACGCATCGGAATATAAAATTCTTTCTTGGTGAAATTGTCTTTAACGAAAGTATCTTTCTGCTCCGTCTTCTGAGCTTTTCCAAGAATGAAAAAAAGAATACATAATATTGAAATATGGATTTTCATAAAAAAAATTTACTGCTAATTTAAAAATAAAAAACTTTTCTGAATGAATCTTCTTTTAAAAAGGGGGGTATTATGAACTTTTACTAAAATGAGGTACTCTATTGTGGTAAACTACCTATAAAATTTGTCAAATTTCCCTCTTTCCAAAAGAGGAGATTTTCAAAAGGATATGTATATCTATAAAAATAGCCGGAAAAGTCCGGCTATTATCAGAAAAAAAATATAAGTAAAAGTTGATTCTTTTACATTTTTTTACCAGCAAACTTATTCAGTTTCATACTGATGGAGAACATGATGTATCGTTTCAGGATAAGATCTTCACGGTCTTCGAAATAAGAATCTGTGATGGTTCTTTTTACACTTTGATTTTGATTTAATACATCATAGATCTTCACTTTCGCTGTAAACTGTTTTTTATAGAATGAGTAGCCCAGACTGGTGTTCCAGAAGTAAAAATCCTTTTTAAAGCCCGGAGCAATATTAGAATTGGTATTATATTCAAAATCATTCCCAAATACAAATCTACCCTGCAGCATATAATTGGTCAGTTCCAGTTTCAATGCCTGATTGGCGGTATTAACACTCTTCACATTGTAATTGGTATAATTTGAAAAGCTGTATCCAAGTCTGTAGGAAGGTTTAATGGTCATTTTATCCTTGATTTCATAGGTAAGATTAAGCCCGGGATTGAGGTTGTAAGAATTACTGGTAAAAGATTGTCCGTCAATAAAACCATTATTATAAGCATAATTCATACTGAATCTCGGGTTGATGGTCAGTTTGTTATTTTTCCATTTCAGAGTCTTACTGAACCCTCCGCCGGCGTTGATGCTTTTATTTCCACTTACATTATCATAGGTAACAATTTGTTTTCCGGCATTATCATATTTGGTAAAATTGATAATGTCATTATTTCTGTAGGTAAAACCAATATTAAAATAGTAGCTCAGATCTTTTACTTTGTTATAATTGTTGAAATACAAATAAAGGTTGTTAGTCCATGTATTTTTCAAATCAGGATTTCCCTGAAAGGTAGCCAGAGGATTAGATTCATCTTTATATGGAGTCAGCTGCTCTGCAGTAGGAATTGTAAAGTTGGAATAGTTGTAAACACTTAAAACTTTCCCTTCTCCCAGTGTGTAATAAAGGTTTAGATTATATTCAGGCAATACAAAACTTTTCTGAAGATCATATTGCTGTCCGTTATAGATGGAGTTTACTTTCATATCCGAAATATCAAGATTCGCAGTAGCCCAGAAATTTAATTTATTTTTGCTAATCTGATAAGTGATTTCAGGAGAAATTTGATTGATTCTCTGCTTCATATTGTTGGATAAAAGCTGGTTGTATTTGGTATAATCTCCTGTAGCATTATCAAAATCGTTCACATTCCTGAGATCTCTGGCTGATCTTGTTTCGTATTTTACTTCAAAGCTTACGCTAGATGAATCGGAAACAGGTTCTGTATATCCTGCCCTGAAGTTAAAAGTACTGTTCTGGTTTTTATTTCTGGCTAATTGATCTCTGTTGTCAACAGTCGTTGCATTTTCCTGATAGAATGTATTCTGCGATTGGTTGAGATTATCCCTTGTAGACTCAGCAATTGAACTGTTCATATTGGCTGAAAGTACTCGTCCTTTTTTCTTGAATTTTCTTGAAAAATAGATGTAAGGATTAAATGAGTTGTTTTCTGAATCATTGCGAGAATAGGAATTACTTTCATTCAAAAGACTACCATTCTTCAAACTAGATGATTGTGAATTATTAAAACTGAAACTGCTGTTTTTGCTAAATCTTGGTGAAATGTAAATACTTGTCAGAGAATCCAGTTTGATTTTGGCTGAAGCATCGAAACTGTATTGTTTGGATTCATTTTCGCCGTTGCTTTCAGAGTTGGTCTGAAGAGTATAGCTAGGCAGGAGTGTAGATCTTGAAACTTTGGATCTTGTTTCCGTATTAGAATCCGAATGCATCAGGCTGAAAGAGTCCAGATCAGCATCTTTTCCCAGTTTGTCACTGTAGTTTAACCCAATTGTTGTAGATCTTTGAATTCCTTTTGTACCGCCTCCCTGATTGTAATAGGTGACATTACCAGTCGTAGAGACAGACCCTCCCTGCATCATCCAGGCATTCCGGCCGTTCCCCATACTGTCGAAAACCTCATCTCTGGAAAACCCCTGAGAATTGATATTATTGGAAGAGGCAAGGATACTTACTTTCGTGTCGCCTTTAAAATAGCTGGCGAGTCCGCTTCCTTCATATCTCTTATCTGATCCATAGCCGACTGTAAGCCTTGTCAGCAACCCTTTATTTTTCTTTTCGTCAATATTAAAGTTGATGGTGGTGTTCTGGGATTTGGCAGTTTTTCCACTAAGCTCTTCTTCCTTTGTTTTGGTTGTTGTAAACTGAATATTCTTAATGATATCCGCAGGTAAGTTCTGAAGGGCAATTTTACCATCTTTATCAAAGAAAGGTTTTCCGTTGATCATGATCTGATCTACCTCTTTTCCATTAACTGTAATCTTCCCATCATTGTTGATTTCTACACCGGGAATTTGCTTCAGAAGTTCCTCAATTTTACTGTCAGGGCGAACTTTTATAGCGGCTGCACTGAATTCAATGGTGTCTTTTTTAATCTTTACAGGAGATACGGTGATCTTCACCTCATCAATAGCATTAACGATACCCTGTTTTTCAAGCTGAATATCTCCCAGGGATAATGACTGATCTATTTTTTGGAATTTTTTAGAATAGGAGGATAATTTATCAGCATCAATTTTCAGAATAGAAGGTTCTTTTATATCATCCAGTTTCAGTGAGAATTTACCTTCTTTATTGGTGGCTGTGTAGTTGACAATGGATGAATCTTTTTCTTTCAAAAGATAGACGGTGGCATTTTCTATCGCTTTCTTTTCAGAATCTAAGATTTTTCCGTCGAGGTGTAATTTTTGTGCATGCAAGATAAAGGCAGTGAATATCAAAGCCAATAACAATAGAGTTTTCTTCATTAGTTTTTTTTTCAGAGCCGTAAAAATATAAAAACATCCCAAAGTTGGGATGTCTCTATGCTTTTTTTGTGAAAATTTATTATTTTTTAATAAAAATTATGCTCTTAAATATCTTGAATAAGCATATCCTTCCTGACCGTCAGCCGTTTTTACTTTCCACCAGTCATCAGAAGTTTGCTCAATCAGTGTTACAGAAGCACCTTTAGCAGCCTTACCTACAACGGCAGCTTCAGTAGAAGGTTCCTGTCTGATATTCAGGTTAGAATCTTCAGTAGCAACCGTTAAAGAAGCTCCTGAAGTAAGACCTGCAACCTGCACATCAATATTAATATCTGAAGCAGAATAAGTAGAATCAATAGCTCCTAAAGCATTCCATACAGCATCTTTAGCCGCAGTATTGGAAGCATTTCCGGAAACATAAAGAATTCCGTCCTGCTCCTGAACCTGAAGGTTTGAGATTCCTGCAGACTGTGCCGCTGAAACGACACTTGAATATTTATCTTGTAATTCGCCCATTTCTAAATTATTTTACGATTAGGTTGTTGTTATACTTTCCGATCTTCAAAGCATCTACAGATTCTTTGATTTTTCTAGCCTGTAGGCCGGAAACGTTTCCTGTAAGAGTAAGCTGCCCGTTTACAACCTCTACTTTTACAGAAGGGAAATCCTTCACCGCATCCTGAACTTTTTTCTGAACAGCAGGATTTACAGCAGAAGAAGTTTCAACAGGTGCTACAGGGGTAGCAGCTGCAACAGTAGACATATCCATTACATCTTTTACACCGTTGATCGCTTTTAATTTTGCAATCATTGCATCTTTAGATTGTTGATCTGCGAAAGTTCCGCTTAAGTGAGCTACACCTTCTTTTACTTCAACAGAAGCGTTGGGATTGGTAGTTACTACCGTTGTAGCCTGAGTCTGAAGATCGGCATCAGAAACTTTCTTTTTACAAGAAATAGCACCGAAAGATACAGCTACAGCTAATGCAGCCATTGCAATAGTTTTTTTCATATTGTATATTTATTAATGTTGTTACACAATCAAATGTAATAATAAAATTTGTACCAAAAGAATAAAAATTCAATAAATGTTTCTTAATTTTTTTACAATATTTTCTAAATCAAGGTTTTAATTTTTAGGGATCAAAAACTTAATGTAAAATTCATCCCATTTGAAGAAAATCTTCTGCCAATTGAAAAACCATTATATTTGCGCAAATTGAACTATATATATGAAAGGACAGAATAAACTTTTTATAGCAATTATCATTGCCCTTCTTGTGGGAGTAGGAATTGGAGGTATTGTACATGTGAAATATCCTGAAAATGCAGAACCTTTTTCCAAAAACATAAAACTGTTGGGAACGGTTTTTATCAGATTGGTACAGATGATTATTGCTCCTTTGGTTTTTACGACTTTGGTGGTGGGTATTGCCAAAATGAGTGATATTAAAATGATCGGAAGAGTAGGAACAAAAGCCATGCTTTGGTTTATTTCAGCTTCTCTGGTTTCCCTTTTCATAGGGTTGATCCTCGTTAACTGGCTGGAACCGGGACATGTTACAAAATTGCCGATTCAGGACGTATCCTCTGCTGAGGAACTTCTTAAAAGCAGCAAAAGCTTTTCTATGGAAGACTTTGTAAAGCATATGATTCCTAAAAGTTTATTTGAAGCCTTTGCAACCAATGAGGTATTGCAGATCGTGATATTTGCTGTGATGTTTGGAGTGGCACTGGCGAATTTAGGTGAAGAGTATTCTAAGCCTGTGGTGAAGCTTTTCGATATCATCGCTCATGCTATCCTTAAAATGGTAGGGTATATCATGTGGTTTGCTCCGTTGGGAGTATTGGGAGCTATTGCAGCAGTAGTGGCTACCAATGGTTTTGAAATCTTCAAAGTATATGCTATTTATCTGAGAGACTTCTTCTTTGCTATAGCAGTTCTTTGGCTGGTTCTTTTACTGGTAGGATACTTTATCTTAGGAAACCGTCTTTTTGACCTGTTAAGAAGGATTAAAGAGCCATTATTGATCGCTTTCTCTACAACGAGTTCAGAAGCCGTATTCCCGAAATTGGTGGAAGAGCTTGAAAAATTTGGGTGTAACAGCAGAGTAGTGTCCTTTATTTTACCCTTAGGATATTCATTCAACCTGGATGGAAGTATGATGTATATGACATTTGCTTCAATCTTTATTGCACAGATCTACGGGATCGAAATGAGCCTTGGACAGCAAATCACCATGCTTTTGGTATTGATGCTTACCTCAAAAGGGATTGCCGGTGTTCCGAGAGCTTCTTTGGTTATTATTGTGGCAACGTGTTCGATGTTCGGTATTCCGCCGGAAGGAATCGCTTTGATTTTACCAATTGACCATTTCTGTGATATGGGTAGAAGTATGACGAACGTATTAGGAAATACATTGGCTACTTCAGCAGTTTCGAAATGGGAAGGACAATTAACTGAGCCATTAGACAAAATTTAAATATCAATGAGTTTAAATAACTTAGAAAACAATAAAAGCCATATTCTTGAATATGGCTTTGCTGTTATCAATGCTATATTTTCAGAGAAAGAGCTTGATGAAATAAACCATGTTCTGCAGCATATAGATACCTCAAAAGAGAATTTCAGAAAGTCTGAAGACCTGTTTGCGATAAGACAGTTTTTAAAAGAAGTTCCCGAAATCAAAGACCTTGTTTTTAATGACAATATTAAAAAAGTGGTTAAAGAAATTTTCGGAGAAAAATATTTTGCGGTAAAAAGCATATATTTTGATAAGCCTGAAACCTCCAACTGGTATGTAGCCTATCATCAGGATCTGACAATTTCCGTCGATAAAAAACTGGATCTGCCCGATTTCGGTCCCTGGACTACCAAGAAGAATCAGTTTGCCGTTCAGCCTCCACTAGATATTTTGGAAAATATATATACCATCAGAATTCATCTGGATGATACGGATGAAAATAACGGAGCTTTGAAAGTGGTTCCAAAATCTCATGCAAAAGGCATTTACAGACCAGAAACGATAGACTGGACTGTAGAAACAGAAGAAATTTGCAACGTAGAAAAGGGTGGAATTATGATTATGAAGCCTTTGACTCTTCACGGTTCAAACCGAACAACCAACGGAAAAAAGAGAAGAGTAATCCACATCGAATTTTCTGATAGGGAACTTCCGGAAGTCCTGCAATGGTCGGAAAGATTGAATTAATAAAAAATCGCCCTTCGAATTTTTGAAGGGCGATTTTTTATGGTTGGATGCCTGATGCTGGAGGAAGGATGTTACTGAAAGACTAAAGATTAATCTATGTTTATTTTATCCAATTTTTAATTCTAACCTTTCTTCAAGGCAGCTTTAAAAAGTAACCCGGCAAATAGAAACCTCCAGCTTCACTCTTCCATCTTCCTTACTTTACAGCAATCTCATCAATGAAAATATAAGCATCTCCTCCGGCACCCTGGTGCCATTCCGGAAGTTTTCCGAAGTAGTAGGCTTTTACTTTGATATATCGGGCTTCGGTAGGAAGAATTTCAGTAGAAAAATCTTTGATCTGTACTTTTTCATCCTTTGGATCAATGTCATTATCGATTGTTTTCAGAAGGATAAAATCTTTGCCGTTCATGGAAGCATAATATTCCACTTTTTTAGGCATAAGAATCCATGCTCTGCTGTCCTGAAGATAAGAAGAAGATAATGAGTTAATCTGCTTAGGAGATTTAAAATCAATGATGGCTTCAAAATTCTGTCCCTGATATCCATGCCATTCACCTTTTCTCCAATTGACATCCCCTCTGATCCCGTCAATAAGAGCCAGCTTTCCGGTAGCGCTATACTGTGGAGTTACTTTTGAAAGGATATTGATATCCCAATAATTAGGTCTTCTGTTAAAATTGGCTGTTGTTACAGAGCTTTTCTCTCCGTTTCTTTCAGCATAAGCCATCACCTGGGTTGTTTTTGTGATAGAAAATGGTCCTTTGTAGGTAGAGAACGTCTTTCTTTTGTTGCTGTCACTATCATCCATGGTCATATAATATATCTTGTCACTCGGGTTCAATGGAGTGATCTCAACTTTGGTAGAAAAATCGAAGATTCTATCAGCTGCGATGACCGGTGAAGCCGTCTGTTCTGTATATTTAAAATCCTTAGCAGGTTTTACATTTTCAAATCCAAGTTTTTTAAGTTCCGCTCTGCCTGTATTTTTAGTAATTGTTCGCGTAGTACCATCTTCAAGATGAATTTTAATTTCGTCAAAATAAGGAGTTGTGGTTTCCCATTCCGGAAGCCCCGGAGTAACTGAATAGATTCCCATTGAGCTTAAAACATACCAGGCGCTCATCTGCCCGCAGTCTTCATTTCCAATCAGTCCGTCAGGAGTATTTTTATAAAAATTATCAAGGATGTATTTTATTTTGGCATCTGTTTTTTCAGGCTTGTCTACAAAATTGTACAGATAAGCAATATGGTGGCTTGGTTCATTTCCCTGAGCATATTGACCCATCAATCCTGTGATGTCTACCTGCTCTCTTCCCGTTGTTGTATCCGGAGCAGTGAAAATGGCATCAATGAACTGTTCAAATTTTTCTTTTCCTCCATGGGCAGCGATAAGCCCCGGAATGTCCTGCTGTACAGAATAAGAATAATGCCATGAGTTTCCTTCCGTATAATTGTTGTTGACTTCTCTGGGATCAAATGGTTCATACCAGTTTCCGTTCTTTCTTGGCTGCATAAAACCCGTTTTGGGGTTATAGAGATTTTTCCAGTTCTGAGAACGTTTCATGAAATACTGATAGTCTTCCTTTTTGCCCAAAATTTTTGCCATCTGGGCAATACACCAGTCGTCATAGGCATATTCTACTGTTTTGGAAACACTTTCATGCTCATCATCGATACTGATATAATTATTCTGTTTATAAGCATTCAACCCAAAAATATCCTGCATCGCTGAGCCTTTGGCTGCCTGAAATGCCTTTTCATAATCAAATCCCTGAATTCCTTTAGCCATAGCATCTGCAATCACAGAAACGGAGTGGTAGCCAATCATGCATTCTGTTTCATTGGAAGCCAGTTCCCATACAGGAAGTTTCCCTCCCTGTTCGTATTGTTTAATAAAGGTATTGATAAAATCAGCAGTTCTTTTTCTATCAATTAAAGTCATCAGCGGGTGAGCGCCTCTGAAGGTATCCCAAAGAGAGAATACCGTATAATAATCAAAGCCATTTGTATTATAAAGCTTATTATCCCTGCCTCGGTATTTTCCGTCAACATCCATATTGATATTGGGTTGTGTAAACACATGATATAAAGCGGTATAAAAAACAGCTAATTTATTTTTATCATCAGACTTCACTTCAATTTTTGAAAGTTCCTTGTCCCAGTCCGCTGCAGCTTGCTTTTTTACGGCTTCAAAATCTTTAGACTGTCCCTCTGCAAGCATATTTTTTCCTGCTCCTTCATAGCCTGTGGGAGAAATGGACACATTTATATTGATTTTTTCTCCTTTTTTAACTTGGGTTGAAAATGCCAGCACAAGCTTTGTCCCGGTAAAAAGATGGGTTTCCTGTTTTCCGTTGACCTCTTTTTTTGAAATTTTCATAGGTTTTGAAAATTCAATTCTGGCGTAGATATACTGGTTGGTAGCCCAGGCTTCACTTCTTCTGAAAACCTCAATGGTTTTGTCATCAATGACCTTTACCTCACCTTCCAGAAGCTTATCTCGGTGGTTGAGGTCTAAAATGATATTCGCATTTCCAGCATTGTTGAATGTATATTCGTGGTAGCCTACTCTTTTGGTAGTCGTAAGACGAACATCAATATTATTTTTATCTAATTTGACAGCATAAAATCCGGCCGCTGCTTTTTCATTTTTATGCGAAAACTTTGAAGAATACTCTTTACTGGTCAGGCTTGGGTTTCCCATCGTAGGCATCAGCATAATATCTCCGTAATCTGAAACTCCTGTGCCGTTGAGGTGAGTATGAGAAAAACCATAGATCACAGAATCCGAATAATGATATCCGCTGCATCCGTCCCAACTTCCGTCAATTCTCGTATCCGGAGAAAGCTGTACCATCCCAAATGGAACGATAGCCCCCGGAAAAGTATGGCCATGACCTCCGGTTCCTATAAACGGATTGACATATTGTGAATAGTTCTGTGCAGAAATGATTTGATTAATAAATAAAGAAAATGCAATAAGCCCTTTTTTCATGTTCTGATTTTATAAAAGCGAAGATATTGAAAAACAGTAGAACAGATGTAATAAAAGAGACAGATAGCTTGTCTTATAGAAAACTATTACATTCATGAAGAAGACCTTACTTTCTGTAATTATGCTGTTGCCGGCAGCTGTATTTGCCCAAACGATAACAGGAAAAATCTCCCAAACTGGAAATGCGGTGCCTTACGTTGAGGTGATCGCAGTAAAAGATCAGAAGAAGCAGACTGCCATTTCAGACGGAAAAGGAAATTATTCACTGAGACTTTCAGAAAACGGAACCTATAATATAAAACTTATACAGGACGGTATAGAAATATCCAATAAAGAATTGACCGTAAACGGAGTCGTGAAACATGATTTTTTTATTGAAAAAAAGAAAGAAAAGCAGATCGAGGGCGTTACGCTTACCGCCAGAAAAAAACTGATTGAGAGAAAAGCGGACAGACTGGTCTTCAATGTTTCCAATTCTGTTGCTTCACAGGGAATGGATGGGGCGGATGCTCTTGCCACAACCCCATTGGTAAAAGTAGATGATAATACGGGAGTTTCCATTGTTGGGAAAAGTGGAGTAGCAGTAATGATCAACGACCGGATTTTGAATTTGTCAGATGCAGAACTCGTTACTTACCTTAAAAGTCTTCGATCTGAAAATATAGAAAAGATTGAAGTCATTACTTCACCTCCTGCCAAGTACGAAGCACAGGGAAACAGTGGTCTGATCAATATTGTTTTAAAGAAAAATCAGAATCTCGGATGGAACGGAAGTTTTACTTCCAGTCTGCAGCAGACGACTTATACAGGAAATTCAAACAGTGCAACAGTTAATTATCAAAATGAAAAATTGCGCACTTCGTTGAAGTTAAGACAAAATAAAAATGAAAAACATTCTTACGAAAACTATTGGATAGAAGGTGCAGACGGTCTTAAAAGTAATGATAACAGAAGGGATTTCGGAGATGGGCTTGGGGCTAACTTAAGTCTAGATTATCAGTTGGGTAAAAAGTCTAATATTGGATTTATTTATGATTTCGGATTCGGGCATTCCAATATGGATATCACGAATACTTCAAACTATTTCCAGAATGGTAATTATACCAATACACTGCTTACGTATGCGGAACACAGAGCTACAAGCAAACAGCACACAGCCAGTGCGTATTATGATCTTAAATTTGGGAAACAAGACAATAAACTGAGCATTACAGGGAATTATTTCTCCAATGTTCCTGAGACAACCATAGATTTTACAACAACCGAAAGCTCTGGAGATCGGTTTGTCGTAAAATCCCCATCGATGGTCGATTATAAAATTTATTCCGGACAGGCAGATCTTACTCTTCCTTACCCGTTTGTAAAGACTGAAACAGGAGTGAAATTCACGAATTTTGATAATAATTCTAACATTTTCTATCAGAATCTAACGAACGGAAACTATGTTACAGATCCTCAGAAAAGCAATGAGTTTGAGTATAACGAGAAAAACTATGCGGCTTATATCAGTTTTGAAAAGTCTTTCAATGAAAAATGGTCGGCAAAAGCGGGACTTCGCTATGAATACTCTGTTGTGAATGGAAATTCTTTAACCTCCGGACAGCAGACCGAAAACTCTTACGGAAAGTTTTTCCCAACCGCTTATGTTTCTTATAAAAGCAATGAAAATCATACTTTCAACCTGAATTATTCCAAAAGGATCAACAGACCGGGATTCCGTGCGATCAATCCGTACCGCTGGTATATCAATATCAATTCTTACTTTACCGGAAACCCTTTCCTGAAGCCCTCTATCAATCATAATTTTGAATTTTCCTATGTCTATAAAGGAAAACTGTCAGCATCAGCGTATTTTCAGAGAACCGTAGACGCATTTGGTCAGTTGGCGAATCTGAAGGGTGAAAATAGGGTGAGTACCTTTGAAAACTACTACAATCAGAACAGCATGGGAGTTTCATTGAACTATTCAGATACTTTTTTCAAAAAATGGGAGGCTAATTATTCGGCCAATTATTCTTATATGAACACTGATGTTTTTGCGACTGATGCTGTTTCAAGAAAAGGAAATAGCTACGATTTCGATTTTCAGAATAATATCTCACTCAACCCGAGCAAAACAGTGCAGCTGATTCTGAATTACTGGTTCCGTCTGCCTTCCAATTCGGGAAATGTATACATGGATTTTGCCGGAAGTTTTACCACAGGTTTGAAATTGAACCTTATGGAAAAAAGTCTTCAGCTGAATGTTTTTGTTTCCGATATTTTCAAGCAGGGAAAAAGTGTGGGTGAAATATATTATACCACAGGAACGCATTCTTATAATAATTATTACGATGCCAGAAGACTTACCGTATCCGCCACTTATACTTTCGGAAATAAAAAAGTAAAAGGAATGGACCGCAATGTAAAGTTTGATGAAAAAAACAGAGCCAACTAATAATTTGGATTTAAACCACAAAAGGATTTTTATAACCCATGTCATTCTGAATGAAACGAAGTGAAATGAAGAATCTCATAAAGAAAATTCTTCCTTCGTCAGAAATCGAAGATTAGACATAGTCAATTACAATGCGGAAGTCGTTACACTTCTCCTTCAAAGAAATCATTAAGATATTCCTCTTGGTCTTTTTCTTCCTGTCCGGAGCCAAGATATTTCTTCCAGGACTGAGATTCATGATATACAATACCCATTTCCCATACACAGTAAGTCGGGAGGTGGGTTTTGTTTCTGTCCCATATTTCAAACTTTCCGGAACCATCATAGTAAACACTTTCCCATAATTCATTTTCATTTCGCCATGTACAGACCAAGAGAAGATAGTTTTCCCCACAACGGTGCATAATGATAAATCCCAGATCATCCATGTCCTGAAAATTTTCCTCAGCATTTTCAATACACAGTTGGGCATTATGAATATCCAGTGAAGAGACTTCTGCAGGATCATTTGCGAGATCATACCACTTGAATTTTGTTTTTCCTACCGTGAAAATTCCTTTTGGTAGTGCAGATTTGGAAGGATAAGATGTAGATTTCATATAGGTTGCTTTCTGTGGTTTTGTAGAATATGATGATAAAAAACCAGAAATAAGATATTTTTAACGATCTGATTTATCACCTGATATTATAGATTTTATTGATTCTAAATTACCGAAAAAATGCGTAAATTTGTAAACAATTTATATTTATATGTTGACGAAAGAAAAGGTTCAGGATTTCCTTAAAGAAATAGAAGTAGACGACTTGGTGAGTAATCTTCAGATTGTGGGTAATGATGTTTATATTGACATGACCGCTCATTCGCCTGCAATGCACGAAAAGAAAAAGCTGGAAGCTGCAATGAAACAAGCTTTTGCCAGTGAGTTTGGAGAAGAGATTCATTTAAAACTTAAAATCGTTTCTCCGGAGCCTAGTGAAATTCAGAAAAGTCAGATCAAAGGAAAACAAATTCCGGGAATTCAAAATATCATCGCTATTGCTTCCGGTAAAGGAGGAGTAGGAAAATCTACAGTGGCTGCAAATATGGCAGTAACATTGGCTAAAATGGGCTTTAAAGTTGGACTTTTAGATGCTGATATCTATGGACCATCTGTTCCTACTATGTTTGATACAGAAGGTGAAAAACCAATTTCTGTAGAAGTGAATGGAAAAAGCTTGATGAAACCTGTTGAGAATTATGGAGTAAAAATGCTTTCAATAGGATATTTCTCAGGAGCCAATCAGGCTGTAGTATGGAGAGGTCCTATGGCTTCAAAAGCATTAAACCAGATGATCAGAGATGCTGCATGGGGAGAATTGGATTTCTTATTAATAGACCTTCCTCCGGGAACGGGTGATATTCACTTATCCATCATTCAGGAAGTTCCTGTAACAGGTGCAGTGATCGTAAGTACGCCTCAGCATGTTGCATTAGCAGACGTAAGAAAAGGAATTGCCATGTTCCAGATGGAAAGTATTAACATTCCGGTTCTTGGATTAATCGAAAATATGGCTTATTTTACACCGGAAGAACTTCCTGACAATAAATATTATATCTTTGGAAACCAGGGAGCGCAATATTTGGCTGAAGATCTGGGAATTCCGGTATTAGGAGAAATTCCATTGATTCAAAGTATCAGAGAGGCAGGAGATGTAGGAAGACCGGCCGCGCTTCAGGAAGGATCTAAAATTGCAGATATCTATACAGAAACTGCCAGAAAAATGGTAGAAAGCTTAGTGGAAAGAAATAAAAGTCTTCCTCCTACTGAAGCTGTAAAGATTTCCACAATGGCTGGATGCTCACCAAAAGCAAAATAATTATAACTTTCAATACAATTGAAAAGAACCGAATTGAACTGAAAAATATGGAAACAAACATAACGCACGAAGACACAGTAACAAGAGTAATGGAAGCTCTGGAAAGTATCAGACCGTTTTTGAATAAAGACGGAGGTGATATTGAGCTTATTGACGTGAAAGATAATCAGGTTTTTGTGAAACTTTTAGGTAACTGTTCCGGATGCTCATTGAACTTTTCAACCCTGAAACTGGGTGTTGAAAATACCATCAAACAACACGCTCCGGAAATTGAAAAGGTAATCAACGTAGAGTAAAATTATCTCAGAGATATTTTTAAAAGACAGGCTTTTTTTAAGGCCTGTCTTTTTATTTATAAGAGTAAAATATAACCAAACCTCACAGGTTTCAAAAACTTGTGAGGTTTTTTGATGGTAAATTTAATTCAATAGAATCTTTATATTATGATTTTCAAAGATCTCTACAATTTCTATAAACTTTGTTTTGAGTATTATTTTACTTCTTTTATGATTTATCCAATTGAGCTCTGAAATGGATTTTACTCCAAAATCTCCACGAAGGCAATCATATAAAGTGGGTAAATTACGCCCAAAATATCCTGCAATCCCATGGACTTCCTCTCCAAGTGTACAGAAAAAGCCATCTAAACTATGAAAATCATTACCATCAATTTGAATGTTGATGTTTTCTCTTTCTATTTCAGGTTTACATGAATGTAAGGTATATACGAGCCATCCTTGCAACTCATCTTTTCTGAAGTTTTGCCAAATATTCTTTTTATTAATTTCATTATTGAGTTTCATATCCAAGGCTTTTTGATACCCTTTGGGATTACCCCATACAAAACCGGTTAGAATAATGTTTTTTTTGGATTTGCTTATTTTAATATTACTGATAAAAATACTGGATACAATGTTATTCTGCTGATCAAGTTTATAAATAAAGCCATTGTTTTCATAAATTTCAGATGCATTTTCTATAGCAGAAACAAGAGCAGGAATGTTGTGAACACTCATCAATCTGACTTTTTTATAAGTGATAGGATAAGATCCTTCGATATTGCTTATCTGGTCTATGAAAGTAATAATTTCAGGATCATTTCCTGTATCTAATGCAAATCCAAACATGCAATGAGTCTTTTCTAAATATTTTTATTGCTTCACCAGCTTATTGTCTACCCCTTCAATAGAGACATCCGGTTTTCCCGATTTTGTTCCCGAAGTTCTGTAGTAGATTATATTACCGCCTCCTTCTAAAATAACTTTGTCTACTTTGTCAATATATACTTTATTGCCGGTTCCTGAAATAGAGATTTTCTTTGCGCTGCCTTTGATTGTTACCGTATTATCGGCTCCTTCAATCTCGGCAGTTCCTCCATTGAGGGTATAGTTGAGCTTATGGCTTACACCTTCTACCTGTATCATTTTATTATTATCCGACTTTTCTGACCCATTGGCAGATTCTGTTTTTCTGGATTGTGAAAAGGCCGTACCTGTTCCAAATAAGAGGAGAGCCAAAACTCCTGCTGTTTTAATATTTTTCATTGTGAAATTGGTTTGTTTGGAGTAAATATAGATATAAAATCATTTTTTTTACCCATATTAAAAGTTAAAAACATCTTAAATAATAAATTTTTATGATGCAGTTTTCTCAACGATTTTTTTTATAATCTTCAATACTTCAGTAGATTTTTCCCTAACGATTAATGAATTCTTTTTATTTCTGATCAGGTCTGTAAAATTGTTATCCTCTGTATTGATATCTACGATAAAGGCTCCATATTTAAGAGCTGTTTCTGCAATGGCAATCGGAAGACTTGTTGCTCCGGAAGTCCCAACAATAAAGAGCACTCCACTGTTTTTGGCAATTTTTAGGGCACTGAATCTTTTGTTAGTTTTTTCATCATAATATTCATCAAACCATAAAATATTCGGGCGCATCCAATGGCCACATTGAGTACATGTAAGAAGTTCTTTATCATGAGCTGTGAGGTCTTCATTCAGATCTTTACCCTTTATTTCCGTAGGAAGATCCAGAATTTCTTTACATCCGTTTGAGCATTTGATTTCTCTGTTGTTTCCATGAATTTCATAGATTCTTTGACTTCCCGAACGACGATGAAGATTATCAATATTTTGAGTAATGAGATGAAACCTGTTCTGAAGCTGAGTTTCAATGTCTGCAAGTGCAAAATGACTTTCGTTGGGAGAGGCATTTTCAAACATTTTTTTTCTGAAAAGAGAATATTGCAAAACTTCTTCCGGGTGTTGTCTGAAATAACGTAAAGTTCCAAACTCTTCAGGTTTATGAAATTGGGTTCCCTTTACCCAGATTCCATCTATTCCACGGTAAGTGGGAATTCCACTATCAGATGAGATTCCTGCACCGGTAAGAAAGGTAAAAAGATTTCGTTTTTCTTTATGCCAGACTTGTTGAATAATATGTTCTAATTGATCTTCCATTGTGTTATAAAAGTTTAAAACTAATGAATTTCCCAATAACAAAAAAGCTCCGGAATCTCCGAAGCCTTTTCAATCAACTAAATACTATATTTTACTTTACAATAACTCTTTTTATCTGCCCTTCTGAGGTTTTTATAAGATAAACACCTGTAGAGAGATTGGAAGTATTTATTGTTAAAGCATTCTTTTCTTTTCCGATTAGCTTTCCGGACATATCATACAATTCATAATCCTGTTTTCTGTTGAAGTAAAGTGTATTTCCTTTGTTCACAGGATTTGGGAATACGTTGAACGTTGCCTGTTCAGTTTTTGTTTCCCCGGTTCCCAGAGTAGCTGGAATTGCTACTTCATACATGGATAAAGTTCCGCTGATCTCATTAGCGACAATCACATAGCCTTTATTGGTGGTTGTATTTTCAGGAGCTATGTAGATGATGCCTTCAGGACCGTTGTCTCCTCCGTAAGCTGAGGTCGATCGGGAATGCTTATAATCTGTGAAGGTAGGATTATTAGGATCTGTGATGTTATATGCCATAACGCCACCGGTTCTTTCTAATGTGATGAAAGCATATGTCTGTCCGTTGATATTTCCTAATGCCACACCTTCCGGTTCAGGACCCTTGGCGCGGCTTCTGTTTTTAGCACCGTTGGATTCATTATCTGCATTGAAAATTAATGGATGGTTGGCTGCAATATATCTTTCAAACTGATCCCCACTGTCATATACAATCTGCTTGGTATCCGTATTGAAAATAGAGAACGAGCGGGCTCCTAACGCTGCCATTTCTTCAAAGTCAGCATCTCCGTCCGTATTTCCAGTAGCAGAAGAAACCCTGAATCTCCCAAGGTTATAGGAAGCCTTTAAAATTGAAGAATTCGGGAAAAGTGCAGGATCTAAAGTATAGGTATTAGCCCCCACAGTTGTTCTCTCGCTGTATCCGGAAAGGTCCTTTTCATCTCCTTCGTTAGCCGTTACAATATAATGGGTACTTCCTACCTTATAATTTTGGACCGCATCCGGAACATAATAAGCTTTCACTGGCCAGTTAGCAATCAAAACTTCACCATTATTGTCCGAAGCATCAAAACCATTCCCTGGAAGACTCATGTCTTTTTTGCCCAATCCCCAGATTCCAGTGATGGTTTTAGTGGCCAGGTTAATCTCTGCAACAGCATTATTTTCCTGAAGTGTTACCCATGCTTTCTGACTGTCAGAGCTGATGGTCACATATTCAGGTTCCAGATCCTGAGAAAGCGTGTTATTGGTTCTTACTTTTCTTAATCCTGTAGCAGTAAGAGCGGCTACTTGGGAATCAAAACTGTTGAAATTAAGAGTGGTCACATTACTTTGAGTAAGGCTTCCGATGCCTCCGGAGATATCAATGATACTGATCGTTCCTTCAGGATCTACGGTGTAAGCATCATTAGGTTCCCCTTCATTAGCAGTAATCACTTTTGTTCCGTCCGGGGAGAAAGTTACCATATCCGGCAAAGCTCCTACAGTTACCTGCTTCAGGAAGTTTCCGTTAATGTCGAAGAATACTACAGAACCATTTTGCTGAGGATCAGTATTGGGAGAAGAGGCGGCTATAATTCCGTTTTTCACAGCGATACTTGTGATACCGCCATAAGGAGCCATATTTACGGTTTTAATGACTGAAGGAGTATTCGGAGTGCTGAAATTAATAATATCAAAAACATCCGTGATAGAACTGATTGTGAATAAACGCTGAGTGGATGGATCGTGAACCACAATTTCCGTAGAACTGGTACTGTTTCCTGAAGGATCAAAACTTCCAAGGTAATTCAGCTGGATCTGATGGGAAGGAATCGGTGCGGGTTTATCATTATCTACAATATAAACGGTTGCAGAATTGTCACCTGAAATGGTTGCTCCAACAGGGTTTTCAAGGCTTACCACAAAATATTCTGCCTGTTGTTCTGCCACTGTGTCATCAATAATCGGAATATTTACGGTGTAACTTGTTGTAGATGGAGTAATATTAATCGTCTGATTCGCTAAAGTAAAATCATTGGCATCAGCTGTACTGAACGGCGCTGGCTTTACAACAAGATTTACTGTAGCAGCTGAAGGATTGGTGATATTGATTTTGAAAGCAAGATTTCCTGCATTTTCATCGACTTTAATGAAATTCTTTTCTAAAGAAAGTGTAGTTCCTGCAGTAGTAAAAGTACTGGACGTAACGGCAGTAACTCCATTATCACTGAAATCTTCCACCGTATTTGGCTTAAGCGCTACATAATAAGCCTGCCCCGGTACTAAACCGGAAGTAGGGATCACTGTGATGATATTGTTGCTGAAAGTGGTCGTAAAAGGAATTTGGGTGCCTGAAGCATTTCCAAGTCGGAACTCTATAAGATTTTGTGCATTAGAATTGCTAATCGCTGAATTATCCGTTAACCTTACATTTTCATTAAAAGATAAGGTAGGATTTACAGTTGTTGAAGCATTATTGGTGTTATTGGCAGGCAGATAAGTGACTGTTGGCGGAGTGGTATCAACTCCCCCTACAGGTGTAGCATCTACAGTAAAGTTATCAAAACGGTTGTTCCCTCCCGTCCCTCCTCCTGTGGCAGAGAAATCAACTTTTAATTTAAAGTTGGGGTTGTTGTTAGCTCCCTGTATAGCAGAAAAATCCAGAGTAGTCAATTGTGGATCGGCATCCTGAGGACTTACAGTCTGGAACTGTACAAAGGTGGTTCCGTCTGTGGAATAAGACCATGTCTGCGTTCCTGCTCCCTGTGTAGATCTTCTGGTAGTGAATTTAACAATGACATTGTTGTATCCTGTTGTAGGAAGATTAAATTGTAATGCTCCTCCAATCGGATTATTGAATCTTAAATGGGTTCCGGATGCATCACCGTTTCTCGCATTTAAATTTTGCAAATTAAAATTCTGTGCAGTACCGCCGGCGAAATCGATGACGCTTGTACCTCCTGCTATTGCTGCAAGAGAACCATTCACCATAGTAGAAGTAGGTGTGGTGATTGCTGCTGCAGAAGTATTATTGTTAAAATTCCAGTAATGAATCAGTGTCTGTCCAAAAAGACCGCTCTGGAAAAAGAATGCGGCAATCACAGACCCTTTTAATAGGTAGTTGTTGATCATTTTTACTTCAATTAGATAAATGCAAAAATGAACTTTCTGTTTCGCAACTATTTTAATGGAATCTTAAGAAATGTTTAAAAAATAGGTTTGTTTCCGATAAAAGATAAAAATGATGTTTGAATGAGGAGCATTAGAATGAAATTATTTCTCTGACTTTCCTGAAAAATTTAAGATCGTACCTGATTTATTTCCTTCCAACGGATGTTTCTGCATGTAAAAATATCCTGAAACTGCAGTCAGAAGCAAGAGTACAAAAATAACCAGAACAATTCTTTTTAACATGTCTCTCATATCGCTAAATTTTTAATATCTCTAATTTCTAAAGTGGAGGTAGGGTACCCTTTGTATGTTGCATTGATCATTGCTCTACCCACTTCGTGTAAAGTTAATGATTTTGACTGAAAAAAAATAGGAAAAATCCAAATAAAAGGTTTAAAAAACCATTTTACATTCAATTGACCATCAACAGGTTTCATGAATCCGGGACGGAAATTATAAGCTCCCCTGAAGTTCATCTTTTTTAAAGAATTCTCGGTTCTGCCTTTTACTCTTGCCCACATGAGTTTTCCGCTCTCTGTACTGTCTGTGCTGGCTCCGGAGACATAGTTGAAAACCATTTCCGGATTTTGATTCAAAACAGCTTTTGCAAAATGCAGGGTGGTATCGTAAGTTATTTTGGTATAGTCTTCTTCATTCATGCCTACACTGCTGATTCCTGCACAGAAAAAACAGGCATCAAAACCTTTCAGTTTTTCATCATGAAGGTCGATTGATAAGAAGTCGGGGACGAGATATTCTTTCAGCTTAGGATGTTTTTTTCCAGAGGGTTTTCTGCTTATGCTGAGTATTTCTGAGATATTAGGATTGTCAAGACATTCCATTAAAACACCTTCGCCTACCATTCCTGTAGCTCCTGTAAGAATTATTTTGATTGAGTTCATTGCTTTGCTATTGATAATCGTATGACGAATGGGAGAGAGGTTTTACTTTAAAATTTTGAAATTTTTTTAATAAAAAATATTGTTGGTAAAATTCAATAGGGGGTGGGCTTTAGCCCGTCTTAGAAAATGAGAAAATTTCCATCGGCTTTAGCCAAAACTTAAGAATATAGAGATTGCTTCGTCGCGTTGCTCCTCGCAATGACAATACAGCGGAAAGCGGGAAAAGCTTCTAAAATAAAAAGCCAGCTCAAAAATGGCTGACTTTATATAGTGTTGAATGTTGTTATTTATGATGTTGTAACTGACTATAGATATTATGGATCAATCCGTCGGCTACAGAGATCTTAGGGACAAATATTCTGTTGATGTCAGACCAGGACATGACATTGTTGAAAATGCCCAGTGCATGTGCCAATACGTCGGCACGGTCTTCTCTCAGGTTGTGTTTTGTCATTCTTTCTTCCACAGACAGCTCATTCAGCTCCTTATACGTTTTTTTCAGGTGAGCCAAAGACATGGGTTTTCCGTCCTTGGTTTTGCTCATGGAGAATACTTTATTGATGTTTCCTCCTGATCCGATCGCCACAATGGGCTTTTTGCTGACGATATTTGCTTTTATCTCCTCCTTCATTTCATTCCAGTTGTCCACCGTAACGAGGTTATTGAGAAGTCGGATTGTTCCGATATTGAAAGATTTTTCGTAAACCATTTTACCGTTTTCGTAGAAGGTAAGCTCGGTAGAACCTCCACCTACATCAATGTATAAATAGGCAAATTCTTTGTCAAGGCCTTCTGCTACATGATTTTCATAAATCAGGGTAGCTTCTTCATCACCGGAAATAATCTCAATATTGATTCCTGAGGCTTCTTTTACCTGACTGATAATTTCTTGACCATTGGCTGCATCACGCATAGCGCTGGTAGCACAGGCTCTGTAATGTTCTACTTTGTATATTTTCATCAGGTCACTGAAGATTTTCATGGAATCGATGACCATTTTTTCTCTTTCCGGACCTATTTTTCCGATGGTGAAAACATCCATTCCCAGTCTCAGAGGTATTCTGAGAAGGTTCAACTTGATGAATTCCGGTTTTCTGTTATTTACTTTTACTTCATTGATAAGAAGTCGGGCTGCATTACTCCCTATGTCTATCGCTGCTATCTTCATTTTTTGATTGTTTTAGCTTTTAAATATTTATAGGTTTCTATTTGTGAACGGCATTCTTTTTTATCATTTTTTATATATTCATTGCTCAGTCTTTTGTCTAAAATTCTGGCTTTTACATTATCTCTAAGCTGAATGTCAAGAATATCTTTTAATTCTTTCTTGAGATTTTTGTCCGTGATTTTAGCCGCTGCTTCAATCCTGTAATCCAGGTTTCTGGTCATCCAGTCTGCGGAAGAAATATACATGTCTTCGACTCCTTTATTGTAAAAATACATGACTCTGGCATGTTCCAGGTATTCGTCTACAATGCTGATGGCTTTTATTTTCTCTTTAAAATCTTTCTGATTTACGGCACAATAGATTCCTCTTACGATCAATCTGACCACCACTCCTGCTTTGGCTGCATCATATAATTTTTCAATCAATAGTCTGTCGCTCAGAGAATTTACTTTAACGATGATCTCTGCTCTTCGTCCTGCCTTAGCTTCTTCGATTTCTTTATCAACGTGGTGAACAATCTTTTCACGCATAAATTGAGGACAAACTAATAAATTTTTACAAGTTTTCAAAACCGGAATAAAGTCATCTTTTGGTTTTTTCAAAACATTGAAAACTTTATTGATATCTGCCATGATGCCACGATCTGCTGTCAGCAGCAAATGGTCACCATATATTCTTGCCGTTTTCTCGTTAAAGTTTCCTGTACTTACAAATCCATATTGAATAGTTTTGTTATGTGCTCTTTTTTTGATAACACACAGCTTGGCATGCACTTTTTTGTTTGGAATTCCTACAAGAACAGTAATTCCTTCTGGCTCCAGCATATTTCTCCATTCCAGATTGGATTCTTCATCAAACCTTGCCTGAAGTTCCAGCATTACAGTTACTTCTTTGCCATTTCTTGCAGCATAGATCAATGCATTGATAATTTTTGAGCTGCTGGCGAGACGGTAAGCCGTGATCTGTATAGATTTTACATCCGGATCCATTGCCGCTTCACGAAGAAGGTCAATGACCGGATTATATTTATGATAAGGGAAGGTGAGAAGTATGTCTTCTTTTAATATAACATCTGTCACTCTTTCACCATGCTCAAATGCCTGGTGAGTGAAAGAAGTTCTTTCCACAGGTCTTTCATACTTTTCAAAAACATCAGGAAAATCCATGAAATGTTTGAAATTATGAATTTTTCCTCCAGGGATGATACTGTCTTTCTTAGTTAAATTCAGCTTTCTGATAAGGAGTTCCAGCAAAGCTTTATCCATATCTTTATCAAAAACGAAACGGGTAGGTTTTCCCTTTCTTCTGTTTTTGAGTCCTTTCTCTATCTTTTCTGCGAAATTGGTTCGAATGTCATTGTCCAGATCCAATTCGGCATCTTTTGTTACTTTAAAGGCATTAGCGGCAAATTCATCATATCCGAAATAAGAGAATATGTGTGGAAGGTTAAAGGTAATTACATCCTCCAACAGCATTACATTTTTTTCTTCCGGATCTTCTGTAGGCAGCAATACAAATCGTCCTACAAAACGGGAAGGAATCTCAATAATGGCATAATTGCTGGAATACTGCCAGTCTTTCTTTCTCATCGCTACCCCCAAATAAAGACTTTTGTCTCTCACGTAGGGCATCGGTGTATTTTCATGAAGAAGGATAGGAATGACATTAGATTCTACCACTTCGTCAAAATATTGTCTGACAAACTCTTTTTGTTTTGCTGTCAGATTTTTAGAATTTTTAATGGAAACCTTGTGATCAGCCATTTCAGTCTGGATTTTCTTCCAGGTTTTGTCGAAATTCAGCTGTTGCCTCATAACTACTTCATTGATTCTCTGAAGGATTTTGGATGGTGGCTGATAAAAAGACTCAGCAATCACTTTTTCCTTAAAATCCATGGCACGCTTTAATCCGGCAACACGTACTCTGAAAAATTCATCTAAATTATTGGAGAAGATTCCAAGGAAACGTATTCTTAAATGTAAAGGAACTTTTTCATCCATGGCCTCCTGTAAAACTCTTTCATTAAAGGCAAGCCATGTGATATCTCGTGGATTAAAGTGTAATGACATTCTAAATGTGTATATTTTATCAAAAATAATAATTCGTACAGATTCTGTCTCTATTTCTTAGGTTAAACTTTAATTAATTTTTAAATATTGGTGAATTAATTTGTTGTCTTGATAATAATTGTGTTGATAATCAATATGTTTTATAAAGTGAATATTGAGAAATTCTACTTTTATGCAGCAAATGATAAGATATATCAAGTTAATAAGGATTATTTATATTAAATGTACAGCAAAATGTTATATTATAAAATATGTCAGAAAAAAGAAAAAGAATTAATGAATAGATTTAAATAGGCTAAGAGCTATTCTTGTAAAAATTATATGAAAATATTTCCATATTAAATCATACAAACCCCCGATTTTATCAGGGGTTTTGTTTTTATTGTGTCATTTTGTCATAATTCTTTGAATGGTATAGATATTGAGAAATTGAGAGTGTAAATTAAATTAAAAATAGAAAAAATATAAAATATTATGAGTAAAATAATTGGAATTGACTTAGGAACAACCAACTCTTGTGTTGCTGTAATGGAGGGTAAAGACCCTGTTGTTATTCCTAACGCAGAAGGTAAGAGAACTACTCCTTCTATTGTAGCTTTTACAGAAGACGGAGAAAGAAAAGTAGGTGATCCTGCAAAAAGACAGGCTGTAACGAATCCAACAAAAACTGTTTACTCTATCAAAAGATTTATCGGAACGCACTTTAAAGATGATGCTTCTGAAGTTTCAAGAGTACCTTATAAAGTGGTTTCCGGACCAAATGATACTGTAAAAGTAAAAATCGACGATAGAGAATATACTCCACAGGAAATTTCTGCAATGACGCTTCAGAAAATGAAGAAAACTGCTGAAGATTATCTTGGACAAGAAGTGACAAGAGCGGTAATTACTGTTCCTGCATACTTCAACGATGCACAAAGACAAGCGACTAAAGAAGCTGGAGAAATTGCAGGTCTTAAAGTAGAAAGAATTATCAACGAACCTACAGCTGCAGCGTTAGCTTACGGTCTTGATAAAAGCCATAAAGATCAGAAAATCGCAGTATATGACCTTGGAGGTGGTACTTTCGATATCTCTATTCTTGATTTAGGAGATGGCGTATTTGAAGTATTGTCTACAAATGGTGATACACACTTAGGAGGTGATGACTTTGATGATGTGATCATCAACTGGATGGCTGATGAGTTCAAAGCTGAAGAAGGTGTAGATTTAAAAGCTGATGCTATTGCTCTTCAAAGATTGAAAGAAGCTGCTGAAAAAGCTAAGATCGAGTTGTCATCTTCTGCTCAGACTGAGATCAACTTACCTTACATCACTGCTACGGCTACAGGTCCTAAACACTTAGTAAAATCTTTAACGAAAGCTAAGTTCGAGCAATTATCTGCTGATCTTGTAAGAAGATCTATGGAGCCGGTTGCTAAAGCTTTAAAAGATGCTGGTTTATCAACTTCTGATATCGATGAGGTAATCTTGGTAGGAGGTTCTACAAGAATCCCAATTATCCAGGAAGAAGTAGAAAAATTCTTCGGTAAAAAACCATCTAAAGGAGTTAACCCGGATGAGGTTGTAGCTATTGGTGCAGCAATCCAGGGAGGTGTATTGACAGGTGATGTAAAAGATGTATTATTACTTGACGTTACTCCACTTTCTTTAGGTATCGAAACAATGGGGTCTGTATTCACGAAATTAATTGAAGCGAACACTACCATCCCAACTAAAAAATCTGAGGTATTCTCTACAGCTTCTGACAATCAGCCAGCTGTAAGCATCAGAGTAGGACAGGGTGAAAGATCAATGTTCAACGATAACAAGGAAATCGGTAGATTCGATCTTCAGGATATTCCACCAGCACCAAGAGGAGTTCCTCAAATCGAAGTAACTTTCGATATTGATGCTAATGGTATTCTAAGTGTATCTGCTAAAGATAAAGGAACTGGTAAAGAGCAGACGATCAAAATCCAGGCTTCTTCTGGTCTTTCTGACGAAGAAATCGAAAGAATGAAGAAAGAAGCTCAGGAAAACTCTGCAGCAGATGCTAAGAAAAAAGAAGAAGTTGAAGTTTTCAACAAAGCAGACGGATTGATCTTCCAGACTGAAAAGCAATTGAAAGAATTCGGTGAAAAACTTTCTGCTGACAAAAAAGCAGCAATCGAAGCAGCTCACGCAGAATTAAAAACGGCTTTCGAAGCTAAAAATGCTGATGACGTAAAAGCTAAAACTGAAGCGTTAGATGCAGCATGGATGGCAGCTTCTGAAGAATTATATGCAGCTGGTCAACAGCCAGGTGCTGATGCAGGTGCAGGAGCTCAGAACGCTGGTGGAAACGCTGGGGCTGAAGATGTACAGGATGCAGACTTCGAAGAAGTAAAATAATTATTGATTAATATTAATTAATAAAAATATAGGAAACCCCATAAACAGCTGTTTATGGGGTTTTTCTTTTTTTGTGTTTTTATTGAGCTTTTATATAGAAATACGCTTTATTTAGTAATATCTCCGATTGGCTGATAATCTGATACTCCTAATTGCCATAATGCGAACGCAAAAATATCTCCAATATTAGCATATCGCTGTGCTGTTGGTATATCACCTCCGTGACCGCCGGCATAATCTATTTTCAACAAAATAGGATTATTGGAAGAATTATTTGCTAATAATTTGGCAACAAATTTTGCAGGTATCCAAGGAGAGACTCTGGGATCGTTGATTCCCGATGTAATTAGAGTTGCGGGATATTTTACTCCTTTTTTAATGTGATGGTAAGCATCCATTTCCAATAGTCCCTTAAAATCAGCAGAATTATTTAGATTACCATATTCTTGAGCCGCAGATTTTCCTACACCTCCAAACTCGTTTCTCAAAGTGTTTAGAACTCCTGATTCTATAATTACTGCACCAAAAAGGTCAGGTCTTTCGGTCATTGCTCTTCCCATTAATATTCCGCCTGCGCTTCCCCCCAAGATGGCTACTTTCTTTGGTGAAGTATAATTTTTATTAATTAAGTATTCGGTGCAGGCAATCAAGTCTTTCCAAGAATTTGATTTTTTAGATTTTTGTCCATCAATATGCCACTGTTCTCCTTTCTCTCCACCTCCTCTTACATGCGGAACAGCAACGATTCCCCCTTGATTTGCCCACAATAGGTAACTAATAGAAAAATATGGAGAATATGATTCAGCGTAAGCACCATAACCATTCATAAGGATTGGAATCTCTCCATTCTTTTTAATATTTTTATTGTAAATTAAAGATAATGGAACTTCTACGCCATCATGAGACTTTACCGTAATTTCCTCAACTACAATATCTTTAAATTCAGGATATTCAATGAGCGGGGCAATATTTTCTGGAGTAAACTCGCTCTTTTTCAGGTCATATTTAAACCTTTGCTCATCATTTGCCCAGCCTGAACAACTAATCCATATATCTGAAAAATCTTTTCCTTTTGCCTCCAAATATATATTTCCAGATACAAATGGTGTTTTTATATTTTGTTCTTTTCCATCTTTGTACAAATATAATTTTGCTTCTACACCGTTTTTTGTTCTGGTATAATATATTCCATCTTTCGTTAGAGCATATCCTGTTATCACTTCATCTGGCATTTCAGGTACCAATATTTGTGGATTCTTGAAATTTGGATTCTTAGCGCTGGTCTTACAGAGCTTGTAATTCAAAGTATTATTATAGCCGGATAAAAAATAGATATCTTCTCCAGCTAACCGCATATAAGGTATTTTATCTTCTTTCGTATATAAAGGCTTCCAGGTTTTTTTACCATTTAATAAGTCTTCCTTACTGATAATAAATGTTTTCCTAAAGTCTTCTGAATCTACCAGATTTCCTACGTAATACTTATCATCAGCATTAAATGCCATAATAGCTGGATATGAATTTTCCTCTATATTTAGATTAGGATTATTAGATCTGGAAAATACATTATTCAGTTTTTTTGGATTTTCGCCTATTCTATATAAGATTGTCTGAACATTTTTTACATAATCTTTAGAATTACTGTCAATGATAGGATAATAAACATAAAAAAAACCCGAATTATCTTGTAACCATTTAATACCTCCAATGCTGGAAGGATTGGTGTTAGTTACGACTTCTGGGTGAACATATTTATTCTCAACATCTATTACAATAACTTGAGAGATTTCTTTGCCATCTTCAGTCAATGAAACAGCCAATCTGCTTCCGTCCCAGCTAGGACTTAATAGATTGACTAAAAATTGATGTTTAGATTTACTTGAGGAATCTTTAAAAGAGGATATGAAACTCTCCGGATCATACAGTAACTGTTCCGTCCCGTTAAAACCATTTCTATAGTAAACTTTTGCAGTTCTTTCTTCAGAACCTTTTTTTAGATAAAAATATTTATCATTATCAGTTATTTCTAAATCAGATACTGAATACCCTTGTCTTTTGTCAAATTCTAAGCGTTTTTTAATATAATAATCTCTATTAGGGATTTTATTAATCAAAGAATTGGTATAGTCTGTCTGCGATTTCATCCATCGAACAGTTGCGGAATCTTTTAAATTTTCTAGATTTCTGTAATCATCAATGATTGGAGTGCCAAAATAATGATCAATAGCAGGCACAGAAGGGGCTAAATTTGTTTTTTGTGCACCTAAGGATAGTGAAAAAAAAATAAATATATATATTTTCATTTGATATTAGGATAGACAACCTCGGGGCAAGCCCACTGGGTATTACTGGAAATAATTTTTTATTTCGATGAAAAGTTCTTTGTCTTTTCAAATCTTAACTCTTATTCCCCGAGGTAAAATTCAAGAATTTTTTTGATTAAATTTTGATTGGTCCTTGTGGGTCCTTACTAGCATTATCTGGAAAAGCACAAGTTCTAATCTTTTCGTCTAAACCTTTTCCTCCTTTGATAGAATTTAAATTGATAATTTTTGAGATTTTTACTTTGTTAAGCGAAAGCTTTTTCTCATTAATGTTCTTCTTCATTTTGAAATTTTTAACTTATTTAATTATGCAAATAAAATGATATTTTTCGAATCCTGCTGGAACAAGAACTATAAATTTATAAATCTATAGTTTTTTATTTTGTAAAGAATAGAGTATTGTAAATTGATTTTTTTTGAAATGATAATTTTAATTATAGTATTAAAAAATAAATTCCACTTATAATATTAAAAATAGTTTTTATTATATTACTTGTGATCAATAAAATGGATATTTTTGTACAGCATACTTTAGTTTATGAAAAGCCTAAAATATTTTTTCTTTCTTTTATTAGCATACAACCAATATTATTCTCAAAATAAAGTTTTAATTGATACTTTGTCTAAATATGACTATTTAGAATTAGAAGAAAAATTCTACAATTACAAAGACAATAACAAAATTAAAGAATCTAAAATCATTGCTGAATACTACTTGAAAAGGGCAAAGAAAGAAATGATAATCAATAATATTGCTGAAGGGTATGTATTCATGCAATATAATCAGAATTTAGCTGCCTCCCTAAAATACATAGATAGTTTAGAATTCATTAGTAACAGACTTCATGATACTAGATATCCTGCTCGTATATATTTGTTGAGAGGCAAATTGTATTTTGATTATGATAACGAAAAATTAGCGTTGGATAATTTTGTAATCGCGTTAAGCCATGCCAAGGAAAATAACAACAAACGACAGATTGCTATCGCTGATCTTCAAATTGCTTATCTCAATGGATATATTGGAAAACATAAAGAGACCGTGAAGGTTCTGGAATACTATTACGGACATCCTGAATTTTTAACTCCCCAAGATATTGAACACATTCAAATAAGTTTGGCAGATGCATATATTGATGTTTATGACTATAATAATGCATTGAAATTTATAAAAAAAGGACTAAGCGATGCATCAAAAAATAACGAAGTAATAAGATATAACAAGTATTTGATCTTGTTGGGCAGATATAATTTTGAAACTAAAAATTACTCTAATGCTATATCCAACTTAGAAATCTGTAAAAAATATTTTTTAAAGAATAATCTTGATTTTGATGCTAATTATACGATGTTATACTTAGGAGAGTCATACTTAAATTCTAATAAAAAAGATAAGGCTGCTGAGAATTTCGTTAAAATTGATTCTATTATTCAAAAAACGAATAATACTTTTCCTGAGCTTCGTGATGTTTACACTTATCTTGTAGATTATTACAAAGAGAAAAAAGACAAGGAAAAACAACTTTATTATATTGAAAGATTCCTGACCGTTGATAAGATTCTTGATTCTCAGTTTAAATATGTATCGCGAGAATTACCAAGAAAATATGATGCTCCAAAACTCTTAAAAGAAAAAGAAAATATTATCAATGATTTAGAAAAAAAGAAATATTTTTTGTTTTCCGGTTTAGGAGTTTTACTATTGGCACTGATTGGTGTAGGTTTTTCTTTTTATAGATCTAAAAAATCAGAAAAGAAATATAGGGAAATAGCACAGGATTTAATAAAATCTATTAATGAAAAGAAATCAGAAATAGAGGAAAAAGAAGAAAGAAGAGATTTTATTCCTTCTAAAATCGAGACTGCTTCAAAAATTGAGAAATCTGTCATTAGAAATATCTCAGAGAATACTGTACAAAAGATTCTGAAGGAATTAGAAGGATTTGAGAACAACAAATTATTTTTACAAAAAGGAATTACTTTAAGTAGTCTTGCAAAAGATTTTAAAACGAATTCTGCATACTTATCCGATGTGGTTAATACTTATAAAGAAAAGAACTTTGCTTCTTATCTCAATGATCTTCGAATAGATTATGCTTTGAACAGATTGGTGCAAGATAAAAAATTCCGTTCTTATAAATTAACTGTTGTTGCTGAAGAATTAGGTTACAATAATGAACAGGCTTTTGCTTCAGCTTTCCGAAAAAAAACAGGAACCATTTTGAGGACTTATATCAAAGAAATTAATCAATCTCAGGAATAACTCATCATTTTTATCTTTTAAAAGCATCTTTTTTTTTGTAAAATGACAATCTTTTGTTAATAGAATGTGTTGTGATTTTAATTGCATGAAAATCAATATAATAATTGGTTTTTTACTAGCTGTTTTTAATGAAAAATAGCAATTATATGGTATAGATTTATATATCAAATCTATAAATTTATAAATCTATATTTAAGTTTTTTTGTGACAGATTATAACGGTGTATGTTTGTAATCGAAACGAGTAAACATGGCACAAACAAAATTCTACACTATTCTTCTTATCTTTTTAATTTTAGGATTTTTCAATGCACAATCTTTAAAGTTAAAAATTGTAGATTCAGAAAGCGGTAATCCGGTTCCACACGCAAGAATTATTTTATCTAATACGGTGTTGTATAGCAATGATGATGGTTTCATTTTGCTGCCTGAAAATTCAAACAATCTTGAAGTTTCAGCCTCTGGTTATGAAACGGAAAAACTTGTTAATTATAATTCAATTATAAAATTAAAACCATTATATAAAGATATTGATGAGGTTAAAATAATAAATGTTGATATCAAGAAGATCTTTTCAGATGTTTTAAAAAATTATGAGAAACGATATTATGATCAGCGCTCTCTATATGATATACTTTACAGACAAAAAAATAGCGATGATGATAATTTAAGTTTCCTTCTGATAACCAATGGTAAACTTTGGATGGAGTCCAATACCTACAATTATAAGGACGCATTCAATAAAAGGTTTGATAATTTCATCCAAATGGAAATAGATTCTGTAAAATATTTCAAATCCACTATTTCCGAAAATGATTTTTGCAAAGGACAATCTTTGAATCAGTCCAAAGATTTTGTTGGGAACATTTTTTTCAACTACGAACTAGCCCGGGTTAATTATTATTTCAAGACAAAAGATGCAAAGTTTTCGGGCAGAATTGTTGATGATTCTAATGATGAACAGACTATTGTTTATAAAATCAGTAACCCAGAAATAGAGGTGACAGGAACAATTGTGTACCAAAAAATGGATAAAACCATTATTCATTATGAACTGCAATATGATCAAAGTAAATATCCATCTTATAAAGTAAAAACCAAAAATGGATTAGAGTATGAATTCAAAGTCGGAAACGGTGTTACCTACTATGATTTTTACAAAATAAACGGCAAGTATGTTCCTTCTATTTCAGGAACCAAAGGTTTTAGTTATTGTACATATGATGGAAAGAAGCAAAAAAACAGCTTTAGCAGAGAAATAATCTTTCAAAAATTTACTGAGACAGAAACAAGTGGTCTTCAGAAAAAGATTGATTTAACTAAAAGAATTTGGGACAACATTCCTAAGCTGGAGAAGCAAAACAACAGCATTTTATTATCAGAAGAAGAACAAAAATTTATAGATGAAAAATCATATCAAGAATAGTTTTTTATTAATGTTATTATCATTTTTTTTCGCAAATTCTCAAACACACAGATTTGTATATGATGTTGAGTACAAAAAGGATTCAACTTCAAATCTTACCACAAAAGAGAATTATCTTTTAGACATTAATAAAAGCGAAGTGCTGTATTATACAAGAGACTTTTTTATTGCAGATTCTTTAATCAACAATAATATTCCTTTTCCAAAAAATATGAAGTTAAATACTTCAACGATTATTACCCATAGAATTGGAGACAATAATTATCATGAATATGACTTGTTGGAAAATACGATTCTAAAATTACAAACAAAAGATTTCCAAAATTGGAAGTTGACTGGTGAAAAAAAGAAGATAAAAGAATTGTTTTTGCAAAAGGCTGTAACTAATTGGGGTGGAAGAAATTGGACAGCTTGGTTTACCACAGAAATCCCTTTTCAGGAAGGACCATATAAATTTCATGGATTACCTGGTTTGATTGTAGAACTCTATGATGATAAGGATAACTATAGATTTGAACTGGTAAAGTCTGAAAAATACAATGGAAAAAAAGAAAATCAATTTATAGAAATATCAAAACAACAGGCCGTTGCTGTTGAATGGGAAAAATACAAAAGTACCAAGATCAAATTTTATGAATCTCCTGTGAATTTTATTCAAAATAGTGTTGGTGATTATAAAAATGAAGAATTCTTTTTGAATAATGGTACAAAAGTCAATTCTCTTAATACGAGGGAAATTAACGAATCTTTACGAAGGAATATAAAAAAATACAATAACCCTGTTGAGCTCAATCGAGCGATTGTATATCCTAATTAAATTTTATCCGGATCAAATAACTATATAAAGTCGACTTTATTATTAAAATCAACAATTAAATTTTCACATTATGAAACAAAAATTAAAATTAAACAAAGAGAAAGTCAGCAAATTGACAGATCTTCAATCTTCCACTATAAAAGGAGGAAAGTTAGCAGTAAGTACAAGACATAATTTTACTTGTGGACTTTGTACTGGAGGTGATGGTACAAAAGATTCTTGGAATACTTGTGCTGTATCTGAATGCTTTGCTTGTAGCTAATTATAGAATTTTAAAAAAAACAATTATTAAATTTTTTATCATGAAACAGAAAAAATTATCATTAAACAAAGAGAGAGTTGTAAAACTAACAAAAGAACAGTCTGCTTCTATTAACGGAGGTAAAGCTTCTGCAAGCAGTTCTTGGAATGATTTTACTTGTTGTTGGTGTACTAACGGAGGTGATGGCCCTTCAAAAACTAACAACTGTATAGAGCCTTCAAACTAAGCATTTGATAAAAACTATTAACCAACAAGCTCTATAAATTTATAGAGCTTGTATTATAAACGCGTAATGAGTATAGAGAATAAATTATTAGAGATAGAAAGCGTAATAGACCAAAACTGGCATAAAGAACCTTATATTTCAGACCTTTCTTTACTTACGGGAATTAGTGGTATTCCTATCTTCTATTATATGTTATATAAATACAATAACGAGCCAAAATATTTGAATAAAATAGAAGAAGTGCTTAATGTTATTTTTGAAAGATTAAATGAAGGTGAAGACACTATTCCTAAAACTTATTGCTTAGGACTTGCAGGAATAGCTTATATGCTGAACTTTTTAGAAAAGTCAGGAGACATTAATATTGATTTCTCCGAAGCTCTTGAAACATTTGATGAAATATTATTAGATACTGTTGACCACTTTCTCTCCTACATAGATAATATCGAAAGTGAATACATCATGGAACAGGTAGATTTTCTTCATGGAGTTTCTGGCCTTGCCCATTATTTTCTTTCCAGAGAGAAGAAAGAAATCTATTCAGAAAAAATTATAATCTTATTTGAAAAACTATCAGAAATAGTAGAACGGGATTATAGAAGAGCATTAGAAGTTAAAGACATCGATCAAATCACAGAAGATTTGCACAAAACAAATCTTGGCTTGGCACACGGGCATATTTCATTCATTTTATTATTTTCAAAGTTTTTAGAAATTTTCCCTCAAAACAGTAAAGTGAAGGATGCTTTAGAAAGCAGCGTAAAAACAGTTTTACTATTTAAAAATGAACAGGAAGGCGAATTTTGCTTATTTCCCAGCATAGCTGTGAACAAAAAAACTGCACTTTACAATATTCACTTAGGCTGGTGCTATGGGGATCAATCAGTCTCTTATGGGCTTTATAAAGCTGGGAAGACATTAAATGATGAAAATTTAGTTAATATTTCTAAGGAAATAGCTTTATCCACATTGAGGAGAGACTCACTTGGAACAGCATTATTACATGACGAAAATTGTGATCCGGGATTTTGTCACGGAACCATTTCCGTGGCTTATTATCATAAAAAGTGGTACTTAATAACTGAAGATACTAGATTTTTGGAATTATATAAAAAATTTACTCAACTCACTTTATCTCTTTCTAATGAAGAGAAAGGACTGGCTGGTTACCTAAAGAATACAGGTACAGGAGATAAGCAAACTGCTTTAGGACTTTTAGATGGAATAGCAGGAATAGGAGTTTTTTTTGTCGATAACTTATTAAACAACAGTTCTTCAATACAATGGGATTCTATTTTCCTATTAGAATAAAAGTTAACATAGATTATGAAAAAGTCACACTATCTTCCTTTTGAAAAGTTCATATTAAGAACACCTCTTTTATCATTAGATTTTTTTAAAAATCTAACATCTGCAGAAATCATATCCGATCAACAATTGATTGATACTTGCAAAAATGAAATTATTCGTGAGGCCATATTTTTAGCCTCTCCTTCTTTTTCTGCTCAAATTGAAAGATGGATTAATGGTGAAATTACTGATGTTGAGAAAAAAATAAAATTAAAGCATAGCATTTTAAAATATCTTTCAAGAATGTCTTCAAGATGTACTCCGTATGGATTATTTGCAGGCTGTTCTGTTGGGAATTTTTCAGATCAAACCCAAATAATACTGGATAACCCAACAAACCATCAACGCCATACCAGATTGGATATGAACTATGTAGTTGCTTTATCTTATGAATTATTAAAAATCAAACAGGTCAGGGATTGTTTAAAATTCTATCCTAACTCCAGTATTTACAGAATTGGGGACAAGTTAAGATATATAGAATACTTTTATAAAGACAATACTAGACATTATGACATTGTTGCTGTTGACTTTTCGGAATATTTAGAAGAAATTATAAGTATTACTAAAAAGGGATTATATATTAGTGAGGTTATCGACAGTCTAGTGGGGGAAGATATCGACTATGAAGAAGCTAAGGATTTTGTAGAAGAATTAATTGAAAACCAAATTCTTGTTAGTGAAATTGAACCGTCCGTATCCGGACTTGAATATATAAATCAGCTCATTAACGTATTAAAAGAAAAATTTGAATCTCAGAATGAATATCTCACATTTATAGATTCGATTGAGAAAGAGCTGGAGAGTATAGACCAGGTAATTGGAAACTCATTAGAAAAATATATTGATATCAGTAATAAGATTGGGAAAAAAGAAATTCCTTTTGATCTTAAATACCTTTTTCAATGCGATTTAGTGATTTCAACTCAATATAATTCTATTGATAAAAAGATTATAAAAAATATTGAACAGGCTATCAGATTCGTTAATCGATTAAGAAAAAATAAGGCTAAGAATTATTTAGATCAATTTAAAGAAGGTTTTTATGAAAGATATGAAGACCACGAAATGCCTATATCTAAAGTTTTAGATCCGGAGATAGGTATTGGATATGGTTTTAATACCCAATCCAATGATGATAATCCTTTAATTGATGACTTATTAATCCTGCAGCCGGACAAGGATATAAAGGAGCCAAAAGAAATAAAGTGGACAGTAATAGATGACGTCATTCAGAAAAAGATAATAAGTGCAATCCAACAAAATCACTTAATAATAACATTAGAAGATAAGGATTTTTCCTTTCTGCCGGAAGTTACGTATGAAGATTTACCTGAAACAATATCTCTAATGATTGAAATTGTTGAAGAAAACAATCTTTCTAAGATAAAATTCTCAGGAGGCGGAGGTGGAAGCGGAGCCAATTTATTAGCAAGATTTTGCCACAGTGATGAAAATATAAATGAATTGGTCAACGAGATCATTCACTTCGAAACAGATTATAACTCGGAAAAAATTATTGCAGAAATAGTTCACCTTCCGGAAGCAAGAGTTGGGAACATTTTATCCAGACCAGATTTTAGAGATTTTGAAATTCCATATTTGGCTCGTTCTAACAAACCTTTAGACAAGCAGATAAGTTTAGACGATATTATGGTATCTGTGAGAAATAATAAAATTGTTTTGCGATCCAGAGCTCATAATAAAGAAATATTGCCAAGATTAACTAATGCTCATAATTATTCCAACAGTAATACTCTTCCAATCTATCATTTTTTAAGTGACATGCAATTGAATAATTATTCTGCATTATATATCGATGTAAGTAATTTTGATCGCTTATATAAATTTATTCCTAGAATAGAATATAAAAATATCATTCTCTCCTATGCTTCGTGGAATTTCAGTATTGATGATATAAAATCTTTAATTGAGGGAAAAAAACAAAATGATCTGCAAAAAAAGGTGGAAAATTTCAAACAGCAATTTTCTCTTCCTGATTTAATTCTTTTAAGTGACGGTGATAATGAGTTGCTTATCAATTTAAATAATCTAACTTCTGTTGAGATGCTTATTGAAACGGTCAAAACCAGACAAAATTTTAAGTTGACTGAATTTATTTTTAATCAAGACAAACAAGTAGTCAAAGATTCTTTTGGGCATAACTTTTCCAATGAAATTATAATGTCATTTTACAAAAATTAATAGTATATACAACAATATGAGAGCATATAACATACCTGGGGGCAATTGGATTTACTATAAGTTGTATATGGGGACAAAATCTGCAGATGAAATACTTGTAGATAAGATTAAACCTCTTGCAGATCAATTAATGGCAGAAAATGTTATAGATCAATGGTTTTTTATTCGGTACAATGATCCAAAATACCACTTACGCATAAGATTCAAATGTACTGATCCCATTCTTCTCCATGAAATTACTTCAAGAATGCATAATATTTTACTGCCTTTAATTGAAGAATTTATTATTTGGAAGGTTCAGCTGGATACCTATAATAAAGAAATAGAAAGATACGGTCTTAAAACAATGGAGATATCAGAGCAGTTATTTTTTTTCGATAGTGTGATGACGGTAAATTATTTGGAAAACTTTAAGGACGAAAATCTAAGATGGCTATTTGGTTTAAAGGCAATTGATGACTTTTTGAATCTATTCCAGTATAAATTGTCTGATAAAAAGAATTTTATGGAGCAGTTAAGCATTGCTTTTAAAACAGAATTTGGAAAAACAAAAATTTTGAATTCTAATCTGAGCGATAAATTCAGAGCCAACAGGCAAGTTATTTCAGATACCATTGAAGGTAAAAACACAAATAATATTTATGAAATAATTAATGAGAGAAATGAGAGAATTATAAATTTAAGTGATGAAATTTTAGCATTGCATCATTCAAAATCTTTAGATGTTAATATCAATAGTCTTATGGCAAGCCATATTCATATGATGATGAATCGTTTGTTCAAATCTAAAAATAGAGCCCATGAGATGGTTTGTTATGATTTCCTTTTTAGATATTACAAATCAAAGTATGCCATAGAAAATAGTGTGAAAACTTTTCCATAAATCACTTAAATGTTCCCTTCATATAAACAACCAGACTTCAAAGACTGTGGTCCTACCTGTTTGCGAATTATCAGCAAATATTATGGTAAGGATATTCCACTCCAGCAAATAAGAAATTTATCAGAAACAACAAGAGAGGGCAGCAGTTTACTGGGGCTAAGCAATGCCGCAGAAAACTTAGGACTTAAAAGTCTTGGTATAAAAACTGATTTCCAGACATTTGCGGAAGAAATCCCTCTGCCATGCATTGTCCACTGGAATAAAGTTCATTTTGTAGTTGTGTACAAAATTGACAAATTAGGAAAGATATATGTTTCTGACCCAAGCTATGGATTAATAACCTATGAAAAAGAAGAATTCATTAAATTCTGGATAGGTGAAAATGCCAATGAAACCACTGAAGAGGGAGTTGCATTACTCTTGGAAACTACCCCTGCTTTTTATCAGAATGAATTTGATGAAACTAACAGCAAAACCAGTTTTAGCTTTTTATCCAGGTATTTACTGAAGTATAAATCGCTAGTATTTCAGCTGTCTGTTGGTTTGTTGGCAGGGAGTTTATTATCATTAATTCTGCCTTTTCTGACCCAAAGCATCGTAGATGTAGGGATTCAGAATCAAGATCTTAATTTCATTTATTTGGTTCTGCTGGCTCAGATTATGGTATTTTTAGGTAGGACGGGTATCGAAGTTATTCGAAGCTGGATTTTACTTCATCTTTCTACAAGAATCAATATTTCCATCATTTCCGATTTTTTTATCAAGCTGATGAAACTTCCAATCAGTTTTTTTGATACAAGAATGACCGGAGATATTATGCAGAGAATCAACGATCATCACAGGATTGAGCAATTGTTGACCACTTCTTCGCTCAATACATTATTTTCGTTGGTTAATCTGATTATTTACAGTATCGTTTTACTGTTTTATGATTATAAATTGTTTTTGGTTTATTTGGCTGGTGCTGTTTTATATATTGGTTGGATTACTTTTTTTCTAAAAAAAAGAAAAGAGCTGGATTACAAAAGATTTTCTCAGGTTTCGCAGGAACAAAGCAAGGTAATCGAACTCATTAATGGGATGCAGGAAATCAAAATGCATAATGCTGAAAAGCAAAAACGCTGGGACTGGGAATTTCTGCAGATCAAATTATTTAAAATCCAGATCAAATCGCTATCCTTAGAACAATGGCAATCAGTTGGCGGAAACTTTATTAATCAGATGAAAGATATTTTGGTAAGCTTTCTGTCGGCTAAATTAGTGTTGAGTGGAAATCTGACCCTTGGAATGATGCTATCGGTTCAATATATTATCGGACAGCTGAACAGTCCGCTATTTCAATTAGTAGATTTCATCCGTCAGACTCAGGACGCTAAAATTTCGCTTGAAAGATTGGGTGAAATCCACGATAAAGAAGATGAAGAAATTACTGATGAACAATATATAACAGAAATTCCTCAAAAAGATTTGGAAATCCAGGATGTTTCTTTCCGATACATTGGTTCTAATTCTTTTGTTTTTGAGAATCTGGATTTAACGATTCCTTATCAAAAAACTACTGCCATTGTGGGAGCCAGTGGAAGCGGGAAAACAACTTTATTAAAGTTATTAATGAAATTTTATGAGCCCAATTCAGGAGAGATTAAGATCGGGAATACTGATTTAAAAAATATATCGCCAAGATTTTGGAGAGACCATTGTGGAGTTGTCATGCAGGAAGGTTATGTTTTCAATGATACGATTGCTAATAATATCGCCATTGGTGAAGATTATATTGACAAATCAAAATTAAGAATGGCTGTTGAGATTGCCAATATCAAAGATTTTGTAGAAGGCCTTCCATTAAGCTATAATACCAAAATCGGTAACGAAGGTGTTGGAGTTTCAGGCGGGCAAAAGCAAAGGCTTTTCATAGCAAGAGCGGTTTATAAATCTCCGGAATATATCTTTTTTGATGAAGCAACTTCCGCTTTGGATGCCAATAATGAAAAAGTCATTATGGAAAATCTGGAACAATTCTTCAAAGGAAAAACAGCAGTTGTTATCGCGCACCGTCTCTCAACTGTAAAACACGCAGATAAAATTATTGTTTTGGACAAAGGTAAGGTAGTGGAAGAAGGGAATCACACAGAATTGGTTGCACTGAAAGGTGAATATTACAGGCTCGTTAAAAATCAACTGGAACTTGGAAACTAAAAAAGACATATTAGACAATATTGAGCTGCGCTCAGAGAGCGTTCAGGATGTTCTGACGCAACCGCCGCACTGGATGATCCGTTGGGGAAACTCTGTTATTTTCATTATTCTTATAATGGTTTTGATCATGAGTTGGTTTATCAAATATCCGGAATTTGTTCCGGCCCCGATTATTGTGACCTCACAAGAACCGCCAGAAAAGCTTCAGGCAAGAATTAATTCTAAGATCGAAAAAATTTTAATTAAAGACCATCAGGAAGTAAGGAAAAATGACGTTTTAATGATTTTGCAATCTACGGCTAATTATCAGGATGTTTTAAAACTTAGAAAATTGATGGATTCTATTGCTCCGGATCAGATGTTTTCCTTTCCGATAGGTGAAACGTCTGGTTTTAGATTGGGTGAACTCCAGGGTGATTATAACCAGTTTTCAAAAGCTTTTCAGGATGAAAAACTGTTTACAAGACTACAGCCTTATGCTCCGGAAAATCTCGCAGCCAACCAGAGCTTATCTGAATATAAAAGCAGAATTGTCACTTTACAGCAGCAGAGAAATCTTGAAAAGGTAAAATATGAACTGACCAAGAAAAACTATCAGCGCTCCCAAAACTTATACGATCAGGGCGTGATTGCCGCAATGGAACTGGAAAATGAAAAAATCAAATTTTTGCAGGAAGAACAGAATTTAAAAAATATCACTATTTCTTTATCTCAGTTACAGGAAGGTATTTCTAATCTTAACAAAACCAAAAGCGCTGCAAATATCAGTTCTGAAAAAGATAAGAGTAATTATTCTTCCCAAATGTTGCAGCTTTTTGAACAGCTTAGAAAATCCCTGAAACAATGGGAACAAAACTACCTCATTATTTCGTCAACCGATGGAATGGTAAGTTTTCAGCAGTTCTTTGGTGAAAATCAGTTTGTGAAATCCGGAGAGGTTATTGTGACAGTTTTACCTAAGAATAAAGAAGCATTGGTCGGAAGAATGCAGATTCCTTCTGTCAATTCAGGTAAAGTCGCTTCAGGTGAAAAAGTACTGATAAAACTAGATAACTACCGTTTTCAGGAATACGGCATTATAGAAGGGAAAGTGCAGAATATCTCTATCTCTCCTGATGAAAATGGTAATTATTACGTTGATATTACCCTTCCAAAGGGTTTAAAAACATCTTATAACAAAAAACTTCCTTTTGACAAAGAGCTCAGAGGTAACGCAGAAATCGTCACAGAAGATCTGAGATTGATTGAACGTTTTTTCTACCAGATTAGAAAACTGTTAGGGTATCAGTTATAGCAAATGATCTGCGGCTTAAAAAAATAGACGTTGGTATCGAATATTATTTAAACTTATACTGGATTTTTTTAAGTAATATTTTTTGTAAAATTGTAATCTAATTATAAGCAATAAATGAATTTGAATTTATCCTTTATGTTGGTTCTGTTTTTTGTAACCATCAGTGCACAATCAAAAAATGATTTAAATTCTGAAGAGAAAGAATATATTTCAAAGTTTATATATCCCATAAAAACTTTTAATCCTGACGAAAGAGACTATCGTGATTTGCTCATCTTAAACAAACTTATTGGAAATTCTAAAATAGTTGGATTAGGAGAATCTACTCACGGTTCGAGTGAAATATATCAAATGAAATACAGAATAAGTGAATATTTGATTGCTAATAAAGATTTCAATGTCTTTTCGCTTGAAGCCAATATGCCTGAAAGCTTTTTAATGAATCAATATATTCAGGAAGAAAAAGGAAACCCCAAAGATATTTTAAAAGGAATGTATTTTTGGCTGTGGCAAACTGAAGAAACTTTAACTTTTGTTGAATGGTTAAAAAATTACAATGAAAATCATAGTTCAAAAGTTTTTTTTGATGGTTTCGATATGCAATATGCTAAAGGAGCGATAGATCAAATAAGAAAAACATATCAGGAAAATCAGCTGTCCGAGCAAGAGATTAATGACCTGGAAACAGCTTTAAAGGAAAACAACAGGGGCTTCAGAACGTATTCTAAAAAAAGTCAAAAAATATTATCTGAGTATCTATTTTTAATAAAAGAAAAAAGTATATCAATAAAAAATACGGAAGAAAAATCGCGCTTCCTGCAAAATGTAGATATTATTAGACAATATATCCAACAAAATTTTATTAAGAGAGACAAATTCATGTCGGAAAATATTAAATGGTTAAAAGAAAACCATTTGAATTCTAAAGTAATTGTCTCGGCTCATAATTATCATATTGCAAAATTAAATTCAGACAGAATGGGTTATTGGATCAATGAAATGTATGGTCAGGATTTTGTAAATTTTGGATTTGCTTTTTATGAAGGTACTTATTCTGCAAGTATTGATGGTAAGCTTGGTACCTATAATTCAGAAAAAGCCGGCCCTGAAACATTAGAATATAAGCTTAACTCACTCAATATTCCAATTTTTATTTTGGATCTGAAAGCCATCAGAAAGGATGACAACAAACTTGGCAATTGGATATTGAAAGATATTCTATTTCGCAAAACAGGATCAGGTACAAATAAAAATGAATTTACAAAAACCAATGTAGCTGAGTCTTTTGATTATTTGATATTCATAAATAAGTCAACAAATTCAAAGCTTTTAATGGGTAAATCAAAATAAAGACACTAAAGCAAACAGGATATTTGTGTAAGATCTTTTGAAAAATTAGGATTTACAGTTGATGTTAATTTATAAAACGATTATTGAAGAAAGTTTTCAAAAAAAATTAATATAGGAAATCTTACTTGTTTGCTGTAGGGTTTTCGTTTTTCTAAGATCATCGCAATAAGTTGTGATGATTTTTTATTGTATAGAATATATTTTAAGATAAAAAATTGAGGCTAACAATTATAGCAAGCCTTAGAAGGAACTATTAAGGATGATTTACTTTATTGTTTTATTCTTTATGTGGGGATTTACATGTAAATATTCTTTTATTTTAAGTTAAAATAACTTTAATTATTTCGCAAATCTACTTTTTATTTAGAATAATTATAATTAATTTTGCCGTCTAAATATTTTAAGGGTGAAAGTATCGTTATTAGTTGGTGCTGTTTTTTTAACAGCAGGTGGATTCTTGTCTGCTCAAAAAGTAGAATTTTATCATAATGGGCAACTCAAAAAAGGAGAACTTGTTAATGGTGGTTTCAAAGAGTGTAAAGAGATTCATAAGAAAGATAATTCTATGGTTCTTAAGGGGAAATGTCAGATCGTCTTCCTGAATGCCAACAATAGAGAAGAAACTATTATCATAAAAGAGGGAGATGAACTACAGCTTCAGATCCTGTCACCTAAAAGCTCATCCCGCGAAAGATCAGAAATCAGAATCGAAGGCGTACAACTTACTGCAAGAAAAAAACAGTTCTCAGAAATTGCTATCCAGCAGGAAGCCCTTCAGAATCTACAATCTTTCTCTCTTGGAGATGTGTTGCAGCAATTACCAGGTCAATATGTACAGCAGTTTGACAATACCCAGTTTAAAAATATCGTTTTCAGAACAGCCAGTGGTGCTTCAGTTACTGGTTCCGGAAATATTCCCGGAGGCGATGATTTTGGGAACAGGGCATTTGGAGTACAGTTGATGGTCAACGATATTGCCTTATCTAACAATGAAAATATGCAGAGCTACGATTCTGCAAACAGCGGTCCTTTTGGAATAAGTTTTAATACTACAACCAATGGAGGAAACTTAACGCCGAGCCAACCGAATTACGGTGTCGATTTAAGAGAAATCCCAACGGAGAATATTGAAAGTATTGAAGTCATACAAGGTGTTCCTGATGCTAAGTACGGAGATTTAACGTCAGGACTTATTAAAGTAACAACCATTGCCAAGGCATCACCACTTCGTTTGGACGCTTCTCTTAGAGAAGGAACTTATCAGGTAGGGGTTACAAAAGGTTTTAAGCTCAAAAATAGCAATGCGCTGAATGTGTCTGTAGACTACATGAATTCACTTTCTGATCCAAGAACCAGCCTGGTAGGATATGACAGAACGAATGTTAATTTTCTTTGGTCATCAAGAAGTAGTAATGGGTTTAGTAATAAACTTTCAGCATCATTTTCTACCAATACCAGTAAAGGAAAGAAAGATCCGGACGATCTTGATGGAATGATCATCAATGTGGATAACAAGAGCTTTTCATTAGGAAATAACATCAGTTATAATTTTAACCGAAACGGAAGAAAGCCGTTTTTCAGAACGATAAGTGCAGATGTAGGAATCAGTTATTCAACACAGCTTACAGAGCGCAGATACTGGCTGAACCAGGGTGCCCGTCCTTATGGAAACTCAACGACAGATGGTGTTTATTATGCTCCTTATACACCTCCAAGTTATGAGAATCAGGCCTTTTCGGATGGAAAGCCTCTTAATATTTTCACTGATTTAAGTGTAAACGGCAGCAAAATGACCGCATCCAAATGGGTTCACATGTACAGCATCGGGGCGAATTTCAGATATGGGAACAATTTTGGAAAAGGCCGTTACGGAACAGCAGGACAGTTCACAACCATTAATGCTGCAGGGCAGGGTTCAAATGGAATGAGAGATTTTAATTATCGTGATAATGTTTTTGCCACTAAGCAGTATGCATTTTATATTCAGGATAATATTACGAAAGCTTTTGCCAACAAACATATCTTGAGAACCAATCTGGGACTTCGTTACGATCTGCAGAATTCATATTCAACCTATTCACCAAGGGTTAATACCTCATATCAGATGGGAAAATTTTCTGTGAGAGGAGGTTTTGGACTTACTTCTAAAGCGCCTTCATTGAATCAGATCTATACAGCACCGAGATATTTCGATTTCCTTCTTGGGGATTATCGTTTGCCGGGATATTACTCAGCTGCTATCATGCAGACTGTAGTGACTCCAGGGGATAATGCTAATCTGAAACCATCCCGAAGCTGGAAAACTGAAGTAGGAGTTGACTATAGATTTCCTTTTGCGACTGTTAACCTTACGGCTTATTACAACAGATTATTTGATGGATTTACTACAGCAAGTGTTCATAAAATTATGGACAAAGCGAAAGTGAATGTCAATATATCAGGAACAAACGTACCAACTTTCGAAATTGTAGGAACTGAAAAATTTAATTATCTCCAGAATCGCATTGTCAACGGATATTCATCAGTGGATAAAGGGCTGGAACTGATGGCAAGTTTCAAAAAGATAGAAGCCTTAAATCTTGTTATTGGTTTCAATGCCAGTTACGTAGAAACTTCCGGTTATAAAGATGAAGGTCTTTACAAAATAAGTGCTCCCACTATTAAGGATAAAGATTACGAATACGGAATTTATAACGATAGCAGAAACAAAAGTTCTATGGCCAGAGCAAGTTTCAGTTTTGATTACCATCTGGCTTCATCAGGGTTAATTATTGGTCTTAGAACAGACCATTTTCTTTCAGACAGAAAATTGAACGGAGCCAACGATATTTATCCGATAGGGTATATAAAATACGATGGAGAATCACAGATGATTCCGGAAAGTGATCGTACTAATCCAAAGTATCAGGGACTGTTTCTGAAGCCTTCAGATGAAAAACTTTCTGGTTTATATAACAAAACCCTGCATAATGTTCATTTGAGGGTAACCAAGGATTTCTTAAGTGGATTCAGACTGTCGATATATGTAAGTAATGTTTTCAACTTAAAAGCATATGACGAAAGAGGAAGTGTATATAGCAACTTTACTTCTACTTCGTTTGGGGGAAATATTTCATACAGATTTTAATACTATTTAAAAATAAACTTGAACATAATGAAACGATTAATACTATTACTAATAATTCCTGTCTTTACACTCATAGGGTGTAACAGAGATGATGACTTTGGAAAAAATAACGAGATCAAGCCTGTTCCATTTACAGTAAATATCAAATATGATGCTTCAAAATACCCATCCATTGCAGATAAAGGTGTCGCGAATGTAACCGTTATCCTGAAAAACTCAGCAACAGAAGATCAGATTATAGGAAAAACAGATGCAAACGGTGATCTGAAATTAAATGCTGTTTTACCCGGAAACTATAGTGTTCAGGCAGAACTGCAATTGAAGCAGAATGAATATGAACAACAGATAGGAGAAGAAACCAGCTATGAAATTGTACACTTTGGAGGTTTTGATGAAAAAGTAACGATTAATGCCAATACCTCTTCAAAATTGGTCAGAATTACAAACGGAAACCTTGGGGATCTTGTTATTAAACAATATTATTATGCAGGGTCTGATACAAAATTAGGTGCCAATTTCAGAGATCAGTTCATTGAGATTCATAACAACTCTGATCAGACTATTTATGCTGATGGTTTATATCTGGTATTTCTGGAAGGTAATACAAATAACAACCCAACCACTTATACTTTATCCAATGGGCAGTATGACTGGAGCAAAACTGCTGGTGGTGGATCTGCTGCAAATACAGACTATGTATATTCCAATATATTTATTAAAATTCCTGGAAGCGGAAGCCAATATCCTATTTTACCGGGGAAAAGTATTATTGTAGCTCAAACGGCCATTAACCATAAAAAACCCTTTGATGATATCAACGGTACGGGAGTCGCGATTCAGGAACCTGACAGAACAATAGACCTGAGTCATGCAGATTTTGAAACCTATATGGGAGATTATAATACAAGTATCGGTAAGAAACCATTTGCATGGGATGTCCAGAATATTATGGTGCCGGATATGCTGGTGTCATACTGGAGTATTGCCTCTAATGACTTAATTCTTAATGTAACTTCAATGTTGGGAGTTGGGATTCTGAGAGCAACAGATGCAGAAGTGGCAAGCTGGAAAAAAGTGGCTGCTCCTAAAGCCCCAACCGGAACTTTATTTCTACAGATTCCAAAGAACTATATCATAGACGGAATTGACATTACAGACAAAGAACAAAAAGCACCTAAAGACTTTCCTGCGGACATAGACGCATCAAGAACTTTCATTGTCAATACAGTGGGACAGGCTGAAGCTACTTTTACTGGACTTTCCGTAATCCGTAAAACAAAAGAGATTATCAATGGACGTGTGGTACTGCAGGATACGAATAATTCTGCCAATGATTTTGTAACGATTAAAGCAAACCCTCGAGGATATGCACAATAATAAAAATAAGACAATTAAAGTTTTTCAATACAGTATGTTGGGATTGGCTGCATTAGGCAGTCAGTTCTTCCATGCTCAGGCGACTCAGTTAGATAGTATCAACATCAGTTCTGTAGAAAAGAATATCAGGATAAATGATCCTTATCTCTCATTTTTTCAGCCTTTGGATTTCTCACGGACAACCTTTCAGTATTCTTCTACAAAACAAAATTTTAAAAGAGTACAGACTGCGGGAGAAACGGGAAGCTTTAGTTTCCTGTCTGAAGGAGTTTACAAACTCAATGATAAAATTGCATTATCGGGGAGACTTAAAGCAGACAAAACTACCGAAGAAGATGTTCCTTATATCCTAAGTGATGAGAGAACCGCTAATTCATCTTTTATTTACAATCCTTCTTATTATTGGGTTCCACGCACAGCAAGATGGCAGAAACAAAGCTATTTTATCAACGGACAGTTTGCCTATAATCCTGTAAAACCAGTGATTCTTCAAGTAGGGGGAGAAGGGATTTATGCTAAATCTTACCGCCAGAATGCAGATCCAAGACCCAAAGTAGATGATTATAAATATAAAGCATTTGCGAAACTAGGGTTGAAATGGAAACAGCACGCTATTTTTGGAAAACTTAGTTATGTACACCATTACAAGGCTAATAATATCATGTTTGTGAATATGAAAGGAAATGTACCTGCGAATGACAGCATTTATATCCGCTATAATGAAGGCTACGGTAATCAGTACATCGGAAATACCGAATATAAAACATCCGAATATAAAATGGGAGGATATATCTGGGGAGGAGAATATGCCTTTAATAGTGCTGATACTCATTTTTCTGCAGGATATGATTATAAAAATCTGATTGAACGTTTCTACAGAGTTTTTGAATATCAGGATGCCAATTATAGCTGGCAGAAAGACTATACAAAATATTCCGGACTAAAAACAGATCTGCATAGCTTCTACCTTAATTTTTTAGGAAATTATAATGGGAAAAAATGGGCTTCTACGGTGACCTATCAGGATCAGCTGGATACCAATTACAATTATCCGCTGGAGTATAGAACTTACCGTCTGGAACAAAAGAATCTCTCCTGGCAGAATAGTGTAGTTTGGTTCAATCATAAAAATGAAGCTTTTAAAATTCTTTTTGATGCAGCCTATGGAAAAAATCATGTAAAGGATCTGTCGGTGGTAATAGACCGTAAACTTTCTTTTTTCAATTACCGTTTGGGAGCAGAAAAAGAATTTGCTTTACAACCTTCTCATAAACTGGCCATTGGTCTTTCACAAAATCTGTATGTACCTTTGGAAAAAGAATTCAATTATCAGCCTTATCAAAGTACAAAAGAGAATATCTTTGCAACTAAAATTGCTCAGCCGGATTTTGCCTATGATGCAACACCCAAAATTGGTCTTAATTTTAACGCAAGTTATATTTTCGATCAGAATAAAATCAGGTATGAGCTGTTTGGGAGCTTTTCTCAGACATGGCTGATGAACAGTACGTATAAAAATCAAGTAGACTACAATGGCAGAGCTAATCATGTTGCTTTGGTAGGACTCAATGTTTATTATTAAAAAAAATGAAAGACAGATATATCGCTTTTCTGGCAATTGCCGGAATGATATCTTTATTAAGTTATACTTCTAATGACCCCACGGGATATTCCGTGGAAGAGCTTCGTACTTTATACAGCAGCGGAGATCAGAGCAAATGGCCGGCTGCTCACTTATTTGATGAGGCTAAAGAAGGTTTTCAGGATATCGGACCTTTATCTAAAATGAACTTTCCTGAAAATAATCCCTATTCCGAAGACAAGATGGAGTTGGGAAAAATGTTGTTCTTTGATCCAAGATTGTCCAAAAGCGGACAGATTTCCTGCGCAAATTGTCATAATCCAGAAATAGGATGGTCAGACGGAAGCAGGGTTTCGTTTGGACACGACAGACAGACGGGAGTTAGAAATGCTCCTACTTTGGTGAATATCGGATATGCCAAAACATTCTTCTGGGACGGTCGTTCAGCAACTTTGGAAGAGCAGGTGAAAGCGCCTATCGAAAATCCGGTGGAAATGAATCTTCATATGTCGATGGCGACAAAGAATATCAAAAAGATTAAAGATTATAAACCATTTTTTGTAAAAGCTTTCGGAAATGGGGACGTTACAGAAGAGAAAATTGCAAAAGCCATTGCAACATTTGAACGCTCTCTGATAAGCCCACCATCGAAGTTTGATAAATTTGTTTCCGGAAAAAAAGATGCCTTAACAGATTCTGAAATCAACGGGCTTCATTTATTCCGTACCAAGGCCAATTGTATCAATTGTCATAATACCCCTTATTTTTCTGATCAGAAATTCCATAATCTTGGACTCACGTATTACGGAAGAAAGTATGAAGATCTGGGAAGATATATCGTGACTAAAAAGAATGAAGACGTAGGGAAATTTAAAACTCCTACCCTGAGAGAAGTTTCAGAGAACAAACCTTACATGCATAACGGACTTTTCCCTGAACTGGCTAATATCGTCATGATGTACAATGCAGGAATGGGCAGAGAAATTCCCAAAGGTGATCAGATCAATGATCCTAAGTTTCCTCACAAATCAGGAATGGTGGAAAAACTGAATTTAACCGATGATGAGGTTTTCGATATTGTAGAATTTTTAAAAACCCTGAACAGCTACAAATATAAAATGCGCCCGCCGGAATTACCGAAATCATAGACTAACGGAATAAAATAATAAGTATAAACGCCTCTTTCAAGATAATTGAAAGAGGTGTTTTGTTTTCATAAGAATCAGATCTTTTATTTTCCTGTTCGATTCAGTCCTAAAGTTCTTTTACAAAATATGATGATTAATTAATCATGAAAATTAATAAAGAAATTAAATGATATAATTTTAATATGTATATTTGTTTTTATTTAGAATTAATAAAAATATTAAAATTATTGTTGGGATAAAACCTAATGTAAATAAGGATTACTCAATTATAATAAGAGAATTAATTTAAATTATATATATCTACAAAAATCTAAACGTAATCAAAAATATTGTCTGATCAATAGTATTGGTGAAAAACTTAAAAAAACTGAAAACAATGGAAGAACGAAGCAAAAGAATTCCTGCACTGGATTTGATAAAAGGAATGAGTGTTATAGGAATGATTATTATCCATACCTTACTTATTTATGCCAATGTAAAATCACAATCAGAATCTGCTATTGGCAGTTTTATTGTCTTTTTAGGCCGGGGAACTTCAATATTTTTAATCTGTATGGGAATCACCTTTATGACTTCCAGCCATCAAAGCCTTAAGAGTGCATTAAAGCGCGGAGTTTTACTTGTATTCGCAGGCCTTTTCATGAATTTCATGAAGTTTATGATCCCTGTGATTTTTAATTTTGCTCCGGATAATTTTATCCAAAAATATGGATGGCACGCCCCCATAGAACAGCAATATGTATATCTGGTAATGCTGGGGGACATTTTACAGCTTGCCGGGATGTCCTTATTATTCGTGGGTTTTATCAGAGAATATGTCAAAAATAAATATGTCATTCTTGCCATAGGGTTATTGGTAGCCCTTGTATCCCGGGAAGTAAGCGGAATCAATCTTGATTATCCTGTCATTAATTATATTCTGGATCTTCTTTTCAGCACTGATTATCCAGCTTATGTATATTTTCCTGTTTTTCCATGGATGTCTTTTATCATCATCGGAATGTTTTTCGGGAAATGGTATCTGGAACTGAACTACAACAGCACGCAATTATTTAGAAATATGCTGTATGTAGGTCTGTCGTTTATTGCTGTCGGAGCACCTTTGGTTTTTCTGTATGGAAAATATAATTACAATGGCTTTTATCATATGGGACCGGGAGGTGTTATTTACTTTGCAGGCTGGACCCTGATATTTCTATGGCTGATCAATACCATTACTTCAAAGGTTAAAGAAAATGGCTTTATGCGCGTTTTAAAATACTGCAGCAGGAATTTAACCTCAATGTATATGATACAATGGATACTAATCTCCTGGGGGAAAGGTATTTTTGGATACAGACAGCATGAAATTGGCTATGTACTGGTACTTATCGTACTCTATATTATTCTTACATTCTCAGTTCAGACTTTGGTAGATCTTGTAAGAAAGAAAAAAACGTTAATTGTTTTCAGACCGATAGCTCCAGATGAAACAGTTCTAAAATAATTACTTCAATTAGCTTTAAAAATATATTTCGTCAAATAGGCAACGGGAAAACCACAGTAAACTTTTTACTGTGGTTTTGTTTTTTTGATCAATCTAAAGAATTTCTACTTCTTCAGGCACTATAAAAAGAATGGTGCAGCCATGCTCAGATGTCACGGAATGTTTAAAATTAGGCGGAGTATACAGATAATCTCCCTTTTCAAGCTGGGCGCCGGCAATAGTGGCATCACCTTCCATGATCAACAGTTCCTCTCCCGCAGGATGATTGTGATAAGGATAGCTGGCTCCCGGATCAAATTTTAAAAGAATGCTGGTAGAGCGGTTTTTCTCAGGATCAAACTTTAAAGATTTTACAAAAATACCTTCATAATGTATTCCTTTTTCAATTAAAGGCTGCCATTCTTTTTGTTCAGTTTTTACGATGTAATCGTGGATGTTGGTGTTCATCATATTAAATTTTAATTGTTATTGAGGTAGAAATTGGTCCAGGCTCCATGGAGAATTTGAAAATGTACTCAGGAGAAATGCTGCTGCACTGAAAACAAAGACCGAGTAATCCAGAGGTTCTTTGATTCCAAAAGAAATACTCATGGCAACAGCAAATAATAAAGTGAGAACGGAGGAACACCATGCCGTCTTTTGCAGCTGATAGCCTACCAGAAGCAAAATGCCAATCGATAATTCAGCAGTAGTCGATAATACTGCAACTGCAGATGCCCACGAATGGGGTAAAAATGAATTCGTTTCAGCTGTATAGTCGATAAATTTTTTCCAGCCTGAAGACTGGGCTCCCCAAAGATTTAATCTACTGGCAACAGCAGATAAAAAACCAAAAGCAAGTGCAATCCTTAATAAAAAAACGGCGGTATCCTGTTGAGTTTTCATACGTGTCATTTTAGGTCTTAATTACAGTACAAAGTTCAGCGAAAGCCGTTGTCTAAAGAATAGACAATTCCGGAAAAAGCATATAATATTTAAACAATAAAATAGAAATCTTCTAAATTTCCTTTACCGCTTTCTGATAATCTTTAGGAGATCGCGAAGTATGTTTTTTGAAGAAATTCGAAAAATAAAAAGGATCATTGAAGCCCAGCAGATAAGCGATTTCTTTTACCGTTAGCTTTTCATAAAGCAAAAGTCTCTTCGCTTCTGAAATAATAAGGCTGTAGATAACATTCTGAGCAGTTTTATTGGTGTGAAGCTTTGATATCTCATTCAGTTTAGCCTCAGTCGTTCCAAGAATATCGGCAAAATGAGAAACCTGATAATTGTTTTTAAAATGGTCCCTGACACTTTCCAGGAAATTTAAAAATAAAGCATCCGGTTTCCAGATTTCATCACCATTGGCAATTTTACTGCGGTTGATTTCTACCAATAGCAATTCAACCAGAGAATGGGTGGAGATCAGATACTGATAGGGCTGTTCCAGAATTTCTTTTTCAATGATAGTCAATGTTTCAGTGAAAAATGTCGGATTCTGTACGGTAATTATTTCATTCATTCCGAAATGACAAAATAATCCGTTGTGAAAAATAAGTTCGATGTCACTGTCACTTTTAGAGAAAAAATCAAGCGTAAATTCCAAAGCAGTAATTTCTCCTTCTACAGATTTCAATTGATGAAATTGTCCGGAAGTAATCGTTACAACCTGTCCTGTTTTTAAGACAAAAATATTTTCGTCAATCAATATTTCAGTACTTCCATGGTTACACCAGAATAAAGTGTATTTGATGACCCGTCTGGGTTCAGGATGTCCTGCCTGATTAGAATATTTCTTTATTTCAATCATTTTTAAACCTATTAGAAATGTGACATTTCTGTTTCTATATTATTTCAGGAAACCAATTTATGATGACTAAATTACAAAAATGTTTAACTCAATTGATTAAAATTGAAAAACCTTTTTTAAAGAAAAATACCTAAATTCGTTTAGTAATAAAATAAAAATTCAGAATGAAATACTCTAAAATTATTGTTATTGTTTCTCTTTTACTGTTTCAGTTAGGAGCAGCGCAGGAAAAAGCAGATGTTGTATTAAATAAGGCTTTTAAAGAAGCTAAAACAGGGAAGAAAAACGTCTTATTGGTATTCCATGCGTCATGGTGCAAATGGTGCAAGATGATGGAAAAAAATATGGATCTTCCAGAAGCTAAACCCATTTTTGATAAAAGATTTGTCACTGCTTATCTGGATGTTCAGGAAAGAGGAGATAAGAAAAGCCTTGAAAACCCTGGCGGACAGGAGCTGATGAATAAATATAAAGGTGAAAATGCAGGACTTCCTTTCTGGCTGGTTTTAAGCCCAAAAGGAGAAGTACTGGCTGATTCTTTTGATGACAAAGGCCAAAACCTTGGATCACCGGCAACCCCGGAAGAAGTAACCGCTTTTATTGCTAAACTGGGAAAATCTTCAAAACTGACTAAAGAAGAATCTCAGACTATCGAAAAGGTATTTGTGAAAAAATAACACGATAAAAAATAGAAAATAGGCTATCTCAAAATCCAAATAATTGGGCTCGTGAGATAGCCTGTTTTTATTATATTGATCAGTTGTTAGAACTTTTTATAATAATACTCAATATTACTCCATAAAACCTGGTCTTCAGATTTTGTCATCTCAGACGGAGTGGTAAAAAGAGCTCCAAACATATTTTCATATTGGGTGGTCCCGAAACACGCATTTTGAACAATAGTTAATCCATCACCGGTATTTCTCGATTCTCGTTTTGTATATCTAAAGGTTCTCTTTAAAGTAAAAGTGGAATTTTCTTTATTAAAATCACCAATATAAGTCGGCTTATTCGCATTACTGTCATTGACTAAAATTGAATCATTGACGATTTTAAAACTGTATGTCAGATCAGCTGAGTTTCCGGCTATTAATTGGATAGAATTGCTTTTCAGATCAAGAACGATCTTCTTCCATGCCGGTTCTTTGTACAGACTCCAGTAATTGCCCAGATAGGACTCGTCAGGAGTAGATTTACTGCCGGCTGACCCTTTGTAAAGTATGGTTCCTGTTACAGCGTAACTTTTGAATTCAAACTGATAAATTTCTCTATCGATCGGCCTCGGATCATCATTTGTATTGTCATTATTTCCGCATGAGATTAGCAGCATTAACATCATCACAGCATAAAAAGAGTTTTTCATCGGTTTTTTCACAAAAATAGAGGTTTTGTACGTATTGATGAAGTAAAATAGGGTAAAAGTTGCCTGTAAATAGGTGGAAAAGCGAAAAAAAAAGGGTAAAGGGTAAATTTGCAAAAAAACGGATTAGCTTTTTCTTTACGCAGTTGTAATTTTTGTGTACCAAGTAGAGAATATAAAGTGTTAATCTTCCTTCTCTTTCTCAACCTGCAAAAAATACAGCCATTTATTGTAACATATAAAAAGAGCGAATAGGCTTATTTACCTTTTCGCTCTTTTATTATACTTATTATTTTCCAAAATACATCTGATCCTGCTTCTGCTGCTCATTATAAATGATCTGGAAGCTGGCAGGCATGTATTGATAAAGAAGTTTCCAATGTTGGATTCTTGCGTGCTTTTTGAAACTTTCGAAAGATCTTACAAACATGTTTTCAATCATGTCTCTTACATAAGAATTACCATTTCTGTAAAGCCAATCCATCAGCTTGATGTGATGGGCTATGACACTGATCTTCGATTCCTGTAACAGATTCTTCAGATAATTTACGGTTGCCTGCATGATCCCAGCAAAATTGTCCTGAACAGACAACTGTGTGATTTCATTGCGAAGTGGCGCATAGAAAAATTTTAAGTATTCAACAGCTACCTTTTGATTAATAGTTTGCATTTGTACTTTCATCATAATTAAGAATTTTTCAAACACTTTTTATTGCAGCGAAATGTATACCAAAATTTAAAGGCAGGCAGCAAAAATAAATACACCTACTATCACAGCAACGTGAGTGAGTAATATCTCTGTATTGTGTCTGTTAGTCGTGGTTTTCCAGGTTTTCCAGTCTGAAATCCTTCTGATTTTATTTTTCATAATCAATTGATTGTGAGTTATTTTAATTTTTGTTTAATTTAAACACTTTGTAATGAAACGGCTCAATAATGTAATAAAACCTTTATATACCGTGGCTGTAAATTTGTCTTGAATATACCTTCTGAAGGTTGGCCGAAATGTGACTAAAAATCACTTTTCTGTATTCCTCACTGCAGAAAGCGGTAGAATTGTCCAGAGAATAAATGAAAGTAGTCTCAATAGCATTCTTTAATACAGTATCTCCGTCAGTATAAATTTTGTCCATTTTTTGTAAGCTTCTGAACAACAGTTTTCTGTCATTTTGGCGGATCATATTTTTAATGCGTTCCGTGAAGGTCCGGATGATGCTGTATGAGTTTTGAATTTTGATCTCTTTTACTTCTTTTTCAAAATCGGGAACCACATCTGTGATTTCCTGTACGGCTTGTAGGTAGTTCATAATATTATAATGTTAATTGTGTTCAAGTATTTTGATGATGGCCCCAAAGATGAAAATGGTTAAAAAAGCAAAAAAAAGCATATGATAAGGCTTCAGCCACTTTGGAGTTTCAGGTCCTTTGCTTTTTAATCTTCTGAGCTTGTCTATTCTGTTTAATGTTTTTAAGTCCATATTCTATGTTTTCAAATCATGATGCCAATGGTATTCCGTTAGAAATGATATTGATTTAATGTATTGATATTTAATATATTGTGATTTTTTAAGGTTGGTTTTTTAAACAAAAAAGCATGTCAAAATGATATGGTTTTTCTCAATTTGGAAAAGAAAAGTCAAAAAACTCCTTCTATAATATCTATTACAAATGAATGAATGATAATTCCCCTCCTTTGGAGGGGTGGCGAAAATTCAAAGAATTTTTGACGGGGTGGTAAAAATTTTGCCTTTATAGAATCTATCCCACGTCATGACATTTTTTAAGTTTCGCAGAAAGGATAAGAATGAATATCTTTGCAGTCCAAATATTCAGAAAAATGTTTTCAAAAATAATAGTACACAGAGTCGGAAATAAGATCAACGGAGATTCCTTGACGCTTTCACAAGAGGAATTGAAGCTGGAAGAAGGAATGGCAGAACTGCTTGAGAATTACTTTTTAGGATCATTCAAATCGGAAGAAACCTTCCATTTTTATAGTGATACTTATCTGGTAAATAACCCAATTTACAGTGCTGTTTCTGAAATCTTTGAAGATAAATCCAAGTTCATTTGGGAGTCTGAGAATATAGCAAAACATCTTTTCGAAGCGGCTGAAAACCCAAGAGTTCAGAGTGGAGAACTTTTCATCGTCCTTTTCGAAGATGAAAGTGACCGTCCGGACAGAGTAGACAAGATCGGTATTTTCAAAACGGAAAAGAGAGAATCTTTCCTGAAAATAAATCCTGCAGAAGAAACATTTGATATTGAAAAAGATCAGGGAATCGGGTTATCTAAAATTGATAAAGCGGCTTTGATCTACAACAATAATAAAGACACAGGATATGTACTTTCCGTAGTTGACAACAACAAAAATGGAGACATGTACTACTGGTTCGAAGATTTCCTGAAAGTAAAGCAGCGTGATGACGAATATTTCCACACGCAGGAGGCTTTGATGGTCTATAAAGATTATATCACAAAGCAGCTGCCTCAGGAATTTGAAGTTTCCAAAGCAGACCAGGCAGATTTTCTGAATAAGTCGATCAATTTCTTCAAAGAGAAGGAAGAGTTTAAACTTGATGAGTTTGCCACTGAAGTATTGGGAGACGAACATGTGATTGAAAGCTTTGTCAACTTTAAGACAGATTACGAACAGGATATGCAGGTAAATATAGCAGAAGAATTCCCGATCAGTGAAGCGGCGGTAAAAAAGACTCAGAGACACTTTAAAAGTATCATTAAACTGGATAAAAATTTCCACATCTACATCCACGGAGACAGACAGAAACTAGAAATGGGAGAGGATGATAAAGGAAAATACTACAGACTTTATTTCGAAAAAGAGGTTTAAAAAAGAAAACGTCTATTCAATAATAATATCATAACTTTATTGCACATCACAAAATAGTAGTTATGAAATTCATGATCATTTTCTGGGGAGCTTTACTCTTCTTTTTCTGCGTTCCGTTTCCTATTTTCATTTATATGATGAGTGATGAGTTCGCAACAGAACCGAGAAATTCATTAGCCGTGAGCTATGGATATCTCGGTTTTTCTTTGCTGATATGGATCTATGTAATTGTTTTCTTTATCAATACCCTTTTCATAAAAACTTTTAAGGAGAAAAATACCATGCAGTCTATTCTGCAGAACGGAATTCCAAGAGAGGCAAAAATCATCGATTATAAACTCCTGAAATACATTCCCAAAACCAATATAAACGTCATTCAGATTGTTCTTTCATTTCCTAACCTTAGAAATATATTGATTGAACATGAAATGATGTTTCAGGATTCCAAACCACAGGAAAAAAGATTCAATACCGGAAACAAGGTAAAAGTATTGTTAAATCCAAATGTGTCACAGGAACCTTATTTTATTTTAAGTGATCAGAAAGTCAGGTTTAATACATTAGGAATCGTTTTAAGAATCGTGTTTGGTATATTGTTAATTGCTTATGTAATTGGGTTATACTCTTATTTCTATACACGGGAATCCTTTGATTTTGGCTGGCGGTTTCTGACATTTATGCATCCTATTATTTTTAGCGGAGTAATGACGATTATTTATGTATTGGCTTTTCAATTGATTGTCGGGAAGTTTTTTAAAAATAAAAAAGAAGAATATATCCTCTTTTCCGGAAGAAATGCCGAAGCCAATATCATCAGTGTAAGCCAGACCGGTCTTACAGTAAATGATCAGCCACAGATCATGTTTCAGGTGAGTTTCAAAGATTTCAGAGGGGTTGAGCATATTGCTGTTTATAAGAAAATTGTCACGCTCCTGAATCTGTCTTCCGTTCCTAAACAGGGAATCGTTGAGATCATGTATGATGAGAATGACCCAAAGAAGATTATCATTCCAAAAGGGATTTAGGGAAAAAGCAACAAAGCAAAAGGAAAAAAATACATCAAAATAATTAAAACCATTTTTAGACTTTAGATGTAAAGATTTCTGTTTGAAATTCATTATTTAACATATAAAAAAAAATAAAAAAGCATTTTTTTAATAAATGGTTTTTTGTTTAAATAAAATCATAAATTAATTCAATTTTATATGGGAAATTTTCAAGTAAAAAATATGTTTTTACCAGATAAACAGCTACTTAACATAATGAAAGATATTCTGTAGGTTTGAGTTAGTTCTATATATTTGAGAACTAAATAAAAAATATATTTTATGAAAAAAATTAAAAAATTGACTCGTGAAGACCCCAAAACTGTAAAAGGGGGCATTAAACAAGTTTGGATTGCAGAATTTTGTGGTCAGACTGCTACTACAACTCAAGATTGGACTGCTGAACAAGCAAATCAGTGGCTTGCTAATCTTGAAGCAAATTACTGTAATTAATATTTGTTTCATATTAATTATTTGCACTTATGACCTTATAAAGTTATAAGTGCATATTTTTTGCAATCAAAAATAATTCTATGTACTACTATAAAAAAATATTTCAATTATTAGCCTTATGTTTTAGTGTCTTATTTTTTTCTCAATTACATAAAAAAGATACTCTGCGTGGTGAGTTTACCTATTTATTAAAAGCTAAATTGAATACATTAACTCCTGATTATAGACATGAAGAACTTTTTTCATTACAGGTAGGCGATAAACGTGCTTTTTTTGCAAGTATTCAATCACTGAAAAGAGATTCAGTATTCCAAACACTTCCAATAAAAACTTTAGAAAATGGCGCAAAACTGTTAAGCTCAAAAGGAGTATCCGTTCCAAAAACAAAATTTTCCTTTACCATACTACAATCAAATGAAAATATACAGTATTTCAACTTAGTTGGAATGTCAATACTTACTTACAAAGAACCGATCATTAAAAATTGGAAATTGAGTAATGATACAAAAATAATAAACACAATTAATTGTAAAAAAGCGGAAGTTACCTTTAAGGGGCGAAATTGGATCGCCTGGTATTCTCCCGAAATTCCTTTGCCTTACGGGCCATATAAATTTAGCGGTTTGCCTGGATTGATTGTTAAAATAACAGATGATAAAGAGGAGTATGATTTTGAGCTTGTAAGATCTATAAATGCATCTAGATTAAAAGGTACATTAATTAAGATAAACGAAAATCGATATAATGAAGCTTTTGAAACAACTCGACCAAAATTTGAAAAAGCATTAAAAGATGCTAATGCAAATTTAATTGGAGTACTCCAAAGTTCTGAAACCACTATTATTCAAGGTCAAGAAATGATAAAGCAAAGACAAAAAGAAAGAGAAAAAAGCAAAAAATACGAAAACCCGATAGAATTAGAAAAAGAGTAGTAATAGCTAATCTTTTTTCGTTTGCTAATATCTATTCGTCTTTTTAGCTTATTCATTACCTTTGCCTCCTTAGCTAAATCATATGAAAACAACAATTGTTGATCTCTCTAAACCCATTCAATACAATGCAGGAGACCCATGGTTCATGCGGGTGAAAATCAAACATAAAGCACATAGAAAATCACATTGGCTGATTCGTCTGGCGCTGAGACTTCCAGCGAGGCTTTTTCCTAAAAACTGGACAGGCTGGGCAGATGATACCATCAAAAATATGGGACTTCATGCTACAACCCATATTGATGCTCCGTGGCATTACGGTCCTGTAGTAGAAGGAAAGCCTGCAAAAACGATTGATCAGATCCCTTTGGAATGGTGTTATGGTGACGGTATTGTAATCGACTGTACCCATAAAGAAGACTTTGTTGCCATCACGGTTGATGATCTGAAAAAAGATCTTGATAAAAACGGAATCACCATACAGGAAGGAAATATAGTGCTTATCAGGACTGATCGTGATAAAATGATGGGCACTTCAGATTTTGTAGAAAAAGGAACAGGAATGAGCAAAGAAGCTACAGAATGGCTGATCGACCAGGGCGTAAAAGTCATGGGAATTGACCAATGGGGTTGGGATCTTCCTTTACGATATATGGCTAAAAAAGCCAAAGAAATGAATGACCCCGAATTTTTCTGGGAAGGCCACCGCGTAGGAATCGAAAAAGAATATTTACACATAGAGCAGCTTACGAATCTGGGAGCCCTGCCTCCATCCGGATTTAAAATATGTGTATTCCCCCTTAAAATTGTGGGTGGATCTGCAGCTCCGGCAAGAGTAGTGGCGATGATAAATGAATAGGTGAAAACTTTCTTCTAAAAAACAAAAGCGCGAATTTATCTGTGTATAAATTCGCGCTTTTATCTTTTTATTCTTTGATCTAATTTTTCTTTTTGAAAAACAATGCTCTGTTATACTCAAAGTTCATTCTGGCGATATTCAGAACAGAAATTCCCTGTGGACACTCCACTTCACAGGCTTCTGTATTGGAACAGTGACCAAATAGTTCGGTATCCATTTGAGCGATCATGTCCAAAACGCGTTTGCTTCGTTCTTCTTTCCCTTGAGGAAGGAGCGCCATATGGGTGATCTTTGCAGATGTAAATAAGGCGGCACTTCCGTTTTTACAAGTCGCAACACAGGCTCCACACCCGATACATGCTGCAGAATCAAAGGCTTCTTCAGCAGTCTGATGGGTAACCGGAATAGCTGTTGCATCAGGAGCCTGACCTGTATTAACCGATACAAAACCTCCTGATGATATAATTCTGTCAAAAGCTGACCGGTCTACCTTTAAATCTTTCTTTACAGGGAATGCTCCGGCACGGAATGGCTCTATCAGAATGGTTTCCCCATCTTTAAAAGATCGTAAATGAAGCTGACAAGTCGTTGTGTTTTTTAAAGGACCATGCGCAATACCATTGATCATCATTCCACACTGTCCACAGATCCCTTCACGGCAGTCGTGATCAAACTCTACGGGTTCATCTCCTTCAATGATCAGTTTTTCATTTAAGGTATCCAGCATTTCCAGGAAAGACATATGGGAATTCAATCCTTTCAGGTCATAGTTGACCAGTTTTCCTTCACTTTTTCTATCTTTCTGTCTCCATATCTTAAGATGTAAATCCATAATTTTCTGTTTTTTATTTGTAACTTCTTACCGTTGGCTGAATTTCTTCAAAGGCTAAAGGCTCTTTAATCAGCTCAGGTTCTCCCTTTTCACCTTTCCATGCCCATGCGGAGATAAACTGGTATTCCGCATCATTTCTCATGGCTTCTCCATCCGGAGTCTGGAACTCTTCCCGGAAATGTGCTCCGCAGGATTCGTTACGGGTTAAAGCATCATAGCACATCAGTTCTCCGATTTCGAAATAATCGGCAACACGGCCTGCTTTTTCCAGTTCGGTATTCATTTTGTCTCCCTGTCCGGAAACTCTTACGTCCTTATAGAATTCTTCTTTTAGTTTTCTGATTTCCTGAATGGCATATTTCAGCCCTTCTTCGTTTCTGGCCAGTCCACAGTAATCATACAGCAGCTTTCCTAATGTTTTGTGGAAATAATCAACGGTTTTGGTTCCTTTGATATTCATAAATCCCTGAATCTGGTTTTTTACTGCATTTTCAACCTGCTCAAATTCCGGAGCATCCGGTGAAATTTTCCCGGTATGAATATCATCAGCCAGATAATTGGCAATCGTATAAGGGGCAATAAAATATCCGTCTACAGAAGCCTGCAGAAGAGAGTTTGCTCCCAGTCTGTTGGCTCCATGATCCGCAAAATTAGCCTCCCCTAAAGCAAACAATCCCGGAACGGTAGTCATCAGTTCATAATCTACCCAGAGTCCACCCATAGAGAAGTGCGCAGACGGGGATATCATCATGGGTTCTTTATACGCGTCGTATCCTGTTATTTTCAGATACATGTCGAATAAGTTGCCATATTTTTCTTTAATCTTATCTTTTCCCTGTTCCTGTATGGCCTTTGAAAAATCAAGATATACAGCATTTTTTAAAGGTCCGATTCCGAAACCGGCATCAATTCTTTCCTTGGCTGCCCGGGAAGAAATATCCCTTGGAGCAAGGTTTCCGAAAGCGGGATATCTTCTTTCCAGATAATAATCTCTTTCATTTTCCGGAATATCATTCGGAGGTCTGTTTTCACCTTCCTTCAGCGGCACCCAGATTCGTCCGTCATTACGTAATGATTCGGACATTAATGTCAGCTTAGACTGATAATCTCCGGATTGAGGAAGAGAAGTAGGGTGTACCTGAATCCAGCTTGGGGAAGCCATTAAAGCGCCCTTTTTATGAGCTCTCCAGATTGCCGATCCGTTACAGCCCATGGCAAGGGTAGACAGATAATAGATTTTTCCATAACCTCCGGTTGCCAGTACGACAGCATGGGCTGCATGTCTTTCAATTTCTCCTGTGTCTAAATTCCTTACGATAATGCCTCTGGCTTTGCCGTCAATAGTAACCAGATCAAGCATTTCATGTCTTGAAAATAATTGTACAGAGCCTTTTCCCACCTGTCTCATTAAAGCCTGATACGCTCCAAGAAGCAGCTGCTGCCCGGTCTGTCCCCTCGCATAGAAAGTACGGCTTACCTGAACCCCTCCGAATGAACGGTTGTTTAGATATCCTCCATATTCACGACCGAAAGGAACTCCCTGGGCCACGGCCTGGTCGATAAGGTTCAGAGAACATTCTGCCATACGGTATACATTGGCTTCACGGGCTCTGAAATCACCTCCTTTCAAGGTGTCTACAAACATCCTGTAGACACTGTCACCATCGTTTTTATAGTTTTTTGCAGCATTTACGCCTCCCTGTGCTGCCACAGAGTGCGCTCTTCTCGGACTGTCCTGGAAGCAGAACGACTTCACATTGTATCCCATCTCTCCTAAAGAAGCAGCGATAGAGCTTCCCGCCAGTCCTGTTCCTACTACGATAACATCCAGTTTCTTACGGTTGGCAGGATTCACCAGTCTGGCTTTCTTTTTATAATTTTCCCACTTATGCTCCAATGGGCCTTGTGGTATTTTTGAATCTAAAATCATAACAGTCTGTTTATTGATAAGTAAAGAATACATACACCGGCATCAACGCAAAACCGATACAGATAATGATTGAATAGGCAATTCCGATAGTTTTGAACCATTTGACAAACTTGGGATGATAGAGTCCCAATGTTCTTACTGCACTATTAATCCCATGGATCAAATGGTAGCACAGAGCAATCATTGAGAGTACATAGATGATTACATACCACCATTCTCTGAAAACGTTCACTACCAGAATGTATAAATCTTTATTTCCGTTCTCATCCAAAGGAGGATTTCCAAATTTGTAGATATACCAGAAGTTCTGGAAATGGATCACCAGGAAGATCAGGATTAATGTTCCGAGGATTCCCATATTCCTGGAAGCCCATTGGCTGGCTCTTCCACGTCTGTCCGACTGATAACCGCCGCCGGATTTTTTATTTTTTAAAGTAATAATCAGCCCGTCTACGGCATGCAGAATAATACTGGCATACAAAACGTAAGACACTATTTTGATAATAATATTTCCTGATAAAAAATGCGAATAAGCATTAAACTGCAGGTGTGCCTGTTCTTGTGGCAGAAAAAGCTGAAGATTTCCAAGGAAATGAATCAACAGGAAGAATCCCAAAAAGAGTCCTGTAAGGCACATCAGCATTTTTCTTGACAATGTTGATAACATATTTTTGATTTAAAAATTAATAATATCCTAAGACTTTCATCCACAATCCTCCTACAACCATATAAATGATCAGCAGAACGATTCCTATTTCAAGACCTCTGACCCACCAGGCTTTCAGGTCTACATATCCGCTTCCGAAAAATACCGGAGCCGGACCGTGTCCGTAGTGGGTAAGCACCCCATAAATTGAACCCATGAAACCAAGCATCATAGCCAATAACATAGGAGGAATTCCCAGAGAAACCCCTACACCAAGCAATGCTGCATACATAGCCGCTACGTGAGCGGTAGCACTTGCAAAGATGTAATGGCTGAAGAAATACACCAGAATGATTACAGGGAAAGCTACCTGCCAGCTCAGACCACCGATTTTTACTTTGATAAGATCACTGAACCAGCCAATGAAGCCCAGCTCGTTCAAAGAACTCGCCATCATCACCAGAACGGCAAACCAAACGATGGTATCCCATGCTCCTTTTTCTCCTTTTACGTCTTCCCAGGTTAGTACTGAGGTTAGCAGTAACAATGTTAATCCAATGAATGCAGTGGTTGTGGCATCAATAGAAAGTGCTCCACCAAATATCCAAAGGGCTAATAGAATGAAAAATGCTAATAACATCAGCCATTCATTTTTAGAGATAGGCCCCATTTCTTTTAACTTCTGTGCTGCCATTTTCGGAGCATCACCGGTTTTTTTCAATTCAGGCGGGTATAATTTGTACAATACCAGAGGAACGACAAAGAATGCTACTGCACCGGGAAGAAATCCGGCTGCTGCCCATGACATCCAGGTAATATCAATACCAAGGTTGGCTGCAAATTTCTGACACATCGGGTTACTCGCAGTACCGGTAAGGAACATAGAAGAAGCGATGAGGTTCATATAGTAGCTGTTCAATGTTAAGAATGACCCTAGTTTTCTATGGGTTTCCGGTTTTTCAGGAACGGAATCAAAGCTTATGGCCATAGATTTCATGATCGGGTAGATAATTCCACCTCCTCTCGCGGTATTACTCGGAATAGCAGGAGCCAGACAAACATCGGCAAGTCCTAATCCGTATGCTAATCCCAATGAACTTTTCCCAAAAATTCTTATAAATACAAAAGCGATACGGTTTCCAAGCCCTGTTTTGATAAATCCTCTGGCGATAAAAAATGAGATCCCGATCAGCCAGATCACTTTATCTCCAAAACCCGAAAGTGCTTTTGTAATAGATTTTCCGGCATCTCCGGGAGCTACCACCTGTGTAAGGGCTGTAAAACCTATGGCCATCATACACATGGTGCCCATAGGAGCTGCCTTAAGGATGATTCCTAATATGGTTGCTGCAAAGATGGCAAACAGATGCCATGCATTCTCGGCAACGCCTTCCGGGGCAGGAATGAACCATATGATCAACGCAACGGCAAATGTGATCGCTACGTTTCTGATATTAATTTCTTTCATGATACTAACTATTTAGTGGGTTAAAATCTACTTTGTACTTGCACTATGAATAGATTGTTATTGTATTGTGAGGTATTTTCTACCTGATATTTGTAACGGTCAAACTGTACTCCGAGCTGAATTCTTGCTCCATAATTTTTCAAAAATTCTAACCCGAACATTGGGGTAATCGTCTGTCTTGGGTTAGAAGCCAGTCTGAAATTGGTGTCAAGATATTCGTATCGGCAGGATAATTCAAAAGCACTGAGATTTCTATGGTTGATCTCATATCTTAAATTGGGAAGGAAATAAGCACCACGGATCAAATACTGATCAGGATTATCCGGACGTAATTCGGGGGCAATGGAATTGTAGAGTACGTGATTGGTAGCCTGTTTGGCTTCCAGCTGCATATCCAGACTCCATTTTGGATCAAACTGGATCAGTGAGCTCAGATCTATTCCCAGAGCATATACCTTTTTGCTGAAAACTTCCCCGGTACCCCCATTCAGACCTACATTGAAATTGTATTTTTTTGAGAGTCCAAAAACCAAACGGGTCGAATACTGTTTTCCGTTGTCGTTATCATTGATCTGGTTCTTTCCGTTTCCATTGACGATAGAAACTGCATATTGGAAGGGTATTTCTCCAAGCTGAAGCTGTCCTGTGGCGGACATGCCGATCTGGAAACTTGTCCAGCCCAGTTTCCCAAACTCTGTATACTGATTAGACCAGTCTAAAGATTTAATAATGTCAATAGGGTAAGTCTCTTCAATACCGAACCAGGGTCTGAACTGTCCTACCGTAATCGCTAATTTTGGGTTGAAGGTGTACTTCAGATAAGCATTTTCAAGAACTCTGCTTTTAGGATCATTTTTAAAATCGGCAAGGTTGGCCAAAACAACAACTTCTGTACGTTTACTGATTTGTGCCCGAACCTGCACTCTCATGTATTTGAGCATGAAATTATTATCAGTTCCGGAGCCATCGGTATGATGAAGTCCGTTTACATCAACATCCTTGGACATCCCTACCAGATAACGTGCCTGAAAAAGGCCTTTGATCTGCAGTATCGGATATTTTACATTGTCTTCTTCCTGTGGAGGAGGTGTGGTCTTCAGAGAATCCTGATTTTGTGCATACGCTGATAACCCGCAGGCCAGCATGCACAGGATCAGGCTTTTCTTTTTAATCGAAAAAAAGGCCATATCTTTTTTGTTTTTTTATTGTGGAACTTTATGTTGCCACTAGTTTCTTACTGTAAATGAACTTGAAAGCATTTTAAGCCACCCATCAAATCTTTGACTTGACACTCCTTTCAGAGGAAGAGAATGATTACTCATTCAATCATCATGTGGCATACTTACGTCCTTTCCTCTGCTGAAAACAGATTATTTTACTTAGCGTAAGCGTCTTTGTGGTGAAATATTTATTTTAATCCTAAGAATGTGAATGGTGCAGATTCTTTAAAATTCGCATTGGATTTACCATTATAGGTGTTGTTATTACTCAAATCCAGTTTCATCACCTTTCCTTTAGGGCTAAGATCAAAATCTTTAAGATCTACCCAGAACGTGTTTGGAGTGAAAACGGTTTCAAAATAATACACCAGGTTTTTCTGATCCGAGACAGAGCGCCATCTTGTTGATGAAATATTTGGCTCCGTTTCAGAAGAGATTCCATAAGGGACCGAGCAGTTTCTGATGACGCTGAAAACACTCGCCACAGCAGTACGGGTATCGGCAGTCTGAGGAATTGCATTAATATAGTAAGATGCTCTTACGAAACGGTCCGCAGCACGGTTGGTTCCCGGAAGCATCACCGTTCCCGGAATTCCTTTCCAGTAATTGTTAAGAGCCAGTTGTTCTTCAAAAACAGGAGAGTTGGTCATTACGGTATAAGAGGGATCATGATGAATTACCAGTTTTCCGTCAATATATTCAAATACCGCGTTGTCTCCTGAAGCGTCCGAAATGGAAAGATGAACTGTTGTAAACTTCTCTGTTCCCGGAATATAGTCACTTACAATGACAAACGGTTCTTTTCGTGAAAATTCTACAGCTTCTTTTACTGTGGCAAAATTATCAAGATAATATTGTGCCCATAATGAAATGGCAATTCCCTTTTTACTCCCTTTTCCATCAAATTTCGGGTACTGAGATTCTCCCAGCCAAAGCATGTTGGCGACCAATCCTTTTTCGTTCATCCCGTCGGCTGAAGCAATGTCCCAGGAAGAGCTGATGAGGCTTCCGTATTTAGAAGTCCATTTTAGAGATTTAGAGCCTACTTGTCCGTTGCGGTCTGCTCCTTTTGGGAAAACCCAAAGGTTGGCCGGGATTTCATCGCGCCAGTCCATAGATCTGGCTGTGATAACGGTATTCTGAGGACCTTTGTAAACCACCCTTGTGCAGGCTTCTGATGGATTCCATAATCCTATAGAAAGGACTAGAGAAAATAAAATTAATGGGAACTTTTTCATAATAGTATTATTTGAATTTAAATTTTACGTTGAATTTATTATGAATAATTCAATGTATTGAGGCTGTATTCATTATTTGGTGACATAAATTTAGAAAAATTTGTTTAAATAACATAATATTTACGTTTAATAATCCGTAATTCATGTAATGAATCATGGTTAATGGTAGTAAAGTATCCTAATTGGATTTTTTTTCGTATCTTTTAGTGATATCATATAAAAAGGGGGTTAAAATGGAGAATACTTCAATGTATTTTTCAACCTTTTTTTCTAATAGAATATTCGATGGATGCAGGCTGAAGGGCTCTTAAAATTAAGTACCACAAAAGAGAATGCTGTTCAGAAAAAATGCTATATTTGGTTAATAGACTGAAGAGATATATGAATTTTATAGAATGCCATGAAGAACCTATCCATATTCCGGGTTCTATTCAAAGTTTTGGTTATTTGATTGGCATTGATGCGGAGTCCCGTACCATTACTTTTTTTAGCAGGAATATTTCGGATATATTTACAATCGAGAGTTCAGATGAACTATTCGGGAGAAAGATCACGGACTTTCCCCATAGTTTTCATAGCATTATTGATTCAGAGATCTATACTTCACTAGACCGATTTACGAGACGTAAAAACGAAACCTATTTTGACAAAATTTTTATTAATGATAAAGAATATCACTTTTCTGTTTTCAAGAGTGATCTTTATATTTTCCTAGAGTTTGAGGAGGTTCTGATTAATCCCAATAAGCGGATTTCGAATAAGTATGATAATTTTTACATCATCGATAATGAAAAAGAGCTTTGGGATCATCTTTTGGAGACCCTTTCAAAGGTGGTGAATTATGACCGGATGATGGTCTATAAATTCATGATGGATGGTTCCGGGAAGGTCATTGCCGAGAAGAAGAATGAAAATATGGAAAGCTTTCTGGGACTTCATTACCCGGAATCTGATATTCCGAAACAGGCAAGGGATCTTTATCTTAAAAAAAGAAAAAGAATCTTCAGCAATGTGTATGCTGATCTGGTTCCTATTCTAAGCAAGAATCCTGAAAATATAGATCTTACTTTTTCTGCATCCAGAGGAATGTCGCCTGTTCATGGGCAGTATCTTAAAAATTCAGGTGCAGCTTCCAGTTTCAGTGTATCTATTATTATTGATGATCACCTCTGGGGATTAGTCACCTGCCAGAATATAGAACCTAAGCATATTGATCTTGAGGACAGAGTACAGGCAGGTATTTTTACGGCATTGGCCGCGAATGCCTATTCTTCCTTTAAGTCCAAACGTGAATTGAACTACCGCCTGGAGCTGAATGAAAATATATCTCAGCTGAAAACAAAGTTTTTAAAACATAATCATCTTTTTGACTCTCTTATCGAAAGTAAAACAGAGATTCAAAATCTTCCGGAAGCTGATGGGCTGGCCATTATTTCGGATGAAAGTATTGTAGCAGCCGGAAGTACTCCAGATCTCAAAAGTATTGCAAAGATTGCGCAATGGGGATTGGCAAATACAAATGATCGTGTCTATGTAAGCAGAAGTTTCCTTAAAGATTACGGTGAAGAACTTCAACTGTCTGAAAGTGCAGCCGGAGTGGTTATTTATTTCATCGAAAGGGATAAAAACGAGATGCTGATCTGGTTCCGCAAGGAGTTTAATGAACATATCGACTGGGCTGGTAATCCTCAAAAAAGGGTAGAAGTTTTTTCTCAAAACGGAGAGGAAAAACAGATGATATCACCAAGAACGTCTTTCCGTATCTTCACAGAGAATATTAAAGGGTATTCCACAAGATGGAATTCACGAAATATAAGTGCAGTACATGCTGTAAGGGATTTGATTTTAGAAACATCCCACAAAAACTATAATGCGATCAAAGGTCTTAATGATGAGCTTAAAAAAGTGAATGAAGAGCTTGACAGTTTTTCCTATACTATTTCTCATGATTTAGGAACTCCATTGACGGTGATGAAGCTGAATGCCCAGATGCTGTTGGGAAATCTAATGGCTGATGCTGAAAAGAGCAAAACCAAGATCAATACAATTATCGAGGAGATTGATAATATGGCTGAAATGATGCAGGATGTATTACAGCTGAGCCGCGCCAAGCATAGTGAAGTTCAGCTTGAAAGTCTGAAAACAGCTCCTACGATCCATAAAATCTCTGAAAATGCAAAGATGACGTATGGCAGCGCAGCAAGCGAAGTTATTATTAAAGAATGTCCGGATGTTTTGGCTGATAAAACCATGCTTCATCAGGTATTTCTCAATATTATCAATAATGCCGTGAAATATTCTTCTCACCAGGATCATCCGAAAGTAGAAATTGAAGGAACGGAAGACGGGCAGACTATTATCTACAGGATTTCTGATAATGGAATTGGTATTCCTGAAGAGGAGAAGCATAAAATGTTTAAAATCTTCAACAGGATGGACAATGCCAAGAAATTCAAAGGAAATGGAGTAGGGTTGTCTATTGTGCACCGTATTATGAAAAGAATAGGGGGGAATGTAGATTTTGAGAGCAATAAAGAGGGGACTTCCTTTATTTTAAAGTTCAAAAAGCCTTACATTTGAGAAACTTTTAAAACGTTATTTATGGTATCAGAATATCTTAAACAGAATACAGCGGATTATCACGATGCGGCAGAAAAACTTTTTAATTCTGAAAAGATTTTTAATAAAACCTTCACTTTAGAGGATTATAAAAAGATTATTCACACGAATTATCTGATGCTTCTTCACAGTGAAGATAAAATATTCAGCAGCCTTTCTGATAAGTTTTCAGAAAAACTTCAGCTTGATGCAAGAAAGAAGCTTTCTCTTATTGAAAAAGATCTTAAAAGTCTTTCTCTGGAAAACCAGATGGAGTCTCACGATCTTGAATTTGAGAATGAGCATGAAGCATTGGGAGCGATGTATGTGATTGAAGGTTCTACGCTGGGAGGTAACGTTATTGCCAAGCAGCTTTCCAAAACAGAAGGATTTGATGAGGTTACTTTCAACTTTTTCGGATGTTATCAGGAGAATACGGGACCTATGTGGAAGAATTTTAAAGAAGTTCTGGATACCGAAGTTGCTGAAGAAAACTACAACGACGTGCTTTCCGGGGCGAAAAAACTTTATACGTTTTTACTGAACGTCAACTAATTTATTTTAATTCTAATTAAATTCCTGAAAGATTGCGCATTTTTTCAGGAATTGTTAAATTTGGGGAGTTTCAAATTTAAACTTAACTAACAAAAAATAATTTTTAAAAAGTAACAATATGAAAGTAACTGTAGTAGGTGCAGGCGCTGTAGGAGCAAGCTGTGCAGAATACATCGCAATGAAGAACTTCTGTTCAGAAGTAGTTTTGGTAGACATTAAAGAAGGGTTTGCTGAAGGAAAAGCAATGGATTTGATGCAGACAGCATCTCTTAACGGATTTGATACAAAAATTACGGGTACAACAGGAGATTATAGTAAAACTGCAGGTTCTCATGTAGCAGTAATCACTTCAGGGATTCCAAGAAAACCTGGAATGACAAGAGAAGAATTGATCGGTATCAACGCTGGTATCGTGAAAGAAGTTACTGAAAACTTAGTAAAACAATCTCCGGAAGTAATCATCATCGTAGTTTCTAACCCAATGGATACTATGGCTTATTTGGTACACAAAACTTCAGGTCTTCCTAAGCACAAAATCATCGGAATGGGTGGTGCATTAGACTCTGCAAGATTCCAGTACAGATTGGCTGAAGCATTGGAAGCTCCAATTTCTGATGTAAACGGAATGGTAATCGCAGCTCACAGTGATACAGGTATGCTTCCTCTATTGAGCAAAGCGACAAGAAATGGTGTTCCTGTAACTGAATTCCTAGACGAAGAGCAGCAAAAATATGTAATCGAAGAAACTAAAGTAGGAGGAGCTACTCTTACCAAATTATTAGGAACTTCAGCTTGGTATGCTCCAGGTGCTGCTGTTTCTGTAATGGTTCAGGCGATTGCATGTGACCAAAAGAAAATGATCCCTTGTTCTTTAATGCTTGAAGGAGAATACGGACAAAACGATATCTGCTTAGGAGTTCCTGCTATCATCGGAGCAAACGGAGTAGAATCAATCGTAAACGTAACATTAACTGCTGAAGAGCAATTGAAGTTCGCTGAAGCTGCTAATGCAGTAAGAGAGGTGAATGGAGATCTTAAATTCTAATAATTGACCGGCTTTTAAGCAGGTGCTACAATAGATAAAAACAGGCTGTTTCAATTTGAAACAGCCTGTTTTGTTTTTTGAGGGGTTTTATAATTTTAACCCATTAAGAAAAATGAAGAGGGGAAGATTGATTAAGGATAATCAATGATTTTGTACTATTCTCTATTTATTTAATTTTCAATAATTCCTCTTTTGCTGGCGCGAGCGTCCCGCTCGTGCCAACGTTTATAAATTAACATCTATTTCCAGTATCTCCTCGTAATTATCACAATAATTTCTAGCGCTGCTATATTTCCATTCCCAAGGTTCCATTACAAATCCGGATTCTACCGGATTTTGATGAACATAATTTAATTTTTGCTCAAATACTTTTAACGTCCAGATTTCTATGGGGTTATTATTCTGTTGCCAAAACTGATATTTTTTTATATTAGAATTTTGACTTCCTGCTTTTTTGAACATCCATAATAACCAATCTTTTCTGCTTTCCTGAGCATTTTCTTCAATAGCCCTAAGTAACTTTTTAGCCGTAAAACCTTTAAAGTCTCTTATTAATTCTGAAGGCTGACCTTTTTCTGATCTGAAGATTAGATGTATATGACTTGGCATAATACAATACCCGAAAATAGTCATACCCTTATTCTTTCTACAATAATTCAATGCTTCAATAATAATATCAAAATATTCGATTCTTGTAAAAATATCAATCCAAAATACCGTAGCAAAACTTATAAAATAAGCTCCTTCTTTTTCATGAAATTTATATTTTCTGCTCATAGTCTAAAAGTAATAAAACTCAGATTATTATTTTTAGAAATTAAATTTTCAAAAGTCAATTGTTGTGGTGACACGAGCGGGACGCTCGCGCCAGCGGAGGGGGGTATAATTTTGAACCATTAAGATGAATAAAGAGGTAAGGTCGAGTTTGGCTTTTTAATGAATGGCTTCTAAAGGGTTTTGGCGCGGCCGAAGGCCGCGCCAAAACGTAATATTATAAAATTGTCAATGCAATATCACTTGGTTGTATTCACAAAATGGCTTACAGCCTTCACAAAGTCTTTATTTTTCTCATAATACAAAAGATGCCCACCATCAATGGAAACTACTTTCTGATTGGGAAACCGGAAGGTTTTATAGTGCTGAGTTCCGACTGCCTTATCCTTCTTTCCTGTGATGATAAGTACAGGGACATGAATATCTTTTGTGATAGGGGCATAATCGGCATAGTATTCCGGGAAGTCTTTGGGATTTGAGATTACCGCCATTCCGAAGTCGATGATGCGGGGATGAAGAGAATCAACCTTATCCGATTGTTTTATGGTTTCGATATCTTCGGTCAGGAATTTATATCCTATTCTTTTTTTTCTTAATGCACAGCTGATTTTTGAAAGTTCTGAGGAAAGATTGTCTTTAGGAACCTCTCTGTTTTTTGCCTGTAAAAGGCTGTTTCCATATTCAATCTGTTCTTTGATAGATTCATCATTCAGGAAATGGAGTGTTACATTGGCAAGGATAAGCCCTTTGGTATGCTGGGGATATTTTTTTGCATAACTGACTGCAATGATTCCCCCGAAAGAATGTGCCAGCAGAAATATTTTTTTTAATTTGAGTTGCTGTCTCAGTTCCTCAATGTCTTGAATCATTTTATCGAGATGATAATTTTCCGATGTGCCGGATTCCCCGGAACCCCGTTGATCCATATAAACCATCTGCATGTTTTTTTCCAGACTATTTCCACCCATCAGTTCAAAGGACGGATATCCCTGGCCGGGACCTCCGGGAATATAAAAGCAGGCTTCTCCTTTTCCGGAGATTTTATATTTGATTCTGACATGATCAGAGGTTTCATAAAATCCTTCAGAAGAATTATTCTGAGCTGAAACAACAGTCAGGGAAACGAAAAAGAAGAGTAGGAAAGAGATTGTTTTCATATATTCATAACAATTGTAAAGGGCTGTTTATTACTAAAATAAAAAAAAACTTCCTTTTGCCTTATCCATCTAAAGGTCATGATGGTCACGTTCACTATTTCATTGATCCCGGAAGAATTCTGACCTCATAAGGAATATTCTGTTTTCCCCAACTGCAGAGCTGGTGCATCACCTTTGTCAATTCTGATCCGCTGGGTGTAATGTGATATTCAACTCTTAAAGGAACCTCATTGAATATTTTCTTGGTGATCAGATTTGATTTAACCAATTCATTGAGTACTGAAGATAGTACATTGTCTGAAATCCCAGTCAAAGTTTCCTTCAATTGAGAGAATCGTGAGACATCATGGGTAATCAGTAATAAAACTTCTGCTACCCATCGCTTACCAATAATCTTTAGTACTTTGTTCAGGGTACATCTGTCGTCCAGATAATGTTCATTGATTGTATTGGTAGAACTCAGCTTCTTTTTACTCATACTCATTTATTTATTAGTAGCTCACAATGGGCTGCAGGTTATTCTTCGTGATTTTTTCAGCATACATTTGTCTTATAAAATTACGGTTTTTCTCTATAGTGTAACAATTTTAAAATAAGTAAAATGAAAGCATATCAGGTAAATAAGGAGTACAGTATATCTTCTCTTGAACTGGTTGATAAATCCTATCCAAAACTTTTACCCAATGAAGTATTAGTGAAAATGAAAGCCAATTCTCTTAACTACCGAGATCTGATGGTGGTAACAGGCTATTCTTCCTGGAAACCTCCGGTAGGAAGGGTACCGGTTTCTGATGGAGTTGGAATTATTGTCGAAAAAGGAAGTGCAGTCACAACTTTAGCCGTAAATGACCGCGTTGCCGGATTATTTTTACCCAAATGGATAGATGGAAATCTGACTGATGAAAAGACGGGTGGTTCTCTTGGCGGTGCAAAAACAGACGGACTGTTGCAGGAATATGCCGTGTTTGATGAAAATGAAGTCATTAAGGTCCCGGATTTTTTAAGCGATGAGGAAGCAGCAACGTTACCTTGCGCAGGATTGACAGCATGGCATGGCGTAATGGAAAAAGGAGATCTTAAACCCGGTACTATAGTACTCATTCAGGGGACAGGAGGTGTTTCTTTATTTTCTGCTCAATTTGCACTGATGGCTGGTGCTGAAGTGATCTTATTATCAAGCAGTGATGAGAAACTGGAGTTAGGTAAAAAGATGGGAATTAATCACCTTATTAATTACCGTCAAATCCCCGAGTGGGAAAAAAACGTTATGGATATTACCGGTGGAAGAGGGGTAAACCATATTGTAGAAGTGGTAGGAGGCAGTAATATCAACAGATCCATGGATGTAATTGCCCTTGACGGCACCATCGCAGTCATTGGCTTGATCGGTGGATTAAGTGCTGAACTGAATACCGTAAAAATTATGTCCAGACAAATCAGACTGCAGGGAATAGAAGTGGGTTCTAAAGAAATGTTTACCCATATGAATGAAGCTTTAGCAGCGCATCAAATACACCCTGTCATAGATCGTGTATATCCATTTGAAGATGTAAAATCTGCTTTTTCTCATCTTGAAAAAGGAGCAACAGGAAAAATTGTGATAAAATATTAGTATTATTTTGGAAAGAAGTTCGTTTATATTAACAACAAACCACTGCAAAAGCAGTGGTTTGTTGTTTTATTCATGAACACAAGTTACACGCTCATGCCAGCGGAAGAGTATTGATTTTTAATACTTTAATTTCTTGTTCATACATTTGGAATATTACCCAATTAATTATTCAATTTGTATTTTTCGAAACTGTTTAATAGAGTGTCTTCCAGTTGAGTAAAACTACAACTTATAAAATTTGATGATATTGATATAGGAGTACCATAAGATTTATAATTTCCATTGAGTAATTTTGATTTTACACCTGTTGAAGTATTAATGTAATGCTCAGGATTCTTAACCTTTATAAGCAAAAAATTTGTCGATAATACATTGCTCTTTTCTATCGAAATTATATCCTCCTATTTAATGAGGCCAACACTTGCAAAACTAGAATTATCAATAATTCCTAATTCATTTATTATAATCCCCATATTTTTATCAGATAATCTTTTTTTAATTATTGTAAGTAATACGAAACCAAAAAATAATAAAGATGCAATACCAGCAATACGCATAAAAAATGTATTTTTAAATATTGCGGATACGAATTTTTCCGGGTTAATTGCTAACCATCCTCCTAAAAATATAAATATTAAAGATCCTATTATTGATAACAAAAATTTTTTATTACTAGATTTAATTACTTTAGTTTCCATGTTTTCTTTTTGTTATTTAATAGATTACGCCTGCCCTTATTATACCTCTAGCTTCTATTTACCTCCTCCCTAAGCTCCATTGGTCAGTTCTCGAGGTTGCTTAATAAAGGAAACTGACATGTTTAGAAAATTATCTTCAATTTAATAATTTATATATAAATGAAATCACCAGAAACTATGAGTATATTTTCCTTTGAAACGGGCTATAAAAAAGAGCGGTAAAAACCGCCCCCCACAAGATTTTATCTAACAAAATATTTTACATATAAACGCAGCCACATCCAGTTTCCCATTCCTGGCAAAGATGCATTGGTTCGTTGCATCCTGGGTTGCCACCGCCACCTCCGGAAACTCTGTAACAGGTACCATCGCTGCAATAGTAAGAACCTATCGTTGGCGGACAATTGCCATCCATATCACATATTGCATAGGGAGTGTCACCACCACTGATCAGCACAAGCTGGCTTCTCTTTAATTTTTTCACATTTTTCATAGTAATCATGTTTTAATTTGTTGATTACTAATGTATAGAAAAATTAGCACACCTACAAGTGTTTTAATTAACAGAGAGTAAAAGATTTTATCATAATCCCTTTTTATAATGTATCTATTCCACATCTAAGGTCATGAAAAAAGCGATTTCCTCTGCATTATTGTATAGTCTTGTATTCAGTCCGGTAATATTGAATCCCATTCTTCTGTAAAACTGGATAGCAGGGTAATTGGTATTCTGTGTTTCGAGTTCAATAACTCTGCAGTTTAATTTCCGGGCCTCTTTAATAGCATTTTTAATCAGCATAATTCCGATTCCCTGCCGCCTTTGTTTCTCGTCAATCAGAATGTTTTCTATATAAAAACTGTTGTTCCATGTTCTGTGTTCACAGATGATCCAGCCTGCCAGCTCCTCATTTATAAAAACCCCAAAAGAATTTCCTTTTTCAATGATGATATTCAGTTCTTCAAGGTCTTCAGAAGTGGTTTCCCAGATTTTGGTATAGGGTAGGGCCTTTTCTTTTAAGCTAAATTCAAAAGAACCTCCAAATTCAATGGAGGAAACTGAATATATTCTGTCTGTCGTATACCCATTATGTCCCCAGTCTAAGCTTGGATTAGAAGCTAATTGTTGTAATTTTCTTATTTCCACATCAAGTATTTTTAAGCTTATTGAATTTCAGTACATATTTCTACCAGATAATTGTCCGGATCTTTGATATAAGCTGTTTTTTGTCCCCATGGTTTTACTGCAATATCTTCATAAAGAACGGCTCCATTTTGTATTGCTTTTTCAACTAATGCTTCTACATCATCAGTTACAAATCCCAGTTCCATTCCAAAAGGTTTGTCTTCAGCTTTTGAGGTTAAAAAGCCTTTTTTGATATTGGACCCTGCAAGGCTTACAGAAGCAAATGAAAGACTGGTTTCTCCAGTAGATAATTCTCCGTAATCTTTTTCCGGAGTAATGAATTTTATTTCAGTACCAAAAGTATTTTTATAAAAATTCATGGACTGTTCTACATTTTCAACATAAAGAATGACATATTTGAAGTTGATCATATTTTTGAATTAAAATGGTTTTATTTTTTATTTATAATGTATTCTTCATCTACCATCAGCTCTATATGAGGACCATGTAAAGGGTACTGTTTGAAACTTCCGAAATGACCGAAATGAAGAGGGTATTTCTGGGCAAGCTGCCGTACTTTAGTTCCAAAAGAATTAATATCCACCTTTTGAATCCTTTCTTTCTTCTGTCTGCCATTGGTGAAAAAGAGCATCAGGTTGGAATGATTTTCAAAATCGAAATCAGTATAGTAGAATACATTGAGGTTTTCTTCAGGACATAGCTGTGTCAAGTCATGAATAAAGCTTTTTTTATTCTGTAAAGGCATGTTACAATCGATTCTAATTGAAAAATTTTCAGCATTGTACTTTTTAAAATCTGAACCCACCATTTGAATGAAACGATGTTCAATAGTTTTGAATCCTTCTCTTTCCGGTGCATAAGTTTTGCTGGATTGAATGGTAAAAGGAGCACTGGAATCTAATAATACAGCATTTTCACAGATCAGCAGTTCTTCAATTTCTAGGGCAAACTGAAAATGAAAATCAAAAAGCAGATGGTCTCCGATTTTGATGATCAGCTGATTTCCATCGATGTTCAGCTGTAAATAGGTTTCTTTGAAATCTGTTTTCAGTTCTTCCAGTTTTCGGATAAAATCATCTGTATTTTCAACCTGCACTCTTGCTGCCAGCTCGGCTGGATTATCGGCATGCCCACCATATCCCGGATAAAATTTGAAAAACTGAAAATCATATAAATGATCTGGGAATTTGAAATACCAGTATACGCCTAGAATCATAGAGGGTTGATTGATGAATTGTACAATAATCAAAATTAAATAAAATTTCACACTCCAAAACTTTCAAAACCCTTAAATTTGTTGTCAATAAAAATTTACTTGGATGCTTAGGAACATTTCAATTGCGGCAGCTACTTTTTTGTCCGTGGTTACAATCAATGCGCAGAAGAACAGAAATACCCAACTTGAGAGACCCAAATTAGTTGTAGGTCTGGTAGTAGATCAGATGCGTTGGGACTATTTATACCGTTTTTATGGTAAGTATGGGAACGATGGTTTCAAAAGACTTTTGAATACAGGATATTCTTTGAATAATGTACATATTCCTTATGTGCCTACGATTACCGCTTTGGGACATACATGTATTTATACAGGATCTGTGCCGGCTATTCATGGGATTGCTGGAAACGACTGGACAGATAAAGAAACAGGTAAAGGAGTTTACTGTACTGCGGATGAGAGCGTTCAGCCGGTAGGAACTACCAATGTGAAAATCGGAAGCCACTCTCCGAAAAACCTTTGGTCTACTACGGTAACTGACGAATTGAGGCTGGCTACCAACTTCCAGGGGAAAGTAATTGGAGTTTCTTTGAAAGACAGAGCTTCTATTCTTCCTGCAGGACACACTCCAAACGGAGCTTTCTGGTTTGATGACAGCACAGGAAATTTCATCACAAGTACATGGTATATGAATGATCTTCCTCAATGGGTAAAATCATTCAATTCTCAGAATCTTCCTGAAAAATTAGTAGCCAACGGTTGGAACACCTTACTTCCAATCAACGAATATACAGAAAGTGCACCTGACAATTCTCCTTGGGAAGGTCTGTTGGGAAGCTCAAAAACACCTACTTTCCCTTACAGCAATTTAGCTCAGGATTATCAGAAGAAAAAAGATAATATCCGTTATACACCTTTTGGAAATACACTGACATTGAAGTTGGCAGAAGCTTCTGTAGAAGGTGAAAAACTGGGTGGAGATAATATTACAGACTTTTTAGCGATTAACCTTGCTTCTACAGATTATGCAGGACATAAATTTGGTCCGAATTCTATTGAAGTGGAAGATGTTTATATCAGATTAGATCAGGATTTAGCAGAATTCTTTAAATATCTGGATTCAAAAGTAGGAAAAGGAGAGTATACGGTTTTTCTTTCTGCTGACCACGGTGGAGCGCATTCTGTAGGATTCCTTAAAGAACATAAAATCACGACAGGTTTCTTCGGTGAAGATGCAGAAAAGAACCTGAACCAAAAACTGAAAGATAAATTTGGGGCAGATAAATTGATCAATGCGATTGATAACTATCAGATTTATTTTGACAGAAAAGTATTGGCAGACAGCAAGCTTGAATTGGATGATGTAAGAAACTTTGCGGTAAAAGAACTGGAGAAAGATCCTACCGTTTTATATGCTGTTTCAGTGGATAAAGTTCAGGAATCAAGTATTCCGGAGCCGATCAAGCAAAGAATTATCAACGGAATCAACAGACAGAGAAGTGGAGATATTCAGTTAATTTCTCATGACTCTATGCTTCCTCCGTATTCTAAAACAGGAACTACACACAGCGTTTGGAACTCCTATGATTCTCATATTCCATTGATCTTTATGGGATGGGGGGTGAAGCAGGGAGAAAGCAACAAGGCTTATCACATGACAGATATTGCACCTACGGTATCTTCTTTATTGAAAATTCAGTTCCCAAGTGGAAATGTAGGAAACCCGATTACGGAAGTTATTGGTAGATAAATTGAAATTTATACATGATAAAAAAAGCATTCCATTCAGGAATGCTTTTTTGTTTTCATAGCTTATGACGTTCTGATCATTTGCTGTATCTCTTTATGAAATTTCTTATTCTGTTTTCTGATTTTTAGAATATAATATAAAAGAACACCAATAAGAATACATCCCAACAGCACAGAACCAATTTTAATGTAACGGTAATAAGATTTTAGGTTTTCACTTTTTAAAGAGGTTTCCTTATTATGATTATCGATTACCTGGTTAATGGATTTCAGTTCATTCTGCTTTCTTTTAAAACGCATTTCCAGATGCTTTTTATTATACTGCTGATAGAGATTCTGCTGTCCCATAGCCAGATAATTGTCGGATAATTCCTTATAAAGTCCTTCATTCAGGGTGATGTCTCCGGTATTTTTACAAAGGTTTTCAGCTTTTAGTAAAAGATTGACGGCAGATTGGTTTTCATGCTTTTGTTTGTGGATTTCAGCAATTCCTTTTAAGGCGAATGCTTCCAGACTTTTTGCATGATTCTTTCGGGCATAGTTGATAGACTGCAAAAAAGCTTCCTGTGCTTTGTCAATTTGATTGAGATTAAGATAACAGTACCCAATATTGTAATACACCACACTCATATTGGAATAGGTAGTTTTCTTCACGGGAACATTATCATAATTTTGTATCGAAATCAAAAATTTCTCCAAAGCAATTTCCGAATTAGACTGGCTTTTATACACCATTCCTCTTATCGCATGGCTGGCAGCAGTCTCAATATATTTTTCAGGATTTTTCTCAGGTATTTTTGCGATATATTGATCCGCTTCATTCAGTGTTTCAAGGCATTTGCTGAAAAGTTCCATTTGCTGATACTGTATAGCCACTGAAATAAGAACTCCCGCCTGGTTCCTGGGATCATTGGTTTTCTGAGAAAGTTCCTTCGCTTTCAAAATATATTTTAATGATTTCTCAAAGTTTCTTTTAGCAATATTGGCGGTGGAAAGAAGCATGTAAAGATTGATGGAAGTTTTCACATCATGAGACTTTTTTAACAACTGTTCTCCGATTTTAATCGCGTTGTCAGGGTTGTCGTAAATTTCAAGTTTAGCTCTTTTTATTAAGACACTATCCGGTGTCTTTTGAGCTTTAGTGAAAACACAAAGGAATAAGAAGCATAGTGGAAATATCTTTAAAAATGGTTTCATACGGCTTTAGTTTTACTGATTTCCTGAATATAGACATTAGGGGACATTCCGGTAACAGATTTGAAAACGGTTGTAAACGCACTGTGTGACGAAAAACCGGAATATTCTGCAAGGTAGCTTACTTTATAATTAAGAAAAGTAGAATCCTCTCTTAATAGCTGTACAATGTGATTGATCCTGAGTTTGTTGATGTATCCGTTAAAATTTTTCTCTTTATTGTTGATGACTTCCGAAAGGTATTTTGTATTGACCTCCATTTGAGAGGAAAGCAGAGAAAGGGACATGTTTTTATTCAGATAGCGGTCAGATTTTTCAAATTCCTCAAGTTTTTGGAGAATTTCATCTTCCTTTTCTCTGGATATTTTCGTTGAGCCGGAATCTTTTGCTGGTGCATTCGTTTTGTTTAAGATGACCGGTTGAGGTTTCTGACTGATCTGTTTTTCAAAAAAGTCAAACTGTTTTTTTAAGTCTTTATTTTTGCTTTTAATGATTAGAAAATAAATAAACAGCCCTACGACAATCAATGATAAAACGAGAGCCAAAGACCAGGAAGATCTGGTAAGCATATGCTTTTGGAATTCAATATTTTTATTTTGATTGGTTTCAACAAGTTTCACAAGATATCGTATTCCTTCTTTCGAACTTGAATCTGTTTTTGCTTTTAAATCATTGTGAAGTTTATTGTATTGATGGTATTTTGCATCATTATGAACCGCGTAATAGTTACGGGATAGAGATTCATAAATTTTAATCTTTAAATTGTTAAAAGGTAGGTTTTCAATCAATAAAAGCCCGGCTTCCAGTTTTTCAATAGAGGTTGTATAATCCTGTTTCAGAAAATAATATTGGGAAAGATTCTCATAGGCCAGACCTAGCAGAAAAGGTTTGTTTTCCTGATGTTCAAGATTAGAAATGATACTTTCTATAAGTGTTTTATACTCGATCAGTTTATTTTGTTTCAACAGATAAGAAGCCCGGAAAATCCTGTTTTCCATTTTTATAATTGCATTTTCTTCATTACGATCACTCAGATAGTGATTGCTTTTATCCAGATTTTGTAATGCTGTAGGATAATCTCTGTTGATTCCTGAGTTCAAAGCCTGAAGCTGGTACAGTTTTGCCGTGGTAATTTTCAGAGCAGGATCATTGCTTTTAAGAAGCTTTTGATCAGATAAAAGATGGGTAATAATTCTTTTGGACTGATTATACAAGCCCAGATTTTGGTATTGATCCGCAAGATTATAATCATTGAAGACCTGCATGAAATAAGAAAGTCCTGTTTTTTGATCAGTATCTTCATGTTGAGCAAAAATATTCACAGACTGTACATAGTCACCTTTCATCGCAAACGCTTGGGAAATGATGTTTTGAAGTACCATTTTATGTTCGGTATTCTGGTCACTGACAAGAATTCCCTGGGTATAGCTGATGCATTCGTCAGAATTCTGATAGAGCTTCAGAAATGCCTTATCAGCGAGAATCGTAAAGTCCGGACCGGATTGCCCATTGGTAATAAGCGAGCAGCAAATAGAAATAAACAGTATTATTTTTCTACTATTTTGAAATAATTTTTGTCTTGATAATTTGTTTTTTGTGTTTTTTTGAATAGTTCTGGTAAAATCCATATTCAAAATGGGGTTTTGTATCTATTTGGTTATTAAAGTTTTAAAAATTAAGTTCTTTTTAAATTCACGAATTCTGAAAGTCAAATTCTTTTGAAAGGATGAATATTGTATTAATATTGTTTCCACCAATTCGAAACGCTAAATATAATAAAATATGAAAAATTTTTACAGAATGTCAATGAAAATATTGACGGCTTGTCTTTTCCTGAAATTTGGTTTTGCAGAAGCACAGCTTACTGTAATGGGTTTGGGAAATTATAATGTAGGCGCAGTTTCAGATAATGGAGTGGTAAGTATGCATACCAGTGCAGGAGGAATCTATAAATGGAATGCTGCCGGCGGACTTATACAGATAGGATCAATATCCAATGGATATCCGGCTGCAGGAAGAACTGTTGTTTCGAATGACGGAACCAAAATATCGTCTTCCGTTACCAATGCAGCAACGGGGTTCAATGAAATATCTACTTATGATGTAGCTTCTTCTACATGGGTAAACAGAGGTGGGCTTGTTCCTACCGGATGGGACGGAAGCGTAAGCTCCACCTGGGGAATGTCTACCAACGGAAGCACAGTTGTAGGTCTGGGATATCTTACCGCAGCCAATGCACACGCTGTGAAATGGGATGAAGCAGGTGGAATGATAGACTTGGGAAGTATGGTTTCCGGGCGTAGCTCCAGAGCCAATGCAATCAATGCGGCAGGAACGGTGATTGTGGGCTGGCAGGATGAACCGACAGGTACCAGAAGCGGTGCAAAATGGCAGGATGGAGTAGAGAGTTTTATTACAGATAATAACGGAAATAATGTAGGCGAGGCAGGAGGAATTTCTGCTGATGGAAATACCATCATAGGAGCAGCTAATCCTAATCCCTATGTCTGGAATGCCACAAGCGGGCTTACTTATATAACACATCCTAATGCTTCTTTCAATTTCAAAGGAGGAGCTACGGGAATTTCGGCAGACGGGAAAACGGTGATTGGATATTACAGGGCATTTGGAGCGCCTCCAATGTCGGGAGAAGGCTTTATCTGGACTTCATCCACCGGAAGGATCAATCTGAATGATTATGCAGTATCCTTAGGAATTGCAACGAATGGAGTAACAATGGGACTTCCCCTGGCCATTTCACAGGACGGAAAGAAAATTGCGGGAACGGGAACTAATGCCTCCGGTCAGATAGTCGCTTTTTATCTGGATACCTCTGAATTTTTATCAGTAAATGATACAATGAAAGAAAAAAACAATATTGGTATTTATCCTAATCCTGTAACTCATACACTTTATTTTAAAGGAACAGGAAAAATAGAGAAAGCTGAAATATATAATTTGGTTGGACAAAGGGTGAAAACATTCAATACTGTAGAAGAGCAGTTGAATGTTTCATCCTTGCCAAAAGGAAACTATATTCTACAATACTCAGTGAAAGGAGAAAAACAAGCCTATAAATTCATAAAAAATTAAACATATATAAATAGTAAAAGTAGTGGGATGAATGGCCGTTTTCAATGTTGAAAGCGGCTGTTCTTTTTGTATTTAATTAGCAGAGAGATAAGTTTTTTTAAGCATAAGTCCGGTTTTTGGCGAATACATATAAAAAGCTATCTTTGCAAGAAATTTGGTTTCCAGTATATTGGAATGAAAAGGGAATCGGGTGTAACCCCCGGACTGTCCCCGCAACTGTAAATCGCAACAAAAGTTTCTGCAAAAAACCACTGTCTAAAAACGGGAAGGAGCAGAATGCGAAAGTCAGGAGACCTGCCAACATTATAATAAAAAAAACATATTGCTTTCGGAGGAAAAGTAAAAGAGTATGGATATAAAAAGATCTTTAGTACTGCTTTTTTCATCTTATGGCTGTTTTCTTTTTGGACAAGAGAAGACCATTGACACTATTTATGTCTTCGACAACCAGATGAATAGGGTGAAACTTTTTCATCCCGTAAAAACAATTTCGGCAGAAGAGGCCGAGAAAAACTCCAGTAACCTTTCAGAACTCCTGAGATTTCAGTCGCAGGTTTATATCAAAGAAAATGGGCGTGGTGCTGTTTCTTCACCATCTTTCAGAGGAACTACTGCTCAGCAGACGGCTTTTGTATGGAACGGAATTAATATCAACTCCAATTTTTTAGGACAGGGGGATATCAATAATATTGCTTTGTTCGGATATGACCAGATTGGTATAAAAGCCGGCGGTGGAAGTGTAGTATATGGAAGTGGCGCGATCGGGGGAAGTATACACCTGAATAATACCCTTGATTTTAATAAAGGTTTCCATGGTTCATTATTTTCTGAAGTAGCTTCTTTTAATACCTATAATAATTTTGTAAAAGGATCTTACAGCAATGATAAGTTCAGCTTTAAAGCTTCCGGAAATTATTCTGTAAGCGAAAATGATTATAAGGTAAGCGATCTGAATTATATCAACAGAAACGGAAGTTATTACAATACGACATTCAATGTAGGAGCATCCTATAAGATCAACAGTGATCATAAAGTTTCGTGGCAGAGCCAGTTTTTTGATTCTTCACAGCATTTTCCTGTATATGAAGAAACGGGAACCAAAACAAAATATAAGACCCAAAGTGTAAGAAGTCTTCTTTCGTGGGATTGGAACAAAACAAAGTTCAGTAACTCCTTGAAAGCGGCTTATACAGAAGAGAACTTTCAGTATTTCGGTTCGCTAAATCTTCCTAAATCAAGTGGTGGAACAGGGAAAAATTATATCTTTAAAAATGATTTTAATTATTTCCTGAATTCAAAATGGAATTTTAACCTTATTGGGGAATTTCAGGTCAATAAAGGGGAAGGGTATCAGAGCGGAATATCCAGCGTCAGTAGAAATATTGGTTCTGTTTCCGGATTGTTGAGATATTTTGCAACGAAAGACCTTCGTTTTGAGGGTGGATTTAAGAAAGACTTCGTGGAAGATGTAAAGTCACCGTTTTTGTATTCATTCTCCGGAAAATGGAGCGCTGCAAAATGGTATGATGTGAGCATTAATGTGTCAAAGAATTTCAGATATCCTTCATTTAATGATATTTATTATGAACCGGGAGGAAATAAAGATCTGAGGCCGGAAACTTCTACTCAGGTGGATATGACGAATGAGTTCAAAGCGGGAGATTTCAGGCTTACTTTGTCTCCTTATTATATGAATGTGACGGATCTTATTGTATGGCTGCCTACAGCATTGGGATATTGGCAGGCATTTAATGTCAATAAATCTGAATCTTACGGATTAGAATCTCAGCTGTCTTTCAGTAAACAGTTGGGCAATCATAAGATCCGAGCCAATGCAGGATATTATTACGCAAAATCTATCGATAAAGAAACAAACATGCAGAGACCTTATGTTCCTATGCACAGGGGAACTGCCAATATAGATTATGAATATGGCTTCTTTAAGTTTTTCGCACAGGGACTGCTGAATGGTGTTACCTATACGACCAGTGATGAAAAGAGATCAGATGCTATTGATCCTTATTTTCTTTTGAACGTGGGAGTTTCTGCAACATTAGCAAAAAAATATACCTTAGGGTTCAAAGTGAATAATCTAACGGATACCTACTATAAAACAGCTTCTTTTTATCCTTTACCCAAAAGAAATTATAGTGTGTATGCCGCAATAAATTTTTAAAAATTAAAATTGAATAAATTATGAAAATAACTAAACTTTTAACTGTATTATTTGCAGTAGTGTTATTGTTTAACATTTCTTCATGTTCAAGTGATTCTGCAGAGTTTGAAATGTCCCCGATCACATATCAGAACGGATATTTTATCTCTAATGAAGGGAACTTCAACAGCCAGGGGGCTAAAGTAACTTTCCTGACAAGAGACCTAAGCCTGAAGCAAGACGATGTGTATGGGTATAACAACAATAAAGATATTTTGGGTGATGTACTTCAGACCATCGGTCTTAATGGAAATAAGGCGTATCTTGTAATCAATAATTCTAACAAAATTGTTGTTGTTGATCGTTATACATTTAAAAGAGTAGGAGTAATTACGGATCAGATTGATAACCCAAGAGGGATTACTTTTGCTAATGGATTTATTTATGTTTCCAACACGAATTTCACTGCAAATACTAAAAGTGTAACGAAATATAAAATTTCTGACCTTTCATTTGTAAGTAAAATCAGCATGACTGAAGTTTCTGATAAAGCAGTAGAAGCAGGAGGAAATGTTTTCATACAGAATGCTTCATCTGGGTATGGGAATAAGATTACTTATATCAATACTTCCAATGATAGTAAAACTGAAATTACCGTACCGAATGGTAGTGTTAATAACACCGTTTCGTATAACTCTAATGTGTACACAATTTCTTCAACGGCTGCAGATTCTTATATCTATAAGATTACAAGTACGGGTACAATGACACCAGTAATTACGCTGACAGGAATTCCAAACGCTACCAACCTTCAGATTGATAACGATAAAATCTATTTCAGTTCAGCAAATAAAGTGTATACAACAAGCTTAGCTGCTCCAACAATTCCTACAACTCCATTATTAACAGCTGCTGATGGTGGTCAGTATTATACTCTTTATGGATTTAACGTTATTGATGGAAGAATCTTTGCATCAGATGTTAAGAAGTTCACAGAAAATAGTGAAATGGTTGTGTATTCAGCAGCTACAGGGAGCAAGATCATGTCTGTTACGACAGGAGGTCTGGGTGCTAACGGTACTGTTTTGAATCAATAATGCTTCACAGCATATAAAAATATAATTTTTTATTTTTTCATCATTTGTGTTTTTTTCCGGTCGGTTTCTTTGAAACCGGCCGGCTTTGTTTTTATACTGGAACAAAAAAGCCCGGCGGGATGGAACATCCCGCCGGGCTTTTTATATTATCTATAGATTGAATTAGATTGTTAATCCCAGTTTCTCTGCTTCAGCAATGACAAACTTTGTCGCTTCTTCTTTTTCATTAGGAATTTCCCCTTCAAGAATAGCTTCTTTTACTTTCTCTTTCAAGATACCAATTTCACGTCCTGGCTTAAGATTAAACATTTCCATGATCTCTTCCCCGGTAATCGGTGGCTGGAAATTCCTCACCTGATCCTTTTCTTCCACTTCTTTGATCTTAACCGCTACATATTCAAAGTTTCTTTTGAATTTCTCCTGTTTTTTAGAGTTTTTAGTAGTAATATCTGCTTTGCAAAGTGTGAAAAGGTCTTCAAGGTTTTCTCCGGCATCAAATAAAAGTCTTCTCAGCGCAGCATCTGAAGCATCATCAGTGATTAAAGCAATTGGTCTTGATGAAAGCTTTACCATCTTCTGAACATATTTCATATCACTTCCCAATGGCAGTTTTAATCTTTGGAAAAGTGCCTTTACCATTTTTGAGCCCAAAAATTCATGTCCGTGAAATGTCCATCCTGTGCCTTCTACATACTTTTTCGTAGGAGCTTTTCCAATATCATGGAGCAGGGCAGACCAACGAAGCCAAAGGTTATCTGTATTCACAGAAATATTATCCACGACTTCTAAGGTATGGTAAAAGTTATCCTTATGAGTCTGTCCTTCCACTTCTTCTACACCTTTCAGTTCGATCAGTTCAGGAATAATCAGCTTCATAAGACCTGTTTGTTCCATTAATTTTAGTCCCACAGAAGGTTTTTCAGAAAGCATGATTTTGTTGAATTCTACCATGATTCTTTCCATAGAAACAATACTGATCCTTTCTGCTTCCTGTTGAATAGCATTCAAAGAGTTTTCCTCAATTTTTAAATTTAAAGTGGACGCAAAACGTACCGCTCTCATCATCCTCAACGGATCATCAGAGTAGGTCTGTGCAGGTTCTAAAGGCGTTCTTAAAATTCCTTTTTCAAGATCTTCAATTCCACTGAATGGATCAATCATTTCTCCGAAATTATCTTTATTTAAAGAAATAGCCATCGCATTGATGGTGAAATCTCTTCTTTTCTGATCATCTTCCAGGCTTCCTCCTTCCACTTCAGGTTTGCGGCTGTTTTCTGTATAGCTTTCCTTTCTTGCTCCCACAAACTCAAGTTCAAGTTCTTTATACTTGATCATGGCTGTTCCATACGTTTTGAATACGGAAACCTTTAATTTAGGATCTATATCCTGAGCTACATTCTGGGCAAGTTCAATACCGCTTTGTTCCGTTACAAAATCTATATCTGTAGAAGCTTTTCTTTTCATCAGAAGATCACGCACATAACCGCCTACAATATATACAGACTGATTATTCCTTTCTGCCGCTTCAGAAATTATTTTAAATAGTTTTAAATTTTTATTTTGATTAAGATTAATTATCATCGTTAATAATAGTGTCAATTTCTACCAATGTTACCCATTAATCATAATGAGCATACATTCTACTAATTTTTCCGTCTTCATTAAAAAACATGACTTCAACAGCATGTTTATCCATAATCGACTTATAAAATAATGCTACCGAATCTACTCCTGCCGTAGAATGAATCAAATCAAAATGAAGATCCGGAAATTTATCCAGCGCCTTCCTCCAATATTCACGGACTGCTGCTTTTCCTTTCAAAGAGCTTTCCTTACCGCCTGTAGCCATAGCAATCATGGGAGTTGTGATCTCAATATCATCTGAGTAATGGGAGAGAATATCCTCTAAATCATGAGAATTCCATGCATTAACCCATATTTGAGCAAATTCCTGATGATTCATAGCAAATAATTTATGAGTTGAGTTTGCAAAGATAGAATTAAAAAAAAGAAATCCTGCCGATATGAACTGACAAGACTCTAAAAAAATAAACAGAAAGGTTCAAAATTTCTATTCCCTAAGAACCTTTATTCTGTTATCACTCCATATTTTGATCACAGAAGAACCAGAGTATTTTGAAACTTTTTCTCTGTCTTCTTCCACTGCATAATCTACAAGACTGATCATCTCCTCAGAAATATCGGAAAACTTCAACGGGCTTTTTTCACCACTGAAGTTGGCAGAGGTAGAAACCAAAGGTTTGTTCAGTTTTGTAATCAGTTTTTTGCAAAAATCATTTTTTACAAGACGGATTCCAATACTTCCATCTTCAGCAAGAAGTTCTTTAGGTAAACCTTTTGGATTTTCATAAACGATTGTTACCGGTTTTTCGCTAAGATCAATGATTTCCCAAGCCATTTCGGGAACATCCACCAAATCCTGAAGTCTTTTTTCAGACTCTACAAGAATGATCATGGATTTGTTCTTTTCGCGCTTTTTGATGTCAAAAATCTTATTAACAGCTTCTATATTAGTAGCGTCACAACCAATTCCCCAGATGGTATCTGTAGGATAAAGGATGGTTCCGCCGGATTTTAGTACTTCGATAATATGTTCCATAATTGTAAGTGAATTCAAAGAGTTGATAAAGGTAGAAAATATAAGGATTTTAGGCAAAAAAATTGAGGCTCAAATGTGTTTATATAGGTAAAGCCAGTAAACCCATAAAAATTATAATCCGTGAAAAAACGAATTAAAATAAGTTGTCCGTTTAATAGGTTCAATATAGTCTGATCTAAGTATTTTTTTGAAATCCATTTTGGTTAGATATTTTGAAAATAATACTGGAAAATTTGATCTTGATCCTTCTTTAATGAAAGTATAAAGAATAGTATTGTCTTTAAAAAATACAATGGTTGTCTGTTCATAATCTTTTCCGGGACTATAAATATCACAAGGTTCATTAAGAAAAATCAGATTCCCAGAAATCTTTGAAATTCTGTAATGATGTTTTTTTCCATACTCAAGGATTCTCTTTTTGGCTTCTTCTTTGTGAATAGTAAATGTAATTTGCTTTAAATGTTTCTCTGTAAATTTACAGTATAGTACATATAAGCTAAAGATCAGTAAACAGGTAAGGATAAATTGTTCTAAGCCGCTATTCAGTGAAAAAGTTAAATCTTTTAAAAAGAACAGAGTGGCCACTGCTAATACTGAAAATCCAAAATAGATTGAGATAGTATCAAACTTGTCATATGAGCTTTCTTCAAAAACTAATTTTTTAGATTGAATACTTTCTGTGATTTTTAATTTTTTTAGTGGCCTCATTTGGAATTAAACATCTTTTTATTTTCCTACATCCATCCCAACTTCGATAAATACCTCTCCTCAATAATGTTCAGGTGATGGTAATTGTGTCCTACAATCAGTTTCCCGATGGTTTCTACAGAAATTTCATGACCATTGGCTGTACCAATATTTTGTAAAGCGGAAGGTTGAAGGGTTTCCAGTAAAATATGGGAAGATTTTCTCACCAATTTGTATTCTTCTAACAAAGATTCAAGCGTTCTTTGATCAGCGAAAGATTGGTCAGCATATTCATTTTCATCAAATCCCGGAAGATTGTTTTTTTCTCCTCTGGCAAAAGCTAGTATTCTGTATTGAAAAACTCTTTCTGTATCCGATAAATGGAGTAAAAGTCCTTTTAATGTCCATTTTCCTTCTGCATAAGCAAAGGTAGATTGCTCTTCTGTAAGATTAGAATAGATTCCTATAGTTCTATCTGCTGAAATTTTTAATTCATTCAACCAGTTTCCGGATGGAATCTGATCTAGATATCTCTGAATATATTTTTGAAAATCGGTCATATTATTTTTTGTTTTTAAGGGTAGTTTTGGGGTACGAGTTTTCGGATTAGTGAGTGTAATTTGTAAATTACTTATTACTTATGATTAGTCCACTCGTAAAAATTAACAGAGTCATAAAGCTCAAACCCGCAAGCTGGATAAAGTTGATTTCCAATATCATTGCTTTTTCCTGTTTCTAAAAGAATACCGCATGCTTTTGAAGATCGGCAGTGTTCTTTAGATTTCTCAATCAATTCTTTGGAATAGCCTTTTCCTCTGTGGTTTTCATTCACATAGAGATCGTTCAGCAGCCAGTAGCGCTGCATTCTTGTAGACGAAAATATAGGGTATAATTGTACAAAACCTGTCAGTTCACCATTCTCTTCCACAACAAAAATTTCGGAATCTTTATTTTCAAGCCTTTCCTGAAGAAAAGTTGCCGCTGCAGGAATATCAGATTCTTTATGATAGAATATTCTGTACTGATCAAATAATTCAGCCAATTGAGGCAAGTCAGAAATGACTGCTTTTCTTGTATCTTTCATAGGTGTTTGGTGGTTATAATAAAATGAGAAGGATTTGATAACCCTTCTCATTTTAGTGTATTGTATGTTTAAGAAAAAGCTTTCTCAAGATCTGCAATAAGATCTTCTGCATCTTCAATACCTACGCTTAAACGAACAAGGTCATCAGTGATTCCCAATTCAGCACGTTTTTCTGCCGGGATTGAAGCATGAGTCATCAAAGCAGGGTGGTTGGCCAGAGATTCTACCCCTCCTAAAGATTCTGCTAGTGTGAATACTCTCACTTTCTCCAGGAATTTGATTGCATCTTCTTTCTTTCCAGATTTGAATGTGAATGACACCATTCCTCCTGATTCTTTCATCTGAGATTTTGCCAATTCATATTGAGGGTGAGACTCTAATCCCGGGTAGATTACTTTATCTACGGCAGGATGAGTTTCAAGATATTTTGCTACGGCAAGACCATTGTCAGAATGTCTCTGCATTCTTAGTGCCAAGGTTTTAATCCCTCTCAATACAAGGTAAGAATCGTGAGGACCTAAAATACCACCGCTTGCAAACTGAATAAAGTGAAGCTTTTCTCCCAATTCAGCATCTTTAGCGATAAGAGCTCCTGCGATTACATCAGAGTGTCCACCCAAATATTTTGTCGCAGAGTGCATCACGATGTCAGCTCCCAAATCAATCGGTCTCTGAATATAAGGTGTTGCAAAAGTATTATCCACCGCAACTAAGATATCCTTTCCTTTAGCAATCTCTACAACTGCTTTGATATCTACCAATTTCATCAATGGGTTGGTTGGTGTTTCTACCCAGATCAGTTTTGTTTTATCAGTGATAACATCAGCTATTTTAGAAACATCATCAAAATTGACGAAAGTAAATTTCAACTGATATTTTTCGAAAAGTCTTGTAAACATTCTGTAAGTACCTCCGTAAAGATCATCTACAGCAATTACTTCATCACCAGGATTCAATAATTTCAAAACACAGTCGATTGCTGCAAGACCAGAACCGAAGGCTAAACCTCTCGCTCCGTTTTCAATACTTGCCAAAGAATCTTCCAATGCCTGTCTTGTAGGGTTGGCAGCTCTTGAATATTCATATCCGGAATGTACACCCGGGCTTTTCTGTGCAAACGTAGAGGTCAAAAATACAGGTACATTTACAGAACCTGTTGCAGACTCATGGTGCTGCCCTCCGTGAATTACTTTTGTATTAAAATTCATAATTTTTTGCTTTAGGCTTTGAGCATTAAGCAATAGGAAGTATTGCTTAAGCTCATTGTTTTTTATTAAAATTTGCTCTAGGCTGAATACAAAAAGCTTACCGCTTACTGCCTGCAGCATATCACATATTATATTTTTTTACTTAATAGCAGATTTCACAGCAAACTCTTCCGCAATTTCTTCTATCCACTGTGCTACATCCTCTTCTCCTGTTGCTCTCTGATAAGTATTTCCTAAAGAGATTAAAATCTGATGGATAAACATCTTCATTTGGTCTACAGGCATTTCTTTGGTCCAAAGATCTATTCTTAGCGCCTCCATTGCTTTTTCATCCCAAACAGAAATCATCGTTGCTTTAGTCTCCTGTTTTTCAACACCTCCATCCTGAGCGTTCCATATAATACTTTCAGGGATATGATTTTCATCAAGCTCTACATCTATCGTAATCTGAGTCTTTCTCATTTTTCTATTTTTTCTAAATTCTAAATTTTCTATTATTTAAGTTTCGGTTTGTAACCGGATTGATTAAAAATGGTGGTTGCATCCATTTTCAGGAAAGCTGTTAACTTCGTTTCAGGTTTTTCCTTAAGGTATGCTTTACAGATCTGCCATCCTGTAAAAATTCCGATTTGCGGTGAAGATTCGTTGTCGATCTCCGTATAAAATTTCGAGAAAGGTCCCGGCGAGATAAAACGCTCTCCAAGTCTTGGATCATCTCCGAAGATCAGGTTGCTTTCTACAAAATAATTCCAGATATTCGCTTCATTGCTCGTTGCCCATTCATACTGCTTCTTAGTATAATTCATTTTCAGATAATCCGGGAAATCAGGAAGAAAAGCATCCTGGAGAATCATTACTTTTCCATTCAGAATGATCTGGTCAATAAATTTCTGATGATCAGGAGACTCTGTTACGATGTTTTCTGCAAAAAGCTGTGACACCTTCGGAACAATATTCTGCGGGTTCATCGATTTTTGGAAATACAGTTCCAATCCTTTATAATTAGCATTGCCGTCTCCCATAAAACCGGTAACATCTATAAATACCAGATTTCCTTTCTGATCATAAAAAATAGGATCCTGAACCATCTGTAGGGCAGATGAAAACAGATATACCTTTGGACTTTTAAACTGTGGGAAGTAATATTTAATATGTGAAAATAAACTCTGAAGTTCCTTTTGCAGTTGAGTCTGATCTATTTTTCCGATAGCCTCCTTGTAGATTTTTATCTCTTCAGCATCAGTTCTTCTCTTTCCAAAATCGGCATCAGAAACACTTCCTTGAAACCATGGAAATTTAGCTTTAAACTGATCCAACGGAACAGCCGGATTGTAAAATTCTTTGGAAATATCAGTGATGTCAACTTTTTCGGCAGTTTCTTTGACTTCTACCTTCCATTGATTTTCAGTTTCTTTTTTGCAGGAAACAAGCCCGGCAGCTAAAACAGAAGAAAGCGCAATATATCTAAAAATCTTCATTATTTTTACATGGAATTTAAGTTTACAAAAATAAGGATTTAATACACAATTCATGATGAAAATTAAAATATTTACAGCCTTTTGCCTTATTTCGGGACTTTCTTTTTGCTATGGTCAAAAGCTTGAGTTTAAAGATAAAAACTTTGAAAAGGCAATTCTTGAAAATTTTGATCTGAATAAAAACGGAATACTGGAATCTCCGGAAGCTGCTATGATTACCAATCTGTTCCTTGTTCAAAAGGGAATTACTTCCACGGAAGATCTGCACTTTTTTAAAAATGTAAAAATGATTGTCCTGGATAATAATGTGATCTCCAATATGGTGATAAGTAACCTGGACCAACTGGAATTGTTTTCGTGTACAGGATGTAAAATCTCTTCATTCAAAGCAGAAAACCTGAAGAATTTAAGTTCATTATACCTGGATAATAATCTGTTGGAAGGTATTTCGCTGACAGGAATTCCGAAAATTGATCAATTAACATTATCTTTAAATCAACTAAAAACAATTGACCTGACTCAGTTTAAAGCATTAAGAAAACTGAATGTAGAGCACAATAAGCTTCAAAAAATTGATATTTCCGGGAATCAGTTCTTACAAACGTTGAATGTAACCGGGAATAAAATAAAGGAAGGAGACATTAAGAAAGGAACAAAAACGGATGTCACCATTTTTGGAGCTGGAGAATAAAACTAATGAGTATGAAAATAGAAACCAAACGACTTATTTTAAGAAAACTTGAAGAGACAGATGTAGAACGTATTTTTCTTTTGGATTCCGATCCTGAGGTAATGAAATATATTGGTGTACCTGTTTTGACAGATATTATTGAGTCAAGAAATGTCATTAATACAATTCAGAAACAATATGAGGAAAATGGAGTGGGAAGATTGGGCGTTGTAGAAAAAGAAAGCGGGCTGCTGATAGGATGGAGTGGATTAAAATTACTGACAAAACCTGTCAATGGCTACAAAAATGTATTGGAACTGGGATATCGTTTTCTTCCCGAATCATGGGGGAAAGGATATGCTGTGGAAGCAGGAATTGCTTCCCTGGATTACGGTTTTAATGACCTGAATGCAGAGGTTATTTATGCCTATGCCCATTCTGAACATGAGGTTTCCAATCATATTTTAAGAAAATTAGGCTTTGAAAAAACCGGTGAATTTGAAGAACCGGACGGAATGTGTTTCTGGTATGAACTGAAGCGCGAAAAATATATAAAAAGATGATAACAATACGGCAGGAAGAAAAGAAAGACCATCCACAGGTCTTTCAGCTTGCAAAATAAGCCTTTAGGGAATCGGAGCGAAATTGATTCTTCAGGGCGATCATATCGCGAAAGAATTAGGATACGAATCTGTAATATTGATTGGACATGAAAAAATATTATCCGCGCTTTGATTACAAAAAAACAAGTAATTTTGGGATTTCTTTTCCATTCGATATTCCGGAAGAAAACGGAATGGCTTTAGAATTGGTAAAAGACAGATTAAAAAATAAAAAAGGAGTGGTGAAATACCCTCAGGAATTTGGAATAAACTAAAAAATATAAACGATGCAGACACAAAAAGTGATAGATCATATTGTAAGCTGGTTAAAAGATTATGCAACAAAAGCAAGAGTAAATGGATATGTAATCGGAGTTTCCGGAGGAGTAGATTCAGGAGTGGTTTCTACACTGGCAGCGATGACCGGGCTTAAAACATTACTGATCGAAATGCCGATCCGCCAGAAAATAGATCAGGTAGATCGTGCACAGGATCATATGAATGACCTTAAATCCAGATTTTCGAATGTAGAAATAATGTCTGTTGACCTGACCCCTGCGTTTGAGGAATTGTACAAAATATTTGATGTAAAAGATGATTTGTATCCTAATGAGAAGCTGGCTTTTGCTAACACAAGATCCCGCCTGAGAATGCTTACGCTCTATTATTACGGACAGTTGAACGGACTTTTGGTATGCGGAACCGGAAATAAAGTGGAAGATTTCGGAATCGGATTTTATACAAAATATGGAGATGGCGGAGTAGATGTCTCTCCAATTGCAGACCTTTATAAAACCGAAGTATATGAACTTGCTAAAGGGTTAAACCTTATTAAAAGTATTCAGGAAGCTATTCCTACTGATGGACTCTGGGATGTAGACAGAACAGACGAACAACAGATTGGCGCTACTTATCCGGAACTGGAAAAAATCCAGAAAGAATACGGAACGAAAACAGCTGATGACTATGAAGGAAGAGATAAGGAAGTGTTCCAAATCTTCGACAGAATGCATAAAGCAGCGAAGCATAAAATAGATCCTATTCCGGTTTGTGATATTCCTGAAGAGTGGAGAACATCGTAAAATATACCCATTCAGCAATGTAATTATGTAACAAAAATTGATGCATTGCAGGATTGAAAAATAGTCATATTAATACAACCATTGTTATGAACAGTAAAATAAGATCTGTATTTTTTATATGCCTGGGACTTCTTTTCGGAATGTCTGCAATGTATATTTACAAAAATTTTATTGCAGATAAAAAAGATCAGTCAGATTCTGTAAAAAAAGAAACGGTACAATATGGAAGCACCTCTTCGGAAAGCCAGTACAGTGCCGGAAATTCTTCTGCTCAAGTTTCTATTGATCAGCTTACAGAAGAAAAGACAGTAATCAGTTACGTGAAACAGAATCATAAGCTGCCGGATTATTATATCACCAAAAACGAAGCAAGAAAAATGGGTTGGAACCCTTCTCAGGGAAATCTGTGTGATATACTTCCCGGAAAAGCGATTGGCGGAGATAAATTCGGAAACAGAGAAGGGCGTTTGCCGGATGGAGAAAAATATTTTGAAGCAGATGTAAACTATCATTGCGGAGGAAGAAATGCTGACCGTATCATCTACACTCAAAATGGCGAGGTATATCTTACTAAGAACCATTACAAAAGCTTTGAAAAACAATAAATAGTAGTCATTGCGAGGAACGAAGTGACGAAGCAATCTCAATAAAAAGATAAAGAAGTGAAAGCAGGTTTTGTCTACATTATGACGAATAAAAATCACACAACTCTTTATACAGGAGTTACTTCAAATCTGTCCAAACGCGTTCAACAACATAAGGAGTCATATTATTCTCAAAGTTTTACTTCAAGATATAATTTGTATATACTTGTGTATTGGGAATCCTTTCAGGAAATAGGTGATGCTATATTTAGAGAAAAACAGATAAAAGCTGGTTCCAGACAAAAGAAACTGGATTTAATTAATAGTATAAATTCTGATTGGAAAGACCTTACAGGCGATGTTGAAAATATTATGGATGTTTTCTGAGATTGCTTCGTCGTATAACTCCTCGCAATGACCAATGTATAATTTGCATTGTAATTATTATAAATCTTAATTTTGAAAGATTATAGCCTCTTTTACTTTATCGTAATCTTCTTTCTGACATTCTCATGTTCAGAAAAACAGAGTGCAATAAAGAAAAAAGAAGAAAAACCAGCCATAACAATACTCATTCAGCCGTTTAAAGATATTCAACCTGAAAGTGTAGAAAAAATAGCGGAAGGTATAAAGAAAGTATATCCAAATGTAAAAGTTCTGACTGCCATAGACTTTCCGGAAAATACCTATTATAAAGAGAGAAACCGGTATCGGGCCGATTCTATCATTAAGTTTTTAAACAGTAAAACAAAAGAAGGTTTTGTGATGATTGGCCTGACTTCAAAAGACATCAGTGCCACCAGAGGAAAAATAAAAGACTTTGGAATCATGGGATTGGGCTTTAGACCGGGAAAAGCTTGTGTAGCTTCAAAATTCAGACTAAGCAAAGAAAACCAGGATGAGCAGTTTTATAAAATAGCCATTCATGAGCTGGGTCATACACAAGGGCTGCCCCATTGCCCTGAAAAAATGTGTTTTATGAGAGATGCAGAAGGCAAAAATCCCACCAATGAAGAAACGGATTTCTGCAAAAAATGCAAAACTTTTTTAATCAATAAAAATTGGAAATTTAGTTCTATATGAAGACAGTATATATCGATTTTACAGACATAGGTGACTATGAAGATTTTTACACCCAGTTAAAGGAAAAAATTCAGCTTCCTGAACCTTTTGGTGATAATCTTGATGCGCTTTTTGACAGCATTACCGGGGATGTGGAAATGCCACTCCACCTCGAATTCGTAAATATGACCGTAGATCAGCTTGAGATTTTTGAAGACCTGCTGACTACCCTTGAAGATGCTGAAGAAGAAGTTGAAGACTTCAGCTTTAGCTATTATCTGGAGCAATATGAAGACGATGACGATGAGGATGTAGAATCTGAAGAGTAATAAAAAAATCTGTTTCAATGTATGAAACAGATTTTTTTATGCTGAAATGTGAAGCTTTTTACTATCTACACCATGTCAAGGTTTTAAACCTTGACATGGTGTAGAAATTTCTTTACATTTTACTCTTTCTTTGTCTTACAAAAACGTAGAATCAAAATAAAAAGGCAGCAGATCCTTCACTGCATGCACTTTTACCACCTCCTCATTCATGCTTGAGAAATAAAGGTCGATATCCTCGTCCTGTTTGGTTTCATACTCTATCAAACTCTGACGGCATGCTCCACAAGGAGGAATCGGTGGATTTTTCTCATGGAATTCTTTAGGACCCCCTACCACGAAGATCTTTTTTATCTTCATATTTGGAAAATTAGCGGCTACCCAAAAAACAGTCGTTCTTTCTGCACAGAGTCCCGATGGGTAGGCTGCATTTTCCTGATTGTTTCCGGAATAGATTTCTCCGTTTTCCAATAACACGGAACAGCCTACCAAAAACTGAGAATAAGGGGCATAGGCGTTCTCACGAGCCTCTTTGGCTCTTTCAAATAATTTATTTTCGATATCACTCAGTTCACTGCTATTTTTAAAATATTCGTAACTGATCTGTATGTCTTTTTTCATATATTGTCAACTAAAAAAGGGGGGTAAAATTAGTTCTTTTTAATGAGGTGGACAATATTTTATTCTTCCAGTAAATACGTTCAATTTTTTAAAAGAGTAAAATGTTATACACACCAATACAATTCAGAAATGTAGAGTTGAAAAACAGATGGGTAATGTCACCTATGTGTATGTATTCATGTGAAAACGGAATGGCCAATGATTTCCATTTCGTTCATTACGGAAGCCGGGCACAGGGAGGTACGGGATTACTGTTTGTGGAAGCTACAGGAGTAGTGCCGAAAGGAAGAATTACCAATCACTGCATGGGAATCTGGAATGATGAGCAGGCGGAAAAACTACAGAAAATCGTAGAGTTTGTTCATGAAAATTCTGACAGCAAAATAGGAATCCAGCTGGCGCATGCCGGAAGAAAAGGTTCAACATGGAATAACCTGCAGATTTCTATTGAAGAAGGCTGGGAAACTGTTGCACCAAGCCCTATCCCATATCATCCCACAGAGAGGATTCCGCATGTATTGACCACGGATGAGGTAAAGGAGATGGTTCAGCATTTCAAAACAGCAGCCCGAAGAGCAGTGAAAGCAGGCTTTGATATTATTGAAATTCATGGAGCGCATGGATATCTGATTCATCAGTTTCTGTCGCCGCTTTCCAATATCAGGACAGATGAATATGGAGGAAGTTTTGAAAACAGAATCAGGTTTCTGATTGAAATTGTAGATGCAGTCAATGAAGAGCTCAATGAAAATACAGCACTCTTTGTAAGAATTTCCGGAACAGAATATGCTGAAAACGGCTGGGATATTGAAAGTAGCATTGAATTGGCGAAAGTTTTAAAAGAACATGCTGTTGACCTCGTTGATGTATCAAGCGGAGGGAATATACATGGGGTGAAAATTTCAGTGTTTGATGGCTATCAGGTTCCGCTTTCATCACAGGTGAGAAATGAAGCTTCTGTAAATACGGGAGCTGTAGGATTAATTACGAAGGTGGAGCAGGCAGAGGAAATCCTTCAGAAAGGAGATGCAGACCTTATTTTTGTAGCGAGAGAGATTCTGAGAAATCCATACATTGCCGTTCAGGGATCTTTTGAAATGCAGGAAAACTGCTTTTTCCCACACCAATATACGAGAGCTAAAATCTCTTCTTAATGAATAGAGTAATCTAAAACTTCAGAAATGAATATCGAAGATTTCATGCTTTCATGTCCCAGTAAAAAGTTCCTTGGAGTAGAATGCCTGGGTTGTGGAGCTCAGAGGGCAATTGTCCTGGTGTTTGAAGGGAAGTTTTCTGAGGCTTTTCAGATGTATCCTGCGGTATATACCTTATTGCTGTTTTTTTTTATCCTTGGGCTGAGCTTTATTGATAAAAAAAGAAAATACAGTAACATCTTAATGATTATGATAATCGTTAATCTTATTATTATGATAACTGCGTATCTGTATAAACATCATTAATGCAGCCAGAAATGTAAGCCAGGCACCATATATTGAATAATATGGGATATAGAAGTTCCTTTTACATATTAGTCATGTAGAAGATTTTTAATGAAAAATAAAATAAGTTAGTTTAAAATTCTAAAATTAATTTCTACTGCGAAAATTTAATAAATGTCGTAGAACTACTACAATTTCTGAAACAGTGCTTCAAAAACTTTTTACATTAGAACATGAAGTCTATCTTTGTTTTTATAAATCCTATAGCAGGGAACAATTGTTAATGATTAAAATTTAAGAATATGGCAGGAAATTCAAGAGGAATCTTAAAATTCAATGGAGGAGAAGGTCAGAAATTATTAAAGCTTAACTACAGCGTATCAAGATCTACAGACATTTCAGGACGTGTAGCATCTGATCCGTCAAACGCACTGATTAAAGTAACAATTGAAGCAACAGAAAAATCTGATGTTTTAGAAAGCTTATTAAACAGCAAATATAAACCTACAAGCGGAGAGATTACATTCAACAAGTCTCACGAAGAAGGAACATTGATCAATTTGAAGTGGGAAAACGGATATGTAATTCAGCATGAAGTAGACTTTGATGCTATCGATAGTAACAGTATGCTGATCAGCTTTATCATAAGTGCTGAAAGCATTACCTATGGAAATTCATCCTATGATGGGCTTTGGCCAATGAGCTAAGTCTTTCATGAACAAAAAATAAAAGACTGTCCTTATAAGACGGTCTTTTTTTACCTTAAACGATATTCTGCAGGATCCTTGGGTTATCCTTGTATATTTCCACCCTGCTGAATAATCGTTTACAAAAACTAATCAAATCACAAAAAATATGTCAAATACACCTGGAAAATCACAAGCGACGTCTTTTCGTCCCACGCAGAATGCAGATGGTATTTCCGAAAACCATCATACAGGTATCAACCGTTTGGTAAAACTTTCTCTTGTCATAGAAGGGAAAATTATCAAATATTATAAACATTTCAAGCTTAAACAAAGCACCAGAAGACACCACGAATTTACGCTGACACTGGCACACGATACTCTGGGAGACAGGCAGACCCATTCATTGGAAGAAGCCAATAAGTTTCTTGGAAAAAGACTTACAGCAGTGATTTCCTATAAAGATATAGATAACAGCCCTGAAAGAACTTTTGTAGGAGTAATTACCGGAGTAGGATTCAGCCAGGAACAAATGAGCTTAGGAAATATTGTACTTACCGGATACAGTCCTACAATCCTGCTTGACGGAGCACCTCATATTCAGAGTTTCGGAGGTACGCAGCCCGTTAACGTAGGAATTATTGCAGAAGAAGTAATTAAACAGGGAATTGATAAAAGCCGTTTCGATATCAGGGTAGAGGCTAATAATTTTTCTCAAATTATCTACAGCAGCCAGTATGATGAAACCCATTATAACTACCTGGCAAGAATGGCTGAGGCTTACGGAGAACAGTTCTACTATGATGGTGAAGTTTTACACTTTGGAAAGCTTCCTGCTCAGAATAAACCCATTACCCTTACCTACGGAAGCAGTGCCAACGATATAAAAGTTGAGCTGAAAGCAGTACACACCAAGCCGCAATACTATGGGTATAACAGCAACAGGAATGAAAAACTGACTTCCGGTGCAACGCCAATCAAACATGTAGGTGACCTGGCGAAAACAGCATACGGTCATAACGAATCTATTTATAAAACACCGGCTTTACAGATGGCTCCCATCAAAGCTTCTACCCACTTAGACGTTGAGTACTCCCAAAAAAGTGCTTCGGGAAGTGAAGCGGTCAATGTTTTTTCCACTTCAGGAAATACAACGGTTCCTTTCCTGCATCCGGGTTGTGTAGCAGATGTACAGATGCGTAAGCAGGATTCTAACGAAACCTCTTATTTCACCAGAATCATGATTACAGAAGTAGAACATGAGATTGATACCATTGGTCACTATAATGGAAGCTTCGTGGGAATTGCTGCAGATACAGGCTTTCTTCCAAAACCAGAATTTACCATTCCAAAGGCTGAGCCGCAGACTGCTACAGTAATCTCCAATACTGATCCGGAGGGACAGGGAAGAATACAGGTGCGATTTGACTGGCAGACCAACGATACCACTCACTTTATCCGTATGATGAGTCCTGATGCAGGAGGAACAGATCAGATTACCCAAAACAGAGGCTATGTAGCTATTCCTGAAGTGGGAGACCAGGTGATGGTTAACTTTGTGCACAGTCATCCTGACAGACCATTTGTAATGGGAGGAATGTTCCATGGTGGTATCGCTTTAGGAGGAGGTGTTAACAATCACCTGAAATCGATACAGACCAGAAGCGGAATCAGAATTCTAATGAATGATGAGGAAGGAAGCGTAACGATTCTTGATCCAAGTGGTAATACCTACTTTATGGATGGACAGGGGAATATCAGTATGAAAGCCCCTAAAAACTTTACCTTAAATGCAGGCGATAATATCAATATCACCGCAGGAAAAGAAATTTCAATAGGGGCAGGAGCAAGTATTACGAGTACAGCAAACGACAATATTGTTTCTATAGCAGGAAAAGATATGAAACTTACGGCATCAGGAGATATTACAGAAACTTCAGATACCAGGACAGAAATGATTGAAAAAGAATTCAAGAGACAATCTGAAACATCTAACGAAATAGCTGGTGAAATTTCCATGTTCAGCGAAATGGAAAATATGACCATGCAAAGTGGAAAGATCGTAGAATTCAACAGTGCTGAAAAATCAAAACTTTTCTAATATGGCGATCATAAAGACAGCAACCAATCTGCGCATTACAGTCAAAGATTCTTATCATCTGAGCGTAGGCAAAAAGGTGGAGAAAATTGCAAAGAAAATCAATGTGGAAGCCCATAAAGAAAATCTGGTTTTAGCAAGTAACAAGAAGATTATGTCCCATGGTCATAAGTAAATACAACCTGCTGATTCTTTTTATATGGTGTTTTTCATTAACGAATTGTCAGAATAAAAAAATGGAAGAAAAATACAGTTGGCTGGGAACCGTTTCTGCCCCACAGGAATACCCGATGGAAGTGTATGAAGGAGCTATTGTTGCCGATGGTTTTACTTACAGCTTTGATGCAATCTGGGGAACACAGAATACAGGATGGGGTAAAGAAGGCGGCACCATGAACGTGACCACCGAAAGAATGAATGCTCCTCATGAGCTGGAGTTTACATGGTATTCTCTGGTAGAAAAAAAATTCTATACCGGAAAATGGAATCTGGATAAAGAAAAGATAAAAAAACTTTTTGATGAAGGATTTGTAGATCAGGACACAAAAAAGAAATCTACTTACAACTCTTTTGTTGTAGGATTAGCCCCACAAGGAAGAGTTGTGCTTTGGATGAAAGGCGCAGGAAACCAGAAAGAAATAGGCGCTTTTCAGGCTCATGATACTGTTATTACTAAAGAAAAAGCTTACGATAACGCTCAGTATATGCTGAAAGAAGGATTTGCAGACAGAATGCTGAAAGACCCGTCTTATAAGACATTCAAGCCGGAAGTTCGAGAGAAAATTGAAAAAGAAGGCTATCCTGCAGCAGACATTTATAATGTCTATAGAGAAAAATACAACTGGAAACCTGCCGTGATTCTTCCTGAAGGAGCAACATGGATAGATTTCGGGTTTACCAATTATAACGGTGAACAGGAAAATCTTTTTGACCAGAGCTTAAAAGAGAATACTTATAAAAGCAGAGCCGTACCAAGATTCTGTGGTTTTTACTGGAAAGATAAAAACAACAACAGATATGCAGTATGGATAGACGCTTTTGATGACAAAGAAATATTTGACCTGTTTCAGAAATTAGGGAAAGACAAAAATATTGACCTTACCATTAAAGTAAACGAAGACAATACCAAAATCTTAGTGTCTTTAGAATCTGGAAAAGAAAACCTGGCAGTTACCAAAGCAAAAATCAGAGTATCCCGAAAGATAGAATGATAGCATTCAATCAGTCAATTTAAAAACGAGAACTATGCACAACAATCAATTTGGAAGTTATACACCATCTGTATCCAAAGAGGAAGTACTGGATATTACCATTGGGATTTTTTTTGACGGAACCCTGAATAATAAAACCAATACAGACGAAAGAAAAAAGGGGACGGATGCTCATAAAAAACATGGTGGGAAATCTTCAGACAATACCAGCTACAACAATGACTGGAGTAATGTAGCCCGTATGTGGGATAATTATGATAAAAACTTCGGTATTTACATAGAAGGTATCGGTACACAGGATAAAGAAGGAGATGCTACGTTGGGATATGCTTTCGGAACTGGCGAAACCGGAATTAGATCTAAAGTAAGAAAAGGCTGTGAAGAAATCGTAAAAAAGGTGAAAACCATTAAAGCAGAAAAGAAAGCCGATAAAATTGCCGTGCTTACTTTTGATGTATTCGGTTTCAGCCGTGGAGCTGCTGCTGCCCGCAATTTTGTATACGAAATTGGAAAAGCAAAATATAAAGCCACTTCCCGCACAGTTGCCAATGAAGCGGTTTCCATTACCACCTATTCAGATGATGACGGAAAAGGGGTAGGTTCAGAAGAACTTCCAAAATGGGGACATCTTGGTCTTAAACTCGAAGAAGCCGGACTAAAAGTAGATGTTTTAAAAGTAAGATTCCTGGGAATTTACGATACCGTTTCTTCCTATTCAAAATACCTCTCACCAGTACCCAATTTCAGCAATGACGTTGAAGAACTGAGCCTGAATGATATCGGGAAAGCTCAGACTGTAGTTCACTTTACTGCAGAAGATGAGCACAGAGAAAATTTTGACCTGACAAGAGTACATATTGGAACTGAAAAAAACTTCCCCGGTGTACACTGTGATGTAGGCGGAGCTTACGAAAACGGACAGGAAACATGGGAAGAAGTTGAAACTTCATGGACAACCAGTACCAAACTAAAAGCATTAAAAACAGAGCTTGAAACCGAAGGATGGTATGCAAAAGGCCAGCTTACCATTACGCCCGGATTTTATCTGTCACTACGAGGGTCGCGCTATCTGCTAAAGACATTCAGCTATATTCCTTTACATTTTATGGCGGAATATGGTGTAGATAAAAATCTTCCTATAACCATAAAGAAACTGACAGACGAAAAATATTCCATTTTGGATGATCAGTTTTTAATAGGAATAAAAGACCGTCTCAGATCTTATGTAATGGGAGATGGCAAACCTTATTCCTTCAAACATTTTAAAGCACTGCGTGATGCTTATGGAGGAAACGAAATCCCGGAAGACCGTTATGCTGCTTACCAGAAAGAAGTAAAAGAACAGGATGATTTAAGAAAGCTTCGCCATGAATATCTTCACTGGTCGGCAAGAAGAGAAGGCATTGGTATGGATCCGAGACCAAACAGAGAAAGAGTTATCCATTTTTAATAGAATATCATACAAAGAAAGAAATTGAAGCAGGAACATTTCTATGCAGAAATATAACATACATACCGTTCAGAAAGATGAAACCTTAAAAAGTATTGCGGCACTTTACAATCTGGATACAGATGCTTTAAAGTTATTCCACAACAATCTCTGTACTGTTAAGGATATGATCCTGATCAATCTTAACGGACAGAAAGAGCTTTTTATACCACGAACAGCCGTCACCGATAAAAGCAGATTGGTAAAGTTCGGAAGAGGAAACAGTCTTATCCTTCAGCCGGCAGGTTCAGTGAGAAAATACAGTGTCGTTATTACTATTGAAAAAGGAGAAAGTAAAAGCGAATTAAAATATGAAACCTCAGTCCGATGGCTGAAAAAGGAAAAAGGACTTCACTTTTTTGAGATAGACAGAACATCAAACCTTTATCTTAATGAAGAAGAAGTGAATGAAATTGCAGATTTGCTGGCTTACAGAACATCTAAGGTTTTATATCCTTTACAGATCAGTACAGATGAGAAGGGAAAATTTGAGGCCGTTGAAAATGCGGATGTATTTCTCAAAAGATGGTCCGGGATTAAAGAAGAATTGTATAAAGAATTTGATGGAGAAACTGTAGATGAATACTGCGGGAAGATAGAAAGAGTGATCAGCGAGCCTGAGGCTATTGATCTGTACCTCAAAAATGATTACTTCATCCGTGCTTTGTTTTTTGGAATACACCAGAGTTTCGGACAGGATTATAGAACAGAAATGACAGCAACCTTTCCGGTAGTGGACAATGCGATGGAACCCAGATATAAATTGACACTGGAAACAGATCCGCTGAAAGGAGAAACAGGACTGATCACCATCGAAGGATCAGGAAAATTAAATGACGAAAGAGATACTGATGACTTTATAAGAAGATCCCCTTTCTCGTTGATTATAGAGGATGAATCTGTGATGAATGAAGAAGGATTTTTCAGGATAATAGGCTATATGAAAGAAGAAAACGCATTGCCGGAATCACTTTATCTGGAATGCACAATCATGCTGCAGGAAGAAAAAAAGATTTCAGTATCAGTATCAGGAATTGATGAAAACTAAATTACCATTTCACTAAAGATAAAATTAATATGGCAGAAAAACATATTGTAGTACAGGGAGCCATGTGCAAATGCCAGTTCGGGCAAGCTCCCGACAAGCTCAAAGTACTTACACACCAAAAAGAATATGCCAATGATAAAAATGCTTCTAAAAAACTGATCGTTACGACCAAAGAAATAGGAGGAGCCACATTTGAAAAAAATACATTCGGAAACTGTACCAAAATGGGAGTTCCGCCGCCGCCCTGCAAAATCATGGTTACAGAATGGCAGAAATTCTATGATAAAGTACAGCTCAGCAATGGAGGATATATCATTGTAGAAGACAGCAAGGCCGTATGTGCCGTTGCGGGTATCCCATGCATTGAAATTATAGACCATGGACAACGTGCGGAAGCCAGCCAGCAGAATTTTAAAAATGCAGACAAAGATGTCCAGCAGCAGATCAATCCGTTGGTAGATTCCGAGGAAATGTATAAGGAGCAGCCTTCAGGAGGAGGGCAGGATAGTGCAATCTAAATGATAAAAAATGGCAAAAGGCGTTAAAAAAGTAAAAGTTGTAAGTGGAGTTTATTATCCCAAAATGTCCGTATCAGGACAAAGGGTTACGATAAAACCTGATCAGTGGGTACAGTTCGGTATTGACGAATGGCTGCCGGATACCACAGAGGCAGACAAAAAGAAACCTCTTACCTGGATGAGGCAGAACAACAGCAGGAAAATTATCATCAATCAGGTGACTTCTGCGGGCGGATATAAATTTTTAATAGACAAGCAATACAGCGGGAGCTATCATTTTTATATAGAAGCCAGTCTTTCGGGAGTAAGAGATCCTAAAAATAATACAGGATTATATGTAAAAGGTTGGTGTGAACCTAAAATTGTCAGCAGCAAATGGTCTACACAAAAGAATGGCAAGAGCATCAAAAACAATAAAAAGACTGAATATATTTCCTACGGACATATCGTTCATCTGAACTTAATGACAGAAGGTCTCAATGGAAATTCCCTTATCATTGAGCTTTGGAACCAGCAGTCTGCAAAAAAAGATAAACTCGTACATGTATACAACAATGTAGACGTTATAGACGGTGAAGTAAATCTAAAAATAGAGAATACCTTTTCCTGGATGGCTTCTGTAGACAACATTCAGAATGTAGAAGAATTCTATGTGAAAGTAAAAGATATTGCTTCAAAAGAATATATTAAAGATAAACTAGGTGATGATCTGCATGCCATCTATCTTAATGTAAAAAGCAAGATAGCTACTACCAATACCAATGGAGCCCAGAATCAGACTCCAACCAAAGTATATAAGCCGGATGTAAACTCAGTCAGACTTGAACCATGTAAGTTTGAAATCATCAAGATCACTGAAAATGAAACGAAGGACGGAAAAGCCAGCAATACAACAGTCAAAGTCTTTGACAATGGGAACGGTGTAAAACAGATCCATTCCGCTGCATTACAGGAACATATTCAGAGAACGATCTTTTATAAATTTGATTCTACAGTCATTGATAAAGATGGAGTTACAATATTGAATAATGTTCTCAAATTCCTTTTGGAACATAAAGATGCTACCATGAATCTCAGTGGTTATGCCTGCGTTATAGGAAAAGAAAATTACAACAGAGGACTTTCACAAAGAAGAGCTGATGTCGTAAAGAAATTCTTTGCTGACGGAGGATTGGATCCCAGAAGGATTATCTCTGTAGGAAAAGGAGAAGTAGATCCCACAGATGATAAAATGGGAAGAGATAATATCAAATACAAAAATGAGAAAGACTACGAAAATAACCGCAGAGTAGATATCTCATTTGTATTCAACGCCCATGATGCACAAACTGTTAATTATGAAGTAACAGCACCTAGTGTATCTACAAAGAAAAATCTGATCATTGATATCACAGGCTTTCAAACCAATGAATGTTTCAGAGACAGTAAAGGAAAACATAAAAAGCAAACCTTGGTGGTAGATGTAGGACAGGCAATAGATAAAGGAGATACCGTAAAGACATTTGCAACTCCTTCATTTACTTATGGAGTATATTCAAACCTGTCAAGAGTCAGTGCTTTTCCAATAGAATATATCTGGCCTTCAGCAACCAACCCGAATCAGTTTCATCTGCATGTTCATAGCTGCAGATATTTTAGCAATGAAAAAAGAACTACGGTACTGATCAAAGCTTATCCTGATATCAAATGGGAACTTGCTCTTGAGTTTCTGGTGAATGTCTCCAATTATAAAGCTGCCAATATGCCGCCCGGATCTGTTTATGCAAAACATCAGGAAAAATCCAGACAGGCAGGATACAACAGAATGAGAATGAATGAAACCGGAAAAGTTCCGATTTCAATAGGAGTTGGCCTATCCGCTGAATGGGATGCCGGGAGAGAAAAGAGAAGCTTTACCAATGAATTTGCAGATAAAATTAAACTGGTAGCAAGAATGATTGCCACTGCTGTAAATATTGTACAAAATGCAATCAACTATGCGCAAAGTGCAGCAAAAGAAACAGCAATACCGGTAGGGTTCAATGTCAGATATCCAAAATTTACAGTCGTCGGAAAATGGTATCTGGAAAGGGTAAACGAAAGAAATACACTCAGCGTAATTGGTGAAGTAGGATTTGGATTTAAACCCCTCATAGGAGCTGAAGTAATCATAGATATTCTTGGAGCCGCTATTGCTGCCGCCTCTTATGGAGCTACAGGAAACCCTGCTGCTGCAAGGATTATCAATAAATTCCGTGGAGGATTAGAAAAACTGGGAGCTTCGGTGACCTTTACAGCAACATTTTATGGCGAATTGGAGATAATGGTAGACGCCCTGAAAATTGACAGCATCAACGGGATCAATATGCAAGGGAAAACCACTATTGGAGGAAAAATGGGAGCCACCATTGAACTCAGTGTAAGTGTCGAGATCGGAAAAGTAAAAGGAACCAAATCGAAACCGATTATGACATTTAAAGCCGCTGCAAAAGCCGATTCTTACTTTGGAGGAGATATTGTACTGGATTCTGATTCTAAAGGATTATTCATACAGCCGATCCTGAAATTCTCAGGAGTAGTTCTTTCAGTAGAAATAGAAGGAGAAGTAGGCTGGTGGAAAAGTAATTTTAAAGTAGAAGAAAAAGCAATAAAAGAAGAAACTTTCTATCTGGAAAAAAAATATTTAACTTAAATTGACGTATGCATAATTTCAAAAAACCATTATATTCTGTATATCCAAGACTGTACTGCTCAGGAACCATCTACGTAAATGATGTGCCTGTGATAGACTGGTACGGAGACGAAACAAAGGAAGGAGGGTTCGGAGGTGATACCATGATCAATCAGGCATTGCTTCAGAGTGGAAAATATAAAGTGACTGGGAAAATGTATCCCCGTTTAGGAAAAAATGTATTGGATGAAGACGATATGATGTCTATTGATTTTTTCTGTGCTGAACTTGATAACTGGAAGGCTTCCCGGTTTACTTTTCATCCTAAACTTGAATCACCATGGGATGGCCTGAGTGACAATATCAAATATCCTCATTTTGAAATCACAAATGAAATAGAAGTTGAACTTCCTTTTGTATTAGACGGATGGCAAAATTCAGTAGATTTGAAAGACATCAAAAAAGAAGACCTTTTTAGTGATGTCTTACAATATTATAAACAAATCAGAACGGTATTGCAAAGTCATAATGCCGGAAAATATCTGGAAATGTCACAGGACAAAATGAAATTGCAGGAACAGGCCTTATACTATACGGAAGAAAGAAAAAAAAGCTTTTTAGAGAGTGCCAGCCAGCTGTTTTCTCAGAACTTAGAAGTCGAAGAACTCCATGAAACTGATCTCCAGCTTGAAGTAATGGGATACGGAAAACTAGTAAGACTGATGAGAAAAGACGGCTCACAGCCATTACAATTCAAAAGTCCGGATATTGAAAAACAAAGCAATATAGAACTAGAAGTGAAGCTTCATATGAGAACAAAAGAAAAAGGGTTCAGTATTATTTAATCATTGAAGATGACTTTTTTAGGATACTTTACAACAATTATTGTCATATTCTCTCTGTATAAAGGATATAAAATCTTTACGAAATTTGCTGCAAATAGAGATCAGTCAGGAAAAAAAGCAGGTCTTCTGGAAAAATGCTTTCTTCTTTTTATCATTTCAATCATCATGATCTCGGTAAATGCAATGACGTTCGTACTGTCATATACCTTTTTCTGGGAAAAGGCTTACAGAACCTTTGATGAGCCAAAGTATGAAGCAACCGTGGTGGGATATAAAAAAGAAATAACGAAGTTTAAAAGCTTTTCAAACTCTACTTATAGAGATAAAGTGATTTTTTTTCCAAAAGTAGAATATACAGATAACAATGGGAAAAAAGTGATAAAAACACTAGATATTACAAGTGATAATCCACCTTCTATGGGACAGAAACTAAAGATAACAGATAAAGCAGGTGAAGAAAGTACTAATGTTCTTCAGCTGGATTGGGTGATGTTTGCTGCAGGTTGTATTTTCACAGGATTTGCTGCATTTTTTGCTTCTTTAATTTCTACCTACACAACATCATATCCTATGAAAAAAAGAATGAGCTGGTCCGTCCGGCTTGCATTATTACTTATTTTCATTAATATTTCCTGTATAGTATTCATATATTTGAAATCATAAAAAATATTTTTAAAAAAAGCAGCTTATCAAAAGGATAACAAATTATAGTAATCATCAAAATATAAAGTATTATGAAAAAAGCAAGAGTGCTGGTATTGATTTTTGTAGTATTGATCAATATCTGTTGTGGAAATAAATCATTTGACCTGTCGTCAGTTTCCTTAGGCGATGATGCAAAAAAGTATGATTTTGAAAACAAAGACTTATTTATGAAAGATGCCACAAAAACCGATATCATTCAATATTATGCTGATGAAAACAAAGGAATGACCTACGGAAATATCCCATTAGATAATACAATGGGTACAAGGATTACAGTATACAAAGGAAAAGTAGGGGCTCTCGATACCAATGCTGCCGAAAAATACTCTTTGGAATTTGTGGAAAAAATAATAAAAAAACATGGGAATCCTACAGCTTCTATTACAGATAAAGCAACTGTAGATGCCAAACTGGTAAAACCGGTTTTTGAAAAGCTTAAAAAACTGTCTCCGGAAAAAGTGTCATGGAACCAAAATGAGAAAAATTCCTTTACATATCCTACCTCTTTCTTCTGGGATGATGGGAAAAACTATTCTATACTAAGTATCTCTATTGAAGATGATGGGAAAATAAGAAATAAATACATTTCCGTTACGAAAGACGCATATCGTAATAATGCCGTATTTGGATTGAAATATCCAACACCTCCAGCTTCTCCGTGGTATAAATACATGAACTAAAAGTCATTGAGAAAAAAGTGAAAATAGAAGAATAAACGCTCAGATATTTTTACTTGGACTTGAGAACAGAACAGATGGGAATAAAAAAAGAAAGACCATACATCGCATATATCATTTTAGGAATAATAGCCGTATGCTTTGTTTATTTTATACTGTGGATTATTTTCAAAGAAAAAATGCCGCTGCATGAATATGCTTTTGAAATTGCCAATAATTATGACAGCTATGCAGAAAAGGCAATAATTTTTATTCCTCTATTGATTTTTGTACTCATCTTTATTGCTTTAATGAAACCTAATGCTGCTAAACGGTTTTTACGTTTACAGTCATCCCTTCCAACATCAAAGATACATTCAGTAGCCAAGGGGTTGGTAGAGGTTGAAGGAACTTTAATAATGAAGAATCCTTTATTTTCACCGGTGAAAAATGAAGTTTGTATCGGATATTATTATACTATTGAAAATATAGACAGAGATTCTGACGGTAAAGAAACATACCGCACAGTTCACCGGGAGACACAATGTAATGTTTTTCATATAAAAGATGATACAGGAGCCATAGAAGTAGAACCTGATGGAATTGAGCTTGTTTTGCTGGGAGAAACCAATATAAGCAGCCATGGCAGCAAAAGATATACAGAAACTCTTTTGAAGGATGGTCAGAAAATGCTGTTGGTTGGATATACAGATTCTAAAAACGGAGTTCCTTTCATAAGAAAAGATGATTATTATAAAATCCTTGGGATTACTTCAGCATCAGGAATCACCGTTTGGAATAAGTATCAGCCGCTGCTGAGGTCATTTGTGTTTACCTGCTCCATTATCCTTTTAATAATTATTTATATACTCATACAATAATGAATCAGACCGTTGCAATTATACTACTTATCCTGTTGGGAGTTGTTATCATCAGCTTTTTTATCAATCTGTATAACAAATTGGTTATGCTCAAATTTAACGTTGAAAAAGCATATGGAAATATTGATGTGGTGCTGAAGCAGCAGGCAGATGAAATCCCCAATCTGGTCACTGTAGCCAAACACTTTATGAACTACGAGGAAAAGCTCCTTACCCGCCTTACGGAGCTCAGAACTTTTTATAACAACACTACAGATGCAGACCAAAGGACAGCCTTGGCAAATGAAACTTCAAAAGCTTTATCATCCTTCTTTGCCGTTTCTGAGAACTATCCCGAGCTGAAATCTAATCATAATTTTCTTGAGCTGCAGAAAAGAGTCTCCGAACTGGAGAACAGAATAGCGGACAGGAGAGAATTTTTTAATGATAGCGTTAACCTTTATAATATAGGAATTCATGAATTTCCAAATGTTATACTGGCAAAAATGCTTGCATATAAAGACAAAACATTACTTGAGATAACAGATGCTGAAAAACAATATAATGGAGTTCAGTTTTAATACCTTTTTCGGATTAGAAGATAGAATAACAGATTACCCGGAAGTCACCATTTTCGGAGCTATGCTCCTGCCGGTTTTGTTGGTTATTCCGATTGCATTGATAGGCTGGATCTTCAGAAAGCTTAAATTCAATATGTACATCATTCATGTACTGCTGTATACCCTGCTTTTTACATTTGTATTGGGAGCTATTACCATATTTGTACTTTTCTTTATCACAGATAAAAACGGCGTGAAACTGGCTTACTGCTGGCTTACGGTCTTCACGGGAATGTTTATTTTCAGTTTAATCAATGCCAATACCATTACCAAGATGTTTAAAGATTGGTCCAAGATCATAAAAGAAAAACAAAATCAGTAATTTTGAATTAAAATATCTACCCCTCAGGATAAGTATATGAATTAAATAAAGGTAGTTAAAATAGGACAAGACAAATAAAAAATCCTTTCCGGATACTTGAATCATTTTTTTGTTTTATTATTGATAAACTGATACTAACACTAACATTATGAAAAGATTAAGAAATATTCTAATACCAATGATCTGTTGGACGCTTGCTTCATGCGGCCATCAGAAAAATAAAGATACTGAGTCTTTGATTGAAACGCAAGGCAGTACTCAGACAGAACCCTTTAATCTTGCCAAAATTGCTGTTGGAGAAAACATCAATGAAATTTTAAAATCTGCCGGAGCCACAGCAAAAGAAGCTGTACGTACCAATGAAGTTACCCTGATAGGAAATGAAAAACTGGCTTTTTCCTCAAAAGAACTGTTACACTTCAACGGAATAGATCTGGAAGGGAAGAATAATAAAAATACCAATAAAGTAATTTTACACTTCGGAAAAGTAGATCATGAAATAGGTCCTCTTGCCAATGAAAAAGAAGATGAACTGGGAATGTATCAGCTTGATATTTATACAGAACAACAAAAGACAGCACTCTTGGATAATTTAAACAAAACATTGCAGAAACCTAGTTTTGATACCATCCATGAAGGTTTTGAATCAGAAGTTAAAGATAATGAGATCATCCAGACACATAATAAACTCACACAGGAAGTAGCGATCTGGAGAAACAAAGACATGCTCTATTACTATTGCGAAACCAAAATAGATAACAGACCAGACGAATACCGCTGCAATCTCTTTGTATTCAGAAATAAAGAATGGAAAGACCTCCTGAAAGGATCAGGGTATCCCGATCTGGATAAAATTCATTGAATTAAGATAAAAGCAACAAAAAAAATTAAGACATCCGCTTAGTCAAATCAGCCAGCTGATTTCTCTGTGCTCTCTAAAAATAAGGCATAAGAAAATAAAACTTTTGCGTTAAAAAACATCCGCTCAGTCCGCAAAATCTGCGAGAGTTTCAAAAAGAAAAATGGCTGGTTTTCATAGAAGACCAGCCATTTTATATTAAATGAATATTTGAATTATTTTACTAAAAACTGTATTGTAGTCTGATCCAGTTTCAAAATATAAATTCCCTGCCCAAGATTTCTTGTTTTGATAGAATTTCCACTTCTGAAAGGCTGATCAATGGTCTGAAGCACCTTCCCCTGAAGATTATAAATCTCCGCTTTTTTTACCTTCTGAAGATCCCCTTTTACAAAAATTTCCTGATTGGTAATTGGATTGGGTGAGATTTTAAAGCTGTTAGAAGTTGTTTCCGAAGCCGTACTTTGAACCATTCTTGCCGTTGATCCGGAATAACAGGTCCATGAAAGATCATCAATAGCAACTCTGTTACTTGTTGAATTGTTCACCAGGCTTATCATTACATTTCCGGAAATATTGATATTGTTGATAGTTGTAGTTGCTGCTGAAGCACTGTAAGGAATCGTTCCTACACTTGTTCCATTCACTTTTACATCAAAAGTATCATTACTCCCTGTAAACTTAAGTTGTGTAGTTACCGTCAGAGATCCAATACCATTGGCAGAATTGCCAGAAGTTAAAGAACCGCTTCTTACTGTAATCGCTTTATTATTGAGAGTTTGGTCAGTTCTTGCATCCGTTGCAGTCCATGAGATCCCTCCGTTACTCCAGGTTCTGCTGGAATAAGTAGCGCTGGCTGCAGGAATGGTTTCAAAACTTTCATTGGCACAATTGGTAGCCGGAGTCGTCGTTCCGGCATTGGTAGTCCCGGAAACGGTAGAACTGTTCGATGAAGAATTTCCTGCCGCATCCTTTGCTACAACATAAAAGCTGTAGGAAGTTGAAGGAGTAAGCCCTGAAATAGTTGTAGAAGTAGAGCTTACTGTAGTTTTCAGGCTTCCGTTCATATAGACGTTATAAGCGGTAACGCCTACATTATCTGTAGAAGCATTCCATGCAAGAGAAATGCTGCTGGACGTTTTTCCTGAAACATTCAGTCCTGTCGCTGTGGTAGGAGCCTGAGTGTCGCTTGAAGGCTGCTGAGAGCCCCAGATAAGATTAGCGTAATTAGGATTATCAATAAATGGATTTCTATTCCCCTGATAAGTATAAGAAGCATTATTTCTTTTGATCTCAGCCTGAGAAACAGGATCCTGATTGTGCCAAGCCAGCAAAACATTCAGTTCCCATGTCTGCAATCCCGGGAAAGCAGAGCTTCCCAACATATCTCCCGATGAAAAACTAGAAAGCTTGCTTTGATAGCGGGTTACAAAATAGAAAATCATACGGGCTACATCTCCTTTAAACTCGTCAATCGGCTCAAAAACGGTCCCCGAATATCCTGAAGAAGCTGAAGTTCCAAGTTTTGAACCGTTCTTTGAGGTGAAAGAAGCACTTCCAACCTTTCCGAAGGGATAATTGCTTCTCATTCCGTTTACCTTTCCATCCGTAGCCCTGATGAAATTAATGTCAGAAACCATTGGGGAAGCTTCATTAAAGAGACTTTGGGGAATAATATGCTCTCTGTTATAGCAATTTCCTTCCGTAGAATAGGTACCACATTGGTTGGTTCCCGGAGTATATTTGTAAGGATCAGTTCCTGAAGGTTTTTCAGAATAAATATCTAGGATAGAACCGTCATTTTCATAATCCTTATCAATATCTGTGGTTTTATAGGCGGTCCACAACCCATTGTAGCCTTTATCCTGGTGACCGCTGGTGATGATACTGCTTAATGAAGTTTTCAGCGCTGCACCACTCAGTCCATTCGCAGAATTGTAGTATCCTGCAGGAGCCTGTGCATGGGCAAGTCCTGCAAATACTGAAAATAAGATGATTTTTTTCATATCAATACAAGTTTCAACAAGATTACCACATTTTTGTGAATAAAAAATTAAGGAATCGTTAATTTTAAAATGCACTGCATGTAAGAAGTAATGAGGGAAGAATTATGAATTATGAATTATGAATTATGAATTATGAATTATGAATTATGAATTATGAATTATGAATTATGAATTATGAATTATGAATTATTTTGTGATTAAATATCAGCGTTTCTTTATTCCATCAATAGGACCGGGCTTTAGCCCGGTTTCGATTTACAATAAAAACAATTTTCATTCGGCTTTAGCCAAAACTTAAAGAATAAAAGATCATATTTGACAATCATCTGTGAAAATCTATGTCATCTGTGGGAAAGCATAAACCATAAAAAAAGCCGGTACAAAACGTACCGGCTTATATAATGGATGACTTAATTTTACTTTCTTTGTGGCGGATAATTTTTCATAATCTCAGCCATAATTTCAGGAATTTGTCTCTGTTTTGCTTTTGGAGAATCTACAGAAATTCCGCTTCCGATACCCTGCCAAACCAATTTATTGCTTTTTGCATCAATCAGGTCAACAATCAGTGCTCCTTCATTATAATTCGTTGTCCATGTTCTGTTCATGCCAACGCCCCATCCGAATGGTCCGCCCCATCCCCACATTCCGTAAGGTGTAGAGGAATTAATATCTGTAACCTTTTTATGATTCGCTTTTACGTTGATAATTAGATCAGGGTTTTCTCCGGACTGTAATCCTTTGCTCTGAAGCTGTCTCGACAGTTCATTCAGCACTCTGTCTTTATCAATATCATTCAATTTTAGATCATCAATTCTTATTTTATAGGTTTTGTAAGAATTGAAATTGGCTGTTTCAGCATAATCTGAACGTACCTGAAAAGGGCTACAAGAAGTTAAACCTAATGTAGCAGACGCCAACAAAATAAAAATATATTTTTTCATTTTATTTATTTTTTTTTATCGCTTTTAATGAATGTATCAGTCTTTTTATCGTACCCGTAAGGACAGTGTCTGCAACCGCTTTTACAGCAATGACCTCTTTTCAGATGAAATTTTTCTGTAAAAACTTTGTACCCCTGTTCATTATAGTAGAAGTCTTCACCTTCTTTGATGTCATAATGGGCCATAAGTTAAATGCTTGTCAAAAAACTTTTTATATTTGTTACTATGATAATTGTATGCCAAAAGCCTTTAAAAAAATTAAAAATTAATGGCATTGCTCTCTTTCCCTTTATCTTCATTAGGAAACCCGAAGATAAGGAAAATAATGTATTGATCAATCACGAAAAAATCCATTTACAGCAACAATTGGAAATGCTCATCATTTTCTTTTATATTTTCTATGTTATTGAATATTACTATTGGTTCTTCAAACTCAAAGACGGTTATCTTGCCTACAGAAGGATTTCATTTGAAAGAGAAGCTTATACCAATGAAAAGAACCTGAGCTACCTTAAAAAAAGAAAGTTCTGGAACTTTAGAAAATATCTGTAAAGTTGCGAATGATGAGTTTTGCGTTTCGAGCTTCGGGGATTCGGGATTCAAGGCTTTGGAACTTGGTTTTTGGATTTCATATTTTAGACTATAATTTTCAATATTCAACATTTAATATTCAATAGGGGTGGGCTTTAGCCCACTTATCAAATCAATCAAAATGCATCTGGCTTTAGCCAAAACTTAAAAAATTAATACTCCTCATCACACGAAATTCGTACATTATCAAATAAAATCATCTGCGAAAATCTGTTTCATCTGCGGGAAAAACTCAATGAGCGAGAGCTCATAAAAATAAGAACTCTACACAACACTAAATCTTTTCCTACTTTTGCAAACAATAAACCTTGAGTAGTCAAAACTGAAATGCTATTACAACTTCCCCAAGAGCCTATTCCCATTCAGGAAATTTTCATTCATAAAAATGTAAGACTTTTCATTAAAAGGGAAGACCAGATTCATCCGCTGATTTCAGGCAATAAATACTGGAAGCTCTTTTATAATGTGAATCACTATCTGGAAAAAAATTCTGAGAGACCTTACATTATTACCTTTGGTGGGGCTTTTTCCAATCATATAGCAGCAGTCTCAGCAGTAGGAAACTTAGCAGGTATTCCAACATTGGGAATCATCCGGGGAGAAGAACTGCAAGATAAGTGGCGTGACAATCCTACCTTACTTTTTGCCAAAAGAAATGGCATGAACCTGAAATTTGTCACCCGGGAAGAATACAGACACAAAGAAAAACTGACAGAATTCCTTCAGCAGGAGTTTCCCGAAGCATTAATAGTCCCCGAAGGAGGCACCAATGAAGAGGCTGTAGAAGGGGTGAAAATGATGCTCAACGAACAAACAAAAGATTTTGACTATCTTTGCACCGCAGTGGGAACCGGAGGAACCATTGCAGGAATTTCAAAATTTTGTGAAGACAATCAGAAAGTTATAGGATGTAAGGTGGTAGATGATGCTTCACTTGAAAATAAAATTTTTGAATTAACTTTGAGACAGAATTTTAATCTAATAGATTCATGTTTTGGAGGTTATGGTAAAATAAATGATGGAAACATCCGTTTTATCAATGATTTCAAAGAGAAATATGGTATTCCTTTAGAACCGATTTATACAGGAAAAATGATGGAGAAAGTTTTTGAACTGATAGATGAAGATTTTTTTCCTGAGAACAGCAGGATTTTATGCTTTCACACAGGTGGATTGCAGGGAATTGAGGGGGCTAATCTGCTTTTAGAAAAACAGAACAGAAATTTAATTATATAAGTAAAATTGAAAAACATGAAAAGACTTTTCCTATCCATAAGCCTTTTAGTTTTATCAAAATTTTCTGCCCAGTCTTGGGCAACCGAAGATCAGTATATTCAGAAGTTTGCTAAATATGCCGTAGAAGAAATGGAAAAATATAAAATTCCAGCTTCTATTACGCTTGCACAAGGGTTGTTAGAAACCGGAGGCGGGCAAAGCAGATTGGCACAGGAAGGTAAAAACCACTTCGGAATAAAATGTAAAGAAGACTGGACCGGTAAAACGATGAAACATACCGATGATGCACCCAACGAATGCTTCCGCGTGTATGATGATCCCAAACAGTCTTATGAAGATCATTCTATATTTTTGTCCACCAGAAAATATTACACCAACCTTTTCAAGCTGGATATGAGAGATTACAGAGCATGGGCGACTGGGTTAAAAAAAGCAGGGTATGCTACTAATCCACGTTATGCTTCCATTCTTATCACCAAAATTGAAAAGTACAAGTTATACGAATACGACAATACCAATTCTAATGAAGTATTGTACGCTGTTCTTAAAATGTATCCGGATCTGAAAGATGACAGAACTTTCATGGCACAGCTTGAGCCTTCAAAAGCAACCAGAAAAGCTAAAGAACCGGTTACGGTAGAAGTTCCTTACAAACAGACTTCTTACGCACAACAGCAAAAAAGAGTAGAAAGAATCAAAACGAAAGCTGAAATTCTGAATTCTATCCTTATCAAAAGTCATCCAAACGACGGGCTGAAATATATTGTCATTCCTGAAGATACCGATGTAAAATTCATTGCCAACAAATTCAAAGTGAGCGAAAGCAGACTGATGAAGTGGAATGAACTAGAAAATGAAACTTTAAAAAAGAATGATATTGTTTTCCTTGAATCGAAAAATTCTACAGGAAATACAGCGACCTATAAAGTAGAATCTGGTGAAGATATGCATGATATCGCTCAGAAATTCGGAATCAAATTACATAAATTATACGCTAAAAACAGAATGGATGAAGGACAGCAGCCCTCTGCAGGACAGCTTATTTATTTAATAGACAAAAAACCACGAAACTAATTTAATTTTTTGTTGAGAGTTTACCGTTGACAGTCAAATGCCAACCAGCAGCTGTCGACAGCAACCAAGTATATATGAAGTATCAAAGAAGTTCGGCTTTGTTTGATGAAGCCTACAAATACATTCCGGGAGGAGTAAACTCTCCGGTAAGAGCATTCAAATCCGTTGGAGGAGTGCCTGTTTTTATGAAATCGGCAAAAGGAGCTTACCTTACCGATGCAGATGAGAATACTTACATCGATTATATCAACTCATGGGGGCCAGCTATTTTAGGACATACACATCCTGAAGTATTGGAAGAACTGAAAATCCAGGCAGAGAAAGGATTTTCTTTCGGTGCTCCTACAGAACTGGAAACAGAAATTGCAAAATTCATCGTCGAAAATGTTCCGAACATTGACCAGATCAGAATGGTTTCTTCAGGAACAGAAGCATGTATGAGCGCAGTAAGACTGGCAAGAGGATACACAGGAAGAGATAAGATCGTAAAATTTGAAGGCTGTTATCACGGACATTCAGACTCATTTCTTATTAAAGCAGGAAGCGGTGCGGCTACCTTCGGGAACCCAAATTCTCCGGGAGTAACTGCAGGTACTGCTAAAGATACATTACTAGCCCGTTATAATGATTTTGAACAAGTTGAAGATTTGTTCCGTCATAATCAGGGCGAAATTGCAGCCGTAATTATAGAGCCGGTTGCAGGAAATATGGGGTGTGTACTGCCCGAAAACAACTTCTTACAAAACCTGAGAAAGATCTGTGATGAAAATGGAGCTTTGTTAATTTTTGATGAAGTGATGACCGGTTTCAGATTGGCTTTCGGAGGAGCTCAGGAGCTTTTCGATGTAAAAGCAGACTTGGTGACTTATGGAAAAGTAATCGGTGGTGGACTGCCAGTGGGGGCTTTTGCAGGAAGAAATGAAATTATGGATCACCTGGCTCCAAAAGGAGGAGTATATCAGGCAGGAACATTAAGTGGAAATCCTTTGGCAATGAGAGCAGGATTAAAAACCCTTCAGCTTATTAAAAATGATCCGGAATTTTTCAACAGACTCCATAAAACAACAGAAACCTTAGATTTTGAAATTGGAAAAATTTTAAATGAAAAAGGAATTGCTCATAAAATCAACAGAAAAGGTTCTATGATGTCTGTTTTCTTCCATATCAACAGGGTTTCAAACTTTGATGAGGCTCAGGAAGCTAATCATTCATTGTTCAATAACTTCTTCCACCAGATGCTTCAGAATGGAGTGTATCTTCCACCAAGTGGTTATGAAACGTACTTCATCAGTGATGCCATCAAAGATAAAGAGATTGATATGACACTGGAAGCCGTAAGGAAATTTGAATATTCCAATAAGTAAATATAAATAGAACCGGATTTTATATCCGGTTTTTTTATACAAGGATGTACCCTCAATCTGACGGGAAATTCTATTTTAAAATGATTATCTGAAACATCAATATTCACAAAGCATAAATCATACAGATTTTGTAATAAACCATACACCTCGTTCAGGAGACTTCTTTTTAATTTTGTCATAAATAGATTGGAAATGAAGACTTCTGACAATACCATCTCCCGCAAAGATTTTATCCGAAATTCAGCACTGGCTGTCGCGGGATTCACTTTAATACCTACTATCATGACGGCATCGCCTTTCTTTGATGAAAACAATATTTTGGCAAAAGGAAAAATGAGCCTTAAAAATGTTCGTCTTGAAACTGGTTTTGAATATCAGGAAGGAGAAGTAGCGTCTACCAAAACAGATCTATTTTATGTAGAAGTTGAAAACGGAAAAATTACAAAGATTACCGCGAATCAGCCTAATGCTAAAGCAGTAGATGCAAAAGGATTATTGATGCTTCCCGCCTTTAAAGACATGCATATTCATCTGGATAAAACTTTTTATGGAGATCAATGGCAGGCCGTTAGAAAAAGAACCGGAGGGATCAAAGGAATGATAGAGCTGGAACAGAAAATGCTTCCGGAAATGCTGAAAAATTCGACCTTCAAAGCAGAAAAATTGATTGAACTGTTACAGTCAAAAGGAACTTCCTATGCAAGAAGCCATGTAAATATTGAACCGACTTCAAAACTTCAGTCACTAAAAAATCTACAGAAAGCTTTAGAAAATAAAAAGAAAGGTTTTGGAGCTGAGCTGGTAGCATTTCCACAGCATGGAGTGTTTTATACTGATTCTGCGCCTTACCTGAAAGAAGCGGCGAAGATGGATATTGATTTTATCGGTGGAGTAGACCCTTTCAACATAGACGGAAACATTGAGAAGGTGGTGGATTTCACTGTTCAGCTTGCCATAGATCATAAAAAAGGAATAGATATTCACCTGCATGAAACCGGAGATTCCGGATTGAAAACGGTAGAATATCTTATTAAAAAAGTAAATGAAAACCCTTCTCTGAAAGGGAAAACCTATTTAAGCCACTGTTTTATCTTAGCTAAATTAGAAGCCGCAAAACAGGAAGAGATCGCTGAGAAATTAGCAGAAGCTCAAATTGGAATTGTTTCTACAATCCCTTTTGGTAGAATGATCATGCCAATACCAACCCTTTATAAGCATAATGTAACCGTTCTGACAGGAAATGACAGTATCGTAGATCACTGGAATACTTTCGGAACAGGAAGTGTGCTGCAGAAAGCCAACTTAATGGCTCAATTATATGGATATTCAACAGAGTTTTTACTGTCGAGAAGTTTAAAACTGGCAACAGGAAATATACTGCCGCTAGATGATAAAGGAACTCAGCAATGGCCAAAAGCAGGAGATAAAGCAGACTTTGTATTGATCAATGCAAGCTGTTCAGCAGAAGCTGTATCAAGAATTTCAGAGGTAGAATCATTGGTACATGAGGGAAATATTGTTTTTTAGTTCAAAATGAAAAACAGGTAATAATCTTACATAAATATATATTTAGTCAGTGTGTTTTTGAGCCACAAAAAGAATAGGTTTTCTTTTTGTGGCTATTTTAATTTTTTCTCTCATTATTTTTATTAATTTTAAGAGAAAATCAGGCAAAATGGGTTACCATACAGATCATTTTCCTATTTTAGGAATTAAGGAATTTAGTGAAAATCAGATGTCTGGTTGTCACCTGCTGTTTAATGAACTCAACGGAGCACGCTCTATTGACGATCCCCATAAGCATGATTTTTTTATCATCAATCTTTTTGAGCACGGACTTGGCTCACATACCATAGATTTTACAGAATATCAGGTGAAAGACCTTCAGATTCATTTGGTTTTTCCAGAGCAGGTGCATCAATGGGTGATTGAAAAAGAAACCATCGGATATCAGTTGATGATCAGCAGGGATTGGTATGAAAGCTTTCTGCCTTCCTTACGATTTTCGGCCTCTTATTATCAGAATCATCCGGTTATCAATCTTTCCAAAGAAGTCTTTGCGACTTTCCGGTATGAATTTCAAGCCATTCAGAAAGAGCTGAACGGAGAAAAAATCTTTTGGGAACTCATTCAAAAAAGGAGTGAGCTGATCGGTCTGCTGGTGAGCACGTCTGTGGAAGGAGCTTTTAAAGATTTTGAAGTCTATAATTCAAATCCTATTATTTCAAAGTTTCTGAATCTTATTGATGAACACTTCAAAACAGAAAGGTCTGTTTCTTTTTATGCGGACAAACTGAATATTTCTGCCAATTATCTGAATATCGTCTGCAAGAAAAATCTCAATACTCCGGCTTCATCTCTTATCCAGGATCGTATTTTACTGGAAGCAAAAAGGCTATTGAAAGTTTCCGAAATGTCGGTGAAAGATATTGTGTATGATCTTGGTTTCTACGATCATGCCAGCTTTTCCAAATTCTTTAAAGCACAGACGGGAATGACGCCATCCCAATTCAAAGAATAATCTGTACAAAACAAGACATAATTGATACACCGGTTTTATCCTGAAGCTGGGCTAATTTTGTATTGTTAAAATTTTAAATCATGCAATTTCCCTATCAATTAACTGCAAAAGGAAACTATTCCCTGAAAAATGTCCGCCTGGAAACAGGTTTTGAATACGAAAATGAAGAGGTAACCGGAACAAAAACTGACCTTTTCAGTATTGAAATTGAAGAGGGAAAGATCAAATCAATAAAAGCAAACGATCCTACATCCACAGCAATAGATGCAAAAGGATATCTGATGCTTCCTGCTTTCAGAGATATGCACATCCATTTGGATAAAACATTATACGGACTTCCGTGGCAGGCCCTTTCTCCGAAAAGAAGAACGGTGAAAGACATGATTACTTATGAACAGGAAATCATTCCTGAGCTATTGAAAACTTCCGTAAGCAGAGCAGAACAGCTGATCAGTCTGCAGCAGCATTACGGAACTCACTTTGCAAGAACACATTTCAACATTGATCCTACATCGGGATTGAAGTCCCTTGAACATCTTGAACAGGCTCTTGAAAATAAGAAAGATTCTTTTAAAGCTGAGCTGGTAGCCTTCCCGCAACATGGAGTTTATTATACAGAATCTGCTCCTTTAATGAAAGAAGCCGCACAGCTGAAAAGCGTAAGCTTCATCGGTGGATTGGATCCTTTAAGCATTGACGGAAGCATTGAAAAAGTAATGGATTTTACGGTTCAGTTAGCTTTAGATCATCATAAAGGAATTGATATTCATCTGCACGAAGTAGGAGAGTCCGGGATGAAAACGATCAATTATCTGATTGATAAAGCGATCGAAAATCCGGAACTTCAGGGGAAAACATTTGTAAGCCATGCATTTGCTTTGGCTCACCTTTCACCGAAAGAAACAGAACAGATTGCAGAAAGACTGGCTGCAGGAAAAGTGGGAATTGCTTCTTCTGTACCTTTTAAAGGAACGGTAATGCCTATCCCAACCCTGAAGAAATATGGAGTAAATGTACTCATCGGAAATGATAATGTGCAAGACTATTGGAGTACGTTCGGGTCCGGAAATATGCTTCAGAAAGCCAATCTGATTGCTGAATTGTATGGTTATGCGACAGAATATGCCTTATCAAGAGCCCTGCAGTTTGCCACTCAAAGTATTCTTCCTCTGGATGAAAAAGGGAAGCAGCAATGGCCTAAGACAGGGGATGAAGCAGCGATTGTTCTGACAGATGCTTCATGTTCTGCAGAAGCCGTTTCCAGAATGTCTGAAATAAAAGCCCTGATGAATGATGGGAATTTATTTTGGAGAAATTAATTGAAGTATATATTTTTTATACACTTGTTTTTTTGTGAATGCTGTCGGGATTTTTTCCTGATGGCATTTTTTTGAATGAGTTTCGAGATTCGTAATTCGGATTATAAATTTCGTAATTTTTATATTCAATAGGAACGGGCTTTAGCCCGTTTAAACTTAATAAAAATAAATTCCCATGGCTTTAGCCAAAACTTCTCAATAAACATATATGGGAATCTGTGACAATCTGGGATTCGATAAAAAAACAGCTGTTCAAATTGGAATTTTCCTTTTTACAATATGAACACCCCTTAATGTTGAAAACGTCAGACTTCAGTAAAATCAGATAATAATGATAAAAAAAAGCCTTCGGAAAATACTTCCGAAGGCTTTTAAAAATTGAATCTAACTGCTATATTGTGTTATAGGTTGAAGTTTGTCCATCCTGCGTACCAAGTATCGTTGGCATCTTTTACTGCCCCTCTGTAAGTTACCTGTGTAAACCAAGCAGCTAATTTAGGGTTAGTAAATAATCCACCTGTTAATAATGGAGAACCGGCACTAGGAGTGAAGTTTGGTGTAGTTCCTGCAGGAGCCCATGCACCAGCAAGTTTTACATCAGCTGTAGAGGCAAGGATTGTATTTCCTTTCATATTAAACCAAGTCGTAAGATCGTTTAATGTGTAAGTTGTCGGAGTAGATGTAGATGGTCCGAATTTTAAAGGAGTTGTATTTCCTGCTAAAACGTTGTTTTCAAAGAATAATTTGTTCCCTACAATATTGTTATCTGTTGGAGCACCTTTGGTAGCATCAATGAATAAACCAACTGGGAATCCTGTAAATACAGAGTTGAATACAGAGATCGAAGAGTTTCTTCTGATCTGTAATGCATTCTGGAATAATGCGTTGATCGTTCCTGGAGCCGCAGAGTTGATTGGCCCGATGATCGTCATGTTAGAGAATGTAGCGGATGTCTGAGGTGTCAAAGTAGAACCGTTAGCATCATTATCAGACTCAAATGCGTTAGAACCTGAAACGTCAGCTACCTGAGAATCTCTTACTGCGATACCAAACTGGATATTTCCTGCGAAACCATTATCTGTATCGAAATCATCATCAAGACCTTTGTAAGAAATAAGGTGAGAACAGTTTACCGTTCCTCCGAACCATTCAAAACTGTCATCATTAGCGTAAGCAACTTCTACGTAATCTACTTTCGTTCCGTTACCAACACCTCCGAATGTAAGTCCGTTGATCTCTTTATCTGGTAAGAATGCATATCCTGCATATTCTATTCTTACATATTTTAATACACCACTGTTATCAGCAGCATTAGTTCCACCGTAAAGTCCAAGACCATCAGAGTTATTGATACCTCCTTCAATCTCTCCAACTCCGTTTGCTCCACCGAAAGAAGCATTAGTAGGAGCATTTCCTAAAATTACTACCCCTGCCCAGTCTCCTCTTTTAGGACTTGGTTTTTCAGAAGTGAAGATAATTGGGTTGGCAGCAGTACCTTCTGCCATGATTTTACTTCCTCTTGTAATGATCAAAGCTCCGTTTTTATCAGCTTCACCTACAATCTTTGTACCTGGCTCGATAGTTAAAGTAGCTCCGTTAGTTACGTATACTAGCCCTCTTAGCTTATAGATTTTATTTGCTTTAAGCGTAAGGCTGGAAGTGATCTTTCCTGAAAGAATAAGGTTTTCAGTCTCTCCGTTTCCGTTACCTCCATTTTGAATAATGGTAGGTCCATCTTCTTCTATATTTCTACATGCGGTAGTAGATACTAGAGCGCCAAGCATTAAAGAATATAAAACGAACTTTTTCATGTTATAAAGAATTAAATTATTTATTAGATTATTTGTTGAATGAATTAAAAATTGTATCCCAGTGTTAAACTGATATTGGTTCCTGTAAGCCTTTCAATAGCAAGAGCATCCTTACTGTCATACTTACCGTTATCGTTCAGGTCATGGTAGAATTTAGCACGACGGTTCAGGATATCTGAAACATTAAGCTTGATCTCTCCTTTGTTGCTCCATATTTTTTTAGCAAGCTGGAAATCTAAAAGAGGTCTTGGTGCTTCCCAGATTGGGGGTACCTGATCGTTTCCTACATAAAGGATTCTTCTTCCGATCATGTTGAATAGTACAGTAGAAGACCATCCTGATTTTTCAGTGTCATACTGAAGACTTACATTGACAGTATATGGAGATTGTCCCTGCATTGGTCTGTCTATCTTAGTAGCCTCGTCTGTTACTTTGTTTTTAATTAAAGCTACGTTTCCACCCAACGTGAAGTTTTTAAGAGCACTTACAAAATCAAGTTTTTTTCTTACTTCTACTTCCACACCATAAGCATCAGCTTTGTCTACGTTAAGGTAGTTGAAGGTGTTACTGGTTCCTACCCCTGATTGGTTGAAGTATAACTCGATGGGTTTTTTGAAGTTTTTATAGAAACCTGCTACGGATATAATTTCTCCGTTTCTTGGGTAATATTCCCAACGAACGTCAGCACTCGTTATTTTTGTTCTTTCAATAGACTTGTTACCGATTACAGTAGCTCCCAAATCAAAGTCATAGTATGCTAAAGGAGAAACCTCTCTAAATTCTGGTCTTACAACAGTTTGTGAACCTGCAAGACGGATATTCATTTTAGGATTTACCTTGAATGTCAAGTTAACGGCTGGTAAAAAGTCAGTAACACGAGTGTTTACAAAACGGTCATCACTTCTTTTTGTGCTTCCTACCAACTGGTCAAAGTTTTCAACTCTTAATCCCCATACTGCTCTTAGCCATGGTGTGAAGTTGTTGTCAAACTGTAAATAACCTGCGTTAAGGATGGTATTGGCAATATATCTGTACTGATTTCCTGCAATTTCATCAAATGTAAATCCTCCGTTACCTCCGAAATTTCCTGGATTGAAGATCGTTTCGAAAGGTTGGGAAAGTAATCCCTGGTTGAAGTTTTCAAGTTTTACAGAGAAAGGTCTTGAGTTGTATATTCTATCTTTTACCTGGAACAAATAACCTCCTTTGATGGTTTGTTTTTGCCCAAATAGAGTAAATGACTTGGAGATATCACCTCCTGCATTATAGAGATAATCGCTTAGAGTAGAATAAAATACACTTCCTGATTTTTGAGAAAGACCATTAGAAATCAATGCCAAATAAGGGCTTCCTTCCATGGTTGTGTATTGGTTATACTGCAAACGCTGTAGCAAAGGAATATATTGGTCCAGAATCCCGAAGCTTCCGTACCAGTTTACGGTAAATCCGCCAAGAGCATCAATTTTATGAGTACCGGTAAGGGTTGAGTTATAGAAAGTAGTTTCTTTAAATCCAATTTCCCTTGCCATAATATTTGTTCCGTTGATTGGATCAAATTCAAAATCTTTTCCTGTTCTGAAAGACATATGGTTCACCGTATTGTTGGTGATGATGTTCTTTAAGGAAATTTTATTGTTGTTGTTTAATTTTAAAGAAAGATTCAACATCCCTCCTAAAATAATATCATTGGTGTATTTTTCTGTGAAATAATCGAAGTTGGTGTCAGCAAGCTGGTCGTTGATGGTAAAGAAACGATTGGTAGATTCGGTTCTTCTTTTATTGTTACTGTAGTTTAATACTGCAATTACCCCTAAATCTTTTCCGAAAAGCTTTGTATTGAAACCTCCGTCAAGCTGTAAACTTAAATTTTCAGGATATCCAATACTGTTGTATCCTAAGTTCTTTGTATATCCTTTACCAATATCTGTTTTCTGACCTTCAGTGAGAATGCTGAACGCATTTTTTGCAGGCATATTGGTAGGAAGCTTTCTGTAGCCGTCATCAATTCCTAAAAAATCCCATTTTCCACCTTTCTGCATATGGAATTCCTGTCCCATAGTAGCTGTGTTTCCTCCTACACCTACCTGAACATTGAAGAAATTTTTATTGGGAATATCTTTAGTATTTACCTGAATCAAAGCTCCTCCCCATTCTCCGGTATATTCAGGAATGAAAGTTTTGTTGATAACAAGAGTTTCGATAACATTTGCAGGGAAAAGGTCAAAAGAAAAGGTCTTTCTGTCTGGTTCCGTACTGGATAGCTGAATACCATTTAACATCGCCTGGTTGTAACGGTCTGACAACCCTCTTACTACGATATATTTTCCTTCAGATAAACTCACCCCTGAAACTCTTTTCAGAACTTCACCCGTGTTTCTGTCCGGACTTCTTTTGATAGCTTCAACTCCGATAACCTGAGAAACTACACCGGCGTTTTTCTGTAAACCGATTGTAGAGGCTATGGTTTCTTTTCTGGCGTTTGATTTTATGACAACTCCCTCGATTTCTTTTTCCTTAGTAGATGGCTTATCCAGAACGATATCAAGATGAGTATTACCTTCATTCTTTATAATAACCTCACTGATCTCTTTTCTGTTATACCCATTGGAACTTACCGTTACAATGTAATTGGCACCAGGGGATAGGTTGATAGAGTAGTATCCGGAAATGTCAGTGGTTACTTCCTGGCCATTTACTTTTACCTTTACTCCTTCTATAGGAGTGTTGTCTTTCTCATCCAATACCCTACCTTCCAGAATCTGACTCTGTGCAAAGGCATAGCCAGCAGAAAACAAGGCAAGTAGCATAATGCTCTTGTGGAGTTGTTTTTTCATTTTACTTCTTTTACTTCTTTTTCAAGGGCAAAATAAGGGCTAAGTTTTTAAGAAAACTTTAGGATAATCTTAATTAATTGTGAAGTTTGTATGAACGAATGAGCGGTACAGGTGGTTATTGATGTTTAATTTTTTTAATTATATTTTTTGTTTTAATTTCCAATATTGTTTCGTATATTTGATTTATGTGTATTTAATGTTTAATTTTTTTATTGATTTTGTAATTTTAAGTTAAAATGTTGTTTTTTAATAATTAGTTAACATTTGACGGATAGATAAAATCAATTGAAATAATTAATTTTGTGGGAATTCTTAAACTAGAAGATGAGCAAAAAAATTCTTTTAATAGACGATGAACTGGACATTTTAGAGATTCTGTCTTACAATTTGGAAAAGGAAGGGTATGATATCTATACAGCGACCAATGGTAATGAAGGTATAGAAAAAGCAAAGGAAATTGTTCCGGACCTTATCTTACTAGATGTCATGATGCCTGAGAAAGATGGTATAGAAACCTGTCAGGAACTTCGTAAAGTGAAAGAACTTCAAAAAACACTTATCGTGTTCCTTTCTGCAAGAAGCGAAGAATTTTCTCAGTTAGCAGGTTTTCAGGCGGGTGCCAATGATTACATCGTAAAACTGATCAAACCGAAAATCCTTATCTCTAAAGTGAATGCATTATTACAGTTGACCTCTCAGGTTTCTGATAATGCAAAACTAATCGAAATCGGAGACCTTGTTATCGACAAAGATAACTTCAGAGTTTCCAAAGCCGGACAGCAATTTCTTCTTCCTAAAAAAGAATTTGATTTGCTTTACCTTTTGGCTTCCAACACTGAAAAAGTTTTCAAAAGAGAAGAGATTCTGGAAAAAGTTTGGGGTAATGATGTGATTGTAGGAGAAAGAACAATCGATGTTCATATCAGAAGGCTAAGAGAAAAACTAGGAATCAATACGATTCAGACATTAAAAGGGATTGGATATAAACTGATCGTTTAATTATTTAGAAATCTTACCTTTACGTTCAATCATTAAAATGTTGTAAAATTGAAATTTTACAGACTTACCCTCGTTGCCTCTTGTCTGCTGACACTGGTAATGTTCCTTTTAGTAGTCGTATTCGATTCACTGAAAGATATCTATTATGAGACCCCTTTGTTCAAAACGGGTCTTTTGATCTGTATTATCCTGATCTTTCTGATTAACTCTGTAGTGTTGGAACTTCTTTTCAATTACTACAGCAGAAAACAGGTAAAAGGTCTTTCCGGATTTCTTCCCCAGGAAATAGTTCAGAATCACGATGAAAATATCACGATCAAAGAATTAGGGGAAAGGTTTTCAGATCTCAATCAGCAGCAGGTATCAGAAATTGATATGATGAAAGAGATGGAAAGCTACCGTAAAGAATACATCGGAAATGTTTCCCACGAATTGAAAACACCTTTATTTTCTATCCAGGGATATGTGGAAACCTTAAGAGACGGTGGGGTAGACAACCTTACCATCCGGGATAAATATCTGGAAAGAATAGACAAATCCGTAGAAAGACTTATTGCTATTGTAACAGACCTGGATATGATCAACAGGCTGGAAGCAGGCGAAATCAACCTTACCGTTTCAAAATTTGATGTCAATCTTCTGATCAAGGAAATCTTCGATCTGCTTGATCTTGAAGCTGAAAAACGAAATACCACCTTACAAATACAGACCCTTCATCCACAGATTTTTGTGGAAGCTGATAAACAGAAAATTTCTCAGGTTTTCATTAACCTTATTTCCAATGCCATTCATTATGCCAACAGACAGGAAGCAAAAGTCATTGTAAAAACCAGTGTCCTTAAAAATAAGGTACTGATAGAGGTAATAGACAACGGAATGGGAATAAAATCTGAACTTCTTCCAAGGATCTTCGAAAGATTTTACCGTGTAGAAACCAGCAGAAGCAGGAGAGAAGGCGGTTCCGGACTGGGACTGGCGATTGTAAAACACATCCTTGAAGCTCATAACGAAAATATTACTGTAGAAAGTGTCTACCTTGAAGGAACGAAATTCAGTTTTATGCTCGAAAAAAGTAAATAATTCCTGCAAAATGTAAGAAAAAAAAATATTTTAAAAAATCCTGAAATATTTTTTTGTCACATGTCATTTATTATATATTTGCACCAGAGATTTATCATAATTATAAAGGCAAAAAAGTAATTTAAGAAACTGATATGGTTTACAAAATCCGCGTAATATTAGATGCGAAAGAAGATATTTTCCGAGATATCGAAGTTAAGGGAAAACAAACGTTATGGAACTTACATTTAGGAATTAAAAGTGCATTCAGTCTGCAGGGAGATGAGCTTTCTACTTTTAATCTGTTAGAAGATGACGGAACGATCGTAAAAAGTGTCCCATTGGAAGATATGAGTGATGATGGTGATGGCGAAATTATGTCAGATGTTTACATTGATGAGGCTTTTGCAAATGCAGGTGACAAAGCACAGTTTCAGTATGGGCTGCTAGACCTTTGGGAATTCTTCTGTGAGCTTGTAGAAGTCATTGAAGAAACAAAAGGCGTAAACTATCCGATCACAGTATACAGATTTGGAAATGTTCCATTGAAAGCACCTAGCAAAAATGGAACTGCTGGAGGATCCAAAAGAAAATCAGCAATGCCTCTGGCAGATGATGAGTTCGGTTTTGATGATGATTTTGTAGCAGGAGGAAATTTTTCAGATGAAGATGATGACAGCTTCGATGATGAGGAAGAAGAAGACTACAACGATGATGTCTTTGATGATGAGGATGACAATGACGAAGAAAGATAGTCAACAAAATATAATGAGCCCTGGATTTTGATCCGGGGCTTTTTTATGGCAAAAAACAAATTTTCAAAAATAGTTATTCACCTGCTTACTGCCAGTAAGCTGATTCGCAAATTCACCCATTAACCTTTTAATGATTTCACTTTCCCTTTTACTTTTTCTCAAAAAACAATCCTTACTTTTGTTAAAAATAGTTTAATGAAAAAATTAATTTTGTTAGCTGTAATTGGTCTGGGAATTGTTTCCTGTACCACTCAAAAAAATACCCGGAAGATGACAGAACTGCCAAAAGATTGGAAACATAACACGAATATTTACGAAGTCAACATAAGACAATATACTCAGGAAGGAACTTTCAAAGCATTTGCAAAAGAAATGCCCCGCCTGAAATCTATGGGAGTAAAAACACTCTGGTTTATGCCCATTACCCCCATTGCCCAGCAGAATAAAAAAGGAAGTATGGGAAGCCCATATGCCGCAGCAGATTATACCTCCATTAATCCTGAATTCGGCACTCTGCAGGATTTTAAAGATATGGTAAATGAGGCGCACAGATTAGGATTTAAAGTGATCATAGACTGGGTTGCCAATCATACCGGATGGGATCATGTGTGGACCAAAACACATCCAGAATTTTATTTGAAAGACCCCGATGGTAAATTCCATATCGCTTCAGGAATGGATGATATCATTGAGCTAGACTATAAAAATCAGGAAATGCGCCAGGCGATGATAGATGCTATGAAATTTTGGGTGCAGGAAACCCGTATTGACGGTTTCAGATGTGATCTGGCTTCATGGGTAGAAGTAGATTTTTGGGAGCAGGCACGTCCTGAAGTAGAAAAAATAAAACCTCTTTTCTGGCTGGGGGAATTTGATGAGTTGGAAAGTCCCGAATATGGAAAAGTTTTTGACGCCAGCTATTCCTGGAAGTGGATGCACAAATCTGCCGACTATTATAAAAAGAATGAACCTCTTCAGGAGCTTAAAGACCTTTTGAAACAATACTCTAATATTGGAGATGCTTCAATGAGAGCTTGGTTTACAACAAATCACGATGAAAACTCATGGAATGGGACCGAGTATGAAAAATATGGAGTCATCACAAAACCTATGGCTGTATTCTCAGCAACATGGAATGGAGTTCCGTTATTATATTCAGGTCAGGAACTTCCCAACATGAAAAGACTGGAGTTTTTCGAAAAAGATGTTATCAAATGGACCAATACGTACCAGACAGCAGATTTCTATAAAACATTACTGGAGTTAAAAGCTTCCAATCCGGCTCTAAGAGGAGGAGATTCCAATGTGACGACCTATCTTTTGAATACTACAGCCAATGACAGGATTCTGGCGTATGTAAGAAAAAACGGAAAAGATGAAGTACTGGTAGTTCTGAATATGTCGAAAGAACCTGTTAACTTTTCAATTGAAGACGAACATGTATCAGGAACATTCGGAAATGTTTTTGATAAAACAAAAAGAGATTTCAATGCTGGAAAAGATTTCAGCTTCCAGGTTTCAGAATACGCTGTATTTCAAAAATGAAAGCCATAAAATTTTGGCTGAAATTGTAAAACCTTAATGGATAGTCTTTAAACGGTGCTCAATTCCCCTCCGCTGGAGGGGTGTCGAAATCTATGATTTTGACGGGGTGGTTTACCACTCACAATAAAAAATCCCAGTGTTACCATGAACAAACAAGAAATAATAAATATAATTAAAGCAAAAGCTGCGGACAAAATCCAGTCTTTTGAAAACCTTATCGCAGAAACACGAGCTTCCAATAATGATACGAAAAGCTCAATGGGTGATAAATATGAAACCGGCAGAGAAATGCTTCAGCAGGAAATTAATAATCTCCAGAGACAGCTTAATGAAGTTTTGAACCAGCAGGCTGTTTTGCAGAAAATAACGTCCGATCCGTCAGAGAAAGTTCAGAACGGAGCATTGGTGAAAACCAATAAGGGGTTGTTTTATATCTCTGTATCAATGGGAGAGATTGCTGTTGACAATCAGAAAGTCATGACTGTTTCGGCTGAATCTCCTTTGGTAAAAGTGATGTATGGTAAAAAAACAGGAGAATCATTCACTGTGAACACCATTAGCCAGACGATTGAAAATATATGGTAAAAATATAAGATGTTAGATCACAGATAAACAGCTGTTTAATAGAAAATAGAGATAGTCTCTATAAAAAGCATTCATAAAAAGGAGTGCTTTTTTTGATGGTTTTTACTAAATTTGAAAACTTAAAATCCCATTCAAAATGCAAAACTACCTGGATCTTTTACAGCATATTTTAGATAACGGAACTGATAAAACCGATAGAACGGGCACCGGAACAAGAAGTGTCTTCGGATATCAGTTGAGATACGATCTGTCAAAAGGATTTCCATTGGTAACGACTAAAAAAGTGCATTTGAAGTCCATTATTTATGAATTGCTTTGGTTTCTGAAGGGAGATACGAATATCAAATACCTTAAAGATAACGGAGTAAGCATCTGGGATGAATGGGCGGATGAAAATGGAGATTTGGGACCCGTGTACGGAGCACAATGGAGAAGCTGGAATGGAGCTGACGGAAAAATTGTGGACCAAATCACAGAAGTAATAGACCAGATCAAAAAGAACCCCGATTCCAGAAGACTCATTGTGTCAGCATGGAATGTGGCGGAAATACCCAATATGGCATTGGCGCCTTGTCATGCACTGTTCCAGTTTTATGTAGCAGATGGTAAATTATCTCTACAGCTCTATCAGAGAAGTGCTGATGTTTTCCTTGGAGTACCGTTCAATATTGCAAGCTATGCATTGCTGTTGATGATGGTAGCTCAGGTTTGTGATTTGGAAGTAGGAGATTATGTTCACAGCTTCGGAGACGTTCATATCTATAATAACCACTTTGAACAGGTCAACAGACAGCTTGCAAGAGAGACCAGATCACTTCCGACAATGAAGTTGAATCCAGAGGTTAAAGACATCTTTGATTTTAATTTTGAAGACTTTACCTTGGAGAATTATGATCCGCATCCTGGGATTAAAGCTCCTGTAGCCATTTAATATACTGTTATATCTATCTAATCCTTTTTATCAATATCCTTCTATTATTTTCACTTTAATAGAAGACATTTCCTTTTTGTCATAAATACTGAAATATAAGGACAGCTAGCCTTGCAGGATCAAGCACAAAAGTTGGGGGCTAAGTAAAAAAACTGTGGTAAACCTTTGATAAAGCATTATGGTTATCCGATCGCTTAGAAAGAATCAATGAAATTGATTCCGACTTTGCCTTCTTAAAAAAATGATGTCAACTTTTTAAAACTTTGCGTCAGAATTAAATTCCGAATCAGTCTTAAAAGTTGGAGAATCCTAATTCTGGATTTTATACCACGCAAAGATTTATTTTCAGTTCCGTTTTATTTTCAGTGAGCAAAGCAGTGAATCGATTGAATATCGATTCTGAGCAAGCATATGCTTAATAGCTGTACTATCTTTCATAACTAAATGTCAAAAAACATCTATATTGAATTATTCCCCCAGTATTTGAGACTGGTCCGGCCTGTACCTTATTCACTGTCCGGAACGTTATTATATCCTCAAAAACCCATGTTTACATTTCAGATAGAAAGTAAATGGCGAGGCAGTATTCTATTCTAAAAACAGAAAAATAATGCGCAAACTATTCGATACCACAAATTATCTTGAGATAAACAGGTAAGCACACTTTCTTTTGGCAATTGTTTCTTAAATTTGAAAGAACAACTGAGGCTCATTCAACTCTTTGAAAAGAGGGAGCTTAATAAGTTGAAGATCATAAATTTCAAATGTTTAAAAATAAATCATGAAGTATTTAAAAATCGATATTGAAGGAAATGCAGATATTGAAGCACTGAAAAATGCAGTACTTCAGCTGAAAGGAGTCGCTTCGGTAGAAATAGTTGATGACGAAAATCCTGAAAGCGAACTGAAAAAAGCTTTTGCAAAAACGAAGGAACAACTTAAAAAAGGAGACTATGAAACCTTAGTCAATGATATTTTCGATATCATCATAAAAAAATAAATCTAAAAAATAATAAAGTAGACCGATGAGAAAGGCCATTCTATCAATTGCTATACTTGGGATTTTATTTTCCGCAAACGTATCAGCACAAACTGAGACTTCAGGAAGGGAAAAAGTGTACAGAGCTACCCATACCAAAGTAACAGAACTTAAACACACGAAGCTGAAAGTAGATTTCGATTATCAGAAAGAACAGATGAATGGGGAAGAGTGGCTTACTGCCTCACCTTATTTTTATGCTGCAAACGAACTGACACTTGATGCAAAAGGAATGCTGATTCATGAAGTAGCTCTTGACAATAACGGTAAAAAATCCCCTTTAAAATACGAATACAAAGGCGATGTCCTGAAAATTACCCTGGATAAAACATACCAGAAAAATCAGGATTATACAGTTTATATCAAATACACATCCCGCCCGAACGAAGTAAAACAGGAAGGAAGTATGGCGATCAATGATGCGAAGGGACTTTACTTTATCAATGCTCAGGGAACAAATCCGGATATGCCGACACAGATCTGGACTCAGGGAGAGACAGAATCTTCTTCTGCATGGTTTCCGACTATCGATAAACCGAATCAAAAGACAACACAGGAAATCTACATGACCGTTCCTGATAAATATGTTACCCTTTCCAACGGTATTCTGAAAGAATCTAAAAAGGAGTCCAATAACCTGCGAACTGATCACTGGGTGATGGATAAAAGACATTCTACCTATCTTTTCTTTATGGGGGTAGGGGAATATGCTATTGTAAAAGACAAATGGAAAAATATTCCGGTTGATTATTACATCGAAAAAGCATACGAACCTTATGCCAAGCAGATCTACGGTAATACTCCGGAAATGATCGACTTTTTCTCTAAAAAACTGAACTATGACTATCCATGGGCGAAATATGCTCAGATTTCAGGCAGGGATTATGTGAGTGGAGCGATGGAAAATACGACGGCGACACTTCACGGAAGTGATATCCTTCAGAAACCGGGACAGCTTATAGATGAAAATAAATGGGAGGATACCATTGCCCACGAATTGTTCCATCATTGGTTTGGAGACCTGGTTACTGCAGAAAGCTGGAGTAATCTTACCGTCAATGAATCTTTTGCCAACTATTCCGAATACCTTTGGAACGAATATAAGTACGGAAAAGACCAGGCAGACTATCACCTGATGTCAGACGTGAATCAGTATATTCACAATCCATCAGACTTCAATAAGAATCTGGTGAGGTTCAATTATGATTCCCGTGAAGATGTTTTTGACCTGGTAACGTATCAGAAAGGAGGAGGAATTCTCAATATGCTGAGAAACTATCTTGGAGATGATGCCTTCTTTGCCGGAATGAATGATTATCTGAAAACCAACGAATATCAGAACGCAGAAGCACATCAGCTGAGACTTTCTTTTGAAAAAGTTTCAGGGAAAGATCTAAACTGGTTCTTTAATCAATGGTATTTTGGAAGCGGAAACCCCAAAATCAATTACTCAACTACATTTGAACCTGTGAAAAAACAGGTGGCGGTTACTATTAATCAAACTCAGGAAAAACCATTTGAGTTCCCTCTGGCAATAGATGTATATGACAACGGAAAGCCAAAAAGATATAATGTCTGGGTAAATGCAGAGGCAAAGAATACATTCAGTTTTGATGTTTCTAAGACTCCGGATCTGGTAAACATTAATGCTGACGGAGTTTTATTGGCAGATATTACCGATACCAAAACCCCGGAGCAGAACCTGATGCAGTTTACAAACTCTAAGGAATTTAAAAATAGATATAATGCTTTAACGGGAATAAAAGATCAGGTTGGAAAAAGTCCTGCTGCCGTAAAGTTATTAGCTGCCGCATTGAAAGATCCATTCTTTAGAATAAGAATAAAAGCATTGGGATTAATAGATCTTACCAATCCTGAGCAGATGAAAGCATTAGGCGCTGATGTTGAAAAATTGGCTTCAAATGATCCTAAAACCTTAACTCAGGCTGCCGCTATTGCCGCTTTAGGAAAGACAAAAGATAAGAAATACATTCCCTTATTTGAAAAAGGAGTTAATGTTGTTTCAAATGCTGTGAGAGGAAGTTCTATGAGTGCCATTCTTTCAATAGATCCGTCAAGAGCCAATAATCTGGCTGATAAAATTGATATGAAAGGAGCTTCGGATGAGCTGCAGGCACAATTGCTTCCGATTATTGTGAAGAATAAAATTACTTCTCAAATGGAAAATATTACACCGCTTGCAACATTTTATCCATTTATTAAATTCCAGAATCCGGAATTAGGAAAAGCAGCAGAAGAAGGATTCAATTGGATTATGACTTCAGATAACCTGAAAGCAACGGAAAGCGTCACAAAAATTGCGGGATATGCCAAAAACCAAATGGCAGATAACCCACAGGCAAAAATGATGATGGTTCAGATCCTGAAAGATGGCTTGAGCAAAAAAATGGAATTGCTGAAACAAAATCCACAAAATGCAGCAAGCATCAACAAGCAGATTGACGTTATCAATAAAGCAATTGAAAATTATAAATAAGTAGATAAGCCGGCAGATTTTGCCGGCTCTTTTATTGGTGAGTGTATGATCTTACTTTAAGATATAAAATAACTATCCATCACATATTAATCCGTATAATTAATGATTATTGGAGTTTTTAAATTCAGAGACTCCTGAAGCAGATCTTTCATTTCATTAGCCTGATCAATATAATAGGTCATTTCATATGGAACATAATCATGGGCGACATATAGCATGAAACCTAAAGAATCGTTAGGATAGTTATTAATGAGATCAATAAAACGACTCATACTGCCTCCGTATTTTTCATCCATATTTACTGTTTCTTTTTCCATAGCAGGAATAAGCTGAGTTGAGATAAACCGAATAGCAGCTTCTATGTCATCCGTATGATAATAGGCAGGCAAAGGATCATCATTGTCTAAACCTGAAATATTCATATTATGATGTATCATATAGGATGTTTTCTTATCCAAAAGATAATTCAGTTTTTTGGTGAGCTCAAGATCAATGTCTTTTGCATAAAAGAATAAAACGCTCATTTCATCCTGTCGAAAATAAGTGTCTAAACTTCCTATAAAGTAATTAATTTCAAATGCCATAGTACTGAAGGGTGTTGTTATACAGACTTCCTATTTGGTTTTTAGTAATATTACAAAAATCAGTAGTTTTTACGGTTGTTTTTTGCATTATCTTTCATAAATTCGTTTAAAATTTAGACAATTATGAGTTTTGGAATTGAAGCAGCGGGCTATTATGTGCCTGGTTTATATTTGGAGATTAAGGATTTAGCAGAAAAAAGAGGAATAGAACCAGCGAAATTGGAAAAAGGGTTAGGTCTTCATAAAATGGGACTTTCTGATGTTCATGAAGACGCGGCAACTTTTGCAGCAGAAGCATTACTGAAGCTTATAAAAGATTACGATATCAATCCTAAGGAAATAGCAAGAGTATATCTGGGAACAGAAAGTGCTGTGGATGCAGCAAAACCTACGGCTTCCTATGCGGTACAGATGGTGGAAAAGGTGTTGGAAGAGGAATTGGGAGCAAGATGTTTCAAAAACTGTGACGTTCTGGATATGACCTTTGCTTGTGTAGGAGGGGTAGATGCCTTGCATAATGCACTGGATTTTGTAAGAGTGAATCCTGATAAAAAAGCAGTAGTGATTGCCAGTGATTACGCCAAATATGAATTGGCCTCTTCAGGAGAATATACACAAGGAGGTGGAGCAGTGGCCCTGTTGGTTTCATCAAAGCCGGACCTTCTTGAAATTGAAAATAACTGGGGAGTAGCTTCTGAAAGTGTCTTTGATTTTTTCAAACCGAGAAGATTATATAATAAAGAGGACTTGAATGGTGCGCCGGAAACATACCCTGAAAAAATTGAAATTTTTACGGACGAACCTGTTTTTGATGGACAGTATTCCAATCAGTGCTATCAGGATCGAATAAAAGAAGCCTACAGCCATTATAAAGAAGTTACAGGACAGAAAAAACCTTATGAAAACTGGGAATACATTATTTTTCACCTTCCCTATGCTTTTCATGGAAAAAGAGTTTTTACTGAGATCTACAGCCAAGAGAATGGTCTTTCTTATGAAACTGCGGATGAACAGAAAGCCGTTGCAAAATCTGAAAATTATCTGAAATTAATCAATGATAAAATAGAAAAGACACAGAGAGCCTCTTCTGAAATAGGAAATATGTATACAGCTTCCATCTTTATGGCATTTCTTTCCGCATTACAAACATCTTTTAATGAAAATGAAGAGCTTTCAGGAAAGGAAATTGGTTTTGTAGGCTATGGAAGTGGTTCAAAGTCAAAGGTTTTTGCAGGTAAGGTTTCTGACAACTGGAGAAAAGTAGCAGAAAAATGGAACTTATTCGAAAATCTGGACCAAAGAACCGCTGTTGATTTTGAAACCTATGAAAAACTTCACAGAAAACAACTGAAAGAATCGGTAAACAGAACGTATAAAGGTTTCGGGCTTGTTTCTATTGAAACTGAAAATCCTGTTTTGATCGGAGCCAGATATTATAGCTTTCAGAAGTAAAATAATCCTGAATTGAATATAAAAGCACCCCATATTTTGGGGTGTTTTACTTTTTTATCAAGGTAAAAATAGAGTGAATTTTCATCATTTTTTAAGTTGAATTATTTTTAAGTTTAATGCTGAAAAGGTTAAAAAAATACAGAGAATAACTGTGAAAATATTGGGGACTTCAACCGAATTCTGAATATAGTATATTAATAGTTTTTTAATTTTTATCTCAGCGAGACTATGTTAAAACAGGGGTTCTCTGCCTGTAAGAGTGTATTTTTTATATAAAATTTAAGAAAATAAGGTGTTTTTTTCTCCATTTTGCCTCAAATTAAGAATGAGTTTATTTTATTTTTTTCGCGTATATCGATTATTTAGGTTTATTTTTTTAACTATTTGTTTTCAATGAATGAAAATTGATTTTAATTTTTAAATTTATTAAAATTCCGTTAATATTAAAATTGACTTATTTTTTGTTAATTTTTTAAATATAATTAAAATGATTCTCTATCATTTTTTAAGTATGGGTGTGAATCTGCCCGTTCCAGAAGCCTGTTTTCAGCGTTTAATGAATTGATGTTACAGATATTTATTGACATATTTGTCACTTGAATATATTAAAATCTGTTAATATGAATGTGAAATTAAGCGTTTTGACAGTCGGTGTTTTGTTTTTTACAGGACAGACTGTATTAGCTCAGGAAAAGGACTCTAAGAACAGTAAGGACAAGGAGACAAAACTTGAGGAAGTTGTTGTTTTAGGATATAGCAAGACTGCTACTAAAGCTAAAACAACTTCATCTTCAGTAACAGTTGGTGCTGAAACCTTAGAAAACAGACCTAATATCTCGGTACTGAACTCGATTCAGGGTACAGCTCCCGGGATTGTAGTGAATTCAGCATCTGGATCTCCAGGTTCTGGAAAATTCAATATTTTGATCAGAGGTACAAGTTCCCTTAATGGTTCTACAGATCCTCTATACGTTGTGGATGGGGTAATTACTTCCGGTTCTCAGTTCAGAAACCTGAACTCGTATGACATTGATACGTTCAGTATCCTGAAAGATGCTCAGGCAACTGCGATCTATGGTAACAGAGCTGCGAATGGGGTTGTTGTAATTACTACTAAAGGAGGAAAATTTAATTCTGGACTGAAGGTGTCTTACGATGCATTAACTTCTTTCAGTAAATTACCTACTTCTGACTATAACATGGCAGACGGTAGACAACTTTTACAGCTTCAAAAGAATTTACAAACGGGATTAGGGAATACTTTATCTCAAGATCAGATCAATAACTGGGGAACCAATACTGACTGGAACAAACAATTTACCCGTGTTGGTATTTCTCAACAACACAACCTGTCAATTACAGGAGGTGGAGAAAACATCAATAACTTTTTCTCTTTAGGATATCTTGATAGCGAAGGTACTGTAAGATCTACAGACTTCAAGAGATTTACGATGAGAAACAACCTTAATGGTAAGACGAAAGACGGGAAACTGACTTTCGGTGCGATCATGGGGTTAGGATATTCCAGAAGAAATCAGCTGGATGATGAAACAAACACAGGTATTGCTAACAATACCCTTCAGAATCCTTTATTCGGAGGAGTACTTTCAAGACCATATATCGCCCCTTCTCCATATGCAAACGGACAGGAGCTTTACAATGCTGTAGGAGCAGATGCTGCTAACAACAGACAATGGATTCTTCAGGATAACATCAATGGAGGGATCAGAAACAGATTTACTGAATTAAGTATCTCTGCTAATGCTAACGTAAACTATAAAATTACAGATTATTTAAGCGTTGGAAACAGAACAGGTATTGAGTACAAACAATACGAAAGAAATTTTGCAAGATCACCACTAGGATATCTTTCTATTAGCGTTGCTAAAGGAGATGGATCAAGATATGGAGGATTTGAAGATTTTTCAACAACAAGAGATTTAACATTCAACAGTATTACGAATATTTCATTCAATAAAACTTTTGGAGATCACACGATTAGTGCTGCTGCATACTTGGATTATATCAAAGCTCATGTAACTTCAACGACTCAAAGACAAAACGGTTTGAACCCATTACAGTGGGAATTTGGTGCTGGAACTGGTTATATTCCATTCAACCCGGATACACCAAACATTTACAGACCTTCTAACAGTGCTACAAAAGTAACTGCTGGTACGCTGGCTTATTTTGCAACAGCAGACTACGATTACAAAGATAAATATGGAGTAAGTGGAGTTGTAAGAAGAGATGGTTCTTACCGTTTCCTTCCTACCAACAGATGGGAGACTTTCTGGTCAGTAGCGGCAAGATGGAATGTTGACAAAGAAGAATTCATGGCTGATTCCGGATTCAGATTGCTAAAGTTAAGAGCTTCAATCGGTACTACAGGTAACCAAAACTTAGGAATTGCTGGTGACAATGCTAACCCGTTAGCACTTCTTCCAAATAACTTCCTTGATCTTTATAATGGATTCTCAGGATACCAGAATTTATTAGGATATAACTTTGTTAACTTATCAAACCCTTACTTAGAGTGGGAGCAGGTAAAACAAAGCAACATTGGAGTGGATTTTAACTATAAAGGATTAATTGAAGGTAGTTTTGATTACTATCAGAAAAGAACATCAAGAATGTTCAACGACCTTCAGAGATCATCAGTTACAGGGTACTACTCAATCAGAGGTAACGACGGAATTCTTGATAACAAAGGTATTGAAGGGATGATCAAATATAACGTGATCAGAAACGAAAATACAAGATTATCTGTTTTCGCAAACGCTTCATACAACTCTAACAAGATTGTTTCTATGAACAGCGAAAACCTTGCAGGAGATGTGGTAAATGCTATCGGTGGACCTGCTGGTCAATATCAGCTATATTCATACGTTGGTGTAAATCGTGATAACGGAAACTTACAGTTCCTTGACAAAAACGGAAATATTACTGAAGCTCCAACATCTGCAGACAGAGTATTGACTGGAAAATCAAGATATGCTAAGTTTACAGGAGGTTTCGGATTCAATTTACAACACAAAGGATGGTTCCTTGATACTTTATTCTCTTTCCAACAAGGAGGATGGATCTATGATAACTTACAATCATGGATTATGGACCCAAGCGCAGCTGCAAACAGAAACCTTTCTGCTGATTTATTGAACGCTTGGACTCCTGATAACAGAGATACTGATGTACCTGGATTAAAAGCTAATAACCTAAGCTTAGGTTCTTCAGACAGATTCTTACACAGATCAGACTTTATCAGACTTAAGAATATTTCTATTGGATATAACTTTAGCAAAAGTCAATTAGGTAAACTGCCGGTAAAAGGAATCAAAGTATTTGTTCAGGCAGAGAACCTTTATACTTGGACAGATTGGAAAGGATTCGATCCAGAGCCAATTACTACGTATTCACTAAATGTTTACCCTAACCCAAAAACCGTATCTGTAGGTTTAAATGTTGATTTTTAATAGAGAAGAATTATGAAAAGAATTATAAATACAATATTAGTTGTAGCAACCTTATCATCTGCAGCATTTACGCTGAACAGCTGTCAGGATGCACTTGATATAAAGCAGCCGGGAGAATTACAGGAGCAAGATCTGTATACAAGTGTTGCTAACCTTAATGAAGTTTTAAACGGATCTGTATATGCTCAGTTGGATCCAATTGATGAGATCTACTTCACTGCTGTATTTACAGACGAAGTAAAACCAGGATCTGGTAGTGGAGGACAGGAATATTCTCTACACAGATTTTTCCTTGACCCATCTAGTGCTGTTGTAACAGGAGGAACTGTAAGTACAGCTTCAAGTGATGGGATCTGGATGAATAACTATAAAGTAATCAACAGAGTTAACAGACTTCTTGAAGGGGCAAAGAAAATTACACCTTCTTCTGCAGCAGAACAAAAACAGTACGATGCGATTATTGCTCAGGCAAGAGCGATCAGAGCATATTGCTATGTACAGTTAGAGGCTTATTTCTCTCCTGATATGAAGGATCCTAATGCATTAGGAGTAATCCTTCTGAAAGATGTTCCAGCTACCGATGCACAATTGCCAAGAGCTAAGAATCAGGATGTATATGATTTCATTAATGCTGACTTAGATTACGCAAGAAATATTTTATTATATCCTGGTCAAGCAGGGTATCCTTCTGAAGGAAGATATTTGACAGATAAAACTTTTGTAAATGCTGTTACTGCACGTTTCAATTTATATAGAGGAAATACAACCTTAGCAAAGCAATATGCACAGGAAGTTATAACAAATTCAACTTTATCATTAACTCAGGCATCTCCATCTACTATTAATAATCTTGTTGTTGGATCTAAAGAATGGAATGTACCATTTTATGATGTAGCAAGTTCTTTCAATCCATATAGAAACCTTTGGAATGATTCTTCAAGAGGAGAAATCATCTTCTCTCTAAACAGACTTCCATTAGGAGCTGGAGGATCAATTGGTTCAAGATGGAATACAAACCAGTCAAATATTACTGGTTCTCCAATGTGGTTCTGGGGAAGAAATCTATATAATTTATTCACAGGTACTCCTGGAGATATCAGAAGATATGCTTATGTAGATCCTACAGAAACACCAAAGGCTAACTATGCAAGTGCAACTGCTGGAAATACAAGAACTGATGGATTGGTTATTGACAAATACCCTGGTAAAACAAGTACAGCTACAAGAAATGATGTAAAAGTTTTCAGATTATCAGAAATGTATTTCATTTTGGCTGAAGCTGAAGTGAAAGCAGGAAACCTTACAGCAGCTCATGATTTGATCCAACAAGTAAGAGCGGCAAGAAATTACCAAGGAACGGCTACAACGCCTGCTTATGCATCAGCACAATTCGCTTATGCAGATATCTTGAAAGAACGTAGAATAGAATTAGCACTTGAGGGACACCGTTTCATTGACCTTAAGAGACTTGCTGTATTGGCTAATGTAAGTATGGACAGAAACCCTACGGATGATATTATCGATGTGAAAAATCTTCCAAATGGTGATTACAGATATACATTACCTATTCCAATCAGAGAAATCTCTGCAAACCCTAGTGTTAAGCAGAATGACAATTATTAAGATTTAATTTTAATATATTTATTAAGAAGAGCCTCATTAATGGGGCTCTTTTTTTATAAGTTATCTTGAGTCTTTGGTCAATAAAATTACCTCACAAGCATCCTGTCCTGATAACTTTTCGGAGTTACACCCTCCAATTGCTTAAATACCCTTGTGAAATAGTTCGTATCTGAAAATCCGGTCTGAAAAGCAGTTTCCTTGATGCTGGTCTGGCTGGCTAGCAATTCTTTTGCACGGCTGATTCTTTCCTGCAAAATGAAATCATTGGGGGAAGTTCCCAGTTCATCTTTAAACATTTTAAAGAAATTCGATTTACTTACATAAGCCAGCTTTGCAATACTGTCAATAGACAATTTCTGATGTAGGTTTCTTTTAATATAATCCACCACAAAACCTATTCTGGATTTATTCTTAACAATATTTTTTTCCACCATACTCCTTGCCTGGGTCTGCATCAATCTTATGAGGAGCTCCTTGAGTGCAAAATCTGCCATGATATCCTTTTGTGAATTATCATCCATGGCAATTCTCATAATATTGTTGGTAGCAGAGGCAAGCGCTTTATTATTAAACAGAAAATATTCATCCAGCTGAATATTCCATTGCGAAGTTTCGTCCACTTTAGGAAGATGATAGTTGAGGTAGTTGAGAGAATCCTCTATAAAATCCGGATTAAGACTCAGAGAAATACACTGAGTAGGAGTTTCATCTGCCTCAGGAAAATCAATAACCATGGTTTCTCCCGGAGCTACCAGAATACTTTCCCCCGGATAATAATCAAAATAACTCGTCTTCTTATCCAGTTTCATATGTTTCTTACCCCTCAGCATGGCTGTAAATGCAATGTTTTCAAAATGAAGTTTTACATCAAAAGCAGCCTTGTGGGTCTCATAAATACTGAACTCACAATTGTTTAGATTGAATTTCGTCTGGTTTTCAACAAGACTCAATAGTTGGCTTTCCTTACGTAATTCAGGAGTATTTAATAAAATCTTACTATTGTTATTCATTTCTAAATTTTTTTGAAAAGGGAGTAACTCAAATATAGAAAATTTGAGAGTACGTTGCTGTTAATAAAATACTAAAATTGAACCCCTTGCACTATTTTACACTTTTTTTATAGGATTGTGCTATACTCTTTTGGGGTTCTCAGTGTAATTTGGTGGTATCGAAAAATAAAAACAAGACTAATATGAGCACTATTACAGAACCAATATCAACGACACTTTTACAGCGTCCAGAGTTCAAAAGCAGATATGATAACTATATTGATGGAAAATTCACACCACCCGTTAAAGGACAATATTTCGATGTTGTCTCTCCGGTGGATGGCAAAAACTTTACCCAGGTTGCCCATTCTTCCAAAGAAGATTTGGAACTGGCCGTAGATGCTGCAGAAAAAGCATTTCGTACCTGGAAAAACACCTCGTCTACAGAAAGAAGTATTATCCTGAACAAAATTGCAGACAGGATAGAACAGAACTTAGAATATCTGGCTATAGTAGAAACAATAGATAATGGTAAAGCGGTAAGAGAAACGCTTGCAGCAGACTTACCATTGGCCATTGATCATTTCAGATATTTCGCTTCCGTAATCCGTGCTGACGAAGGATCGCACAACGAGCTGGACAAAGATACCGTATCGCTGATTGTTCATGAACCTCTTGGAGTGATCGCGCAGATCATTCCTTGGAATTTCCCGATACTAATGGCTGTTTGGAAACTGGCTCCGGCATTGGCAGCAGGAAACTGTGTGGTGTTGAAACCGGCAGAAAGCACCCCTGTTTCCATCATGGTTTTGATGGAGCTTATTGGAGACCTTTTACCTGCGGGTGTGATCAATATTGTTAACGGATTTGGAGCAGAGCTTGGAAGAGCCTTAGTGACCAATCCCAAAGTAGCCAAAGCAGCCTTTACAGGTTCTACAGCTACAGGGCGTCTGGTGATGCAGTATGCAACAGAAAATATCATTCCTGTAACCTTGGAATTGGGAGGAAAGTCACCTAACGTTTTCTTCAGCTCTGTGATGGATGCTGATGATGAATTTTTAGATAAAGCAATAGAAGGAGCCGTTCTTTTTGCCCTTAATCAGGGAGAGATCTGTACATGCCCTTCAAGACTGCTGGTTCAGGAAGATATCGCAGATGCCTTTATTGAAAGGGTGATCGAAAGAGTAAAAGCCATCAAAGTAGGAAATCCACTGGATAAAACGGTCATGATGGGAGCACAGGCTTCACAGATTCAGAAAGATAAAATCCTGTCCTATATCCAATTAGGAGTAGAAGAAGGAGCAGAAGTATTGGTAGGAGGAGCGGTAAACCATTTGGGTGAAGACCTGGAAGACGGGTACTATATTCAGCCTACTATTTTCAAAGGAAACAACAGAATGAGAATTTTCCAGGAAGAAATTTTCGGTCCGGTGCTGGCGTTCACAACCTTCAAAGATGAAGAAGAAGCCGTGAAAATTGCTAATGATACCATTTACGGACTTGGAGCTGGAGTTTGGACAAGAGATGCCCACCAGCTGTATAACGTTCCACGCCAGATTGAAGCAGGAAGAGTATGGGTGAACCAATATCACTCTTATCCTGCAGGAGCACCTTTCGGAGGTTACAAACAATCCGGAATAGGACGAGAAAATCATAAAATGATGCTCGACCATTACCGTCAAACCAAAAACATGCTGATTTCTTATAACAAGAATAAGTTAGGTTTCTTTTAATATTATTTAGGACGTGCCCGATTGCCTTGGCTTTTTCCAGGGCAAAACGGTCGGGCTATGCAGGGCTGCACTTCGTTTCGGTGCTCCATTTCATTCCGCACCGGCTCGTTCCTCGCCGCCCTTACTATCCCTCACGCAGGGAAACATATGCCTTTTGATATAAATATTCCTATATAATTATTGACTTTATAAAGGCAATCCCAACCATTTACAGATTATCTGTTCAGATATCGTGATAAAATCTAATAACCCGCAATAACTCAATCTAAAAAATAAAATATGATTCCAAAAACTATGAAAGCGGCAGTAGTCCAAGGCTACGGCCAGCCTCTGAAAATAGAAGAAGTACCCGTAAGAGCCCCCGGAAGATATGAAGTCCTTGTCAAAGTGATAGCATGTGGAGTTTGCCACACAGATTTACATGCTATAGATGGCGACTGGCCTGCAAAACCAAAGATGCCTCTCATCCCTGGACATGAAGGAGTAGGGATTGTAGTAGCCTGCGGACCGGAAGCTTTTGTAAAAGAAGGAGATGCAGTAGGAGTTCCATGGTTGTACAGTGCCTGTGGATGCTGTGATTACTGTATCACAGGATGGGAGACACTTTGTGAAGCACAGAAAAACGGAGGCTATAGTGTAGATGGCGGATTTGCAGAATATGTGATTGCAGACTCAAGATATGTAGGACATTTGAAATCAAATGTGAACTTCCTTGAAATTGCTCCTATATTATGTGCCGGAGTAACTGTTTATAAAGGATTGAAAGAAACGGAAACAAAACCCGGAGAATGGGTTGCCATCTCAGGAATTGGTGGACTGGGACACGTAGCAGTTCAATATGCAAAAGCAATGGGAATGCATGTGGCAGCTATTGATGTTGCAGATGATAAGCTTGAGCTGGCGAAAAAATTGGGAGCAGATCTGGTAGTCAACGCAAAAAATACAGATCCCGGAGAATATCTGCATAAAGAAGTTGGCGGAATGCACGGTGCATTGATTACAGCGGTTTCACCCATCGCATTCAAACAGGGAATAGATGTTTTGAGAAGAAAAGGAACCATTGCACTCAACGGACTCCCTCCCGGATCCTTTGAGCTTCCTATTTTTGAAACAGTTTTAAAAAGAATCACTGTAAGAGGTTCTATTGTAGGAACCCGAAAAGATTTGCAGGAAGCACTGGATTTTGCTAACGAAGGTTTGGTAAAAGCCACCGTAACTTCTGCAAAGCTTGAAGATATTAATGACGTCTTTGATAAAATGAAAAAAGGACAAATTGACGGCAGAATCGTTTTGGATATTGCTGGATCAAATTAATTGATGATGTGTTGCTGATCCCGGTTAGAATGTATTGTACCGGGATCTTTTTATAACGATAAGGTTTGTATCAAGCCAAAACAAAAACAATGGAAGCAAAAATAGCAAGACTCTCTGCAACAGAACAAGCCCTTGAAGTAATTAGGAAGCTTGAAGATCAATACGGACCTCTGATGTTTTATCAGGCAGGAGGGTGCTGTGAAGGTACGCAGCCACAGTGTTTTGAAAAAGGAGGATTTTTCCCAAGAATGAATGATGCCATGATCGGAACAATCAATGGATATGAGTTTTGGATAGACCGTGATCTTTTTGAATACTGGAAATACTCACACTTCACATTGGATGTTACAGATGGTTTTGGTCCCGGAGGCTTCTCTTTGGAAACCCCTTTAGGAAAAACCTTTAAAGTTCACTACAGGCTTTTCACTCCCGATGAATATGAAAACCTGGAACCGGTGAAACGCAGCGAATAGAATTTTCATATTAAAGAGCAAAAATTTAAGGCTTTTGAGCAATATAAATAAGTTCTCTTTCAAATTCATATTTTCCTCGTGAAATAGCCCTTTTTATGATAAAATATTGAGAAACAGCTATTATTGAAGCCACTACCAGGACCATAAGGTTTTGTTGCTCTCCTCCTATATTGACAAAAATTGCCACTAAGCAAAAAAATAGGATGGCAATACAATTGATAATCTGAAATCCGGATGGGCGGACTTCTACCGAGACATATGATGTACCGTTTTCATCTGAAATATGCCCATGAAATACAGGGTTATTCATATTGATATCAAATATTCTTGTCCTTCTTTTGATTGTAAAACTTTCTTCATCAATCATTCCTCTATATTCAAACCGTGTAGGAATTACAGAATCTTTTTCCAGCGATATAAAAGTGGTATTGGTTTCATAAGTGATTTTCCATAGCCTTTGAATCAGGTCAGCTCTGCTGATATTGACTTCCACTTTGCAACTGTCATATAACCCGATATTTTTAAAAAATGAACTCATTTCGTAACAAAAAATAGGTAAAATTATATCAGACCTTCACAAACCGGTTGACAAACATGGCTGCGACTATATCTCCTACGGCATTCAGAACTGTAGCCAAGGGATCTACCAGAGTACCGATGATCATGACAGCCGGAATAGCTTCCTGAGGTAATTTATAAACCGAGATCATCAGCATTTCCCCAATATATCCACCATTAGGAATACCGCCAGCCACAATGCTGACGAAAACAGTAATCCCCAAAGCTAATAGCAGGTTGGCAGGATCAAAGAAATCCTTTCCAATGATTAAAAATGCCACATAGATCTTAATGATAGAAGACATGGAAGATCCATTTTTATGAAGCGTAGTCCCAATAGGAATCACAAGATTAGCAATAGAATTTGGAATTCCGATTTTAGAGGCTGCCTGTAAATTGGCTGGCATAGTAGCAAAACTACTGCAGGTACTGATTGCTGTTAAACTAGGATAGATAGCGTTGGTCCAAAAACTTTTCACTCCTTTTCTTCCATTTGCCATAAAAGCATAAATGGAAAAGAAGACCAAAAAGTAAATAATTCCTGCGATATAATAAAGCCCCAAAGGTTTAGCATAAAATCCGAAAAGCTGTGGTCCTAAAGTGGCTACCTGATACGCAAAATAGGCTCCCAGACCAATGGGAGCGAGTTTCATAACCAGCAAAAGGAGCTCTTTCATTACTTCATACCCCGAAGCAATAAAAGCCCTGAAAGGCTGTCCCGGTTCTCCTGTTTTTCTGGCAGCAAATCCTGTCATAAATGCAAAAACTAAAAGTGCCAGCATATTCCGTCTCGAAAAAAGCTCTGTGAATTCTCCTACGGTAAAGAAGCTTACAATTCTGTTGCCCCAAGTATCATCATTGGCTGCTTCTGCAATCATATCAGAGCTTCCTGAAACACCGGAAACCGGAAACAGATATACAGCACAGATCGTAAAAACGGCTGCGGTAAGAATAAAGAATAAAAAAGTAAGGGCCATCACAAAGATGATCTTCCCAAATTTAGACTGCTGTTCTAAAGAGGCAATGGAGTTGGATACTGCAAAAAATACCAAAGGAACCACACTTACAAAAAGAAGATTAAGAAAAATATCTCCCAGAGGCTTAATGTACTCCACAAAACCTGGAGCAACGATTCCTATGATGCTTCCTATTGTTATTCCCAAAAGTAAAAATATGATCCCGGAGTAGTTTTTCAATACCTCTTTCATGTAGCGCTTTTTATCAAAGATAAGTTTATTTTTAACACTCTGTTATACAATTTTCAGACCTAAATTTCATAAATTTGAGTAAACCTCATTTCTATGGCTTATATAGATTACTATAAAACTTTAGGCGTAGATAAAAGCGCAACACAGGATGATATCAAAAAGGCCTACCGGAAATTGGCCAGAAAACTTCATCCCGATCTTAATCCTGATGACAAGGAAGCAGAAAAGAAATTCAAAGAACTGAACGAAGCCAATGAAGTGCTCAGTAATTCTGAAAACCGGTCTAAGTATGATAAGTACGGTGAGCATTGGAAACATGGTGAAGAATATGAAAAGGCTCAACAGCAGCAACAAAGACAATATCAACAACAAAGCAACAGCAGAGGAAGCTCCGGAGCAGACTTTGGTGAAGGAGAAGATTTTTCAGATTTCTTCCAAAGCATGTTCGGTGGAGCAGAAGGCGGCTTTGGCAGGAACTCAAGAGGAAGAGCTTCCGGAAAATTCAAAGGAAAGGATATACAGGCTGAGCTTAATCTGAACTTAAGAGATGCTGCAAAAACTCATCCGCAGACTTTTGATATCAATGGGAAGAAAGTCAGAATTACGATTCCGGCAGGGGTATATGACGGACAGCAGATCAAATTAAAAGGACACGGCAATCCGGGAGTAAACGGTGGGCCAAGCGGAGATTTATATATTACCTTTAATATTCCTGTAGATCCAGATTTTGAAAGAATTGGAGATGACTTGAAAACTAAAGTAGTGATTGATCTCTTTACTGCTGTTTTAGGCGGAGAAGTGAATGTAAATACACTGGACGGAAGCGTTAATCTTAAAGTAAAACCGGAAACCCAAAGCGGAACCACCGTAAGACTCAAAGGGAAAGGCTTTCCTGTTTATAAAAAAGAGGGACAATATGGAGATCTTTTTGTAACGTATGAAGTGAAACTGCCAACCAATCTTACTGAAAAGCAGAAAGAACTTTTTGAACAACTAAAAAATTCCTAAGCCATGAGTGAAAGAATATCACGGGAAGAACTCGTAAGAATCTATAACATAGAAATCACTTTTTTTGATGAGCTTGTAGACTATGGGCTATTGAATATACAGATTGAAGAGAATGTTCATTATCTGATGTATGAAGACCTGCCTGATCTGGAAAAATTTGCCAACTGGCATTATGATCTTGAAGTCAATCTTCCAGGTCTTGAAGTGATTCATAATATGCTGAAAAAGCTGGATGCACTGAACCGCAGAAACAGGGAACTGATGAACAAACTTTCTGCAATAAGTGATCAATATGAAGATATTTAGTTTAGTTTTGTAGCTTTTTAAAGCAAACTCTATAATTATGAATGAAGAAAAGGTGATTACACTAAAATCGGACAGAAAGATTTTTGAAGATATTTATTTTAGCGGGAATGAGGGCAGTCTGCTTTTTTCACCTACAACGAAAAGTAAAACAATTACCACCATTATAGCTGCAGTGATTGTTTTCATTGTATTTCTTTTAAAAGACAGTCTGAGCAAAGAAAGTGTGGGTGTTTTATATTTTATGAGTTTTATATTTTTACTTTGTGCTGTTTTTCTATCCGTAAGCGTCAATAAAGTGTCAAGATGGAAGAAGCAGGTGAATCATTATTTAAATGGATTGGAAAAGTGTAAAGTATACGACATTAGATTTGATCAGAATTTTTTCACTGTAAATATTGATGGAGAAAAAGAAACCAGCGAATGGAAAGATTTTGAATATTTTGACAGTAATAATGAATTTATTTCTCTTGAAGGAAAATACAATTATATGTTTCCAAGAAAAGCAATGACTGAGAGAGAGTACAGCTTTCTCAAAAATGTATTGAAAGAGCATATCAATAAATAAAAGAAACGGAGTAAATAATTTTACTCCGTTTTTTTTATCTGGAAATTAGCATTTTTACCTTTTAACAGGTATGCCAATTTATTTTCTTTATTAGCCTTCTTTGTTTTCTTCCAGCCAGCCCATTTCCTTCATCCATTCGTCATTGTAGATTTTTCCTACATATCTTGAACCATGGTCGTGAAGTAGAACAACAATTACATCATCTTTTGTGAACTGATCTTTCATTTGAATCAATGAAGCGATTGCACTTCCGGCAGAATATCCACAGAAGATACCTTCTTCTTTAGCCAGTTTTCTAGCATAGATAGCACCGTCTTTATCAGTTACTTTTTCAAAGTGATCAATCACAGACATATCATAATTCTCAGGAATGATATCTTCTCCAATACCTTCTGTAATATAAGTATAAGCGTGGTCGTAATGTAATTCTCCAGTTTCGTGGAATTCTTTCAAAATAGAACCGTAAGTATCAACTCCAATTACTTTGATATCAGCATTTTTTTCTTTGAAGAATGTTCCACATCCTGTAATAGTGCCTCCTGTTCCTGCTCCTGCAACAAAGTGAGTCAGTTTTCCTTCAGTCTGTTCCCAGATCTCAGGTGCTGTAGATTCATAATGAGCAGCTCTGTTGGATAAGTTATCATATTGGTTGACATACCATCCGTTTTCTGTTTCTTTAGCCAGTCTTTTGGAAACTGAATAATAAGAACGCGGGTCAGTAGGTTTTACATCTGTAGGACAAACGATTACCTCAGCACCTACAGCACGAAGGATGTCGCATTTTTCTTTTGATTGCTTAGAATTGGTTACAAAAATACATTTGTAGCCTTTGATGATCGAAGCCAATGCCAGTCCCATTCCTGTATTTCCGGAAGTCCCTTCGATAATGGTTCCTCCAGGTTTTAGTCTGCCGTCTTTTTCGGCATCTTCTATCATTCTAAGAGCCATTCTGTCCTTTACTGAATTTCCAGGATTGAAAGTCTCTACTTTTGCCAATACTAATGCCGGGAAGTCTTCACCTAATACTTTGTTAAGCTTTACCAGCGGTGTGTTACCTATCGTTTCAAGGATATTTTTTGCGTATTTCATAAATGGTTTATATGCGGCGCAAAGATAAGGCTTTTAAAATTATCTGCGCTGTGGATAACGTGTGGATAAGTTGTGAATAAAACTGAAATGAATTGAAAAACAACTCATAACCTATCAATTTTTAATGATCAAATTAGTTATACTTAATAGCCTTCACAGGAGAAATTTTACTGATCAGATAGCTAGGAATAATTAAAGCCAAGCCTGAAATAATAAGAATTCCCACTGAGATAGAAATAATGGCGACAGGATTAAGGTCTACCGGAACAGTACTTACGTAATAGTTTTCCGGGTTAAGCTTTATTACGCCAAAGAATTTCTGGATTAAAATAAGTCCTAATCCAATAGCATTTCCGTATAAAAGTCCCGGAATCATAATGATCAGGGTATAATTGATAAAGGTTGCTCTTATCTGTGAATTACTTGCTCCTAAAGTTTTAAGAAGACCAATAGAATTGGTTCTTTCAATAATAAGAATCAGAAGAACCATAATAATGTTGATAACTACTACAATCAGCATAATAATGATAATCAAAGCGATATTGGTATCAAAAATACTGATCCAGTCAGTAATTTGCGGAAACTTTTCAGTGGCTTTTTCAGCGTAGTTTTTATAGCCAATCAGTTTTTCAATTTCAGGAAAATCTTTATCAATGTCATTTACATTCTTGAAGAAAACATCTATTCCGCCAATCTCATCAGGTTTCATATCCTGAATTTTTCTTGCATGGTTTATCCCGCCAATAACAAACTGCTCGTCAATTAGTTTAATATCAGTTCTATAGATACCGATGATTCTGAATTTACGGTAAAGTGGTTTTTGATCGGCCTTTAAAAATACAGTAACAATGCTGTCATTTACTTTAAGATGAAGGTCATTAGCTATTTTTTGCGAAACAGCAACATCATTGTTGAAGCCTTTCTCAGTCACTTTCGGAGTCGTACCGGCAATCAGGAATTTTTTAAACCTTAAACTGTCAAAATCCTTTCCGATTCCCTTAAATATAATTCCTGCAAAATTGTGCTTATTACGCATAATTCCGGTAACCATTACATATTTCTGGGTACTTTCTACATCAGGAAGCTCTTTGATTTTTGCAATATTCAGCCCCTGGTTATCAAGTACTGAGGTGTTGTAGGATGAATTGGATCGGGTAGATCTTACTGTAATATGTCCGCTAAAATCTGCCAGCCTCTCTTTGATAGCTTTCTTGGAACCAAAACCAGTGGCAACGGTAATTAAAGAAACAATAATCCCCAATGCTACGGAAAGCCTGCCAATGAAGATGATAACCCTTGAAAGGTTATTTTTGTTATCTTTGGAAAATGCTATTTTTCTAGAGAAATATAAAGGAAATTTCAAGCTTATGAATTTAGATTTCAAAATTAAAAATTTACTTCTGATTTGCCTAATTTTTTTAGGAGTATTCAATCAATATTATTCTCAGACTCAAGTTCAATCTGATTTCAAAACCGGAGCAGACCAACCTGAAATTTATTTACCGCTATTAAAAGGTAAGACTATAGGGATCGTTACCAATCAGACGGGTTTGATGAGTGACAGGACTTATTTGGTAGATTTTCTGGTAAAAAACGGAATTAAGATCAAATCTATTTTTGCTCCTGAACATGGCTTCAGAGGAGATGCTGATGCAGGTGCAAAAGTGAAAAACGGAGTAGATGTGAAAACCGGGATTCCCATTGTTTCTCTGTATGGCAATAATAAAAAGCCAAAGCCGGAACAGCTTTCCGGGATTGATATTGTTGTTTTCGATATCCAGGATGTGGGAGTGAGATTCTATACCTATATTTCCACTTTGTCTTACCTGATGGAAGCGGGTGCTGAAAATAACGTTGAGATAATGGTATTAGATCGTCCCAATCCGCATGACGGATACACTGATGGGCCGGTATTGAGAAAAAAATGGGCCAGTTTTGTAGGACTGCATGAGGTTCCTGTAGTATATGGGCTTACGATAGGAGAGTATGGAAAGATGGTCAATGGTGAAAAGTGGCTGAAAAATGGAGCTCAAGCTAAGTATACGCTTGTTCCAATGAAGAATTATCATAAGAAGCAGCGTTATCCGATACTTGATAAGCCTTCTCCTAATTTACCGAATGACAAAGCAATCAATTTATATCCGAGTCTGTGCTTTTTTGAAGGAACTCAGGTTTCAGTAGGAAGAGGAACAGATCTCCCTTTTCAGATTTATGGTTCCCCATGGACGGAAAACCTGCCTTATCAGTTTACTCCAAAGCCAAGCTATGGAGCTAAAGATCCTTTCCTTAACGGGAAATTATGTTATGGTGAAAATCTCTCCAATTATCATAAAGATTTAAGAGAGCTCAATCTTGAATGGGTGATCAAAGCCTATCAGAGTTATAAAAACCCTCAGCAGGATTTCTTTCTGAAAAACCTGTGGTTTGATACCTTATCCGGAACTGATGAATTTAGAAAGCAGATCATCGCTGGAAAATCAATTCCGGAAATTAAAAATTCATGGAAAAAAGAGTTGGAAAATTTCGAAAAGATCAGAACCCAATATGTGGTGTATGAAAATTAATTAATCAAAATTTTGGGGCGGATTTTTATCATTTTTACCCTTATTTAATATAAAAAGCCCCACCGTTAATCCAACGACTCCTGCAAAGGCAGTCAATAAAGCCCTTTGCAATTTATCAGGCAGATCGTTCCCGATATAATTCATTAAAAAAAGGATCACAAAAGTGATCACTAAAATGATAATATGATTTTTTCCCAATAGCTTCATTGTCTTATTTTAATTTATAGGAAATCATTACACCACCTCTGTACGGAATAATTTCACCACTTTTATTAAATTTCTCAGCAGAATCATAGCGTCTTCCCGTAGACTTGTCATATCCTTTATAAAATCCTTGTGACGTTCCTGCTGTTGCATAAATATCAAGATTCCATCGTTCAGCTAACTGAAATTGATATCCTACTGTAACTCCCAGCATGACGGAGTATCCTTTTTGGTACAGATTGGAGTTCGTAAGGATTTCTCCATTCCAGTTTTCAACAGTATCATCATTCCAATAATTCCATTTTGAAGCATTATATGCAGCAAAAGCAACGTTGGCTCCTACATACCAATGTTTGAAAGCTTCATTGAAATAGTATCTTCCTTCTGCAGATATAGAATAAAACTGTAGTTTGTGTCCTGAGAAAGATTTCCAGGGTGAAATGAAAACATCTCCCTGAAGTGTATATCTTGGAGCGATTTGTTTTTCTACTCCCACATTTAAAATTCCTAACGGAGCAAATACCGCATTTCCTTTTATGTATAAACTTTTATCCTGTCCTCCTTGTTCCTGTTCCTGAGCATTCAATGTACTTGCTGACAGGAAAGCTAAAATGCCTGCTGCTGCTAATTTATATTTCATCCGGTATGTAATGTTTATTTTATTTGCTTTAATAATTCATCTGCCAATTGAGAATCTTTGTTACCCTGGGTTGCTGCCATATTTTTAGACATTTCAGCATAGTTTTTTGCTGTTTCCTTATTTCCGGTAAGGTAATAAAGCTTAGCAAGAATATAAGTGTTTTCAGAAGTTTCTCCTCTCATCACAGATTTTTCTGCCCATTCACTTGCTTTCTTTAATGAAGCTGGTGTTTTCACATGATCTGCAAATATCCAGGCAGCTCTCAAAAGCTCATTAGGGTCAAAAGCATCAGAGTTTTTATAGTAATCTAAAGCAGCTTTTTCATACTCAGGGAAGTTAGTATTTTGCTCATAATAACTAAGCTTAGTCTGATTCAGTTTTTTTATAGCGGCTTCTTTTCCTACCAATGGTTCAGCAGTTTTCAGGAAATAATCATCATTGATTTTTTTGTTCTTATCATCAATAGATTGTTCTACTATTTTTCCTAGTTTTAACTGTGCATCAAATTCTTTGTAAGTTTCTTCAGGAAGAAATTTAATGATCTCTGCTTTTCTGGAAGCAAAAATATTGTAATTAGTGTCTTCGGATGATTTTACAAAATAGAGAAGAAAGCCAATTTCGTCTTTTGTCAGTTCCTCTGTTTTCTTTTTGTTCTGGAAATATCTTTCAGAAGCTTTTTTAGCAAAATCATAGTCTGTATTGGCGTTCAGCTTCATAATGTTGATCAGAAATTCCGGATCCTTTTCACCGCTGGCAAAACGATCTTTCAGAGAACCTTTTTTGTTTCCGGGTGAATTGATATCCTGTGCCATGGCTACAAACATACTTTCTTCCATATAACCGGTATTCCTGGAAACAAGCTCACCTTCCCCATTTAGGAAAAGATAAGTAGGATAAGATCGTACTCCAAATTGAGAAGCGATGTCTCTACCTTCTCCTTTTTCCATATCAAATCTTGCATTAATGAAGTTGGTGTTGTAATAATCACTCACCGATTTCTGTGTGAAAACATTTTTCTCCATCATTTTGCAGGGGCCACACCAGGAAGCATATGCATCGATAAAAACCAATTTTTTTTCTTTTTTGGCTTTAGCAATAATATCTTTATAGGGGAGTTCCTGAAACTTGATCGTTTCCTGAGCTGAGACAGCGATGGTACAAAAAATAGATATCCCGGAGATGATCTTCTTCATTTTCAAATAAGATTTGTAGGCGAAGATAATTAATTTTCAAAATATAGAGCGCTGAATCTGTTGTTAGAATGATGATATTAACTAACTTTAAGACTTAGTCGGCTGATTACTGTGATTTTTCAGCTAGGAAATGAAGGTACTGATCATGGCTTTATATTCTTAAAAAAAAGACATGAAACTTCTATTGTATTCCTTTCCTGAAAAAGAAGAAAAATATACCAAATAATAAAAAAAGGCTGCTGTTTCCATTAAAAAAGACTCTCAATTATTGCGTGCTATTGCTTGTTTTAAAAAAAGACAACATCTAAATTTAATTCACTTTATGGTCCTGAAATCTTTGTTATATCTTTGCAAACGAATAATTTATATGTAGAGGAACCCACAATTCAGAGAAAATTGATTATTAATTTTAAACACGCCTTATCCCAAAAATCCATTTACATCACCGCTTTGTCTGCCTGCTTGATTGCAGTGGCAGCATTTGCCGTTTTAAGTCTTTTAATTACAGAAGACAGTCGTAAAAATACGGATGATTTTGCGAAGAAAACATTCTTCCGAAAATATGAATCGATAGAACATGAGTTCAGGAATATTGAGGACTATCAATATCTGCTTCGTGCATTGATCCAGAAAGACGGTCTGAAGAACTATAAGGACTATTCTTTAGTTTTAAATGATTTAAACAAAAAAAGAAATCTGCTGCCTTACAGTTGGTATTATTATGAAAACAGGAGTTCAGGGAAATCTGAGAGCAATAATCCATTATCAGATATTTTCAAAAATAAAGATGAAAAAGGAAAATCCATTATAATAAAAAATAATGGTCCGGGGCATTTCAAAGATCTTTTGATTACTAAAAAAGACAGTATGTACTGGATAAGCTATGATTCTTTGATGCTGCCTGATAAAAACAAACTGTATTATGGCTCTACCGTAAGCCTGGATGATCTCCATCAATATTTTATCAATGTAGATAAGAGTTCCAATACTTACGCCTATGTCTTTACCAAAGAAGGAATCTGCATTACCCATCCTGAAAAAAAGTATATCGGGAAGAATATTTTTGATTTTACAGATATTAAACCTAATGATACTCTTACCAGCAAAACTGAAGCGGGATATACTAAAGGAGCAGCTGTTTCAGAGTATTTGGGTGTGGAAGTAACCCGTTTCATAAAACCATTGAAGACTGATAATTTTGACGGATACACAGTAGTGAATCATGTTAATTTCATTATTGATGAAAATATCAGCAAGATAAAAACCTACACCGTTTATATTTTTCTGGCAGCCTTATTCCTTATTGTTACAGTCTTCATTTTATTCCAGCGGGCAACCAATCTGGCGTATCAGGAAAAAGAAAAAATACAGTCTGAAAAGAATTTATTGTTGGTAGAGAACGAAAAGATGCACAAAGCCGAGGTGATCAATCAGCTTCAGCAGCTTAAAAATAACATCAATCCGCACTTTCTTTTCAATTCTCTGAATTCCCTTTATATGCTGATCGGGATCAATAAAGAGAATGCACAGAAATTTACCATGAATCTCTCCAAGATCTACAGGTATCTTATTGTGCCTCCAAAAGAGAATATTGTTCCGGTTTCGCAGGAAATTAAATTTATACAGCAGTATATGGAACTTCTGAAAAGCAGGTTTGATGAAGAGATAAGGTTTGAAATGATTATTAATGATCCTGAAAGTCTGGAAAAGCGGATTCCGTATTTGTCCCTGCAGATTGTTACTGAGAATGCTATCAAGCATAATATTGCCACGATAGATCAGCCTCTGGAAATTAGTATTATTGTTGATACAGATGGGATCACAGTAAAGAACACCTGGCAGCTAAAAACTGAACCGGTGCAGGGAGAGAAATTCGGAATTGATTATTTGAATCAGGTTTATGAGTATTTTAAGAATAATCTTCTTCATATTTCTGTAGATGGTGAATATTTCATATGTTTTTTACCGTTAATGAAGTGAAAATAAAAATCCATTCACTCCCGAATAATCACCGTTCACTCCCTAACATTATTTATATAATTCACTATACCTATAGCTTTGCTAGCTGAAACTAAGATATTTACTATTTGGAATGAATCGGACTATTTTAATGAAGAATTACAGACTGGCACTGTATTTAGGTCTTGCTGTGGCCTCACCAATGGCAATAGCACAGAAAAAAGATACTGTGAAAGTCAACAAAGACAAAATTGATAAAACAGAAACTTCCTCATCAAAGAAAACAAAAAAAATTGAAGACCTGATCAAAAAAGGAACCTATAAAAAGGGACTTTTTAATACGATCCAGGTAAAAACGGATATTTATTTTGAAATTCCTGACAGCTTGATGGGACGTCAGTTTTTGGTGGTGAACAAACTTTCTCAGGTGCCAATGCAGGTCAATGAGGCAGGATTGAACAAAGGAATGAATTATGAAAATAAGGTCATCTCTTTTCACCGTGACCCTGTAGCTAAAAAGGTATGGGTAAAAACGGTGGTTCCTAAAGTATCATCCCCAAAAAATGATGCCATTACAAAATCTGTGAAAGACAACTTTTCAGAATCTGTCATTGAGGTCTTTGATATTGAAGCACAAAACAGTGATTCTACAGCAGTAGCCATTAAAGTCAACAAAGTTTTTGATGGAAATCAGAAAAGCTTTAATGATGTTTTGGCGAATGTAGGGTTGGGAGGATCTGTGAAATCAAGCCTTTCTTATATAGAAGGAGTGAAGACTTTCCCCAAGAATCTTGTCGTGAAGTCTCAATTGTCTACTTCTGTAAATGAAGGTGGGGTAGATCTGCCGGTAACATTAGGAGTTACTACCAATCTGGTTCTGCTTTCTAAAATACCGATGAAACCAAGAGTAGCCGATTCAAGAGTAGGATTTTTCTCCGAAAAGCACTGGTCGTTTAATGACAATCAGCAGAAAATGGATGAAAAGTTCTTCATTACCAAATGGAACCTTGAACCCAAGGATGAAGATAAAGAAAAATATCTGAGAGGAGAATTAGTAGAGCCTAAGAAACCTATTATTTATTATATAGACCCGGCAACCCCAAAACAATGGCGTGAAAAAATCATTGCCGGAGTACATGACTGGCAGGCGGCGTTTGAGCAGGCAGGATTCAAAAATGCAGTGATTGCGAAAATGCCGGATGAAAAAGATGAAGATTTTGATATTGATGATGTAAGATATTCTGTGATTACTTACGCCGCATCGCCAAAGTCAAATGCAATGGGACCCTCTGTAGTAGATCCGAGAAGTGGTGAAATTATCGAAGCAGATATCATCTGGTGGCATAATGTAATGACTTCTCTTCATGACTGGATGAGAATTCAGACGGGACCCATAGACCCGAAAGCAAGAGGAAATAAATTCAGTGATGAACATATGGGTGAAGCGATCCGTTTTGTTTCCTCTCATGAGGTAGGTCACACTTTTGGATTGAAGCACAATATGGGAGCTTCCTTTGCATTCCCTGTAGAATCGCTTCGTTCCAAAGAATTTACAGACAAAATGGGTGGTACGGCACCTTCCATTATGGATTACGCACGTTACAATTATGTGGCACAGCCGGAAGATGGTGTGACAGCAATTACTCCGAAAATTGGTGTTTATGATAAATATGCTATAGACTGGGGATATCGTTGGTATCCGGATGAGTTTGCTGAGAAAAAAGCGCTGAAAAGCTTAATTGAAAAACACGAGAATGATCCGATGTATTTCTATGGTGAGCAGCAGAGCTACCTGGAAACGATTGATCCGCGTTCGCAGTCTGAAGATTTAGGAGATGATGCGATGAAAGCCAGTGAGTACGGAATAAAAAACCTGAAAGTTATCATCAATAATCTTTTAAAATGGACGTATGAAGATGGTAAAGAATATACGGATGCCGGAAAATTGTATCTGGGAGTTATAGGACAGTGGGATTTGTATACAGGTCATGTGATGGCTAATGTTGGAGGGATCTATCTGAACAATACTGTTTTTGGCAACAAGAAGAAAGCTTACGAAGCAGTTCCTGCAGAAATACAGAGAAGAGCCGTTGATTATCTTATTAAAAATGCCATCAACCTTCCGGAATGGTTATTCTTCAACCCGATTACAGAAAAAACGTACCCGGTTAAAGATTCACCAATGGGACCATTCGAGCAGACACCGTATACCCTTGCAAGAGGAACGCAGTATGCGAATATCTACTCTCTGTTGATGGATGACCGATTGTTGAGATTGCTTGAAAATGAATTGAAACATCAGGTTTCTGGTTCTAAAGAAGAGATCTACACGGTTGAAAACCTATTTGATCAGGTAAGAACAGCTATTTTCAATAAAAAAGGAAGTTTAACGATGCTTGAGAAGATGACTCAGAAAAATTATGTAGATGCTCTGATCGTTTCGGTAAACAAATTATTTGAAAAAACGGCTGTGAAAGGATTGAAAGTAGATGATACACTGAATATCCCAACCATCTGCAACTTCCATGAAAATGACCATGGTCTTAGGAATATCAATTATTCATCCATGAAAAGAGTATCTGAAGTCACTACTTACAAGAGAGCGGAACTTCAGAAAGTTCTGGACTTACTGAACAGAACAAGGTACAGAGGTGATGATGCTTCCAGAGCGCATTACACAGATTTAATTATTCGTATTCAAGAGGCTTTAAACAAATAAACAGCTATGAAAAAAACTCTAATACTTTTACCTCTTTTGGCTGCTAATATTGTAATGGCCCAGCAAAAGAAAACGATCACCGGAAAAATAGAAGACGGAAACACTTCTCATATCATTACCGGTGCCTCTATAAAAATAGAGACTCAATCTGTCTCTACAAAAACAGAATTGGAAGGAATTATCGAAAGTGTATCAGTAGGTACAGTAACCGATAAGGACGGAAAATTTATACTGGAAATCCCTGAAGATACAAAATCTGTATTGGTAAGCTACCCGGGCTATGAGTCCCGAGTAATTCAACTTAATGAGGGGCAGACCAATTATACAATAAGACTGACTTCTGAAGTTACCGATAAAAATAAGATCCAGGAAGTTATCATCACCGGATATCAGAAAATTGAAAAACGTAAGCAGACCTCAGCAGTTTCTACCGTGAAAATGGATAATATCAGCCAGGCTGGTGTTGCCAGTGTAGACCAGATGCTGGCAGGGCAGATTGCCGGTGTGGCAGTAACTCCTGAAACAGGAGCTCCGGGAAGTCCCGCGAAGATCAGAATCAGAGGTACGGCTTCTCTTTCCGGTCCTCAGGATCCGCTATGGGTAATTGACGGTCTTCCGTTAGAAGGAAATGATGTTCCGAATTTTACCGATAAAGATAATATTGACCAGCTTCAAAACTTCTCTATCGCAGGGCTTAACCCAAACGATATTGAAGATATTACCATCCTTAAAGATGCAGCAGCAACAGCAATTTATGGGGCAAGAGCAGCGAACGGAGTGATCTCCATTACAACCAAAAAAGGAAAAAAAGGAAGCCTGAAACTGAACTTCTCAGCAGATACTTTCATTACATCACGTCCTGATTTTGGCAAACTGAATCTTCTGAACGCTTCCGAAAAAGTAGACCTGGAACTGATGCTTGCCAAGCGTGCAGACCTTACTTACCGTGCAGATAAAGGAGAAGTGATGAGAATTCTGACTCAGAACAGCCAGCTTGATGCTTTCAGAAACGGAGGTTTTGATGCGTTGAACTCATTCACACGCCAGCAAATCGACGGCTTAAGAAACAGCAATACAGACTGGGGTAAACTGTTGTACAGAAATGCCATCAACAAACAATATGGATTAAGTGTTTCAGGAGGAAGTGATCGTGCAGATTACTATTTCTCCCTGGGATACTATGATGAAGAAGGAACGACTATCGGTACAGGTTTTAAACGTTACAACCTGACTTTAAAAAATAATTATAAATTAAGCGATAAGTTAAATGCAGGAATCTCTATTTTCGGAACGCAAAGCGAACGTACATCTTTTGTAACGGATGCTGATGCTTCAATAAACCCTGTTAATTACTCAAGAAATGCCAATCCTTATCTGAAACCTTTCAATGCAGACGGAAGCTACAACTATGATAAAGATATGGATGGTTATGAGGATCGTTATGTTCCTTTCAATTTCCTTGAAGAAAGAGAAAATACAAACTATTCACTGAAAAATAACTCTTTGAAAGCGATTTTAGATTTAGAATATAAAGCTTCAAAAAGTTTAAAATTTACCTCTCAGTTAGGTCTTCAGTATGATACCAATAAAACAGAGAAATTTGCTACGGAGAATACCTACTTCACCAGAAAAATGAGAGAAAATACCCGTTATTACAAAGACGGTAAATACAATTACTTTCTACCAGCTGGTGCTGTAAAACAAAACTGGGATAACGATTTCTTCCAGTACAACTGGAAATTACAGGCGGCATATAGCACAAAGATCAACTCAAAACATGAAATTGATTTGATGGCTGGAACGGAAATCCGTAAAACAGAAGATAATACGACCATTACAAGAGCTTTTGGGTATGATCCAAAGACCAGAAGAGCTACGGCAATTGTTTTCCCGAATTCAGGTTTTGCGGCAGATAAAAGATATGAAACATACCGTGAGGCAGCTCCTATAGAGAATGCTTATGCTTCTATGTTTGCTACGGCATCTTACACCTACGATCAGAAATATACATTCTTCGGAAGTGTGAGATATGACGGAACGAATCTTTTTGGGGTGAATAAAAAATATAAATACCTTCCAATATGGGCCGTTTCAGGATCATGGCTGGTGACGAAGGAAGACTTCATGAAAAATGTTTCTGCAATATCTAACCTTAGATTAAGAGCATCTTATGGTCTTCAGGGGAATATCGACAGAAATACATCGCCATTCTTTATTGGTGAATACAATGATGCAACGATTCTTCCAGGAATGAAAGAAGGAGTCATCAATGTGATCAGCCCGCCAAATGATAAATTAAGATGGGAAAAAACGACCAACACCAACGTTGGTCTTGATTTAGGATTATTCAATAACCGTGTTAGCCTTACCGCTGATGTTTACAGCAGAAAAGGAACAGATATGATCAGTATGAGAGAAACTCCTCTTGAAACGGGGTTTGAATACACGATGATGAACTGGGGAAGCTTGACCAACAAAGGTTTTGAATTGGCAATATCTACCAGAAACATCAATCATGATAATTTCAAGTGGACTACTACGATCAACTTTGCACATAACAAGAGTAGAGTATTGAGCGAGCAGCCTCGTGACAACTCTTTCCTTCCTTCAAGAGAAGGTCTTCCTGTGAATGCTGTTTTTGCTTTGAAAACGGCAGGAATGGATGAACACGGAAATCCATTATTCTGGAAAGGAGACCAAAAGATTTCAGCAGTAGAGTTCTTTAAATTATATGATGTGTATGCAGATTTCCTTCCAGGACAGCTTGTAGATACGAAACTTTCAAACGCTGAGCTTAGAAGCCTGTTTACCTATGTCGGAGATAGAGATCCGAAGTTTACCGGAGGTATTATCAACACATTTAAGGTAAGTGATTTTGACCTTACCATCTCTGCAACATTCAACCTGAAGCAGACGGTAATGAGAACACCTTCTTACCGAGGTATGGATCTGGATAGAGGAAGAAATTACACAAGAGATATCTATGAAGCAGGAGGGGCACTTCCGGGAATTACAAGTCCTGATATGGATGCTAACCCGGACGGGTGGATGGCGAATAAATGGTTTGCCAGCAATCGCTCAAGCGCATACAATCTGCTTGATGTATGGGCAAAAGAGATCAGTTATATCAGAATCAGCAGCATCCGTTTGGGGTATACACTTCCTAAAGAGTTTACAAATCCTATGGGGATCAGCAGTTTGAGACTAAGTGTTGAGGGGCGTAACCTGTTTGTATTCAGTAATGGATATAAAGGATATTTTGATCCGGAAACGTATGGTAATATTTATGCACAGCCTATCACCAAGTCGGTGACTGTAGGATTTAATGTTTCTTTTTAAAACTTGAGAAAAATGAGAAAAATTACAACAATCATAGCGCTTGCCGCAATCAGCTTTATCAGTATCGGATGTGACAGGTTTTTAGATATTCAGCCAGAAGGAAAGGTTATTCCTGTTACCGCTGAAGATTACCGAAAAGTACTTACATCAGCCTATTCAAAATATCCCGTTCACAAATCGCTGGTAGCCCTTCGTACCGATGAGACAAATATTGATGACAATGGTGTAGATTTTATTTCTTATCGTGAAATTGCGATGTGGAAGGATTCGAATTATGACTCTAACTCTGCGGAGCTTCCTTGGTTAAGCTTTTATAACGTGAACTTCTACCTGAATCAGATTATCAATGAAGGAAGTAAAACAATGCAGGATTCTCCGGAAAGGAATCAGATTTTAGCAGAAGCGTATGCTCTTCGTGCTTACCTGTATTTTGATATGGTGAACTTATATGGGAAACCATACAACAGTGCTACGGCTTCTACAGACAGAGGAGTACCGATCAATCTTGAAATTGATCTTGAGGAGGTATTGAAGCCATCTTCTGTGCAGGAAGTATACAATCAGGTTCATTCAGACCTTAAAAAAGCAGAAGATCTGATGGTAGAGCAGAAGCAGGCATTAGGAACAAGCTACAGATTCTCAAAGACAGCATTGCTGGCTTTTGAAGCAAGAACAGCTCTATATGAAGGAGACTGGAACAAAGCTGTAAACTATGCAGATCGGGTATTGGCGGTAAAAGGAGATTTGAGCAATTTGAATACAGCAAGTACCCCGCCTAATCATTATGCTTCCCCGGAATCTATCATGGCATTGGACAATACCTGGGATAACTCTATTAAGAACTTATCTTTTGCCTCTCCGGAATTGATTTCTTCCTACAATACTACCGCAGATAAAAGGTTTGGCATGTATTTTGAAAAAAATGGAAGTAAGTATAAAGTCATTAAAGGAGGTAGCTTAGAATTCAAAGTATCCTTCAGAACAGCAGAACAGTACTTTATAAAATCTGAAGCATTATTAAAGTTGAACAAACTGACTGAGGCTAAAGAAACACTTCTGAAAGTATTGAAAAACAGATATACTCCGGACGGGTATATTTCAGTACAAAATACAGTGTCTTCAATGGATTCTACAGCATTCATGAACTTTATCATGGATGAAAGATTCAGAGAGTTTGCTTTGGAAGGACAAAGATGGTTTGACTTAAGAAGAGCAAATCAGAAAAAAATAAGCCATACAATAAGTGGCAAAGAATATATTCTTCAGCAGAATGATCCGAGATATACCATTGAATATCCGATGAGTGCGAAGAAGAATAACCCCAATCTATAGAACTTCATATCAAATTCAATACAGAGGAAACCGCTTGAACTTAATTGTTTTAGCGGTTTTTTTGTACTTTTGCACCGTTATGAAAATTGCCATTATAGAAGATGAGCTGCTGGCTGTGAATTATCTGAAAAATCTTTTGGATACACAGAGCATAGTCCCTGTTACAGAGACTGTTATTCTTCGTTCCAAAAAACAGGCAATTGATTTTTTTGAAAAAGATTCTGTTGATCTTATCTTTATGGATATTCATCTCGGTGACGGGATGAGTCTGGAAATTTTCGAACATGTAGAGCTTTTTACCCCCATTATTTTCATTACCGCGTTTGATGAATATGCCATGAGAGTCTTCAGGCATTTTACAATCGATTATCTTTTGAAACCTTTCGAGGAGGAAGATCTGCATAAAGCTTTACATAAATTCATCTCCATAAGAAACAATTTTGACCCTGAGCCTGTGCTTAGGTCCATTTCTTCATTACGTCAGACAGAAGATGAGATGATGAAACGTTTTATGGTGAGAGAAGGGAATAAGCTTAAATCAATAGACGAACATAATACCGCTTATTTTTTTGCTTCAGGGAAATATCTTTTCCTTACTACAAAAGATCATCAGACCTATATTTACGATGATACCATCAAAGATATTATTCAGAAGTTGAATCCTGATATTTTCTTTAAAATAAACCGTAAGTTTATCATTAACAAAGAAGCCGTTTCTGAAATTATCAAACATTCCAGTCAGAAAGTAGAGCTTAGACTTTCTCCGGAACCGGAAGTGAATGCTGAGGTTTTTATCAGTAAAACGCAGATTGCCGAATGTCTGAACTGGCTGAACAGCTAATTAGACTTATTTCAATCTATACCATTATATCAACGCAAAGTTTATCTTCAATCATCGTATTTGTAAGGGTGCTAAGAAAGCAACAAGTCGCTGATGAAACTCTATGATTATGCTCACGCTTAAAAAGAATCAATGAAGTTGATTCCACCTTTGCTCCCCCAAAATTTAATTTAGATATTTCAAGCCTTTGCGTTAAATTCGGTTTCTTAAGAATATTCCCAGAAATATAACAACAAAAAAACCTCTAAAATAAATTAGAGGTTTTAAAGTGGTTTCTCCAGGAATCGAACCAGGGACACATGGATTTTCAATCCATTGCTCTACCAACTGAGCTAAGAAACCATTTATGTTTTTGTTTATTACTTCGTTGTTTTAAAGTGATGCAAAAGTATAACATTTTGTAATACCGCGCAAGTATTTTGTTATATTTTTTTGAATAAATCTGCTGCTAGAGCTTGTTTTTGTATTCAATGTTCTGTTCATCAGTGTTTTGATATGCTTTACTTTTTTTATTTTTTTAGAAAATTATTTTTAACTGTTTATTACAGATGTATTTTTAGGGGTGAAACTCAGTAAGGAATTTTCTATCAGCCCCAAAAGCATTATAGTTCCCTGTATTTTTAGCTAAAGCATTTTTATCGGCGCGGTCTCTGTAAAAAACTAAATTACTGACAGAGAAGTTTGCCCCATTCACTGGGCGAAGAAGTCAATGTGAGTATTGTATGTACTTCGTTATTTACAACAGTTATACTACACAATTAAAAATAGGCATAATAAAAAGCCAGTTCTTATTTTATGATAAGGAACTGGCCGATTTTTTTAGATTATAATGTTAGGGGAGGGTCGTGAAATTGATGTTCGGAGTCTGCGTAGGTGCAGTGACAGAAAACTGTGAGCCGGGAGCAACAGTTGTATTAAAGAATCCTCCATTTTGCAAAAAGAAAGAATTACCGCTTGTTCCTCCCATTGCATCTATTCTTTGTTGTGCATTATAAGTGTTATCTACACTAAACTTTGCTCCGGAAATAGGTACCCAGTTGCCATCTGAAGTTCTGGCCCATTGATTTTTGAACTCTGCTTTTCTGCCCTGATATCCATTTTCAGGATTGAAATTTTCAACGAAACTGTAGAAGCTTTTAAGGTAGGTACTGGTTTGAGGTCTCTTCCAGCTGGCGATCAGTTTCCATGTCGTAGCATCCGGTGACAAAAACCAGGCTGTAAAGTCTGTTTTTCCAGTCCCATCCGGTTCCCCTTTTAATAAGAATTTATAGGTTTGTCCTGCACTCCAGTTGTATTTATAATAACTTTGTCCGCCAGAACCCTCATTGCCAAACTCTCCAATCGTTACTCCGGTGCCTGCTCTGTTCAGAACTATTTTGTGATCAGGAGGAATGTTATTGGGATCATCTGTATCAAAGGGGCTCCATACAGAGAACAGAATTCTTCTTTCTGTAGCAGAGTTCACCTGCATTCCAAAATAGCCCGCACTAAAGCCATTGGCCATAAAATAAGAGCCAATCTTATCTTCTCCCACCGGAACTGTTACTTCGTTGTAATAATAGCTAACATTACTAGTGGTCGGAATTGTATAATTCAGGTGGCAGGAAGGCCCTCTGCGCGCCCAATAATAGTAAGAAGGATCATTGCTGTACACATTAGTTCCTGTAGAAGCTGCCCCACCGAAAGTAACATCTGTTACATCTGCAAAGTAACCACCGGTTTTAGAAACGCCCTGAAGATCAACTTTTACATAACCAGGAGTAGAAACGGTAAAATCTCCAACGGTATACTCCTTATACGCAGATCCCGTTAAAGTAACATTCTTGGATGTGCTGCCTACAGTTACTTTTACAACACTTGTACCCGAAGGGACAGAGGCTTTTAATCCGATGTTTAATATTCCCGTATTACTCACTCTGAAATAGGTGCTGATAACACTATTGGAGTTTGTCCAGTTGCCTAAGCTATTCGAAGTAATAACCTCATTGGCTCCCGATGGTTTTACTGTTAAAAAAGAATTCCCGGCAACCGGAACACTGAAGGAGGCTGCTTTCTTTAAAGCGGAGATATTTTTTTGTGTTGCAGTGGTGTCCTCTGTTGCCATAGTGTTTTCGGCACATGATTGAAAAACAAGAAGAGCGGCGATACCCAGAAAAGTATCGGCTAATAATTTTACTCTCATAATGATATTTGTAATTGGTTTGCCGTACTAAATTAAGTCTTACCTGTCAAATAACAAATTAATTCCCATAGTTTTGATTAATTTTTTTTGTTTTTTATGCTAAATAGAATTGTTTTTATATTTTTTTTGAGATATCGCAAACAGAAAAAATTAAATCACGGAAAGATTTATTTGCAGCCTCTTGCAAAGCTAATCATGACCATTTTTTATTAAGTATCTAGATCATAAATAAATAATTATATTAGCGACAAGTTTAACGAAATAAGGATATGGTATTTTTTTTACGAAATTCTTATATTTTTTGTTTCGAAAAGAATAATGTTAGGCTTCATTTTGTATAAACCAAAACCGAAAAATATTAATTAAAAAAACTATGAACTCAACCGAAGTAATAAATAATACAAAATGGTTTTCGAAATTTTCATTATCTTTTTTAGCAATTGTTGGTACTGTAAATACTGCTCTTTTTATAATTTCACCTCTTTTACCCTATAAAATTTCACAGTTTATACTCCCTGCCGGATTTTTCACATTAGGATTAGCTATACTATTCTCAATTGGTTTTTCTTTTTATTGGCACAAAAAAGAAAATAATGGAACTTTTAATTCTATAAAATATATTTCTTGGCTTTCAACATTATTGCGTTATTGGATTGCATTTCTACTATTAGATTTTGGCTTTCAAAAAATATTTGAAGTTAATTTTAATTATTCATATCACATAAATGATTCTTTATCAGGCGCATTAACGGGTCCGGAGTTAACCTGGAAGTACTATGGATTTTCTTACGGGCTTGCTGTAATTGTGGCGTTTTTTCAAATTATTGGTAGTATTCTTTTGTTATTCAAACGCACAACTTTATTAGGGATTACAATACTTTTACCTGTAATGCTGAACATTGTTTTGATTAATGTTTTTTATAATATCGGACCAATTACATTATTTACATCAATCCTAATAACATTAGGCTTAGTTAATCTGTTTTTACAGCAAAAAGTTAATATAATAAACTTCTTTAATCAATACAAAAATAGACTACCATCAATTGGTAATAATTTTTCACGCTCAATCGCTCGTGTGTTATGTATTCTAATTCCTTTATTGTTTGTTATCTACTATAATTATGACGTTCACCTTTCAAAAAAATATTTTGGAAAATGGAAAGTCACGTCGATGTCACGTAATGGAAAATTGGTTAAAGACAATGAATGGCAACAAGATACTTTGGCTTGGAAAACAATTTATATTGAAGAAAGAGGAAAAATGTATTATTGCCCAAATCCATTTATGTATGTGGATAGTACTTCAATATTTATGAAATATCATTACGATGATAAAAAACAGAATTTTAAGGTTATATCTTACGAAAAGAATCCAAGTAAACCTGATACAATTCCTGTTCAGATTAAAAATTTTAGAAATAATTCAATGCAATGGAAGATGATTTTTTATAAGGACACTATTCAAATGAATTTAAAGAGAGAAAATTTTTAACTTATACGCTTTCCGGGAAAGCATTACTGATGTTGTTCACTGTTCACAATTACAATTTTGTGTAATCATATTTGAAATAATAGGCCTCTTTTATCGGTTGGTTATAACCCCATCAATTTCCATATAAATACAATATTTTGTTATATTACTTTTTGAATCCACTAGTCAGGATGTTCAAATTTTGAATAGGTCTGCTTTGATAGTGGTAGGGGTGGGAAAATTTGCTGAGTATACAAATTTTAGTGTGGAAGCATTAAATATGAGAAAAAGAGTTGCTTGTAAAAAACAAAAAAACCTCTAAAATGAATTAGAGGTTTTAAAGTGGTTTCTCCAGGAATCGAACCAGGGACACATGGATTTTCAATCCATTGCTCTACCAACTGAGCTAAGAAACCATTATATTTTTGTTTGACTTACTTCGTTGTTTTAAAGTGATGCAAAAGTAGTAAGTTTTAGTATACAAAGCAAGTAGTCATCGTACTTTTTTTGAATAAAATTAAAAACTTACTGATTATCAGCCGGATTATTTTCCTGCTCCTTTCTGATCTGTTCGCTCATCTCTTCCAATACCGGTTTTATCGTGTTTTCTGGAAGATCACTGATTCGGATATACATCAATCCATCGATGGCATCATTGAAGTTAGGATCAACGTTGAAAGCAATTACTTTAGCATTTTGTTTGATGTATTTCTTGATCAGAACAGGAAGTCTCAATTCCGGTTCAAGGTCATCAATAATCTTGTCAAGCTTATTAAGGTCAGATTCCATTTCCTCAAAGAAAATGTTTTTGTCCCTGTCACGAAGCTTTACTTTATATTCATTCCTTGGAGTGATATATTGAGCTACTGCAGAATCAAAATAATTGGAACGCATAAATTCGATCATCAGAGATTTTGAGAACTCCGAGAACTTATTGGAGATACTCACACCACCCATCAGGAATTTATGATCAGGATTTCTCAGACATACATGTACAATTCCTCTCCATAAAAGGAAAAGAGGAAGTGGTTTTTGCTGATATTCCTGGCAGATATAGGCACGGCCCATTTCAATCACTTTTTTGAAGAAAGGATGAATGTCCTGCTCAAACTCAAATAGAGAGCTTGTATAGAAGCCTTTGATACCATATTTTTTCATTACTTCTCTACCGAGTGCCATTCTGTAAGCACCAGCCAGCTTTTTCTCACCATTGTCCCAAAGGAATAAGTGATGGTAATGTTTGTCATATTCATCAAGGTCAAACGGAAGATTGCTTCCTTCACCTACCGCACGGAAAGTAAGCTCTCTCTGACGTCCGATTTCCCTCATAATAGAAGGGATTTCTTCGTATGTCGTGAAGTAGATCTCATAATTTCCGTTACTGAACAACATTTTATCAGTTCCTCTCAGCTTATCAACATCTTTTATGATGTCTTCCACAGGAGTCTCATCGATAATATTCTGAACGATATTTTCTTCCTTTAATAAAGGAAATTTTACAGATAAATTTTGAAGATTGATGCTTTGAGCAAGAGATTTTCTCTTTTCGTAGTAAGATTTCATCATGTACACCTTACGCTTCAGAAATTCACCCAATTCCTCAATTGTTTCCATTTCATCCATGGCCTTTACAGTGATCTGTCGCCCGATTCTGATTCTGATAGGTTTTTCTCTATCATTCATCATTTCAGCAGGAAGCATCAAAGTCTGTAAATTCGGATGAAGCTTAGCCACCTGATAAAAAAGTCGGCTGTTCTTAGCATGGAAATACATAGGAACTACCGGCACTTTAGCCATTCTTATGAGCTTAAGTGCCGTTTTTTCCCATTCTTTATCTAAAATTTCTCCGTAAGGATTGTTTTTGTTGGAAACTTCTCCCGCCGGAAAAATACCTACACAGCCTCCGTTTTGCAAATGCTTGAGCGTTTCGCGCATTCCTGAAGAGCTGCTGTAAGCTTCTTTTCTACCTTCAAAAGGGTTTACTGCGATTACATACGGTTCCATAGGTTTGATCTTCTCCAAAAGGAAATTTCCCATCACCTTAAAATCCGGACGAACCTCAGATAAGACTTTGCACATCAGAATCCCGTCAATAGCACCCAGCGGATGATTGGAAACCAGTATAAATGGTCCCGTTTTGGGAATCTTTGCCAAGTCTTCTTCAAAAGCTACATAGCTTAGGTTTCTTTCTCTTACAAATGAGTCGAAAAAGTCTTTGCCTTCCTTGTCTTTTAGTTTGTCGTATAATTTATTTACTTCGTTTATTTTAGCAATGCTCATCACAGCAGATGCTACTGGGTTCTTTAGAAACCCAATTTTATTTAAGCCGGAAGCTTTGATCAGATCGTTTTTCGAAATTAAACTCATGTGTGTTTAGTCGCAATTAATATTATTGTGTTACCATTTGAAGAGTATTCTTGGAAATTTGTTCCAATAATACATTTTTTTCATGGTAAAATTTATCAATGTGATCCATCTTCGCATTTCTTACTGTGAATAAAGATACATTTTTAATTGTTTCGGTTTTAAAAATTTTTTGAAGCTCTTCTTCGAGTTCTTCAATATGGTTAAACTTATCTTCAAGGCATAGTGCCAGGGAGATTGCAGTATTCTGCATCAGGGAAACTTTGATCTTATATTTAGATAAATATCCGAAAATTAAACTCATATGATCTTCTGCAATAAAAGAGAAGTCTCTGGTAGAGATTTTCAAAAGATCCTGATTTTCTTTTAAAATATAAGATTCTTCGTTTTGGTTTTTCTCGGAAGCACCTACTTTTGTTCCTTCTTTAGTGGGATCTACGAAAGATTTTACATAAAAAGGAATGCTTTTTTGCTGTAGGGGCTGTAATGTTTTCGGGTGAATAACACTTGCTCCGTAATAAGCCATTTCAATGGCCTCTTCATAAGAAATATTAGAAAGAAGCGTTACATCATTGAATTTTCTTGGATCTCCGGTCATTACTCCCGGTACATCTTTCCAGATGGTCATCGCTTCAGCATTTAAGCAGTAAGCAAAAATAGCCGCAGAGTAGTCAGATCCCTCTCTTCCTAACGTCACCGTAAAATTATTGTCGTCGGAACCTATGAACCCCTGGGTTACATAGCAGATTTCAGGATTAAGATTGGAAATAAATTCTTCAGTTCTTGTCCAGTCTACGGTACCTTCTCTGTATGAATTATCCGTTTTAATATAATCTCTGGCATCTAACCATTGATTGGTAAACTGGATCTCATTCAGATATTCACTCAGGATTTTAGTAGAAATCATTTCTCCACAGCTTACCACCTGATCATATACGAAGCTGTAGTTAGGAGACTTATTTCTTCTTAAAAAAGAATCAATATCATCAAAAAAGAGATTGATTTCAGCGAAAACCGCATGATTTTCAGGGAAAAGGCCTTCCGCAATCTCAATGTGTTTTCGTTTTATCTTCTCAATCTCAGTTTGATAGTTATCCTTTTTGAAATAAAGTTCTACAACTTTTTCCAACTCATTCGTCGTTTTGCCCATTGCTGAAATGACCAGCAAGCATTTGGCAAATCCCTGGCTTTTTAGAACCATAGACACGTTTTTCACACTTTCAGCATCTTTTACTGATGCTCCACCAAACTTGAAAATTTTCATTAAATTGTTAAAAATAAAATTGTTAGATAAAAAATTACATGAGTTTTTTACGGACGTCAAAATTATAAATTTACAACGAGATATGAAATAGCCTAGCGGAATGATAGAATTAAGATTTGCTTAAAATCAATAATTGTTGAAATAATCTGTTTTTTTCACAGGTCTGGAATAACAAATTCGGGGACTCTATTTTTTGTAACTGCTTCATATTATGTTGTGTTTGGTTTGTATTGTGTTGAAATACAGTGGGTAATCTCTTTTGCAATTAAATTTCCTTAATGCGATAAATTTTCCGAAATTTGGGCAAAACGTAAAAAGAAAAATATGTCAAATCAACCATTACAGACTTTAGGAGAATTTCTTATAGATAAGCAGGACGATTTTCAGTATTCTACAGGTGAATTCTCTCGTCTTCTGAGTGCCATAAGATTGGCTTCTAAAGTGGTAAACAGAGAAGTAAATAAAGCCGGAATTGTAGATATAACAGGAGCTGCCGGAAACCAGAATATTCAGGGTGAAGAACAGCAGAAATTGGATGTGATCGCTAATGAAATTTTTATTACGGCTTTGTCTCAAAGAGAGGTTGTTTGTGGTATTGCTTCTGAAGAAAATGATGATTTTATTGATATTAAATGTGGAGAAAACGGTCATTTAAGTAAATATGTAGTACTTATCGATCCGTTGGACGGATCTTCCAATATTGATGTCAATGTTTCTGTAGGAACCATTTTTTCTATTTACAGAAGAGTTACAGAACCTGGAACTCCCGTACAGTTAGAAGACTTTTTACAAAAAGGAATCAATCAGATTGCTGCAGGATATGTTATTTACGGTTCTTCTACAATGATTGTTTATACGACCGGAAACGGAGTGAACGGATTTACGCTGGATCCTTCTTTGGGAACTTATTATCTTTCCCATCCTAATATGACTTTTCCAAGAACAGGTAAAATCTATTCTATCAACGAAGGAAATTATATCAAATTCCCTCAGGGAGTAAAAAATTATCTTAAGTACTGCCAGATGGAAGAAGGAGACCGTCCTTATACATCAAGATACATCGGTTCTTTGGTAGCAGACTTCCATAGAAACATGCTGAAAGGAGGAATTTATATTTATCCTTCTTATTCACAGGCTCCGAATGGTAAATTAAGATTGTTATACGAATGTAATCCAATGGCATTCCTTGCAGAGCAGGCAGGAGGAAAAGCAACAGACGGATTCAGAAGAATTCTTGAAATAGAACCTACAGAACTTCACCAGAGAATTCCGTTCTTCTGTGGAAGTATAGAAATGGTAGAGAAAGCAGAAGAATTTATGCGTATCGACAGCGTAAAATAAATGAAAGCAACTTATTTAAAATATTTATTACAGTTTAAACGCCCGAGTGGAACATCTCGCGGCGTTTTGCTTGATAAGGAAACCTTTATCCTGACTCTTTCAAAAGACGGAAGAAAAGGAGTAGGTGAGTGCGCGATTTTCAGAGGCTTGAGCTTCGATGACAGACCTGACTACGAAGAAAAACTAAAATGGCTTTGCGAAAACATTGATCAGGACACTTCTTTTTTGAAAGAAGAGCTCAAGGAGTTTCCGTCTATTTGGTTTGGTTATGAACAGGCTGTTCTGAATCTTAAATATGGGGACAGCCTTTATTTTCCAAGTGAGTTTACCGAAGGAAAATCTGCTATCACCATCAACGGTCTGATATGGATGGGAGAGGTAGGATACATGGAAGAACAGATTCAGGATAAACTGGAAAAAGGATTCCATTGTATTAAATTGAAAATCGGTGTCGATTGGAAATCAGAACATGTTATTCTTCAGAAATTAAGAGAAAAATTCTCCAAAGACCAGCTGGAGCTTCGTGTAGATGCCAACGGAGGATTCAGTAAAGATGAAGCCGTTATCGTTTTACAACAGCTTGCAGATCTTCACATTCATTCTATTGAGCAGCCTATCAAAGCTGGAAACTGGAATGATATGGCAGAATTATGTGCAAAAACACCCACTCCAATTGCATTGGATGAAGAGTTGATAGGGATTATTGATCCTGAAGAAAAGAAAAAGCTTTTAGAAAAAATACAACCCCAATATATCATTCTGAAGCCAGCATTGGTAGGAGGATTTTCCGGTTCGGATGAATGGATTTCTCTTGCTGAAAATCAGAATATAGACTGGTGGATTACTTCAGCGTTGGAAAGTAATATTGGCTTGAATGCTATTGCTCAATACACATTTACAAAAAAAAGTCCAATGCCTCAAGGTTTGGGCACTGGAGCTTTATTTGTCAATAATTTTGAATCCGATCTGGATCTCAGAAATGAGCTTTTATGGTTCAAAATATAACTGAGAAAAGTTAATTAGCACGATGGAGCAGGTGAATCCGGGCATGTAGCCTGACCACAGTAATCAGGAGCCCATGATCTACAGCACATAGCACCTGGGTTCCAGCTGTTGCATCCAAGAGGGGGTCTTCCTCCTTTGATAGTCTTTAATTCTCCTCTTTTGATTTTTTTTAGATTTTTCATGTTTAATATTTTATTTGATTGATAATCAAATGTCGAAAACTTTTTTCAATTATACAACATGTGGGGGATTATTTAGCTATATTTAACAATGTAGTGGGGGATTATTGTATAGATATTAAATATTAAAATGAACAGTTAGAGAAGTAACCCGAATACTAAAAATGAAAATACATCCCTGCATTAAATTTGTAGGAAGTGTAGTCAATTTTCAGTTCTGTTTAATGGCTAAAGTAGTTTTTTATCGGATAATTAATGTTTAGAGGTTGTTATTCAGCTAAATCACATCTTTTACGAAGATGGCCTTCTTTATATAGTTTAAAATATAAGAAAACCTTTTTTTAATCTGTTCCATAATAAAAAATTGTAATTCCCTATAGTTTGAATTGGCAATCTTTATGCCATACTCTAGTATTGAATTAATTTTAACGCAGAGTTCATTTTTCAAGGTGTATTTTAATTATTTGTTAAGAAATAATTGTGAAAATATTTTCGGTATTCTTTGTTCTGTTGGTAATAAGGTTTCTGTCTATTCCATTTAAATTCTGGATGATATCATTTTGTACCTGCGAGCTTGAGAGATATCCCCAATGATGTCCTACTTCATATTTTAAGCTGTTTAGAAGGTCATCTTTCACAAACGTACAATCAATAATAGAAACAATATCCTTGTAACGGTCAATGTCACTCGGTCCGTTTTTGCCCAGCCTTGGTGTCAGAATGTTTTTGGTGAACTGAGAAATGCCCAAAACTGCATCCTGTCTGTTGAGATAAATAGATATCCGGTTGGCTAATAAGGGCAGTTTATTAAAAGAATCTTCAGAATCTTCAAATACTTTATAGGTCACATCTGCATTCAACAGAAGAACCTGATCTATGACACGAAGTATATTTTCACGTTTAAGACTATACAGCATGCTTTGAAGGACTCTGTTTCCCAAAGAATGGGTCATGATATGAATTCTTTGATTGCAGGGCACAAGATCCCGGTTGGAAAAAATATCCTTTAAAAACTGAGTATAGAAATAAAACATCCTCATCAGTGATGCTCCGGAATTGATACTGGATGCCTTATCATCAAAATAACTTAACGGAATAATACTCCCGGAGGCAGGCCAGCTTACGAATAAAATATGTTCTACTGGGGATGCCGGATTATCAATGAATATTTTCTTAAGGTCTAGAATAGCTTTTAATTCATCATCAAAATCATACAAATAGCCATGGATAAATATCAATACATCACTCCTTTCTTTGGTGGAAGACATATTTTTATACAGCTCATAGAACATTCTCTGAGTTCCGCCCAGATTATTGGCTGTAAGAGAAGAATTTTTAACTCCTTTTTCGCTCAACAGAACGTCTAAAACGTCCTGATAACCTTGTTTTTCGGGTTCGGAGAACAGTTTGTAGTTTACGATATTCCTGTTGGTGTAATCTTTCTTTTTTTTGGCTTGTGCAGTGGGTTCTTTATAGTTTTCAAAATCACATTTAGCAATCCTGAAATTGGGAATTGAGTATTCATCATTAGAAAAAGAGTCCACTTTTTCGCCTTTATGCCGGATGATTTTCCGGTTGCTTAAGATATAAACGGCCATGATTAGTTTTTCATAAAGTTATTAAAAATAATGATTGAAAATACCACTTTCGGGTGATTTGAATCAGATTTCAGTTTCACTAACTTTAAAATCAACTAAAATTAATACCATGGAAACTATAATCTATTATTTTGAAAAGCTTTATAATACCATTAAATCCAATGGAATTTATATCTTTTTATCTGTTTTTTTTGTCTTTTTACTTTTTGTGATTTCAGATGTGAGTGATGATTTCATCTATGCATTAAGTGATAAAGGGAATTTTGCCAGTGTATTCTTTATCTGTTTGTCATTTATTCTCCTAACGCTTGCTTTGTGGGTAATTCCTGCATCTTTTCTAAAAATATTTTTAGGATCTGAAACTCCACATCAGGAAGTTTTGTCATATTATCAAGGTTTTGAAGACATTTATAACGGAAAGAGAAATGAAAAGAGAAATCAAATTCCGGTGAAGTACATAGCTATTGCTCCCTGGGTTATCTACACTATTACTTTGACTGTTTGTCTGATGAAGTCTTTATTTATAATAGAATCAGTCTGGTATATCTTTTTATATTTATTCCTGTTTTCTATGTATATTCTGAATCTTCTGAATAGAAAATACAATATACTTCACAAGTTTTTTACTAGAAATAAAACCCGCAAAAGATTACTAAATACCCTAATTCTGGCAGCAATTGTAATTGCTGTCCTTCCATTAGTTATCTTTTTGTTTGCCTATCCTGAGCTTAGCAATAAATGCAGTACAAATCCCGTTTGTGTAAAGAAGTATTATAATATCTTCTTAAGTTTATTGGCTATTTATAATGTTTTCTGTATTGTGAGTACTTTTTTATTTTTAGTGTATAAAGAAAAAGAATCGGCAACTACGGAACAAAAATATAAATTCAGTAAAACGCTTCACCGGTCCACCATCTTTCTCAGTGTTTCACTTTTATTGATTTTCTGTTTGTTTAGCTTGAACTCAAAATTAATCTGGATTTCTCCGACGGTCATATTAATCATTGTCTCAACGGTATTTATATTAGCTTTTGAATTACTTTATACAACTCCGAGAATGATTGTTGTGATTGATCGCTATAAAAATTCTTCACCTACAGGAAAATATGACAGACAGCGGTATATTTTCTATGCAGCAATGATGATCATGCTTGTAATATTCATATTGTTGCCTGATAAAAACATCCACATGATAAAATCGGATGCAGGAGAAAATGTATACCAATGCCCTACTTCAGAAAAGATTGACAAAAGAATGACCTTGAATGGGTATTTTCTTCAGTGGCTGATACATAATCATCAATTTAATGAAAAGGAAAATAATGAACCCATTGATGTTATCCTTATTTCGGGAGAAGGAGGAGGGTCTACGGCAGGAAGCTGGCTGCTTGCCAATCTGCTGAATGTAGAAGCTGTAAATCCTCAGTTTTATAATAATATCTTTAGTATTTCTACCGTATCAGGATCATCAAATGGAGCTAATTTTTATTTTGCGGCTAAGACGAAAAATATTTTACCTGAAATTCCAAAAGCCGGATTTGCAGATAATAGAAGATATGAATTGCTTAAAGAAATTTACACTACCAATTATTTCAGTAGCAATTTTTTAGGACTTATGTTTTCTGATTATTTTATTAATCCTATTGCTTCGCTTAGCGGAGCTCATATCGACAGGAATTATATTTTGCAGAAAGAAGAAAAGAATGCAATGCTTGCTGCAACTTCAATGATAAGACCGGACAGTTTAAAATCTATTGAAGCTTATTTTGATCAAAATTATCTGGACTTGTGGTACAAAGAAAAAATTGATAAACAGAAACAGATCAATCCTTTATTCTTTATTAATACAACTATGATGAATAAAGGTGAAAAGGCTATTTTTTCACCTGTTCAGGATTTAGATACCAGTCGTGTGAAAGATATTGTTAAGAGATTTGCAAATACTAAATACGGAAAAGAGAACTACATCCCGATTTCCGCTGCTGTAGCACAAAGCCAGGCATTTCCATTGTTGAGCACTTACAATAATGTTCCGGGAGTAGACCATCTGGGTGATGGCGGCTTTTATGAAAATACAGGAACATCTACAACCTTAATTGTTTATAAGAAATTAAAAAGCTATTATCAAAACTATCTAAAAAAACATACTAAAAGAAAGATACGGTTTATAATGATTAATTTCCTTTCAGCAGATCAATCTGATAAAAAAACAGATAAATCTTCGGGCCTATTAAGAAAATCTATGTTGTATTATACGATAAACCAGACTTATAAAGTACCTTTTAACGGACATGCTAAGGATGCTTTAAGTTTTTTAGAAAAAGAAGTTGAAAGCAGTAACAATATATTTAATAAACAGGAGGGAATCACCGATACAATTTTAAATATAAGAAACTCAGAAGAATTTGCTACTACAAGATTGATCAGTAAGAAAACAATAAACAAGATGTTTTTATATGGAAGCTCTGAAAAGAATGGTGCAACACTTATCATTAATGCTTTGAAAAAAATTACAGATGAGCGTACTAAAATGATTTCTAATGATAATAATGGTGCAAATGTATCTACAGTATATATTTATTACTCAGATAAAGCTGAAAAAGAAAACCCGGAACTAATCAAAAATATGCGAAATTATATCAGCAACGAAGTCATCATTGATAATCCCAAAAACAGTGAAAAAAAATATATATTCAGTGTTCAGGGCATGCAAAATGTTTCTTCTTTTGATATCAATCAGGTTCGGTATTTTAATAGAGATGATGCTGAAATAGCAGAAAAACTGGCAAGAGAGATTGGTAAAAAAGGTCTGGTTTTGGAACATAAGTATTTTGACAATAAAAATTTTAAAAAAGCTGTTCCTAAAGGCCAGTTGCAAATATGGATTGATAAGCTTAAGAAACCTAAACCATCTAAAATAGATGCAAAAAAATAGAATTTTCTTTACCCCAAATTTTCCGTAACTTTGTACAACTTTTTTTGTACAAAAACAAAAGCTAATCTTAATGGAAGAAGAAAAAAAATCCCTCAATTTTATTGAGCAAATTATTGAAGATGATCTGGCAAACGGTTTGAATAAAGATCAAATCCGTTTCCGTTTTCCACCTGAACCAAATGGTTACCTGCATGTAGGTCACACAAAAGCAATCTGCATCAACTTTGGGCTGGGCGAAAAATACAATGCTCCCGTAAACCTTCGTTTCGACGATACGAATCCTGAAAAAGAAGAACAGGAATTCGTAGATTCTATCATGAAAGACGTAGAATGGCTAGGTTTCAAATGGGATAAAGTTTTGTACGCATCCGATTACTTCCAGCAGCTTTACGATTGGGCAGTTCAGTTAATTAAAGAAGGAAAAGCTTACGTAGATGAGCAAGCGTCTGAAGTCATTACAGAACAAAGAAAAAATCCTGCAGAACCGGGAATAGAATCTCCATACAGAAACCGTCCTGTTGAAGAATCGTTAGATTTATTCGAAAGGATGAAAAACGGAGAATTTGAAAGTGGTTCAATGTCTCTTCGTGCAAAAATCGACATGGTTTCGCCAAACATGAATATGCGTGATCCTGTTATGTACAGAATTTTGAATAAGCCTCACCACAGAACAGGTACTGCATGGAAAATCTATCCGATGTACGACTGGGCTCATGGTGAATCCGATTATATTGAACAAATTTCACACTCGTTGTGTTCTTTGGAATTTGAAAACCACAGACCTTTGTACAACTGGTATTTAGATCAGGTGTATGAAGAAGGAAGGGTTAAAAACAAGCAGAGAGAATTTGCGAGAATGAACGTTTCCTATATGATTACTTCCAAAAGAAAGCTGCAGAGATTGGTGGCGGAAGGAGCTGTAACCGGATGGGATGATCCTAGAATGCCTACCATTTCAGGAATGAGAAGAAAAGGATATACTCCGACTTCAATCAGAAACTTTATTGATAAAGTAGGGGTGGCGAAAAGAGAAAACCTAATCGAAATTCAGTTGCTAGACTTCTGTGTACGTGAAGACCTTAATAAGGTAGCTAAGCGTGTGATGGCAGTTGTAGATCCGGTAAAATTAGTGATCGAAAACTATCCTGAAGACAAGGAAGAATGGTTGGACACTGAAAATAATCCTGAGCAGGAAAATGCAGGAACAAGAGAAGTACCTTTCTCAAGAGAACTGTATATCGAGCGCGAAGACTTCAAAGAGGAAGCTAACAATAAATTCTTCAGACTTAAATTAGGCGGAGAAGTTCGTTTGAAATCTGCTTACATCATCAAAGCTGAAAGAGTGGAGAAGGATGAAAATGGAGAGATCACAACCATCTACTCTTCTTATGATGAGAAGAGTAAATCGGGAAGTGGAACAGAGGAGAGTTTAAGAAAAGTAAAAGGAACTCTACACTGGGTATCTGCAAAACATGCTATTCCTGTAGAAGTAAGAAGCTACAATCATCTGTTTACCGTGGAGCAGCCTGATGCAGAGAAAGATGTTGATTTCTTAAACTTCATCAACCCTGAATCTGTAACTACAGCGAAAGGTTTTGCTGAGCCAAGCCTTAAAGAAGTTGCGATAGGAGAACCATTACAGTTCCAAAGAATCGGATATTTTACAAAAGATCAGGATTCTACAGAGGATACATTCGTATTTAACCGTACAGTAACACTGAAAGATTCTTATAAGCCTGAATAATTTTCAGGATACTTAATATATAAAACCAGGACTTCATGGGAGTCCTGGTTTTTATTTTTGTTGAGTAACGCAAAGGTGCTAAGAAGCTCATCATTGTGAATATTTTTAAGCCCCAAGGAAATCAAAGATTTCCAGCAAGTGTAATACTTGATCAATCAATATTCTTAGCTTAAGAAATTAACAGTGTTCAATTTTATCTCAGATAGAATCTTTGTGCCTTAAACACTTCGAAAAAGAAATAACCTTGCGTCCTTGCGTTTTCCAACAGACAGCTCTATAAGCCTGAATTAATCTTAATATTGGAAAAAATAAAAGCAAGACTCTAAACAAGTCCTGCTTTTTACTTTAATAGTTTAAAATCAGAAGCTTAAGATTCTATTTCAAAAAGTCTTTGTCATGGTATGCAGGATTAGGATATTTATAAAACCCTTCACCCGTCAGTACTCCCAGTTTTCCTTTATCAATATAATCTTCTTTTAATTTTTCTACAGCTTTAATTTTCAACGGATCCTGAGTTTCTTCAGCTTCCATTTTATTGATATTGTAAGCCGTTGTAATTCCTACAACATCCAGAATACCGAATGGTCCTGTCGGCGCTCCTGTAGCTACCATCCATGTCTTGTCAATCGTTTCAATATCGGCAACTTCATCAATCCAAAGATTGACTGCGGCACCAAGCAACGGAACGAGCAATGAATTGACAATATATCCCGGTTGTTCTTTGTTAATAGGTAGTGCCACCATTCCTATAGCTTTGGCGAATTTGATTACAGAATCAAATACTTCCTGCGAAGTTCCCGGATGACGCATTACTTCCCCGGTATTGTGCTTCCAGATTTCATTGGCAAAATGGAGGGCAACAAATTTTTCAGGTCTTCCTGTATCTTCGGCAAACTGGCTTGGGAGAAGGGTAGAAGAATTCGTTGCAAATACTGTTTTTTCCGGTGCTACCTGAGCTAATTTATGATAGAATTCTATTTTAATGGCTGGATCTTCAGGAACTGCTTCTATGAGAAGGTCTGCATCTTTCACTGCTTCAGCAAGGTCTGATGAATAGCTGATGTTTTTAAAGGTTGTATCAAGCTGTTCCTGTGTTGCACCCAAATCTTGCTGGTAAGCTTCACTTAAAGCAGCGAATTTACCTTTCGCTTTTTCCAATACATCATCGTTGATATCATATACGGTAACGTTGAATCCGTGATAGGCAGACTGAAAAGCGATCTGATATCCTAATACACCACTTCCTGCTATCGTTATATTTTTAAAATCCATGAGATTTATTTTTTATATATGTTTTTAGAATAGTTATTTTTTTTAACGCAAGGGTTTATAAAAACTTATTATTATTTCAAGAGGGCAAAGGCAGATAAATCTGCTTCGCAAAGCTATACGCTTCATCAAATCAACTTGTTGATTCTCTTCTTTGCTTCCTCTAATAAATTATTATAATTCTAAATCTTTGCGTTAAGAATAAAGTATGGACTACTTTAAAACTATTGTTTTGTAAACTGGTACTTTTAGCCTTTTACTCCTTTTACCCATTCCTGAAATCTGCTCAAGAAAGATTCGTGTTCTTCTTTTTCTTCAGGACGGTTTACCAGGATATGTTCAAAATAAGTCCCTTTCAATACTTTTCTTAATATTCCTTCTCCTAAGAATGGTTTGTAGTCATTAAGAGCCTGGGTAGCTTTTAATAAATGTCTGATATCATATTGTAAAGGATTGATATCCGGAACTTGTTTGTTGAGGTTAAGAAGATTGTAAACAGCTATTCTAGCAGTTCTCACAGAACTTTCCATTGTGAATACAACGTCATTATTGGTTTCTACAAACTGTCCTACAAGACCTAAGTTGGTACATCCTTCAGGAACCACTCTAGGACGATCACCCTGCGCTCTTGGCATAAACATAGAAGTAATGTAAGGCATGAAGGCGGTACGTACAATCGTGTTTTCTATAACGTTATCCAGTTGGTCTGTTATTCCAAGGTGATAACAAAGTTCGGCAAGAATTTCGTTTCCGGTACATTGAGGCATTGCTTTTTTGATATAATTACCTTCTTTATCCATTAGTAAAGCATATACCCATACTACAAGGATATCATCCGGCTGAGTAGGGAAGTGCGGCTGTCTGTTGCAGGTAAAGCTCATCACCCAATTGGAGTCTGTAATGGTAATAATACCTCCTGTAGCAGTTCTTCCAGAATAAGGATCATTCACACACATCTCTTTCAGTTTCTCAGTGAAAGCGGAAGGACGACATGTTAATGTGGCGGATTCCCATGAAGATTTTTCAATGTGGCTACAGAATTTTTCTGGTTTTCCGAATACTTCAGATTTTGCAGCAAGATTTTTCCACAGTTTCCATCCGGCGCTTTGTCCTGCACTGCTGTTATCTATCGTAATTTCAGGAACGGTATTGTTGTCACCGTAGAAAGTACTTTCTGTCATAGATCCGGTTGTTACAATAACATAATCATCTTTACCGATTGGTATTCTTACTTCCTCTCCATTTTGTTCAGTAATGATTCCTTCTACCGTTTTTCCTTCGGTGTTGATATGAATATCAAGGTCTTTTACCAGAACATTAAACTGGATCTGTACTCCTTTTTCAACCAGGAAGTTTTTCAGGGGGGTTACGTAGGTATCATATTGGTTATATTTAGGGAAAACCAGACATGAGAAGTCTTTCATTCCGTCAATAGCGTGAAGGAATCTGTGCATATACAGTTTCAGTTCAAGCAAGCTGTGCCAGTTTTCGAAGGCAAACATAGAACGCCAGAAAAACCAGAAATTACTGTTCAGGAAGGATTCTGCAAAATAATCTTCAATGGTAAGATCATCAAGCTCTTCTTTTTTCTTCAACAAAAGTTTTACAATGGCAAGCTGATCTTTTTTCTCAAGACCGAATTTACTAAAATCCTGGATCTGTCCTTGATTGTGGATTAGTCTCGCTTTAGAATAATTGGGGTCATTGTCATTGACAAGTCTGTATTCATCCAATACGCTATACGGAGCTGGTAATTCCAATGCAGGAATATCCTGGAACATATCCCATAGGTTTTCATACGTCATATCCATTTCCCTTCCTCCACGGATGATATAACCGTCTTTTGCATTCCCGGCGCCATCCAGGGATCCACCTTCAACATTCAGCTGGTCGAGGAAAATAATGTTTTTGCCTGGTACACGGCCATCACGGATAAAATAATAAGCGGCAGACATGCCTGCAATTCCGCTTCCTACAATATAGATTTTACTGTTTTCGTAAGACTGCAAAGGAATTCCCTTGTTACGTTGATAGTTTCCGATCTGGTCGGAAAAAGGCATAGTTTTTTCAGGAGTGTTAATCTGAACTTCTTTACTTGAATCCGGTTCGTGGTTTACTTTTTCGAACTGATCAGAGGCATTTAAAACTTTATCGAATTTTGAATTGATCGTACTCATTTTGTATTGTTTTTAATTAACAGTATAAAGGTACCTCTATTCACAAAGCGACATATATCCCCAAGTTCAGAATTATCATCCCCAAATTCTCATGACTGAATATTTTCTTTCATTCTGTACTCTGAAGGAGAAAGCGTCGTATGTTTTTTGAAAAAACGGCCGAAAGCCGATGCGGAATTAAACTGAAGTTCAAATGCAATTTCCGAAATCGTTATATCAGGATTTCCCAACATGACATAAGCTTCTTTCAGTAAGGCTTCGTCAATAACTTCATGAGGTGTTTTTCCGCTTGCCTTTTTAATGATCTCTATGAGGTATTTATTAGAAATATGGAGCTGATCGGCATAAAACTGAACCGTTCGCTCCCTGTTGATATTTTCCCTGATCAGTTTATTAAACCTTAGATAAAGGTCTTTTTTTCCTTCCTCTTTTCCTGGATTTGCAGAGTTTTCCTGTTCCATAATCTCAGCCGTCTCCAGCAGCAGATTGAAAATAATGGTACGGATAATTTCTTCGGTAAACTTTCCCTGCTTCTTTGATTTTTTATCAAGGTAATCCAGAAGGTTCTGCAGCAACGATGAATTTTTTGCAGAGGTTTTTACGATGCTATAGGAACCTTTGGAGAAAAGATTCATTTTCTCGATGATAAATGGATTGGAAATATTTTTAATCAGGAAATTCTTGTCAAAGAACAGCAGTTTCATCATAAAATCTTCACTGGTCTTTACAAACTTTACAATGGTAGAAGGGGCAGCCATCAGAAAACTATGAGCATCTACTTTGTATTTCTGACGGTCTATCTCAATATTGATTTCTCCTGCGGTACAGATGCACAGAGCATAATAATCCATTCTGAAAGGAGCTTTTGGGAACTCAAAAATGGGTTTTCCGGAAGAAATGTAGTAGGATTGCCGGCAGTCAATACTGTAAAAGGATAGCGTATCATGTAAATTTTCGTAGGTTACCATTCTTCCGTATTGGTTAAAAATTTATTGTGTTTTTAAATGGTTTTAGTTTAAAAGCCCTTGTTGTTACTGCAATTTACGATTTTTATAAAAGTCTTTGAGCTTTAAATAGTAAAAAAAACTATTTTTTTCAGGATACAGCTGATAGTCTGTTTTAATGGATGTTATTTATAAAAAAAGGGTTTAAACACAGGCTTTTGGGTTATTTTTATCTAATTTTGCACTTTCAAATTCCCCCAAAATAGTATTGTGAGATTAATTAACGTATATACGAGTTCTTTCAAAGGACTCTCGCAGGAGAGTTGGATGCTGGCGTTGGTAATGCTCATCAACAGGGCCGGTTCTATGGTACTTCCTTTTCTGGGAGTTTATATGACCAATCATTTACATTTCAGTATTGAAAATTCAGGAATTGTACTGAGTTTTTTTGGAATAGGCTCGGTCCTTGGATCCTGGCTGGGAGGAATGATTACCGATAAAATAGGAGAGTATAGGGTACAAAGCCTGAGCTTACTTCTCAGTGTTCCTTTATTCTGTATGATTCCGCTTTTTACGACCGAAGCCGGACTGGCTGGAATTATTTTGGCCCAGAGTATTGTAAGTGAAACTTTCCGTCCGGCGAACTCGGTAGCCATTACCAAATATGCCAAACCTGAAAATATTACCCGTGCCTTTTCACTGAACCGTATGGCTGTAAACCTTGGGTTTTCTATTGGGCCTGCATTGGGAGGTATTCTATCTGCTATTTCTTATGAGTTTCTGTTTTTCAGTAATGCACTGGCTGCTTTTCTGGCCGGACTGATGTATATCTGGTTCTTTAAAGATCGTGCAAGATTGGCTAAACTGAAAGCAAAAAAGGTAAAAGAAGCCATCATTGTTAAAAAAGAAAGTTCTCCCTATCGCGATAGGAAGTTTTTGATCTATTGTGTGTTCTGTATGCTGTTTTCAATATGTTTCTTCCAGCTGTTCAGTACACTGACCATATTTTATAAGGATACAGCGCATCTGAGCCAGCAAAATATCGGGTATATTCTGGGATACAGTGGTTTTTTGATTGTACTGCTTGAAATGGGGCTTGTACAGGTAGCGGAGAAGTATTTTACTTTAGCTTTTACCATGCTTATCGGGACATTCCTGTGTGGAGTTTCTTATGCGATGCTGGCTTTTGATTACAGTATGGCTGCCCTTATTGTTTCTATGACCTTGCTTTGTGTGGGAGAAATCTGGACGCTGCCTTTTATGTCGACTATTACAGCATTACGCTCAGGAGAGAATAACAAAGGTGCTTATATGGGGCTGAATGGAATATCATTTTCTATAGCATTCATCATAACACCTTATATAGGAACACTGATTGCTGAGAAATTAGGCTTCAATATGCTGTGGATTGGGACGGGAGTGCTGGCAGTAGCTATTGCAGTTGGTTTTTATTTTATTGTTCCATGGATGTTGAAAGATAAAAATAAAGTGGAAGAAGAGGTGATATAAGAGATATCATGTTTTTGATTCATGAATTTAAAAAAAGGTTCGGGCAATTT
>NZ_QAJO01000005.1:469905-493187 GCF_003852415.1 Chryseobacterium sp. KBW03 | reverse complement strand
AAATTGCCCGAACCTTTTTTGATATATATTAATGTTTAATAGTCAGATTTAGAAAGAATCGTATTAATAATCATATTCGCATGAATTCTGGAATTCTCAATGAACCAAAGATGAGTATCTTTTCCTCCACAAACCACTCCTGCCAAATAAAGGTTGGGAATATTGGTTTCCATCGTTTCAGAGTTATAGAAAGGATTCAGACAATCTCCATTGAGTTCGATGCCTGAGTTTCTTAGAAAATCAAAATCCGGAAGATAGCCTGTCATTGCCAGTACAAAATCATTGTCAATTTCATGGGATTTTCCATCCTCATCTTTAAAAACAACGGTGTTTTCCTTAACTTCTACCAGTTCTGCATTAAAATGAGCTTTGATGCTACCTTCTGCAATTCTGTTTTCAATATCCGGTTTCACCCAGTATTTTACACTATCTGAAATCTCAGAATGACGGACAATCATGGTTACTTCAGCCCCTTTTCTATACGTTTCCAGTGCAGCATCTATCGCAGAATTGCTTGATCCTACCACTACAATTTTCTGCTTCGCATAAGGATAAGGCTCGGTATAATAATGCTTGACCTTTGGAAGATTTTCACCGGGAATATGCATAAGATTGGGGATATCATAGAATCCGGTAGCAATGACTATATTTTTGGCCAGATAAGTTGATTTCGTAGTTTTGATCTCAAATATTTCATCATTTTTCGAAACACTCAGTACCTTCTCATATAAGTTGATATTCAGCTTTTTTTGTCTGGCAATTCCCTGATAGTATTCCAGTGCTTCCTGCCTTCCCGGTTTTGGAGCCGTAGAAATAAAAGGAATATCGTCAATTTCCAATTTTTCAGCAGTGGAGAAAAAGCGCATATACAAAGGATAATTGTAAAGTGAATTGACAATGGTTCCTTTTTCTATGATTACATGACTAAGATTGTTTTTTTGAGCTTCAAGAGCACAGTTTAAACCAATAGGTCCGGCTCCGATAATGAGAATGTCCAAAATTTCCATATAACAAAGGTACAATGGAAATTATAAATTATCAATGATGAATTCATAATTCTGCTTGGCATCAGTTTTGGTGTTTTTTACCCATTACAAAATTTGAAATATGAAAAAACTATTTATTCCGGTACTCGCTTTGAGCTTTGTTGTAGCCTGTAACAAAGAGGCTGGGAAGCCTGTCCCTAGTACAATTGATTCTGTCGCACAGAAGGCAAAAACAGACAGCGCAAGTACCCTTCAGAATAATGTTAATAAAGAAGCCGTTTTAAAACAGACCAATGATGAGGTTTTGAAAGCTCTGAAAAATAAAGACTATACAGCTTTTGCTTCCTTCATTCACCCGGAAAAAGGGGTTCGCTTTTCAATGTATGCTTATGTAGACCTGAAGGAAGACAAGCACTTTTCTAAAGCAGATTTTGAAAAATATCAGCCTACCAAAACATTATTTACCTGGGGGGCACATGACGGTTCAGGAGATCCTTATAAAGCGACGATCAATGATTATCTTGGTAAATGGGTCTTTTCTAAAGATTTTACAACATCACAATATTCACTGAATAAATTTATCGGCGGCGGTAATTCTTTAAATAATTTAAAGGAGATCTATCCTAAAGATGACTTCACCGAAAACTATATCAAAGGAACGGAGAAGTATGGTAATATGGATTGGAAAACGGTCCGGTTTATATTTGAAGAATTTCAGGGTAAATATTATCTGATCGCAGTGGTGAACGACCAGTGGACGATATAGAATTTAGAGGCTGGGGATAGAACTTCCAGCCTCTAATTTCCTTTCTTTTGTTATAAAATTTCGGTCAGTTGATGGGTTAGGTTTCTTCTCGAGAACTGCTCAATATGTTGAGTGTTTTCAAGAGAACTCCCATTTTTCCAAAGATCAAACTTTTCAATGATAAACTTCTTGACAGTTTCTGCATCCTGATAGCTGAAGTGCTTTCCTGCCTGGGTTTCTTCCAGAATTTTTGCCACATCAGCTTTGTCCGGACCAAATGACAGAATCTGCTTTCCTGAAGCCAGGTATTCAAATATTTTTCCGGGAATGATCCCTTTTGAAGATTCATTGGGGAAATTGGTGATCAGAAGAAGATTTGAATTCTGCATTTCCTCTACAGCTTTTCCGTGGGCAAGATATCCAAGATTCAGGATATGATTTTTCAGACTTGAATTTTCAATAGAATGCAGGATTTTATCGTCTATTCTTCCTACAAATTTCAACGTAAAACTGGTGGCAAATTCTGGGTTCTCTTTGATCAGTTCATCAAGTGCCTTCCAAAGATTTTCGGGATTTCTTAGCTGTTCCAAAACTCCGATATAACTTAATGTAAAAGTTTCACCTATGGGCTCTTTCCCCTTTTCCTGTGAATCACTTTCATCAAATCCATTTGTAATACAAACTGCATTAGCTCCGGCTTTCCGGAAATTCTCTGCATCAGTATAGCTTGTGGCCAGAGTGATGTCTGCATTTCTGAACACAGCACTTTCGAGCTGACGGTGTTTGTTATCTGAGCTTTTGGTTAATTTCAAATGTTTATAATAGGAAATCTCGGTCCATGGATCACGGAAATCGGCAATCCATTTCAGATCCGGCATTGTATTCTTAAGTCCCAAACCAATCAGATGGAGTGAGTGGGGCGGGCCGGAAGTAACAATCGTATCTATTTTATTGTCTTTCAAATATTTTTCCAAAAACTTAATGGATGGTTTCACCCAAAAAACTCTGGCATCAGGAATGAAAAAATTACCCCTTACCCAAATTGAAAGTTTAGATTTCCAGCTTTGATTTTTTCCTACATCAAATTGCCCCGCCTTAAATTTCTTATTGCTTTTATTAAGTTTTTCAGCCAGCTGATAAGGTTCCCAGATTTTGGTTCTTACCATCTCAATGTTTTCAGGAACATCTTTCATCAGCGTTTCATCCAGCAAAGGATAACTTGGGTTTTCCGGAGTATAGATGATCGGTTTCCAGCCAAAATCCGGAAGATATTTTGCGAACTTCAGCCATCTTTGAACACCAGGACCTCCCGCAGGAGGCCAGTAATAGGTGATAATCAATATTTTCTTTTGTTCCATTTTTTAAGCTCTATGTCATTCTGAACGAAGAGTAGCGCAGTGAAGAATCTCATTCTATCTCTTCATTAATAATGACAATGCGTAATATTATTAAGCTTAAATATTTAAGCTTTTTGTTCAGCTACAATTTCTTTTTTCTTGTTTTTGTTGATCCAGAAGATACCAAACGCAGATAACAGGATAAATAATCCGAATGAAAGCAAGGAAACCCATTTCCCTTTTTCAATCACTTCCGGTTCAAAAACCATTCTGATGTGGTGATTTCCTGCCGGAACATGTACTGCACGTAGTAAGTAATCTGCTTTGATGTATGGAACCTCTTTCTCATCTACCAATACTTTCCATCCGTGAGGATAGTAAACTTCAGAGAAAACAGCCAATTGAGGAGTTTTCGACTGAGATTTAAATTCAAGTTCATTAGGCTGATATTTCGTCAGATTGATAAATGCTGTAGAATCTGCCTGTACTGGTTTGTTGTCAAAATACGATTTATCAGATGATGCGATAACCGCTGTTTTTTTGTTGTCGATAGTTCCGATAGATTTAATTTCCTGATTAGGACTATCTACAAACTTCAAGTCGCTTACAAACCATGCGTTTCCGTTGGCTTTTGGATTGGGAACAACCTGTGGCTGATCAGGACCTCCGAAAACCAGATATTTAGCATTTAATAAGTTTAATACATTAGGTGTTTTTACACTGTCGACATTGTTGATATACTCATTCAGTACATCATCATATCTTCTTAATTTTACAGCGTGGTAACCGCCAATTGAAGCCTTAAAATAAGAGGTATTGGTTTCACTGGTTACGCCCAGCGTCTGGTTGTAAATTCTGTAGTGAGTTTTGTCTTTTTCAGTGATTGTTTCCAATGTTTTGTTGATATTGACATTGGATAGAATAGATTCCAGGTTCGGATTTCCCTGAACTTTTTCAGCCAGAAGATCTGAACTTTCTGTCTGGAAAGGATTTTCAGCAAAGATCTTATCTACGTAGTTTTCGTCATTCAAATAACGTTTGTTTACAGTCCAAAGATCAAATAAACTTACGACTCCGATGATGACCAAAGCTATATTCTGATTAAGCTTTTTCTTTAAAGTTAAGAATAATGCTGCAGCAGTAATGGCTACATAAATAAATGCTTTTATCGCATCTATTCTGAATAGTTTATATCTTTCATCTACCAGAAAATCGAGTAGGAAAGGAGGGAAGTAAGTCTTTTCGCCTTCTGTTGAAAACCCTAATAATGATTTTCCAAAGATCAAAAGAATCAATAAAAACCCTAATGTTCCGCCTCCTGTATAAAGAAGGATTTTCTGTTTGTATTCTTCAGTCAGTTTCTCATCTGTGAAGAAATTGTATAATCCCAGAATGGCAATTAAAGGGAATAATAATTCCACTACAACCAGAATGGAAGAAGGAGCTCTGAATTTATTATAAAACGGAACATAATCAATAAAGAAGTCCGATAATGGCATAAAATTGCTTCCCCAAGCCAATAAAATAGTAAGGATAGAAGCTCCTAAAATCCAGTAACGGTATTTTTTCGATGCGAAGAAAAATCCTAATAAAGCAAGGAAACATACAATAGCGCCCTGGTAAGCAGGACCTGAAGTTCCCGGTTGGTCTCCCCAGTAAGTCATTCCGCCGAAACCTTTTGAAATTCTGTCCATTTCAGCCTGTGAGCCCACATTTTCCTGAACCATTTCCTGAACTTTGCTCATCATTTCTTTTCCTTCCGGCTCCTGGCTTCCACCACCCATTAATCTTGGGATAAACAGGTTTAAAGTTTCCAGCTGTCCGTAGCTCCACATCAGCATACTTTCCTTATCCATTCCAGATTTTCCAGAAGTATGACTGTCGTTATCTAAGATCTGCTTTCCACGAACCGTTTCTTTTACATATTCAGAATTAGCCATGATTCTTTGCGAATTCATTCCAACGCCAATAATGCATGCTGCCGCGATAATTCCCGAAGAAATAAGGAAATGCTTCATCGGTGTCTTCTTCAGAATAGCTCTGATCAATTCAGACAGGAATAAAAATCCTAAAGCTAGGAATAGGTAATAGGTCATCTGCGGGTGGTTGGCAGCGATCTGAAGCCCCATAAAAAGGGTTGTCACAATGAATCCCCAGATGTATTTTTTTCTGATATAAACCAGTAAAATTCCGGCTAACAGCGGAGCAAAATATTCAATGGTGTTTACCTTACCATTGTGTCCGGCTGCGATAATAATGTAAAAATAGGTCGAAAGTCCAAAGAAAGTGGCTCCCAGGAGCGCATACTTCCAGTTTCTGACTACTACCATTCCCAAAAGGAAAAAACCTGCAAAAAGCAGGAAGAGATAATTGACCGGCCTTGGCAGGAAATTCAGATTGCTGTCGATTTTTTTGATGATGTCCCCTTTAAACTGGCTTCCCATCTGATAAGTCGGCATTCCCCCGAACATAGAGTCACTCCAATAGGTTTCATTTCCGGTATTGGCTCTATAGTCGAGCAGTTCTTTTGCTCCTCCTCTGTATTGCACAATATCATGCTGGAAAAGTTGTTTTCCTGTAAATACAGGAGTGGAATATAAAAATGCTAAAACTATAAATACTACTAATGAAATTGCAATATAAAGGAAGTTTTTGTTTTTTGCCATGCTGGTTATTATCTTTTATTTCTTGGAATTTTTACCTTTTGTCATTACTCTCTTTCACCTCTTCATAGTCTACAGTCTCTGCATCCCATTTAAGGTTCTGTTTGTTATTCTTATTCGAGTCGTCTATATCCTGCTTTCCGTTGTTTTGATTATTGTTATTAAAACGGTAACTATAAAATGTCTTGAAGAAAATTCTTTTAAGAATATTCCAGACAAAGAAAATAATAATGGCAGTGAGTACTAACTCAAGAATGTACTTCATAATTTTTAGATTTAAAATTCAGGGTTTAGAGTATAAACCCTGAACGTATTTACTTTAATTATTTAGCAGATGGGTTTACCATTACCGAAGAATTAGAAACGCTTTTCATAGACTGAGACTGCTTTCCATCTGAAATAGTTTCTATCTGTGTTGTTTTTACGTTGATATTCTGGTTGGTAATCCATCCTGTGCTTTCGTCAAACTTAATGGTTCCGTTCTGAACCAGTTCGCTGCTCATGCTGTGTGTAATCGGTCCCTGAGCTTTCTTTTCTGTTTTCTTAGGAATACCTCCGGTTACCGCAATTTCTGCTGCTCCGTTTCCTAAGCTTTTTATGACATAGTTGGATGTCACTTTAACGCTTCCGCTTGCGTCTGCATTTTCAGAAGTTGACCACTTTTCACCTATTTTTACTCCTTTTTTAGGAATAATCATCAGGTTTTTGTGGAATTGATCTTTCAATACTTTTTCGTTGAATGATCCTTTAAGGCTTGCTACAACGTTCGCTTTTTCATTGGCATCTTTAATAAGAGTACCTACTGCATTCCCCACTTTTGTATAAACAGCATCAAATCCTGTGATAGAAATTACGTTACCTTTTGTATCCATTTTCATCGCAAGCTTGTTTCCGGTAAGCGCTTTGTTTACATTCCAGATCATTTTAAGATCATCTTCTTTAGGAAGAGGCAGTTTAGTATCTACAACTACGGTCTTTCCTTGCGCTGCCTGAGAATTTCTCTTTGCAACAAGGTTAAGGGTCATTTCGTATACATTTCCTTTGATATCATCTACTACAAAGTTCATTTCATCTGTAGATTCACTGGTTGCAGTGATAGATTTTCCCTGAGGATCTGTCATTGTTTTTACATCTCTCTGGTAAGTTGTAAGAGGATATGTTTTTCCTTTTTCAAGTTTAAATGTTTGAGTGATAACTCCAGCAGAATCTTTGATTGCCGGGTTTTCTGCAACTTTTGCTACAGAGTCAGCAGGAACTTCTACGGTTACCGTTTTTCCGGTTTTAGGGTCTACTTTCGTTATTTTTGCCGTTTCTTTTTTACAAGATACAAGAGCTATTGATGAGATAAGCGCTAGCGCTGCAATGTTCTTCATTTGATTTTTAACTTTATTTTTTACTACTATTTCTTACTATATGGTCTGCAATATCATGCAGCTTTTCCCATAACAAGTCAATAACTGTGCAGAATTTGTACCAATAATGATTGGGTCCATTTCCAAGGGTTTCTCATATAAACTTTCAGCGCTCGGAAATTTTGAGGTTCCGATTTCTGTTGTTCCGTAATTATAGGAATAACTTTTACCATCCTGCTGCTTTATTTTTTGTCTGTACATTCAGAGTACATATGGTGAAAAATAATGGAAAAAGTGATTTTATGCTTATGGTTTAAGGATTCGGTATTACGGCCATTTTCTGTCTTACCGCTTCATACAAAATCGCTCCACATGCTACAGAAACATTCAGAGATTGAGTTTTTCCTTCGATAGGAAGTTTTATTTTTTCGTCAGAATGATGCAATACTTCTTTAGAAATTCCGGTTTCCTCATTTCCCATTACAATGGCACATGGTTCTGTGAAGCTGACATCATAAATGAGCTTCTCCGCTTTTTCACTGGCTGCATATACGGAAATTCCGCTCTGCTGAAGAAAATCTACCGTGTGTGCAAGGTTGTTTTCTTTACAGATTTTAATATTATAAATTCCTCCTGCGGAAGTTTTTATCGCATCAGAATTGATAGGAGCAGCTCCTTTTTCCGGAATAATAATAGCATCAATTCCTACACATTCTGCAGTTCTGCAAATTGCTCCAAAGTTTCTTACATCGGTAAGCCTGTCCAGAATCAAAAGAAAAGGAGTTTTCCCTTGTTCAAATAATTGTGGAACAATATCCTCCACTTTATGAAATGGTACATCTGAAATAAAGGCTACCACACCCTGGTGGTTCTTTCTTGTAAAACGGTTAAGTTTTTCAATCGGAACATAATTAGGACGGATTTTATTTTTTGCTAAAATTGTCTTTAGTTCAGCATAAATAGGACCCTGAAGTGCATTCTGCACAAAGACCTTGTCAATCGTTTTTCCTGCTTCAATTGCTTCAATCACAGGACGCAGCCCGAAAATGAAATCGTCTTTTTTATCTGTCATTTTATTATTTTAAATAGTGAGTTGTAAAATGTCAATCTAACCTTATCAATCCATTTTTGGTTGATAAAATCATCTTTTATTATCATTGACTGGCGAAGTGAAATTCACATCAACTATCTTCCTTTTTCTCCTAGAATTGCTCTTTTTTGAGCGATCACATATCCATAGTGAAGGCTTTCATGCATATTGTTGAAGATAATCGCATCCTGAATGCTTTTCAGGTCCATTCCGAAACTCGTGGTATAAGGCGTGTAGTCTGAGAAGAAATCGCTGTCATAATCTTTCATCAGAATCTTCGAAGTTTCTGTAAGCAAAAATTCTAAATCTTCCACTTCGGATTTCTGAACATCCAGGTTGGGTAAAGTTCCCTTTTTGTAAGTTTCGATCCAGTATTTATCAATACGGAAAGGGTTTCCGCTCAGGTAATAATGCAGAAGCTGCTGTGTAGCAACGGTGTGTGCAATATTCCAGTAAAGATTATTATTGAAACCATCCGGAATCAAAAGCAGATCTTCATGAGAGGTGTTTCGAAGTACATCCAAAAGGTTCTTTCTTACCTGTCTGTGCGCTTGAAAATGATAATTCATTTTGCAAAATTTTTAATCACCAAAAATAGTTTAATAAACTGGAAATGACAATTTTTGAGCAGATGATTAAAGCAAAATTTATATATTTTTATGAAAAAATAAGATAATCTTATTGAGTTTTAAGCCTTCAGCGGTTCTTGACCTTGCATCAATACTGGAATATTTAACAAACTTTAACTCAAAAATAGCATTTATTATGTTGATTAATGCAAGTATTTATCAGAAATTTACCACTTATTTTAAATCAAGCTATGTCAGAGATATATCAAGCTGAAGATATCCGCCAATTGACGGAAAAAATAAAGGAAAAAAATTATTTATTTTCTCTTCTGAAACAGGAAATCAACAAAGTTATTATTGGTCAGGAATACATGGTAGACCGTCTTCTGGTGGGGCTTTTGGGGAATGGTCACGTTCTTCTTGAAGGGGTGCCGGGATTGGCAAAAACTCTTGCGATAAAAACATTGGCAGATGCTGTTCATGGGGAGTTTTCAAGGATTCAGTTTACCCCGGATTTGCTTCCTGCAGACGTTGTAGGGACGATGATCTACAGTATCAAAGACAATGATTTCTCCATAAAAAAAGGACCTGTATTCGCGAACTTTGTATTGGCGGATGAGATCAACCGTGCGCCGGCAAAAGTACAGTCGGCTCTTCTGGAGGTAATGCAGGAAAAGCAGGTGACCATTGGTGATGAAACCATGAAGCTTCCAAAGCCGTTCCTGGTATTGGCAACACAGAACCCTATTGATCAGGAGGGAACTTATCTGCTGCCTGAAGCACAGAGCGACCGTTTTATGCTGAAATGTACCATAGATTATCCTTCTTTCGAAGATGAAAGACAGGTGATGAGAATGGTTTCCACTTCACATCAGCCAACAGTGAAACCTGTGATTTCTCTTCAGGATATTATAGATGCTAAAGAATTGATCAACCAGATTTATCTGGATGAGAAAATTGAAAAATATATACTGGATATGGTTTTTGCAACACGTTATCCGGAAAACTATGGTCTTTCTGAGCTTAAAAATTATATCAGCTTCGGAGCTTCTCCAAGAGCTTCTATCAACCTTGCTATCGCTTCAAGAGCATATGCGTTCTTAAAAGGAAGAGCTTTTGTGGTTCCTGAAGATGTAAAAGCATTGGCAAAAGATGTATTGAGACACAGAATGGGCTTAACTTTTGAGGCAGAGGCTGAAGAAATTTCAACAGAAGAAATTATCAATAGAATTTTAGCAAAAATACAGGCACCATAATGAGTGAAGTAATAATCAGAAAAGCAGTTCAGGAGGACTGCGCTTCCATGCTGGATTTAATCAGGGAATTGGCTGAATATGAAAAAGCACTTCATGAAGTCACTGTAACATTAGATGAGTTTACAGATGACGGTTTCGGAGTTTCTCCGGTATGGGGAGCTTTTGTAGCCGAATTCAATGGTGAAATAGTAGGAATATCGTTGTATTATGACAGATATTCTACATGGAAAGGAAGAAGATTGTATCTTGAAGATCTCGTAGTAACAGAAAGATTGAGAGGAAAGCAGATCGGAAAGAAATTGTTTGATGCCACATTAGAATATGGTAAATCCAATAATTATAGCGGCATGGTGTTTCAGGTATTAAACTGGAATGAGCCGGCTATCAATTTTTATAAAAAATACAGTCCAAAGTTTGATAATGAATGGCTGAATGTATCCATTGAGCTTAAAGGGTAAATTGTACAGAATCTTGTAACCAAACCTTGAACTTTAAACCTTAAACTTGTCTATGCAGATAAAAGATATTGTAAAAAGAGTAAAGCAGATTGAAATCCGTACCAGAAAAAAGACGGAGGCTGCTTTGATGGGGCAATATCACAGTGCCTTTAAAGGGCAGGGGATGACTTTTTCTGAAGTTCGTCCGTACCAGTTTGGAGATGAGATCAGAAGGATCGACTGGAACAAAACGGCACGTTTCCGTGAACCATTTGTAAAAGTAATGGAAGAGGAAAGAGAGCTGACAATGATGATTCTTGTTGATATTTCTGCTTCCATGGATTATGGTACAAAAGTTCAGCTGAAAAGAGAATATGTAGCCGAAATAGCAGCAAGCTTAGGATTTTCAGCAGCAGGAAATAATGACAAAGTAGGATTGATCCTGTTTGCGGATAAAGTATATAAAGTAATTCCCCCTCAAAAGGGAAGAAAGCATATTCTTTCGATCATCAGTAATATTCTGACTGCCGATTATGTTCCGACAGAATCTAAAATAGATAAAGCTCTGGAATATATGATGGGGATTTTTAAAAGAAAATCATTGGTTTTTCTGTTGTCAGATTTTGAAGACACCTATGATTCAAAAATGCTGAGAGTGGCATCAAAGAAACATCAGCTGCTGGGGATGAGGATTTATGATGAAAAAGACAATGAAATCCCAGATGTAGGATATGCCCGTCTATATGACGTGGAAACCGGAAAGGAGATCTGGGCTAATACTTCCAGCGCAAGATGGCGGTATACCTTTGCGGAAGCTCAGAAACAAAAACTGAGAGCCTTGGAAGAAGATTTTGCCAACAGCTCGGCAAGTTTTATGAATATCGATACCGGGTCAGATTATTCAAAATTATTGTATAATTACTTTCAGAAAAAATAACATCGGGCTTAGCTCGTAACTAAAAAAACATGAGGCAGCTGCCTTTATTATTTTAACATTGAGAAAAATACTTTTAATATTATCTTTTCTGATCTGTGCGAATGCTTTTTCACAGATATTATCCTCTAATGTAGAAAAGAAAACCCTCGCTTTGGGAGAAATCAATCATCTTACGATAAAGATTGATAATCTTAATGAACAGCAGGTAACTTCAGCTCCGAAAAATGAACTGCTTCCTTTTCACTTTGAAGAAACTAAGGACAGTATCGGTCAAAATCAGAATTCTTATGAAAGAAAGATCGAATTTTCTGTTTTTGAGGAAGGAAAATTTACCATTCCTGAGCTGGAATTCAAAGTAGGAGATAAAATACTTAAGACAATTCCTTATGAAATAGAGGTCATCAATACGGCTCAAAAAGCAGATCAGATCAATGACATCATGAATAATAAGGATGTGAAACTTGAACCCAAGGATTATTGGGAGCTTTATAAGTTTTATATTCTTGCGGCATTGGCAGCATTGGCTCTTATTATTGCCATTGTTATGTTTGTGAAATGGGGAAGAAAATCCAAAAGTTCTCCCGTGGTTGCAACCAATCAGACATTGAAAGAGCTGGATTCCCTTAAAAAGAAAAAATATATCGAAGGAGGAAACTTCCGTTCATTTTATGTTGAACTGATTGATATTTCCAGAAACTTTATCACAAAACAATATCACCTTCCGGCAGATGTACTTCTTACCGATGATCTTATTGATGTAATGAAAAAGAATAATACCATTTCGCAGGACAATGAAAAAGTAATAGAAGATGTATTCCTGAGAGGAGATCTGGTAAAATTTGCCAAGACCTTCCCGGATCAGGATACGATGGAGAAAGACTTTGCCAATATCAGGGATTTTGTGAAAAGATCATCCAAAGATTTAGAATTTGAAAACTTAAGAAAGGATGTTTAATTTTGAGTTTTACAGTCCATGGTTTTTATTGCTTTTTCTGCTGCTTATCCCACTTTTAATTAAAGATGCAGGGAGACGCAAAAGAAAAGGGATAAAAGTTCCTACGACAAAAAATATGGATCACAGCGGTGGTATCCAGGGTGTACTTTTTTTACTGAAAATTTCAAAGTATATCATTCTTTCTGCTTTGATCATTGCTATGGCAAGGCCGAGAACCTTTACCATTTCTCAGGACAGAGATGATACAAAAGGAGTAGATATTATGTTGTCTATTGACGTTTCTTTGAGTATGCTGGCTAAGGATCTTAACCCGGATAGAATTACCGCATTAAAAGATATTGCTGTAAAGTTTGTCCAGAAACGTCCGAACGATAGGATAGGTGTTGTAGCTTATGCTGCAGAAGCTTTCACAAAAGTTCCTGTGACTTCAGATCATCAGGTTGTTATTGATGAAATTAAAAATCTGAATTCTGCCGGTCTTGAGCCTGGAACAGCTATTGGAGAAGGACTTTCCGTTGCGGTGAATCATTTGGTTAAAAGCAAAGCAAAAAGTAAGGTAGTCATCCTAATGACAGATGGAGTAAGCAATATTCAGAATGCTATTCCTCCGCAGGTAGCTGCTGAACTGGCGAAAAATAATAATATAAAAGTGTATTCAATCGGGATCGGAACCAACGGTTATGCCCTGATGCCGACTTCACAGGATATTTTTGGAGATCTTATCTTTACAGAAACTGAGGTTGCCATTGATGAAAATACACTGAAAGAAATTGCACAGACTACCGGAGGAAAGTATTTCAGAGCTACCTCAAACAGCAGTCTGGAAGAAGTATATAATGAGATCAACCAGCTGGAAAAATCTGATGTGAAAGTTTCCAAGCTTTACAATTATGAAGAATATTTTAAGATATTCCTTTGGATTGCTTTAGGAATGTTGGTATTTGATGCATTATTGAGATGGGTGTTTTATAAAATTTTAAGCTGATGAGTTGGTCTTTAGGAAATTATTGGTATTTACTTTTACTGTTGCTTCTGCCGCTGTTAGCTTCCTTTCTGATCCGTTTTTTAAAATGGAGAAATAAAAAAAGAGAAATTTTTGCAGCCAGCCGCTTTCACGATAATTTATTTGACAAGAGTTCGGGATTTACGAAGTTTTTCCCTGCTTTATATTTGATAGGAACATTATTTCTGATATTCTCTATTATTGACCTTCTAAATGGTTCGGAGGAGGTGAAGAGTACCCAGAAACTGAATAATGTGATCTTTATGCTGGATGTATCCAATTCTATGAATGCGGAAGATGTCGATCCAAGCCGTCTTACAGAGGCTAAGAATCTGATGACAGCTACCATGAAGAAAATGAATAATGATAAGATCGGTATTGTCATCTTTGCCGGGAACGGAATATCTATCATGCCCCTGACGACTGACTATAATACTGCAGAGACCTATATCAGCGGTATTGAAACCAGTTCGATGCAGATTCAGGGAACCGATTTCCTGAAAGGGATGCAGGCAGCGGCTGAGAAATTTAAAAATGTAAGCAAAGGATCCAGAAAAGTCATATTACTGAGTGATGGTGAAGATAATGAAGGAAATGACAATGCGGCAATAAGACTAGCTAATAAAGAAGGAATCAGTATTACTTCTGTAGGTATCGGTACCGATGAAGGAGCCCCGGTTCCGGAATATGTTTTTGGCCAGCTGATGGGATATAAATCAGATGTAAACGGAGGAACGGTAATTTCAAAAAGACAGACGGAAGCTTTAAAGAAAATGGCAGAATCTACGGAAGGCACTTATATTGACGGAAATAACATCAATGAAGCTCCGGACAGGATTGTAGATGCTATCAGTAAGAAGTCTGCAGGAGCGGTAACACTGGTGAAATCTCAGAATGCCAATCATTATTATCAATATTTTCTAGGAGTATCTATTCTGTTCTTCTTTTTAATTTTTATTTTTAATCCTAAAAAAGATTTTAATGTGTAGTTTTTCCCTCATTTATAGAAGAAATTCTACAAGTACTTTAACCGAATTTTAACAAATAAAACTCTGTTTCTTAACATATAAAGGAATAATTTTGCAAGTGATGAATACTAAAATCACATTTTTATCGTTTATTGTTGCCGTCTCGCTCTCAGGCTTTTTGTTTGGGCAGGAAAACTACAGAAATTTAGTTCATGAAGGCAATCAGAAATTTGACGGTAAAGATTATGACGGAGCCTCCTCGAAATACATGGAAGCGATAAAATCCAACAATAAAGATTTTACCGCTCACTATAATATGGGGAATGCTTTGTATAAAAGTAAAAAATACGAAGAGGCAAAGGCAGAGTTTGAAAAAGCAGAAAAGCTTTCACAGACACTTCCTGATAAGATGGCCGCTCTTCATAATCTGGGGAATGCATATATGCAGATGAACCAGCCGGAAAAAGCCGCTGATTATTATAAGAAGGCTTTGAAGCAGGACCCTTACAGTGAGGCGACAAGAAAAAATTATGAGATTGCCAAGCTGAAAGAGAAAGAAAAAGAACAACAAAAACAGGAACAAAATAACTCAGGAAAAGGCGGCGGTGGAAATGATCAGAACAAGGGTGATGATCAGAGCAAAGGCGACAAAGACAAAAAGCAAGATCAGGGTAATGGTCCACAAAACGAAGGTAAAAGCGACCAGGGTGACAATCCTAAGCAGAATCAAAAGAATGAAGGCAGAATGCCAAAGAATCTTGAAAATGCGATCTTAGATAAAATAAACGAAAAAGAAAAAGAAACTGCCAGAAGAATTTTGAACAAAAATTCTTATTCGATGCCTGAAAGCAACGAGAAAGATTGGTGATGCAACACAAATTGATTTACATATTGCTTACTCTAGCATCCGTAATTACTTACGGACAGGTAAATCTTACTCTGGATGCTGATAAATCTGAATATACAGGAAAAGATATCGTAAATCTTACCATCGTTCTTGAACTTAACGGAACTGACCTTATACAGCAGACAGGTTTTCAGATGCCGGATCTTTCAAAATTTAATATTATAGGAAGCGGATCTGTTACCAACACTGTGATTGATCCCGCTACCAATACTTTAATTACTCAAAAAATATCCAGAATTGCTCTTGAACCTAAGAAAAAAGGGAAAATAAAGATCGGTTCAGTTCTGGTTACAGTCAATAATAAAATCTACAAAACAGAACCTTTTGATGTCAATATCCGTGATATTGTTGACAAAAGATCACTGGCTGCCAATACGTCCAATGATGTCTATCTGAATATGGAGATCGAAGACAGGGAGGTGTATCAGGATCAGCCTACCATTGCTGTTCTTAGAGTATATTCAAGAAGTATGGATAACCTGAGAAAGGTAAAGAATATTCATCTTCCACAGCAGGATAATATCAACGTACATCCTATCAATTTTGATAAGTCTGAAATAGATCCGTCCGGATATGGAAATATGCCTTCACAGGTATTGGCCATGTTTATGGTATTTCCAAATGAAGCCGGCTATGTAGAAGTTCCTGGGGTAGCAGCTTCTGTAAGTACCTATTCTAACAAATCTAAGATTGTTTCCAATAAAGTAAAAATCAATGTAAGAAGACTTCCGGAAGGAGCACCGGAATGTTTTAAAAATGCTGTTGGAAACTTTAATGTAAACGTATATAATGCTTCCAAAGAAAAGCCGGAAGCCAAGAAACCATTGAATGTTGTAGTGAAAGTTTCAGGAGAAGGTAACCTGCCGGATATGGAACTTCCTAAAATTGCAGCATCTCCGGACTATGAGGTTTTTGCTCCGAAAATTACCTCTAAAATTTCTCCGGGAACGACAGGAATGAAAGGAGAGATTCTGGCTAACTATGTTATTATTCCGAACAAATCCGGAACGATAGCTATTAAAACTGAACAATTTGCTTTCTTTGATCCTGAAAATAAAGAATATGTAGATCTGGGACAAAAAACATTGGATCTGAATGCATTTTCTCATGATCAGATCCTGGAAGCCCGTTCTACGGTAGAAAAGGTAAACGAGTATACCAATAACCTTTTGGAAACGGTAAATACTCCGGTTTTAAAAACCACTTCGTTTAAAGTAAAAGAAAAAAGTAAATTCCACTGGAATGTTCTTTTAATCAATATTGCGATTCTGCTAAGCTTATTTGTTGCTTATCTGTTATTTAAAACTTGGCAAAAAAAACGTACATTAGTTAGGGAAACTGTACCGGCAAAACCTTTAGGTTCAGTGGCTGAAACAGAAAAACAGATCAGAGAATTGCTGAAAACAGATATCAATGATTACTTTGGATATCTGGAAAATCTTAAGGATAATGGGGAGTTTGAAAAGTTCTTTATCACACTGGAAGAATTGGATGAGGAAGTAAGAAGCCAGTATTTCCAAGGCTCTGCAGCGGAGTTTAAGACTTTTCTTGAAAAGCACAATGGATCTTCAGTGGCTGAAGAATACAGCAAACTGCAGCAGAAAGTTCAAATGGAAAAATATAATCCTGTGAAATCTACTGATGCTCTTGAAGAACTTTTGAAAACAATTGTTAATTTATATTCACAAATTAGCAAATAGTCAGTTTATTTTCATATTTTTGCGAAATTTTTAATTACAAAGAGATGGAAATTTTTGATGGTTTTTCTTTTAAAGAGATCGTTACCAGCTTTATGGTTCTGTTTGCCGTGATCGATATTATCGGTTCGGTGCCTATTATCGTAAGCCTTCAGCAGAAGTTTGGAAAGATTGAAGCTGGGAAGGCATCAATCACAGCAGGTGCTATTATGATCGTTTTCCTTTTCGTAGGAAATAAAATACTTAAACTTATTGGTGTGGATGTAAATTCCTTTGCAATTGCCGGAGCTTTTGTGATTTTTATCATAGCCCTGGAGATGATTTTAGGAATTGAAATTAATAAAACAACCGAAGCAAAGGCTGCATCTATTGTACCCATCGCATTTCCGCTAGTAGCAGGTGCCGGAACTTTAACAACGGCATTGTCTCTTAGAGCTGAATTCCATGATATTAATATTATCTTCGGAATTATTCTTAACACAATTTTCGTATATTTGGTGCTGAAATCAGCGAAATGGTTGGAGAGCAAAATCGGGGATGCTACTTTGATGATCCTTCAGAAAGTTTTCGGAATTATCCTTTTGGCAATTTCAATTAAATTATTCACCGCAAATTTTGCACAGTTGGTGCAGAATTATATTAATTTTTAAGAGTCATGAAGAAGTTTTATAAAGTATTTTTAGTACTGTTTATTGTATTCATCGCCATCAATCTTTACGCTATCAACTGGCAGACAACAGATATCTTAGGAGATGAAGATAACCTTAGGTTTGTATTTTCAGCATCAGCTGCTGCAATAGGCCTTATCCTGCTTTTCGTTATGGATACCTGGAGCAGAATCGGTGTAAAGAAATAAATTGAATATTTCATTATAGATATAGGACCTCTTTCGTTTTGAAGGAGGTTTTTGTTTTTATTAGGTGGAAGGTAATAGGTAGCAGGGATTAGGTTGTCATTAAATACAATATTGGCTTTTCTATTCAATAGAGGTGGGCTTTTGCCTGTTTAAACAATTTGTAAACGTTCCTATGGCTTTAACCAAAACCTATAAAATAAGGTGGAGCGCAATTATATTTTCGTAACATAGAAAATATTCACCAACATCTAAGAAATAACCAGATTTTTCAATATCGCTTCAGACTTCAGTTCCGTTTCCTTCCATTCTTTTTCAGGGCTGCTTTGAGCGGTTATTCCACCTCCTACAAAAATATGTACAGCGTCTTTATAAAGCCTGGCACAACGTAGGTTCACAAAATACAAAATACTCTCTTCAGTTTCTACCTTACTATAACCTGCATAGAACTCACGGGGAAATTTCTCGTATTTACGGATGTTTTCATTACAAAAATCTTTAGGAATACCGCAAACTGCCGGAGTAGGGTGAAGGTCCTGAATAATCCTGTCAAGATCCTCAGGTTGAATGGTCGTTTTAAAATCTGTTCTTAAATGCTTAATATTTCCGGAAATATGGTCATAGGTTTCCGATTGTTGTACCTTATCAGAATAGTTTTTTAGAATGTCCTGAATATAACTGGTGACCGGTTTCTGTTCTTCAATTTCTTTTTCAGACCATTCTTCCAACACAGGAAGAGTTCCTGCCAGCGCCATCGTTTCAAACTCATGGGTTGTCTTATTGAACTTTCCTAATACTTCGGAGAAAGCTCCCATCCATGCATTTTCTCCGTCATTGAAGAGGTATCTGAAAGCATTTGGATAAGATTTACATAGATTATTAAAACTCTCCTTAAAATCAATGATGGTAAAGTCTGTAAAAATTTTTCTTCTTGAGTAAACCAGCTTAGGGAGATTGTTTTTTTTAATCACTTCAATGACTTCCTGTAATGTTTTACAGTATTCTTCCCTGGTTTCTGGGATGCTGCCGGTTGGGGCATTAATGAATGCATCGTTTGTGATCGAAGTATGATCAAATTCAGACGGATCAATTTCAACAATATCTCCATTGAAGTCAATATGATCTAAGCCATTATAAGAATGAAATTTGACCGCATTTTTTATATTTTTTTCATCCGCAGACAATAGTCTTTCGTCGAAAGGAAGTTTGAAATAAATCATGAGTTATGAATGCATTTTGAAAATTAACCACCGGAAATATACAGGAAATTCCGGTTGTAATTTTCCTTTCTACAAAGGTATTATTAGTCTTAAAAATGTCAAAATAAAAAGAGCTTAAATTTATTTTAAGCTCTTTATTTTTTTATGTTGTTGCCACTTATCTATTGATGATATTATTCGTCATCGTAGTGTGGTTGATAAGTACTCCTTTTTCGTCACGGATTTCAATCTCAGAAACGTGCATAGTCTTTCCTTTTCTGATAAAACGTGCGGTAGCAGTTACAATTCCGTCTTTTTTACTTTTCAGGTGGTTAGAATTGATATTAGTCCCAACTCCATAATACTTTTCACCATCAATAAATATATTAGACAGGCTTGACCCTAAGGTTTCAGCTAAGACACAGCTTGCTCCTCCGTGCATGATCCCAAATGGCTGATGCGTTCTTGGAAGAACAGGCATTGTCGCTGTAAGGGTTTCATTTTCAAGATCAATATCGATGAATCTTATTTCAAGGGTTTTGGCAAGCGTTACATCTCCCCAGTTATTGATGAATGCTAGTATTTCTTCTTTTGTCTGACCTTTCATTTTGTATGATTAATTTTGTTTCTAGATCTATTCATTTCCGGTTCCCATAATATTGGGATTCCAGTTGGTAGGGATTTTAGGGACAATATCATTTTTTACATAATACTCCTGAATTTCCTCCATGATTTCTGAAAAAGGAACCGATGCTATTCTTTCATAAGGAATGGTGTACCCCAGATAAACAATGTTCCTTTTGAAATCACCGGCTGCCAGTACGATAGGAACTTTTGCTGCCAAAGCCATGTGGTAGAATCCTTTTCTCCATTTCGGTACCCAGCTTCTTGTTCCTTCCGGAGTAATCACAAGGCTGAAATCTTCTTTTGAAAATTGGTTCGCTACGAAATTTACAAGGTCATTTTTTTGGCTTCTGTCGATACCGATGCCTCCAAGTCCTTTTACAATACTTCCGTACCAGGCTTTGGTATGGGCATCTTTAATGATAATTTTTAAAGGTTTCTCTAAAGACCAATAGGCGAAATTCCCTAAAATGTATTCCATATTATGAGTATGTGGTGCTACCACAAGGATGCATCTGTTCAGGTTGTTGACATCGCCTTGTAAAACGACCTTCCAACCTAATATTTTTAACATTGCTTTACCTATTAGCTTTTTCATAGATTTCTTGGATTAAAAACAAAAAAGTATAACCAAATTTTGGTTATACTTTACAAATATATTGAAATATTATCGCTCTTAAAACAAACCGCTAATTAAATCTACGATTTTCATTACGAATTCCATTGCAAATTGTATCATGATAAGGCTGTGTTTTTGGTTGATTGGTTATTAAATTTTAACAGTACGAAATTAAAACATTTTTTTTACATAAAGAACTAAATATTGCTTTATTTTCACTTTTCTGAGAGAAGAAGGGTGTGAATTTCAAACGGTTGCCATCCACCCACACCTTCTACCACTCTCTGAAGTTAATTATTTAGTTTGTATGGAAATTTCGTTTTTTCCGTCTTTGATTTTGATGTCCACATCTTTGTTTATTTTCTTGATGTTGGACACTGCAGAATCAATTACTTTCTTTGCCTGGTTGTTTGGAACTTTTTTACCGTTTACGATGATGCTGTCCTGATCATCAGAGTTGTATTCGATACTAGAACCGTTCACCGTGATTTTATTTTTTTCAATTCTAACACCGTTGTGGTCTTCATCTCTGTCCTGATCGTTGTCATTGATGCCGTCTCCGTCTAAGTCTCCATCCATATTGATATCGTTTTTCTTCATTGAGATAACAATGGTTTTTTGCGGAACTACAAGCTCATAATTTACGCTGTAGTCTCTGAATCTATGTTCATATGGATATTTTACATAGTTCGGAAGTAATACTTTATTGTTTACAACTTCTACAGGAACGGTCAGCTGGATAGGGAAATTATAACCATTTCCTTCCTTTTTGATGATCAGATAAGGGGTTTTAATATCCGGTTTTCTGGTTACATCTACTGAAATATAATCTTCTTCATACACAGATCTTTTATCAGAATAAATATCATTGTTATAAGCTTTGAAATTCTGAGGAATATTGATTTGCTTTACATCTACATACAATGTATCTGAAGTCGTGTTGATGGCAACATTTTCTACATCTTCTTTATTTCCTTTGTAGATCATGTTCTTTTTAGCCATGCTTAGTCCAAAGTAAGTTCCTAACCCGATCAGAAGAAGAAATAAACCTCCTATTACCCATCCGATATTTCTCAGTTTTGTTTTTGGAGAGAATATCTTGATGCTTAATAAACTGAAAAGAATAGCAGGAATTAAACTTCCGATGACCATCATGGCTGCCAGTACTTTATCAAGTCCCTGATCATCCATGTAGAATCTGATTTCATTGGCTCCTGGGAAGTCTGTATCCATTCCGAAAAGACCGAATAATACAAATACTCCGATAATGCTTCCTACAGCCATCAATACGAAGAATCCTCCTACAATGTATTTGAATACATTCCAGATACCGCTTCCTGCGTTGTTGATGTAAGGCTTGTTTTCGTTATATATTTCTCCGACCCTCTGAGTAGATTCATTGGCAAACTGCACCAATTTATTAGACTCATTTTTAAGATTGTCGAAGTTCATAGGCTTTCCCTGCATTTTCAGGAAATCTGCTGCTGTTTCAGCTTTTGGAAGTACGATCCAAAGGATTACATATAAAAGACCGATCAATGAAGATGAGATGGCTGCTGTGAAAATTCCTAGTACGAAGATTCCCAGCCAGATTGCTCTCATTGTGGTAATATCCATTCCTACATATTGAGCTAAACCTGCGCAAACTCCGGCTACTTTTTGTTTTTCCGGATCACGGAACAGCTGTTTTTTATCTGTATAATTGTTTCCTGAATAGGTATTTCTTGCTGATGTTTTTTCAGAAAAATAAGCCTCTTCCTGTTCTTCAATTTTTTCAGGGCTTCCGATCTGTGCGATTACCTTTTCTACATCGGTATCGTTGATTACTTCACGTTTTCCCAGAGAATCTTTGAAAATCTCCACCATTCTTATTTCTATGTCATGCATTACCTCATCAGCCTCAGAAGCGTCCAGTGAGCTTCTCAGAGCATTCAGGTAGTCGCTGAGCTTTATATATGCGTGTTCTTCTATGGTAAAAGAAAAACCTGCGAGTCCTATTGAGAGTGTCTTGTTCATAGCTTTGTTTTTTAATTTTGTTGGGTGATTTGGTTTACTGAGGCTGTCAGCTCATTCCATGTGTTTTGAAGTTCATCCAGAAAGAGTTTTCCTTTTTCTGTGATCTGATAATATTTTCTGGGTGGTCCTCCTGTAGATTCTTCCCATCTGTAAGAGAGAAACTCTCCGTTTTTAAGTCTTGTAAGAAGAGGGTAGAGGGTCCCTTCCACTACATCCAGTTTTCCTTTTTTCAGTTCATCGATAAGATCGGAAACATACATTTCTCTATTATTGATGAGACTTAGAATACAGAATTCCAGAATCCCTTTTCGCATTTGCGCTTTGGTATTTTCGGTATTCATCTTTGATAAGTTTTGTTAATTAGTTATATTTTTAGAAAAATGCCCCTAGCTAGTTGAGCCTATTCTAATTTTACATTACAAAGATATGTAAATTAAATGGTAATATGCAATACAAAGTAGTGAAATTTTTAAAATAAATAATGTAAATAATTGATAATCAATTTAATAATTTTGTATGTGGATTTTGATGAAATTGAATTTGACTGGAAAATGGGTGAGAAATCTCTAAATTTTAAATGAAATTGAAAGAAATGCAGATATAATCGCGAAAACTGAACGTCCAAAGATTCAATACTGAACGTCCAAAAAAAAATTATAATTATCTAAATACACATTCAGTTTAAGAGAACTTTTTAATCAATTTAAAGCACTTTTAAAGCACTTTTAAAATTAATAAAACATTACCTTTGTTTAAATACATTTTGCTATGATAAGATTTATTGATTTAACTGGACAAATTTATTTAGATGAAGAAGAGGTCTCTTTTGCTTTCTATGACACCGTAAGAAATAGGTTTTGTGAATTCTCAGACACTCAATGCTGGGATAATATTGAAGAGTTCATAAATGATTATACAGGAGATGACATTGAACGTTTTTTAAGGCTAATACCTAAAAATATTGTATATCAATGGAAAGACGTTATGGTACAGATTAATGGAAAAACGATTGATATTACACCGATTGAATACGAAAAAGATAAGTAGAGAATAAATAAAAAAAGCATCC
>NZ_QAJO01000005.1:341896-469861 GCF_003852415.1 Chryseobacterium sp. KBW03 | reverse complement strand
GGATGCTTTTTTTATTTATTTAAATAGACTTTAAATCCATTTTAAACCAAATACATGCTATAATAAAAATAAGCCCTTAAAAGGGCTTATTTAAAGTCTACAGCTTTTTAATCTCTTTTAGCTTTTCAACACAAAAAGTTTTAATAGTCTCAAAGTCTATATCAGAAAATTTGTTGTATTGCCTACTCTTTATTTTATCATAGGCTGTACTTTGACTTTTTCCTAATATTTCTGCAATCTTAGCAGCTGACATTCCCAGGTCATTAATGATCTTAAGGGCTTTTTCGTGTGTAGTCATCATAAATTATTATATTTGTAAGGTTTTAGATTTAATGTTGATCTAAAATTTTTGACAATAGGCCCTCCTAGGAGGGCCTTTTTTTTAAAACTTAAAGAGCTTTGATAAAAAACTTTTTTTCTTTTCTTTTTCTTGCTTCATTTGCTCTTTTTTAGCTTTCATCTGTTTTTCATAATTTCCATGTTGTAGTTCAAAAAGGCATGTCAGTCGTTCTAAATACATGGTATCATTACACTGATAAATCATTTCGTAGACTATTTTTTCTGGAACGGCTAAGGTTGCATTACATAATTCAAGATAGGCATAAAATGCATCGTTTTTCGCGTAATAAACCATTTCTATTGCATTGTTCATTTTGTTTTTACACCATTATCACATTGTGCTTCGGTTTTAAATTAATGTTGATTTTTTTGACATTGTAAAAGTAATAATAAAAAACTATTCCACCAAATATATTTGGTGGAATTTTGTATTTATTTTTAGCTAACTTAATCTATATCAACACTTAATAATAATTCAAAAAAGAAAATAAATAGAAACCTTACTGAATCCCGTAAACGGCTTAAAAAAATTATTTGTAATTATGCACTACAATAAAATATACTAATGCTGGAGAGCATAGATATACTTTGTGTTATTCTTTTTGAAGTCCAAGGCACCTGTGACGATAGGTGCTTTGCTTATTTAAAAAAAATCTCAAAAATAAATCAAAAACAAACTGTTATTCAGTTTTATAATGCTATAATGCTATTTATAAAACGATTTTAATTTTTTGTATATTCGGCAAAAAAAAATAATGAAATTAATAAATCTTTTTAAAATTCACTTTGATGAAAATAGAATTTTTGGATTGGATATTTTACGATTTTTTGCAATATCATCTGTAGTACTAGGACATGGTTTACACTATTTGCCCAAATACATTGCTCAGGTTTTATCTTATTTTATTATTGATGGAGTAACTATTTTTTTCGTTTTAAGTGGCTTTTTAATAGGAGGTATTTTAATCAAGATATTAAACAAAGGAACATTTACTTTAAGTAATTTATTAAATTTTTGGAAAAGAAGATGGTTTAGAACACTCCCTGCTTATTTCTTAGTTGTTTTAATTTTACTTGTACTAAATATTGCATTTAACAAAGATTTTGTTTTAAATTCAAGTATTATAAAATACTTTCTCTTTGTACAGAACTTTAAAACGTTTCATCCCAACTTTTTTCCTGAAGCTTGGAGTTTAAGTGTGGAGGAGTGGTTTTATTTGCTTTCACCAATGATGATTTTTTCTTTACTGAATGTTTTTAAATTAAGTGCAAAGAAAGCCGTCTTTATAACTATTTTATCAATTATCTTATTTACTACCTTTTTCAGGATATATAGACTGTTTTTTAATATTCCTGTAACTGACATTAATATATGGGATTCATACTACAGAAAACAAGTTATTACAAGACTTGATAGCTTAATGTATGGTGTCTTAGCTGCATATATTAAGTTTTACTACAACCGTTTTTTTAAAAGGTTTAAAAAGGATTTTTTCATTTTAGGAATCTTATTAGCTATAATTCAATATTACTTTATAAATTTTGGATCAAATGCCTTTTATGACTCAGTTTTAAGTTTTTCAACTATTTCCATTTCAACTATGTTATTACTTCCTCTATTAGATTCAATAAAAACAGCTCCGAAAATAATATTAACTCCAGTCACATATATTAGCTTGACTTCTTATAGTATGTACCTAGTAAATTATTCACTGGTCCAAATGTGGATTATAGGCAAAATTAATATTTTAAATAGGACTGAACTTATAAGTACTGGTATAACTTTTAGCATATACTTATGCCTGGTTATGATAATTTCAATTTTAATTTATAAGTATTTTGAAGTACCTACAACAAAACTTAGAGATAAACTGATTAAAGTAAAATCACAGAATGTGATTATAAGATAATAAAAAAATCCCCACTTAATTGTGGGGATTTTTTTATGTATATGTAGATGTTTTTAATACACCTCCATTAGTTTCATTATGTACTCCTACAGGAGAGAACCCATCTACGAAAGTTGAACCACCATTAGTAACTACACCTACGGTAAAATCTGTAATTTTTGTACCTCCACTTATTTGTAAAAGGCAACCATTATTTATTATAGCTGTACCCCCTGGGGCAGAACCATTACCGCCTCTATGTATCATTTGATTAAAAATATTAGACCTTCCAGTTGAACTACTCAAATTTAAGAAGCATCCTCGTATACCTTCCGACCATCCATTCATTATTACTACATCTATCCCTTCATTAAATGGAGAGTTATTACTAACCCTAACCGCGCCTGTATTATTATTATTTAATATACCCGAACTTTCAAAATTACATCTATCAAAAATTGTACTTGAACAGGTTACAAGATCGGCACATAGCTCATCAATAATAGCAAAATAACATCCAACAAAGTGGTTCATATTTGCTTGCATATACCCAGCAGATGAAGTAGAAGATGCAGTTAAATACACTCCATTTTTAGACTCTTGAAACTTAGAAGCATTAAATGTAGGCAGTAAAACACCTGTGAATTTTACACACAAATTCGTAAACCTTCTCAATACAACTCCATCAGTTTTTAAATAAAACTGATTTTTAAGCTCTAGACCTATTGCGGCAATATTTCCACCATCAATTGTCAAATCTAAAAATGCGCCTCCCGATTTAAATTGATTACTATTAAGCGGATCTAAATCTTGAAAAGCATATGTTCCAGATTCATTTAATAGAGTTGTATTTTGATTTCCCTGCCCCTCTATAATTATTCCCTCACGGTACTTTAAACCGGTATGCTTTATAATTCCACTAGGTAATACTATGTGATCGTAGTTAAGAATAAGGTTGTTTAATATCGCTGTGTTGCTGGCTGCGGTATTGCTGGCAGAAACCCCGAAGCTTTCGGCATTAGTGAAAACAGATTTGGTTGCACCTCCTCCTGTTCCTTTTTTTAAATCTTTTAAAAGACTAATTGCTTCGTCACCTGTAAGCCCTACTGTTTCAACCTTATATTCATAACACCAACTTAGATTATTATTAAATGTTCCAGCTTGTGTAGCATTTTTATAAAACAATGTATATCCATCAAACCCATATGCGCTTCCGGTAGTTGTATTAATATTAAAATCTACACCATATACACCAATAGCCAACAACTGTCCTTTTTTTATTGGAATTGGTGTAGTTAACACTACTGTCTTAGCTACTCCAGCTTCCCAACCTCCAACAGATATGGCACCGGTGATATTTTTAAATATTGCACCTCCGGGAGTTGTTGGTTCAATAATATGAAATCCTATTTCATTAGTATTGGCTGCAGTAGCTTTCAATGTTATTTGTGTAATCCACCCGTCCATTGTTGCAGGAGTGTTGTTGGCTCTTAATGCAGCATAATTTGATGTTGAATTGTTTGTTGTGCCAAATCCTAAAACTTCATCTCCACCATTACCTGCTTTATCCGAAATTGCCTTATCAAAGAAATCTTTAGAAGCATTATACGCTGCCTTCATTACTGATGGCTCTGTGTTGTTAGCTGGATCAAAAATAGTTTTAGCCGTAACGCCTGGAATAGCAACATTATCCTTTTTTGCTACACCATTTGTCATATTAATAAAAACAAACTTTTTATCTAAATCATCGCTTATCACTACAATAGGTTGACCAGAAGAATCCTTAAAGTTAGTATAGGTTCCAGCTGTTCTAACCTCCCATTTTTCATAAAGATCTGGATCACCAGAAGACCAATGGGTAGGAAAACTGGAAGGGGTAGCTTCTCCTCTAATAAGAGATTTTGAAGCAGCTAATGCATTATCAACCGCCGCTAATAATGTTTGCTCTACTGATGAATCTAATTTATTGTTAAGTGTACTTTCCAAGTTTTTAACAGAAGTCATATCAATTTCTTCATCTTTATGCCAGTAAGAGTCAAGCCAATTATAAAAAGCCTCCTGTTTGGGTCTTTGCCCTTTTGCAAAAAGATTTCTAAGGTTTATCTTTGATATTTTCATTTGTTATTTTTTAAAAATTATGTAGTCGAATGTTAAATTCTGTGTTTGGTTATTAATTTCCCTTACAGCCAGGTAAAATTCTGTCGTAGATTTTCCGGAAACCGAAAAAGCCATATCATTATTATCGTTGTAGAAACCTGTGTAATTAATAGTCATGAACACTACATAATCAGAAGTTGGCAAAGGATTATTAAATGTGATCTTATAAAGATCATCACCGCCTCCTGCATTTCCTGTATTATTAATGAGTTCTATTTTATAATCTGTACCAATAAATGTCCATCCTATTGGTTTTCCATTGATATCACCTACAAAAACATTACCTTTTCTTAAATAACCAATTGAGTTGGATAATGCATCTATTTTATTGTTTAAAGTTGTTGATAAAGTTGCAATTTGAGATGGAATATCTGTAAGAATAGGAACTCTCTTAAAGGAGGACCAATCATATGAATTTGAAGAAAAACCAAAGGTAGCATAGCGATATGTTTCAAAATCTTTCAGTGCACCGTTCTCAAATTGAGATTGTTTTATTTCTTGCTTAATGATTACTGTATCTTGCTTTATACCCCCTTTAAAATCCAGGATTTCACCATCAATCACGACAACACCGTTACTCACTGTATTTCCTAGTTCCTCACAACCTGTAATAATAGCTTTGTTTCCGGCCATTTTAGCTAATGCTATAAATATCTGATATGCTTCCTGAAGTCCTGATAAAGTCTGCGTGACTAGCTTTAAACCTTCTGTTTGATTAAAATTAAATGTTTTCATCTACTTGTATATTAAATCTTTTGCCTGCTAATTTGTAAAAGTTGACAAGAGAGGTTATTTCAATTTTATAATTTTTTAATTCTGCTGGGATTACTACTGTAAAATCAGTTCCTGAGCCTTCTGTTTCAGCATCAGTATAAATAATCAATTCTCCCAACCATTTTGGCTTTTGTTCCCCATCTGTATAGATGTATTTTGGCTTTTTTAATACCCCTTCAATAATCTTAATTCTACGTTGGTAATCAAACGTGTCGTTAAGTATCTTTCGGAGTTTGCAAACCTGTGAGTTATGCTTTAATTTCGTTATAGAGCTTGTTCTTTCAACTAAGAAATTATTATTGAGGTCAACAATCTCACTCGCTGCCAAAGCTAGTAATGAACCTAATTTACCTGTCCGTAAAAAGGTTGGCAAAAGTAGAAGGACCAAGTCCCGGGCGTTAAGTTTATACCACATATTCTATTTTTGAGTTTTCAAAATCTATTTCAAAATATCCTGCAACAGGAATTTTTGAAATCTCAATATTTTCTAAATCTCCATAATCATTTATAGCCGGATCAATCCAAGCCGTCTTTGCAGCTACCAGATGGGGATTAATCACCCCTTCTATTACTTGTAATCTGTCAATAACCGTATTGAGAACTAACTCACCATTAAAAGGAAGCTCTTTTAATAATTTTATTATGGCATCTTTTACGGGTTCATTACCATTTAATATTGACACCCCATTAGGGTCAATAACATTAGGGTCCCGGTATATTTTTAAAAAGAGTTGTAGTTTATCTGGAAGAAAATTAACTACAGTTGTTTGTACTCCTGCATCTTTTATCTCCGCAAAATAGCTTTCAAAAGCAGTCTTTTCATCTTCAGTAATTGGCGCCAATTTCCCGGCTGACTCTGTAGCTATCTTAATGATCAACCTACTTTTATCTACACTTTGTGTAACCGCTGAATATTTAATTATTTTTGAATTTTCAATCTGATCATCATCATAACCAGCATTATTAAACTGATCATCATCAGGTACCAGGGAAAAACCATATTGAAAAGCTAAAGCTTTGTTTCTGTACCATCGTTCAGAGTGTGCTTTTTCCTCCTGGATTAGCAAAGACACTTCTTTTTTATATTGATCAAAGATTGATTCATGTACACTTATTGCATAGGCAACAATCCATAATATCAGTCTCCAAATTGCTGTTTTTGAAGTTGAGGTTAAACCATCCAAATCGGTATAGGTTTCTTTATTTTCAAGTAATGAATTATAAATTTCGTCAGTAGTTCTCATTGTACAATAAAATCATATTCTAATTCCCAGTAATTAATTCCCGAGAGTGGTTTTATATTCAAATCAGATATCCGGGCGGATGCTGGTTCTATTTTTTTAATCACGTAATTACTAAATACCTGTTTGTTAGTTTTAACAGCAGATGGAATAGTAATTTTCATACCTACTTCCAAATGATTCGCTATAGCCATATTATTACCCAGTGCAATCATGAAAGCATTCTCAATGTTTCCGGTGTGTTGAATAGCGATATCTAAAAATGATTGATTGGGAAGGATAATGATTTCCATTAGACTTTTCCATTTAGTTGTTTATACTTTCTTAATTCTTCAGTCAAGCTTCCTACTTTTATCTCAAGTTCGTGGATTGTATCTGTTGCTGCTGAAAACTTTTTTATAACCTCCTGCTTTTCAACTTCAGAATTTTTAAGGTTTTCAATCGCTTTATCCAATCTGCTTCCCAAATCATTTACTATATTTTGATAGTATAATAACATCTTTTCAGCGTTTTCGATTTGTGATGCTTCTGCATCTGCTTTCGCTTTTTTTCTTCCAAAAAACCAAGCTCCAAATCCAGTGGCCAAAGTTGTTAGAAGTACTCCAAAATTTTCAATTAATAATTGTGTCATGTTGTATATATTGCATCCACTTGTATTTTTAAATCTGCACCTATTTGTAGGCTTCGCACTACCATTCCATCTCTTTGAAATTCCTGCCGGATTTCACGGGCAAAATCGTTAATATTAGAGCCTTCTAAATATCTTTGTGCTCCAACACCTACCAAAGGAGATGCTTTAAATTGTCCCTTGTCAGCCAGTAGTAAAATGTTTTGATGTTGATATGTACTTTCATCAATGATAAAATCACCATTTTCAATCAAAGGCTCTAATTTTTCGGTTAATATGATATCGTTTGGCATATTATGATATTTTTCCAGTTCCGGTTCCAGTTTGAGCAGTGGCCGTTCCTGTTGTTTTTACGTCTACATTAACATTGCCACTTCTTACAAATTTGTCTATAGCATTAGCTATGTTTTGCGCAATCCGTTGTCGTGATTGTGCCGGGTTTTCAGTTGCCTGAGATTCTGAAGTAAAGATCTCCAGTAAGTCAGCAGTCAAAACCGCCTTTCCATCTGTTAAACTCATTTTAAAAGCTGTTTAAAGTCATTTTTAATACTGGCAAATTCTACATCTAATATTAGTTTGATGGTAGTACCTGTATTGGTTTGATATCCTCTCTCAATCACTGTAAAAAGTCGTGTCATTAAAGACAATAAGTTTTGATTTCCTGCTTCAATAAGGATTTTATCAGTCAACTCCAGTTTAGTATCACCAACTACCCAAAGATATTTTTCAACTTCATCACAAGCTATGATCATCCAGTCATCATCATCCTCAACTCTTATAGCCATAACATAGGTTCCTACTTTCGGTATTTGGAGAAAACTTTTGTTTTCTGAAAGAATCGGTTTTAAACGAACCTCGAAGATTTCCTGATCATCTTCATCAATAAGATCACAAGTTCCGGACTCTTCGTCTACTCTTTTCACTCTTGCTATATTGCTAGGTGGGGGACCTTGCATGCCCGCCAAATCCGCAAAACTACTTCTTAATTGTTCCGTCGTTGCCATTCCAAATAAATCCTAAAGTTGCTGTTTGTCTTCCCCCGCTCATTCCAAAATCGCCTGATACTGATTCAATAAAATAATTCCCGGCCTTTTCTTCAGAAAATTTTCCTCCATTAACTTCGAGCACCATGCCTTTATTAACATAAGGTACCAGGAAAAGTTCTAAAGAACCTTCGTACCCCCTGTAATTTTCTTTTAATTGAAGCCTGTTAACAATCTCCTGAACATAATTAGCGGGTATTCCTGCCTTTATTTTAATTTCTTTTTCATTATCATACTTTCGAGTCACTCTGTTAATAGCATTCTCCTGCCTTTCTTTTTCCTTCTGCTTTTTTGCAGCTTCTTTTTGAGCATCTGTAAGTTTTAATTTACTTTTTGTTTTCGTGACCTCTCCTTTTTTATCTTTTTCCCTGACTACAATCTTCATTTGCTTATCAGCTTTCTTTTTTTGGAAATCATCATCTTTTATAACATTCCAGCCAATTTTTACTTTTACATGTTTTTGAACTTTTCCAAACAATGTACCCACGTACAATTGTGAAAAATTAAAATATACTGCCAGTTGACATTCTTTTTTCAAATATTCCAAGACCTGGATTCCGGTTGCATTTTTAAAACGAACATTTTTTAACGGTATATCCGGTATATCTGGCGAAAGCTCAATATCCGTATCATTTATAAGATCCTTTAGAAGATCTTTTACTGTAACACTAGAATAGGATTTATTGAAAATAACATCATATAGCTGATAACCATACCCTTCACATTCTAATTCAACGGGGACTCCTAGTTTCACATTTCTAATAAAACCTTCAAATCGTTTTATATTGTTATTGTTATACCCCAGCAATACAGTTACTTTATCACCTTCTTTAAATTGGTAGATCTTTTTGTTATCTACATCATTAAGATCAAAAGTTTTATCTACATAATCATTGATCATATGAGATATTCGAGGTAACGAAATATTACAGGTATCAACAAAATTCCCTACATCAGTCTTCCACGAAACTTTGTTAGGTTTTACTTTTTTATAATTCCCTATAGTAATATCACTTGTTAAATAAAATGCCATTATAAAAATTCTAGATCACCGATAAAATCACTCTTACACGTCATACTGAAGGGCTTTATCCAATGGTTTTGGCCCTGCACTTCTGGAAATTCCAGATCTGATATTACTATCCTGCATGATTCATCTAAAAACAGTTCAGGATAGCCCCCGTGTAAAGTCTTTTCCTGAGTACTTTCTTTTAATGAGATCAAATCCAATATTTCTTGTTCTGGAACGTTCCTGTTTTTACCTATTAAAAAACCCCGGATTGTAAACTTATAATCATCGATATTCACAATCTCATTTACCGTTCCTTTTCGCTCTACAACGGGAGTATTGACAATTGTACTTACAAGGTTTACCGATACCGTGCAGATATCAATAGATAAATTAATGGGAACCACAGTACCTGCTTCTAGCTTACTTCCTTTCAACTCAATAGGAAACCAGATATCCTGGCCATAAACACCGATCTTATTAAATGATTGCCCTTTTGTACTCTTTTGGCTGATATGAATACTGCCTTTTGGATGTTCATTCTCTGGAATACCTGAAAAAACAATATTTTCTGAAAGAGGATTTGCTTCTGGTACGTAGTAAGAACCACGTCCAAATACTTCTCCATATAGCTTTCCTAAATTTATTACATTCGCTGTAGTTGGTATCATATTACATGTTTTTGCCGCCGTTATATAAGACTCTACCCATACATTCTAATAATATTTTTTCAATCTCCTGAGAGCTTTCAGTCATATTCATAGTTGTAAATTGGATGTTATCGAAAAATTTACCCAGGTGGATGGTAATATATTTGGTACCACCACCCGCAATAGTGTCTCCGGCATCTTTTGACTTCTTTTTATTTTTTTCTTTTTCATCGTCGCCTTTGGCAGTTGTATTTTTAAATCTTGTGAGATCTGAAAAATAACTTGTAGGATCTTCTTTCTTTTTAGTGGCTTGAGCTTTCGCATCAAGAGCCTTTTGCTTCTTGCTTTCGTCCAGTGATTTATCAAAGCCGTTCATAAATGCATCTCCCACACCTTTTGTCATCTCATCTCCGAGAGCTGCCAGAGGAGCGGTTAAAGGATTAGCAGCAACAATATTTCCTCCGATTTTTTTAATGATACCTCCGATTTTTGAAAAATCACCGTTAAAAATTGCAGAAAATAAATCTCCTACTCCGGAAAATACATCTGCAATTGCTTGTGGAATTCTTTTAAATGATTCAATAACAAGCTCTGGAATTTTTAAAAATGTATTTTTAATATTAACTCCTAAAGTCTTTAATGCTGACCAGGTACCGTCTACTATTGCACGGAAAGTATCAAACTTTTTATAGGCTATAACAAAGGCTGCGATTAACGCTGCAATTCCGGCTACTACCAACCCAATAGGGTTCATAGTCATAGCAATATTTAGTAGATTTTGAGCTACAGTTACTATTCCAGTCCAAAGGGCTTGAGCCTTCATCACAAGTTGATATCCAAGGAAAGCAGCTGTTAAAGCTCCCACTACTGTTGTAAAAACCTGTACAGATGTTGAGCTTCCCGTGAGCCAGCTAAAGAATGCCAAGCCAGTATCAATCATTCCTGATAAAATCGAGGAGATTTGTAATATATTAGGCTTCATTCTTTCCAGAAACGGTCCTACACCTTCTGTCAGACTAATTCCAAGCTCCAGAACTTTTGTAATTACTGGGGTAAAAGCATCTCCAATATCCGTTAAAGCATTGCCCGTACGATCTTTTAATGACTCCCATTTACCAGACATTGTCTGGTTCATTCTTTCTAAAGCCCCCGCATACAATCCACCCTCCATCCTAGCAACTGCTAATGATTTCGTAAGCAAATCATAAGTGACATCCATTTCTTTAACTTCATCTGCGTTTTTACCGGTAGCTTTTTGTAATAATTTATAGATATTGATACCAGCATAACCAAATTGCTTTATATCCATTGCCGAGGCCTTTCCTAATGATTTTATCTGTTGCATATTGATTGCCATTCTCTGCAACTCATCATTTCCTCCAGCAGCACCAGAAACAGCATTAGCCAAATTCATTACATCCTCTCTTGCATTTTCTGCATTACCATCAACACTTATTAATGCTCTATTAGCTTTTAATAACGTTCCAGTATCATAAGATGAAATTTCAGCATCGTGCCTGATACCTTGATACGCCACCTTTGCTTTTTCATCACCTATAAAAGTTCCAAGACCAGTAATTCCTTTTTCTTTCTCCATTGCCCCGGAAATAGCACCACCAATACCATCCTTTACAACATTTAGAAATTCAGATGCTATATTAGCTCCGATATTCCCCAACATTGCTCCCATAGCAATTCCACTAACACTGGATACTCCACCAGAACCACCAGAACCACCCAGATTGCCCGGATGACGAGATGCTTGACGTTGTAAGGCTTCGAGCTCTCTTCTCGCTGCTGCTATTTGTGCTGGTATTGTAGAGCTTCGCATTACACCTTCTACGGTTCTTATCCGGGTTTGAAGTTGTTCAAAACTTTGCCCTAAAACTCTATTTCGCTGTGTAACCTGGTTAACATGCTGAGACATTCTGTTGAATGTAGATTGAGCCCGGGAGCCTACCCTTGATAGGCCCCCAGACATAAAATCTTTCATTCTAACAACAAATTCAACAATATTACTCACGTTTACATTTTATTTTTATTCTGTTCTTTCCAAATTTCGAGGGCTATCCCTGTTCTATAAAAAAACTTTTCATCCCCCCAATCTTTGAGAGCATTAGCCCCAAACTGCATTGAACCGAAAACAATCAGAAATTCTATCCCGTCCTCTCTGCTTTCAAAATCAGTCCTCCCGGCTTCACTAAGCGCGAAAAAACTCTCCTTTTTTCCCCTCTAAAATGTTATTAATCTGAAGAAATACTGCAATAAACATATCTTCATCTTCGATCAATTCATAATCACCATCCAGCCATAATGACTCTACAATCATCGCTACTGCCTTAGTCATTCCGTTGGTTCCAATCGCTGTAAGGTAATCGCCCAAATCATCAGCTAAAGGAGGTCTCAAAACAGCCAGTTTATCATCTACTTTCAGATAAATAAGCTCCCTATTTCCATATTCTGATTTCCATCCGCTCAGCTTTTCTTCGGAAAATTTTTTAATAAATGGAGTTCTGTCTTTTACTTCAGATTTTGTTGTTTGAGCTTCTTTTACTGCTTCAGCAGATCTTCTTTTTGCGAATACAGATGTTAATTTTCCAGATTCTTTTTCAGTTGTTGTAATTGATTGTTTCATTTTTTTGTTTTGTTAAAATAGTTGATGATTAAATTGAATTATAATAGCTGACGGCTCATGGCAATGTAGGGCAATGTGATTTCCCTGTTTTTTGCTCCCTGTTCCATCGTGACACCGTCTTCCGTAAATTGTACTCCAGAGGTGACAATCGATTTTAACTTATCGGTGATTCTGCGTTTGTAGTTGATTGTAATTACTATAAGTTCGTGTGGAACTTCCGTTATATCATCATATCCGGCTGCCTGAGCTGCTTTATTCATTGCATCTGCTTCAAAACCTAATATTTTGATATTTCCCTCATATTTAATATTACCTTTTGTAATATCAAGAGGCTCGGAACCTGCTCCGTAAAGATGTTCTGCTTCTACCGTTTTTTTACTTTCAAACCCTCGTAATCCCCGGATAACCCTGTTTAAAATTTTGACCTCAAAATCTGACCAGGCACATTCTGATGAAGTGACATTAATATTCATTGTTAAATTGTTTTAGTTAATCCCAGGTTAATGACAATCCATGTCATATACCCTAATGGTTGGATTTTCACATCCATATTTAAAGTTCTGGTAGTGATCAGATCCTGATCTGTAGAAATCAATACATCAGCATCACTGATTTGCCCTGACATTTGTAATAAAAGCTGTGTTTTTATGTTCTGTTCAAGATATACAGCATCTGCATCATTGATTTTCCCTTCTTTGGTCATCCTTACAGTAGTTTCCAAAAATGGAGTGGTAGTTGCTGTAGAGATTCGCTGTGCTTTATCAATCAATCTTCCAAAAACGAGGATATTAAAATCATCATTACCTGCCATTTTATCTACAGAGAAAAAATATCCGGAAACACCTTCCCTTATGTGATAGTGAATATAGCCTGCATCAGTGAAATTATCCAATTCAACAGGATCAAGTTCGTCAATTGGTTTTTTTCCGATAAATGCTGATGTAATGCTTAATACACCATTGGTTCCATCACCAAGTTTTATATGAGCCGGATATTTTACTGCACGACCTAAGGCAACGCCCACTGATGCTGATCCGTCATTTTTAGTACCTCCAAGAGCAACACCGGAGAAGGTGTTTTCTGAGGTGACTATTTGATCAATAGGAGTGATAGTATCATCATTGACACGACCTTCAATAATAATTCTTACAGGTCTATTAATAGACTGTTGATACTCCGCTAAAACCTTGGAGGTGATAAGAGCGGCCTTTACATCAGTATCGAGAAATCCGGTACCTGCAACATAAGAAGCAGCTGGTTTCCTACAAACCCCCACAATATTTACACGACCCTTTGAGACAGTTAATAATTTTTTTACTCCATTTGCATTGGTAGATGTACAAGCGCTTTGCATTGTCATTGTATCTTCTGTGCCCAAAATCCATAATTCCTGGCTTCCACCTAACTCATTATAAAACTCTAAGATGTGACGGTGTAAAAAAGGTTCTGCTGTTTCCGTATATCCTTTTTTTTCGGCATCAGATAAAGAGTATACTGTTGCTACTTTGCCAATATTCTGAACTACAGATGCAGTTCCTACAATTCCAGCAACGCCATCAGTGATTAATACCTGACGTTGCAAGTTGCCTCTGGTAACGGTTGCTGTTACCGATGGCGTTCCGGTTCCTTGCATATAATTATTTATTAAGAGTTGTTTTGAATTCTGTTAATGCAGCGATCAGAGTTGGCGCTTTAGCATTTTCAACCTGTAGATTAAAAAATTTAACAAGGGATTTCAGATCCTCATATTTCAATTTATCAACCTCATTATTTTGCAAAAAAACTTCCATTGCTAAAATTTCCGCTGGGGTAGGTTGATCACCGCCTGTAGTTAAGTTTTCATCATTTAGACTTTTGCCCAAAAGTTCTTTTTCCAGAACTTTTCTTTTATATGATTCAATTTTCTGATCATCTAAAGTTCCAGACATGCTTTGTGCAGATCCGATCGTATGAAATACTCGCCCGTCAGATGTTACATGACATTCATCGCTGGAAGGATGACGCTCAAAGTAATCCTGGGCTTTTTCAATAAATTTATTCATTGGTATAAAATTTAAATTATTTTTAAAGTGAGTTTAAATAACCTTTTTCCATCGAAGGATAAATGCAAGGCCAACAATGGCAGTAATAAATAAAAAGATTCTTCCAAGCCATATCTGTACTGTTTGATACCATGCTAGTGGGTTATCCACATAAACTGGGTTATCCAGGTAAATTGTTTTTTGCTCGTGTTCTTTAATATATACTTCCTGCCATTGCTTTAATAGCTCCTGCGCTTTTTTATTACAGTCAACCTGAAGAAGTCCATTATTAATATTAACTTTTGGAATTTCAAGTATGACTCCCGGCTTTGATTTATTTTGCGTTTTTGTGGTTTCCCTGATAACAGGTTTACCATTTATACAATCGATATACGCTTCATAATAGGAGTTGTCAGCTTCTACCTTATAAATAGTATCTCTGATTGTTTTTGTGATTTCTTTTGTATTCTCAATAACCACCGGGGGAATAGGTTTCCTTACTGAGCAGGAAACCACCATCCCAATGGTTAACATAAAAAGTATTAAAAAGAAGAAATTTTTCATGTTTTGGATTTATTTTTTGAAATAAAGATCTGCCTCCGCTTTTCTACGATTCACAAGACCATTTATAACTTGTTTTTTTCCGTTCACTGTCCCTTTATTCCATTTTGCAAATTCTGCCCGGATAGTAGGGTCGTTAGGATTTTTATTAACCTTTTTGAGTAAGGTAGATACATTTAACCCAGTAATTCCAACATTATAACAAAAGGAAACTAAAGCATTAAATTGATTTTGATTGATTTGTGATGTTACCTTTGCATTCACATTAGCAACATATTTTTTAAGGGTATTTTGAAAGAGTTGTAATTCTCTTGCAGGAGTGATTACATCACCCTTTTTTACCTTGGTTCCATTTTCATATTCTGTTACTCCTCTTCCAATGGTCCAAACCTTTACACTATCCAAATAGGCTGTGTAACGGATACTTTCACCTTCAGTTAAAAACTTTTGACCTGAAAGGTCCAGCATTTTATCAGCTTCCCATGAAGAAAGGTTTAATGCATTTAGGTTAAATTGAAAATTTGCCATAAGTTTGATAATAAGAACCGCCTGCCATCATCAGAGGCGGTTCTTTGGTATTTAGAATTATTATACAGTTGGAGCCTGATTAATGGTAAGAACACCTTTCCAATCCTCTCTACGGCACCTACCGCCTGTTTTGATAAGACCAGAGTGTATATCACCATAATAAAGAGGATTACCAATATCTTGGAATAGTTCAGTATCTCCAGTAGATTTACCAACACTATCCTTTTGCCACAAGAAAGTAGCTAGATTGGAATCTGCAGATAAAGCTTCACCTGGTAAAATTGGATGATTGGATGTTGGATCGAAAGCAAGAACACTGCTTCTTTCTAAGAATGTAAATCCTGCAAAAGATCCCACAACGCCCGTTTTCAAATCTACAGACCCTTGAAAGGCTGCCATTTGATTCTGTGACAATGAGTCAATAAATTCCTGAAGCATATTACTCTCCAGCATTGCGTAGCGGTCTGATTTTACAACATTATCCTTGTTCATTGTTGCCTGAGCCTTCTGGAAGTCTTTATAATGTAAAGCTTTTCTTTGTCCAGTTTGTCCGTCTGTTAAGTTTACAGCTGTAGCAGATCCCGAAGTTTTAAGTTGCTTAGCAACTGGCAGATAGTCCACCACAGAACCACCTCCAACAGTTGGTTTAAAACCTCTTACCCAGTTAAACAACATATCATCACCTACAATTTCAGCCATTGTATTGGTGTGATCTCCTAATACAGAATCTGTTTTTGCATAAGAAATCTCCATCCCTTCTGTCCAGGTGATCAATGTAGGATCAGTAGAATATACATCCAGTGCGTAAAATATTGCAGTATCACCTCTCTGTACAGCGACTGCCGGAAGAGAAGCTCTATTTTTGACCACGTTTGGCTTCGCGCCAGCTTGTGGAATATAGACGATGGAACCTCCTTTTACAAATTTGGATTCATCAACACATAGAGATAGGTGTGGATTTGTTTTGAATAGTTTTTCAATAATGTATGATACCCATAACTCTTGGGGTACCTTTGGATTTTGTGCCATATTGTTTAGTCTTTTAGGTTAGGGTATTTTTCATCTTTTAATTTCGTATACAAATCCGGGAAGTTCTTTCTTACATCTTCCAACTTATCGGAACTGTAAAGATCATCCCAGCTCTTCCCTTCGTATTTTTTCTGCTCTTCAGCCTTATCCTTGTTTTCAGTCACTGAAACCTGAGCAGGTGTTGCATCAATAAGATCTTTTAATCCTTTCGGATTTTCAGCAAAAGAAGTGGAAAGGGCTTTTGCCATTTCATTAGTCAATTTTTTATCTGTTTTACCTTTGTCGATAAGGTCCTGAACTTCTTTTTTTACTGACTCTACTTTTAAATCTTTTAGTTCGGTTTCTGCCTTTTCTTTGTCAGCTTTATGCTTATCAGAAGAATTGGCTTTATCCACAAGATTATTGATAGCGGTAACTACATCGCTTTCGTCACCGTCTTTTAAATTAAGGGCTGTTAAAATTTTAGCAGCATCTAAAGTTGTATTATTCATATTTTTTTTAATTATAAATTCTTCAAAGTCAGCAAGGTTTAACTCATTATTATCTTTATCATAAAGATTAGCTAATGCATTGTAATTACCTGGAATATCTACAAGGGATATTTCTCTGGGAAACCACTTTGTAACCGTTGGTTTTTCTTGACCCGATAACATTAGCTTTTTATCACTCGTAGCGTCCAAAACAGTAATTTTCCCAACTGAAGCAGCATTTAAAAAACCGGATTCAACTTCATCTACTGTTCTTTGACCTCGTGGGTGTGATAAATTGATACATGGTTTTGCAAATACTCGATCACCTTCAACTCGAAAATTCTCCCAACGTACTAAAACACCTTGCTCTCTTGGATATTCTTCAGTACCATGTAAGTAATAACCGATAGGGTTTTTTTTGACTTCATCCAACTGGAGTCCTTCTGATAAACAACGGTACTTGTAAACATTTACAGAATTATCTGTTATACAGAATTCCTTATCTATTTTCTTAAATTTTTCGGCACTCATTTTTTGTCTGTAAAATTTTCTGAGTACAAAGATTTCGTTTTTTCACAGCCTGCCGAAATAGCTGTGCAAGGATTGCACAACTATTTTAAAATCAAGCCATTTAAATACAATTTTGTACCGAGAAATACTATAAAATGGCAGTAAGTAAGACACAACAACGGGAACATGCACGACTTCTTTATGTAGGTGAAAGGATCACCTTGAAGGAGGTTGCAGAGCGTGTTAACGTTACCGAAAAAACAATCGGTAGATGGTGTAAAGAAGATAGTTGGGAAGAACTTAGAAAAGGTCTTTTAACGACAAGACAAACACAGCTTTCAAGATGGTATAAACAATTGGATGCTATAACAAGTAAGATTGAACTCCGAGATAACATTCCTACCAATGCTGAAGCTGATACCATGAGTAAAATCACCTCAAATATCCAAAGACTTGAAATTGAAGTTGGGCTGGGGGAAATCATTGATACTGCAAAAAAAATAATAACCTATACGCAACAGATCAACCTTAATGATGCCAAAATGATTAAGGCTTATTTTGATGAGTATATAAACCACCGCGCAAAAAATGGCTAAGAAAAAAAAGTCAGATAAAGAGTGGTTGTCAGAATGGAAGGAATTTGGTGACAACATAGACAACGCTACTCCCATTGATCTGACAGAATCGTCTGTAGATAAATTAAAAAGGATTAAACGCCTGGAAGAAAATGACGAGGAATGGTTTAAATACTATTTTCCGAATTTTTACACGTCTGAACCCGCTGATTTTCATTTAAAGTCTACTAAAAAGGTCATGAACAATGCTGAATATTATTTAGTTCGTTCATGGGCCCGGGAGCTTTCAAAATCGGGCCGTACAATGATGGAAGTCCTGAAGCTTGTATTAACCGGGAAAAAGAAAAATATTCTTTTAGTTTCAAATTCATATGATAACGCCAACCGTTTATTAATGCCTTACAAGGCTATTTTAGAACGAAATAACAGGATTATTAATGATTATGGTCCACAAAAACGGATTGGAAGTTGGGAAGATGGAGAATTTACCACCCGTGGAGGAGCAGCGTTCCGAGCATTGGGAGCAGGTCAGTCACCGAGGGGAACCCGAAACAATGAGATTCGTCCGGATGTTATTTTGATTGATGATTTTGATACTGATGCAGAATGCTTAAACTCTGAATTGATTGAGAAAAAAATCAAATGGATTAATGAGGCTCTTATTCCTACACGTTCTATTTCTCGGGGGCTTTTGCTTATTGTCTGTGGTAATATCATTGCTGATTACTGTTGTGTTTCCGAAATGGGAGCAAAGGCAAAATCTATAAAAGGAGGCTCATGGGAGATCATCAATATTCGTGATGAAAATGGGGTGTCATCTTGGCCCCAAAAAAACACTGAAGAAGCTATTGATAGGGTAAAAGATACCATTAGTTATGAAGCATGGGAAAAAGAATACAATAACAATCCTATGGATGGGGGGAAAACCTTCACCAACCTTGTAGATACGGAACCGTTCAAGCTAAAATATTGCAATCATGTTATAATTTATGCTGATCCTGCTCCCAGTGACAGTGAGAGTAAACAATCATCCAGTAAGGGTATTGGAATCATTGCCAATATGGGGCTAAAATATCAGGTATACAAAGCATGGTTAGATAGAATGACTAACGCAAAATTTGTTGATTATCTTTTTGAAGCTTATAAAATATGTATTAATGCTGGCGTAGACGTAATTGTAATTTATGTTGAAAACAATACATTACAAAATCCTCATTACAAAGATGTTCTACTCCCCGCTGTTTTCAAGAAACAAGAGACTGAAAACATAAACCTACCAATAACTCCTGACGAGCGACTCAAGCCACACAAATGGACCAGAATTGAAGGAACTCTGGAGCCTATGATACGTTTGGAATCATTGACTTTCAACGCTAAAGAAAAAGAAAATCCGCACATGATCAGACTAAAAAAGCAATTCACAAATGCTAATCCAAGATCAAAAGCTCTTGACGGACCTGACTTCGTAGAAGGTGGTGTGGTCATTATCAGAAATAAAGTAGCTGCTGAAACTGCTGGTGGAGTTGAAATGTATGAGCGCAAACCAAGTAGACACAGATTATAATTATAAATACTGCAAAATATGAGTTTAATAACACCAGCCGATCTGGTAACAGAATTATATCCTGAAGTCATTGACGAAATTACCAGGGCTTCAGATCAGGAGCAAAAAGACCAAATAAAGGCTGCGGAAGACTTCGCCAAAGCATACCTATTTAAATATGATTTAATAGCCCTTTTTGGCACTAACACACTACTTCCAGCTGTTGACGATGACAGTCTCAAAAAATGCGTCAAGATTATTGCTGCTTACTTTTTGGTAAGAAAAGCAAATCCAAATGTAAGTCTATCATTATTTAGAGATGATTATATGCTGATGGTAGGAACAAAAGAGGAACCTGGCTGGTTGGAAATGATCCGAAATGGAGACCTCAATCCAGCATGGCCTTATAAACCTGATAACCCCGATACCCCTGAAGATGAAAGCACACAAAATAATGATGTGTACTGGACTTCTACAAAACAACGAGTAAACCGATTTTAACGATGAGAAAGAATAGAAATACCCTGACAGATCCGCAAACTGCTGCTCCTGCATATCTTATACATGATTTAACCCTCGTTTCACCAGATAGAACACGAAAGGACATACAGTCTTTAAAAAATTCGGTAACAAGTGCAGAACTTGTACACTTTCCAAACAGGACACTACTATACGACTTGTATCATGATATTCTGTCCATGGATGGTTTTTTACAGGGAATAGTTGGCAAAAGGATTGATGCCGTTCTTAATAAACGTTTGAAATTTTATGATAAATCAGGCAAAGAAGTTGAGGAAATAACCAAGCTTATGAAAACTGCTGGAAGAGATCTCATTCGTTACATTATGGAATCTATTTTCTGGGGGATTTCTGGAGTAGAGTTTATCATTGGTGATAAAATGTGCTTTAACGAAATTCCAAGGAAGCACATAAAACCAGAAAAGGGCATTATCACGAAAAGCCAGTACGGAATGACCGCGGAAAACGGGGGGTTTGTTATTGATGAAATGCCTTTTGTTTGGATTATCGGTAAAAAAAACGACTTAGGAAAGTTACTTTCCTGCTCAATGTATGCCATTTACAAACGTGGTAATTTTGGAGATTGGGCTCAGTATGTTGAAATTTTTGGTCAGCCTGTAAGAATTCTTCAATATGATGCTTACGACACAAAGACAAAGCAAGAGTTAAAAGATATCTTGACAAAGTCAGGCAACTCTTTAGCCATGATGATTCCTAAACAGGCCGAATTCCAAATGCTTGACGGAAAACACAGCAATGGAGATGGTAAGCTTCAGGGCTCATTTAAAGATGCTTGTAACCAAGAAATGGCAATTAGTATTCTTGGTAATACGGAAACGACTTCAAGCTCTTCAAGTTCCGGATATGCACAATCCAAAGAACATGGAGAACAGCAGGATGAAATAACTGCATCTGATTTGATCATGGTGGAAAACTACCTGAACTCAGATAAATTTTTATCGATTCTTAAATCATATGGTTTTGATGTAGAAGGAGGGGAATTTGGTTATGAATTAGAACTCAATTTAGCAAAATTAAAGACACGTCTCGAAATCGACATACAGGTATCTACAAAAGTGCCTGTAAGTGATGACTATTGGTATGATACATATGGAATACCAAAACCGGATAATTATGAAGAATTGAAAAAGGAAATGGATCGAAAGACATCAGCTATTGAACAAAAAAAGCCGGAGGAAAAGGAAATTCCGGAAAAGGAAAAAGAAACATCTGAAAATAATGATGATTTGATTGATGTTAGCAAGCCAAAATTACTTGATCACTTTTTTGAAAAGCTGGCGGATTTTTTCGACCCAGCCCGACATTAGTCGGGCAATTAAATAATTTATACTCTCATACATGCGAAGTCTGTGGAGGAACAATTGAAGATCATTACGAAGATTTAGCAGATGGAAAAATAGACTATGAGCAAATAGCCCGTGATCTTCTGAATAATAAAAACACTGTTACGAATGCAGATCTTCATCTTTCTACTGCGAAACAGCTTTTTGAAGCGGTCAACTCAGGAGGGGTTATTAAATCAGGAAATAAAAAAACAGCCAGTTTAGAGCCCTATTTAAAACGAAATATCTACCATTTTTCGGCTGCCAAAAGCTTTGTGCAGATGGAATACTTCAGAAATGGGATGGTAGACAAAAAAGGAAATATTAAAAGTTTTTCTGCCTTTAAAAAGTGGGTAGCGGATTCCGGGGAAATGTTCAACGAAAAACATTTGAAAACGGAGTATGACATGGCTCATAGTTCTGCTCTTATGGCTCAGGTTTGGGATGAACTGGATTCGGAACTCGTAGAATTCAATACTGCTGGAGATAGTTATGTAAGACCTGCTCACGCTCTTTTAGATAAATTCACTGCTCCAAAAAGTGACCCGGTTTGGAGAAGGATTTGCCCGCCTTTAGCGTGGGGGTGCCGTTGCAAGATCGGACCAGGTAAAGGAACAACACCCAAAAAATTGAATAATAAACAAGCTTATGACATTGTAAAAGATGATGTAAAGGGGACTATTTTTGAAAATAATACAGCCGTCACAAAAATAATTTTCAATGACAAACACCCTTATTTCCAAACTGCCAACGGAAAGGAAAAGCAACTCACATGGAGTAATTATGGACTTCAGGATCTCAAAAAAATAAAAACCCGAGAACTGGATGCATTCCAAAGCCGGGAAATGGGTAAAAATGAAACAGTAAAAAGTCCTCATGAAAGTTGGATGAATCCAGACAAAGGAACCACAAATCATGTTAGGTATTACCAGGACAAAACTGTTATTGTTACTACGGGCAAAGATGATGAAGTCACCCAGGTAAAAGTTATCGGGATGAGCCGTGATAGAGTGATTAATCAATTTAGAAAAGGAGTATTAATGCACAAGGAATGACACCAGAACAAATAATACAAAGAAAAGCTCTTGAGCTGAAAAACTATACAGAGAATATTTTGCCGGGAAAACAGGCAAATACAATTTTACGTTTTGTTAATGGCAATTTTCGGGCTCAGGGATGGCAGGGAACTTATTTTAAAAAATGGAAACCTTCCAAGAAAAAGAAAGGATCTATTTTGATAAAAAGCGGAAGGCTCAGAGCAGGAACCACAGTAAATATATCGAAAGGGCAGGTTACGGTTCAAAATAAAATGCCATATGCTGCCATACATAACGAAGGTTTCAAAGGTAAAATGGTGATCGGATCTTTTACCCGTAATAAATATTCAAAAACGAAAGTCGGCACAGGGAAGCTTACCAAGACCGGAAAAGAAAGACAAAAAACAGTAAGCTATAAGAGTGGCGAATCAAAAGTGAAAACTCACTCAAGACGTGTTAATATGCCACGAAGACAGTTTATGCCAACCGCTAAGAGACAATCTGTGGCCCTTAATAGAGCTATTACAAAGATGATTGAAAATGACATCAAAAAAATTATGAAATAATGGATTACTTTTTTTCACAGATATTAATAGACCTGCAGGACCGTATTTCCGCTAAAGTTCCTGAGATTAATTATATAGATCAGGATCTTGGACAATTAGGGCAAACGGGTGAAGACGAAAGACCCGCTATTTCTTCTCCTGCTGTACTTATTGATTTCCCGGATTCGGATTACTCTGAACTTTCAACAGGAGCACAGCTGGGAGCGGTTAATATTACATTTCAGCTTATTTTTGAAAACTACAGCCCGACATGGCACAAAGTACCAAAGGACGTCATTAATAGAGGTCTGGAGTACTTAAAAATAGAACAGAAACTTTTCAAGTGTTTGCAAAAATGGAAACTTGACTATTTTACACCACTGATCAGAACTAATGTAAAGTCCCAAAATAATAATGACATAGGGTTAAGAGTGCGTACAATTACTTTTTCAACTTCCTATGAAGACTATCCGGAAGAGGAAGATTTCAATGAGTTTGAAATAAAATTTAATGGGGATTTAAAACAGTGATAATTGTTCTGTAGTTTCAGCTGTAGGAAAAACCATTCCTTTAATATTCATCCATTGACGATAGGATATGTAAATATTATGCTGTGGAAAGTAATTATTAAGAATCCTTGTATCTGGCACATCCTGATGCTTATACTGGTTATACACCGATATAATATACTTCGCTTTTTTAATATAATTTCTACGATTATATGCCATTATCGGGACAAAAGTACAATCCAGATATATACCAGTCAAGCTGGCGTTATAGCACATAAAAAAACCCGCATTAATGCGGGTTTTTTTAGCGTTCAATTTTAGAGACATAATCACGACCAACTATAATTCCAAATTCAAAAAATTCCATCGGATTAATCGGGCTTTCTCGATCACTTTTAAAAACAAGTGTAGAACGGTCATTATCTACTTTCTCAACCGTGACAGTAAAAATAGTTGCAAAACCTGATCCCATTATGCAGGTATTTAATGCCTCCTGAATTACTTTTATCCTTTCGTTGTTTGCTGTGTATCTATGTTCCATTAATAATTATTTAGGTGATAAATGTATTATGAAAGAAATTAAATAGGTTGTGGATTTCCGTAACCTATATATTTTCTTTTAAAAAACAATTTAACTCTGTTTCAAAGACATTTAAATAAAGCTTTTCTGCACTTTGAGACTCTCCAGCCTTGGTAGCTGTAAAAGTGTATATTTCCTGCCTTGGTTCACTTAAAAGCATAGTTTCAACTGCTTCAATGACTAAGACATAACCTTTCACCTCGTAACCTTTCTTTTGCAGAAAGTTGATGATGTTCATCTGGGGAATATGCATTTTGATTTCCATTTTGTAAATATTATCGCCTTCTGGCATTATTCTTACCATTTTCTTTTATTTTTGAAATGTCTTGCGTTAGGATTAACAGAGTGAATTTCATTAATTACAACTTTTTGTTTTCCGAAACTTAATGATGTCATTGCAGTTGCGAGCTTTTCAAAGTCTTCCCTTGATTTCTCTATTGGCTCAGGAATTGCTTTAAGAAGTGCGTGTAATTCTTCATAGGTTAAATGTTTTCTGTAATCAGTAACATTTTTTTCACCTTCTTGTAAAGACTTAATTTCGTTAGTGCCAACAATTATAATTTTACTCATTTTTTTTCTTCTTTTTTGGGGTTGTTTTTCGATGTTCCTGCTCTTGTAGTAAGATTTCATACGCTGTTTTATTACTAAACTGAGTTCGCTGGATTTCATATTTAAGATCACTGTCAGATAATTTTTTACAGGTTTCAGGTAATTTTTCAATGTAATTATCTATACTGCTTAAAATTCCTTTTACACTAAATATCTCTGCAGATCTTTGGATTGGATTTGAAATCCTGTTTTGAAGTTCTGTAAACTTATTATATGCCTCCTCAGACATCTGTGTTTGATCGGCTTTTTTCTTAAACTGCTTCTTTTTTGCTTCAATCATCTTTTCTCTTTGTTCTGACTTGTACTGAAAGTATTGAGGGACATACGACATAATTTTATCATGAAAATTGTCATAGTACTTTAGCTTCCCCAGATCTCCCGTTCTGATCATCTTAAAGAATAAAATTAAATCCTCTACTGTATCAGTTCTGAACTTATCATAAAGATCACCAGCAAGAACCCGTACCTGATATATCTCAAGTTCTTTCCCGGTAATTTTTAAGTAAAATTCAATGATTTTAATAATCTCTATAACAACATCCACTTTAGATCCCTGCTTCATGATCAGCTCTCCTGCCTTTATTGAATCTTTAATTGTAAGAGACTGTTCTATTTTTGCAATGGCATTAAAAGCATCCTTATCCGAACATGGCTTTAAGATCATCAACGTTGTCGGCGGCACTTCGCTCGACTTTATTAAGTTGCTCATAATATTTCTGGTAGAGTTTAGGATTCTCTTTTACATTCAGTACCTGATTAATGTATTTATCAAAGTTTGACTCTCTAAAAATCGTTACCGGATTAAGATGTCCGCTCATTGTAGCGTTTTTCTTCCATTCGATAGTTTTTAACTGTATTACTTCCTGTATCTCATTAAGAGAATAGCCTTCTTTTAATACTCGTTTGATTCCCGTTAAATTTGCTTTTCCCGGGCGGTGTCGGTGTCCTGTGATCTGATTGAACAGATTAAGGATTTCAATTTCTGGGGTTATTGTTTCTGCTTCCATCTCTTAATATTTAAAACCTGTCCAGTGTATTATCTTTCCTTTAAAATCCTTATTGAAATAAGAAAAGAAATCATCTATACTTTCAAAACCATCATTTACAGCTAGCTGTAGCATTTTTTCTTTACCGTTTCCTGCAACATCATAAATTATAGTTCCATCAATTTTAACAAACGGTTTTGCATACAAGCCGTGGCTATTCCATATAGACATAAATTTTATTTCAATATTTTGTATTGAAGTAACCTGTATTCTGGGAGCAAAACAGAACATGTTTTTTTGCCGTGCATTAATGAAAAAGTCTATCATCATTCCTGATTTCCAACGAGAGGTTTTATCTTCTCTTATTGTATGTATTTTGGAATACCCTTTATACACTGGGGTATGAAGTTTATTATAAAGCAGTGATGCATCAACCTTATTAACATATTGCTCTAAAAGTTCACATGATATTCCAAATGTTAAAATTTCATTCTCAAATAATCCTGCTATTATTTTCTCAGGAAAATAGGTTGGTTTTCCGTTTAACTGTGTTGAAAATGATAGTATCATAATATCCAGTATTCTTTTAATTCCTTTGGATGTACATGAATTTCTCTTGCGTTTGGTTTAATAAATCCTTTGTCATCTATTTTTTTTCCCATTACTCTGGGATTAAAAACGATATGGCCAAAAATGAACTGCATTCCTCTACTATGGATGTATAGTTTTGATTTACCATTCGTAATTGTCATTCCGATTTGAACAATAGCATTGTTTTTATCAGTCAGATTTTCATCATAATAGGCTTCAATTAAATCCATTATAGGTTTTTCAAATTCATTAATTTTACTTTGATATTCTTTTTTAAATTTTTCGAGTTCTGCTCTAATTGGCCCTGCATTTTTTATTGCTTCTTCCTGAGCCTTTAATATTTGTTCAGTTGTAATCATAACTATTCTATTTCTCCATTTCTTTTTAACTCTTCGTAGTCTGCTTTCATTGTTGGTGCCAGTTCCTTCCAACATTCTGGACAGAAATTATTTGAATCACCATCCTCGTGCATTCTTTCGATATCTGTTTCTTTCTGGCAACTTTCGCATTTTAGATAACAAGCTAACTCACAAAGTCTATCTAGTTCAGCAGCCAATAAAGCCCCTGCAATTGTCAATCGTTCTATGTGCCCTCTATCGATTAAATCCTGAAATCTTACAGCATCCCAGTTTGTGGGGATTTCAGTTACAAGGTCATGTGGAGCTAAATCCTGAAGCAATAGAGTAACTGTAGCTTGAATTAATTGTTTATCCTCATAATATTCAGGATGATTTACATGATATTCAGCAGTAAAACCGTGTTTATCTATTTGCTTTTGTCTTTCTTTGGCGATCATCAGAACACCGTTTGTTATTGGTATCATTGTTTTTATTTGTATTAATTGGATAAATTCTAATTCCCTCACGCTCAGGAAAAAGGTCTGCAAGTGAGGTTCTTCTCTTCTTAAGCATTTAGTTTAAATTAATTTTTTCAGTCCCTTTATCCCACCATGACTTTGTAAAGGGTTTTTTTGCGCTTTTAGAATTATTGCTTTCGAAAGCACATAACTGCTGGTGTAATTCTTTAAGCTCTTGTATTGAATGAGAGTTTAAATGCTTTTTAAACTTGCTTTTAAGCTGCATCCAGTCATTAAATTCAAAGAAAGAATTGGGCTTTTTAATTTTTATTTTTTCGGCTTTTGCTAAAATTTTAGATCTCCATTCTTTTTTTATTAATACCTGTTGCAAAAGAGTATGTTCTTTTTCCAAATCAACAGAAGGATTATACACAGCCAAAAGGCCGGATGCTTCCGCTTCTGTAAGTTCATCTATCAGGGTGGTTCTATGTCCTGTATACCCACTGATTTCTATTGCTATATCGACCGGAGTACGATCTGCAAAAATTTGTTTTAATTCTTCTTTTGGGTTCATTGTAATAATTTATAAATCCTGCCGGTTCTTTAAATCCACTTGATTATTTTTTAATACTTGTTATTTTATTTATGCGATCAGCTGATATCATTGCTGTAATGAGTATTCCCAATAAAAATCCCAATATGAAAGTCACTGAGGAAACCCCTACCAATAGTTCAAAGTCTGTCATTTTAGTAAGAGAAATTTAGATTAATACCTTCCCACTCGTTCCGTTCGTTTTTCGTAAAAAAAGAAACATAATCTTTGCTTAGATTGAAGCTGTAACTTTCTTTAAGAAGTCTGATGCCTTCTGTCCAATTTTCATCAGTAAAGCGACCTTCCATACTGTATAATTTCTGCACAAGCTGAATATCAAGAGCCCCATTCTTTCTTTCAAGGAGTGACATAATTAAGTCTTTGGTATCAAGATCTCCCTGGTATTTGGATGTCAGAAAATCAATTATATGTTTTTCTGCCTGATGTGATCTTTCATCAAAATTTCCTTTGCCTTGTCTTTTAAATTGTATTCTATAATTTTCAGATTCAATTTGAAAATTACCACGGCTATCCTGATGCCTTTTACTATATTCTTTAAGGAGGTCGAAAAGAGTTCCCATATCAGAAAATGCTTTCTTTTTAAATTTTGTAAGCTCCCATGATAATTTTTCTGCTGATGGTCCCAGCTCATTAATTACAGATTGCTTAAGGCTTTCATATTCCCTCCTTTTGTTTTCCCGGTCAGAAGCTTCTTTATTTTTTCTTTTATTTAGTTCAGCTTCCAACTCCTCAGTTGTTAATACTTGTAAATTTTTTGTTGTATTCATAATTTATAATTGTTTTATTTTTAGTAAATCATTTTTGTATTGTGGATATAGCTTCAGATAATCTTCATCTACAAACCAGCAGTCATATTCTGAATTAAAGAAATAAAGAAGACGGTCCTGCCCATATTTTGTTTGTGGAGACTCCCAGTTTACTTTTCCTATCCACTCTAAGGCTATTAAAACCTTTTTTGATGCTATTACAGCACTCTCATTACAATGATGGATTTGAGCCCGTTCCTGCCAGTCTAAAAAATTGATCAGACTATCAAGTTGTAAAACCTTTTTTAATGTAGTCTTATCCATAGGCTATCCCGTTTTAGTCCAGTACTTTTCTGCTCCTTCCTGCCAAATGGTTAAACCTTCCGCATAATATCTTCCAAGATACCTACCTTTTGAAAAGGCTTTGAAACCTTCTACCCATATTTTAAGGTCAGCATCATATTGAATACGAATTGCAGTTTTTCCAAGAGGTTTGTTTCCATCCATTTGCGAATTCCATATGAATAGTTTATCTGGAAACTCTTCTTTAAGGGCTAAATACTGCTCGAAAGTCATCCCTGTATACTGCCAGCTATCTGTAATTATAAAGCGTGGAGATTTTCGTTTTTTAAGTCTGATCCGTAAGTCGTCATATTTTTCTTTAATGAGTTGAATTTTACGACCACAATCAGATACATTATGTCTTTTCCAAGCCTTCTGCATTGTTCTGGAAGTGCCTTCCTCTAAAGAATTGAAAAGAACATTTCCAAATGGAGATAAAGCTTTGGCCAGCTCCAACATAAAGGAAGTTTTTCCGTTTCCTGAGTTTCCAGAGATAAACCAGGATCCTGAAGCTTCCGGCTCGTCAAAATTGTCATGCCATTCGCCATCCCATGTAATTAAGTCGTATTTAGTTGCTAATAAATCCGTTGATGATATGGCTTTCCTCATAGTTTTGGTTTATTTAAAATTGTTCTGACTAGATTTTCTGTCAGTGGCTCCCCCAGTCTTTCAGCTTCTCTCATGGCAGGTAGTAAAGCATCGTGCAACTCTCCATAATTTTCGCATTCATCCTGAAGAAACTTTTTAAGTCCACGGTCAGCCATATCAGTTAAAAATTCTTTGAAACGTGTATCTATTGATCTCAATTCACGAATACCATATTTTACACGGCGGTAAAACTGAGGCATACCCGGGGCGTTTTTACTTTTAAGCCTTTCAATCTTTGCAATTAGCTGATCAGTGCCAATCATGATCAGTGCACATTTGCCATATAAATGATCATGCAGCTCTTTGATATTACAAAGTGTTGATTGTTTCAGGTACTCGGACTCATCCCATGCAATCATTGGTTCCCGCCCTTCAAGTTTCATTTTGGTGATTTCTTTTGTGACTGTCCTTAACTTTTTGGAAGGGGTTCCAGTTAGCGGGATTCGCATTGCTATTCCTAATTTATCCAATAGGTCAGTAATTGTATCAAGAGAGCCTACAGTCACTTTAAAGGTATCTTTGGGGTTTTGCTTCATAAAAATATCAAAGCAATATGTTTTACCCGCCCCAGTATTTCCAATAATTATATTAGTATATCCGTGTTTTTTGGCATCCGTTAAATAAGTTATCATCTGCATGAATTGAGGTGTTTGTCGTGTAGTCCAGGCTAATTTGTTCTCAGGATCAAAATCTATAGCCTCACAAATCATCCTGAAGTATTTATCATCAATTTCTACATCCTTTCCTCCTGTGCTTACGAAATAGGTATTCTTTCGCATATAAGAAAGGTAATTTGCTGGCACACCTGATTTTGCAGAGAAATCAGCAGCGGTGTACTCATTATTTATTAACCATTGGTTAAGAGCTGATATAATATTATTTTTTATTGTGTTATTCATTTTCTAAGTATTTTGAGAAGTCCATTTTTTTGTTTAAATAATCCATTTGTTCGTCATCCCAGTTTCGCTGTTCAGTTAATCGCTGTTTTTTATCCTGTTTTTCAAGGAGTTTTTTTCCATTATTCAGACGCTTGGCATTACGTTGGTCTTTGTGCTGCCCCCGGCTATCTACTATCAACATTTTGGCAAGCGTGTTGTCTAACTCTGGATTTTGGATAAACATTTGACTTACTTTTTTACTGTCTTCAGCCTGAGTTTCTAGTACTAATGTTTTTAAATCTTTATTGAAGTTCTTAACTTTCGTTCTTTCTTCTGAATCACCTTCTTTAAGGTCATACAATGCCATCGGCTGTACATATTTATTGGTAAGCATAAAACTGATATTTCGGGCTTCATCATAAGCTAAAACCTCTTGAAGGTTATCAGAATCATATTTGACTGTCCAATCTACATGAGCATTCATTCTAAAGTTGGGATCAAAGCTGTCAAACTCCATTTTTCGACCGTTAATTGCTATATGTAAACCGTTATGGTTTATTTTATTAGTATCTCCGGTGGTTTCTCCAAAGCACATTAAGTATTCATGCTGGGACATTAATTTTATAGCATCCTGAGGCATTTCGTTGTAAGCTTGCAGGTATTGTTCCTGTAATCTTTCACGTTCCATTTCAATCATTCTTATAAGCTGCATTCTACAACCAACCTCGTCAGGAAAAGAATGTTTAATTTTATTCAGGTATTCATCATTAGGCTGAATTTTAGCTTTGACACCTTGGCCACTCCAATTTGGAGCGAATTGACAATATGTTTTATTAAAGTGCTTAAACCACGGCTCAATTACCTTTGATTTTGCGTTTCCAACCTTAGCAGGTGTATAGTGATCTGACATCATTGTATAAATAGGTGTCATTTCTTTTTTAGCATAATTATCAGACTGAATCTGTAGTACTTTGTGTTTTGATCCGAAAAGCTCTTCCGTATGTCTTACTGCATTTCTTAAAGCAGCTTTTATAAGCTCTGCGTTTTCCTGAGTTCCTATCGCGTATCCTATCGGATATTTAATGGAAGGATCAAGAACCACAACCATAGTTAATCTGTTATGATATGTTGTGATATTCTGTCCTTTAAGGGATACTGACGATTTTTGGTACAATAATTCTGCATCCCAACCGTCCACCGTCCAGTAAAGCAAAGGTGCTGAAGGCGCTGATCTTTTAACATGCATAGCCACTTTGTTATCAAACCCCTTTTCTCCTTTTGTTCCAGCCATTACAAGTAAATTCCATTTTTTACGATAATTACCGATTGTTGATGCAGAGAGTTCAGGGAACTTTTGAAGCTTTGCAACTGAATTATATACCATTGCTATTTGTTCATTGTCAAAAGTCCTGTGATCACGTAATAAAGTTCTTAATAAGGCTTCCTGCTGATTATCTTTTACTTTAGAAGCTTTTTTGTTCCCAAAATTCTCCGAAATAAGAGACGAGTAACCCTCTTTTTTGAAGTCTTCCAGTTTTTCCTTTAGTCTTCTGGCTGATTTTGGCAATGTGTGCCCTATTTGATCTTTTACAGCAGTTACAGCATCAGTGGTATCATTCCATATATCGGTCAATCCTCTTTTGCCATTACGGCTCTTTACAAAGGTTAAAGTCTCTTTAATGAATACATCCACCGCCTGAAGCATTTGAGCGTTTTTTACATACTCGTCTTGCTTTTCTGGAGACAATGTGCGGTATTCATCAAGTAGATAATAAGCAAAGAAGTCTACAGCTTCGTAATCGTCATGATAATAGTTTAATAGTAGATTTTGCGAGTTTTTCTTGGGAGGAAAACCTTTTATTTTTATTAACTGAACCTTGAATCTTTCAGGAATACTATCAAACTCTACCAGAGCTGTATTATCTAAACCGCCTGCGGTTCTAATTTTATTTAATTTACCTGTACTACACAATTTTTTGTAATTTGACTCTGACATTATTCCTAAATCATCGTACAAAGCTTTTGCAGGAATCGTTAAAGTATTTTGATAGAATTGATACATTTTTAAATTGTGTTTAAATGCTGTTATATAGGCTTACTGGTTTTTCTTATAATAAATTTCCCAAATAATACCCATTCATAATTTATTACATGCTGAGCAAAAAGAAAATTTATACTACTGGCTCGACATCTAATAATTAGATGAACTAATTTTTGAATTGTTTTCATATGATGCAGGGTTTAAGGTTTCCATTTTTTCTTCTAGTCTTTTTTTTAAAGCATTATCAAGCTCTTTATATTCTTTTATTAATTGATCAGGCATTTCACCAACTCGATCACCTCGCAATGATTTTCGAATGAAATCAAAAGTGTAGCCGTATCTACTTCTTAAAACATTCAGAATGTCCTCATTGTACTTAATTCTTTTTTTTGTAGGTTTGTCCATTGTTTCAATTGTCTTTTTGTTGGGACAAATATCGCATTTATTTGCGATTATCCAAACGGTTTCCCGTAATATTTTGCGGTTTAATTATAACGTATTGATTATGAATGAAATAAATTTGCGAATAAAACAGTTAATTGACTATTTCTGTAGTGGAAATAACTCACTATTTGCAAACAAAATAGAAATTGGTGAGTCAAATGTGCGTAGTTACCTTAATGGAACTGAACCAAAATTCAATGTAATTGAAAAAATATGTAAAACATTCGCAATAAATACCGAATGGTTAATATTGGGTATTGGAGACATGGAGAAGGAAAAAGAATCAAAAAACATTAAATTAGATAACAGGGTTCCTCAAATTGTAACAATTGATTCATATAATCATGATAACATTGCCTTAGTCCCTCAAACATTGAAAGCTGGGTATATCACAGGTTATAATGACCCTACATTTATAAAACAGCTCCCTGCATATAGAATGCCTGGATTAAATAATGGAATATTCAGAATGTTTGAAGTGGAAGGAAATTCAATGTTTCCAACATTGCCAAATAAAAGCTATGTAGTAGGTCAGTTTATTGATGACTGGGAGAAAGATATAAAAGATAATAAAATATATGCAATCATCTCAAATGAAGTTGAAGACGGCATTATAAAGAGATGCATTAACCGCATAAGTAAATATGACAATTTAATCTGTAAATCAGATAATAGACGAAATTTCCCCACCCAGAACATCAATCCATTATCTATAAAGGAGGTGTGGGAAGTCAAACTACATCTAAATTTTCAACTACCTGATCCTGCTGATATTTATGACAGAATGGACGATTTAGAAGCAGAATTACAAGAAGTAAAACGCAGAGTTCAATAAAAACACCCCTTCAAAAAATAAGATCATCAGTTTATTCTGATTATCAATATTTTACGTTTTATAAAGTGTGAAAAATAGGGGGCACAATGATTGTATTTAATGTATTTTTGATGTTAATTTTAAACAAATCACATACTACACTCAACCAGTAACTACACTATAGAGTAACTCCAAACGTAACCCCTAACGTAACTGCTATTACTTTTTTTGAAAATTCTTTCAAGAGCTATTTTAACCAGATAGTATTATAAATAAAAGGATATTAGACTCACTTTATTTATGAAAATTCCGCATTCTACATTATTACAAGGCTGTTTTTGCCATAAAAAAGAATAAGCATCCTATAAGGGTGCTTAAATGTTATTTAAAGTGTATTTAAAATGGTAATAAAAAGGTAGTAAATGACAATCAGTTTTACTTTTGGATATAGCTTATTTTTTTTATTTTCCCTTTATTAATAAGGGATTAGGCTTTTTTTTGACCTTTATTTTTTTTGACCTTTTGTTTTATGCCCTATACAGAGGAAAAAAATCATCATTTATTAATTATTGCTTATTACTTATTACCGATTACTTATTACTCATATCATAGCCCCGATAGCAGCGGTTACCCCACAGCGGGTTGGGTTTTAGGCCCGGTGCGAGGAGTATGAGCGGATAGCGGGAAACAGCTTCTTATCAGCGGATATCCTTTTATTTGAAGGAATAAAACTGTTTTAAATTCTGAGAGATAATGGGATTGATATTTTGAGATCGGTATTATGATTCGTATTTTTGTTAGCAATAGAAAACACCTAAATCCAAATTACTATTACCATGAATATTTTAAATAAGTATAAGAACTTATCGGCTTTTCTTTTGTTGGGTCCCTTATGTTTCGGGCAATATCAGTTTGAAGTAAAAAATGCGTCAAAAAACTATAGTGCGATCATCAAGGTAGAAAATTGTTATGACAGCCGATGCAGTGGAAAGGGGACTGTGGAGCTTTTTGATAACAGAAACAGTAAGGTACAGACTTTTGTTTCCGATGATCTTGTTCTGGAAACAGAAGAAAGCCAGAAGCTGACCCCGGGGAAAATGATTCAGTTAACAAAGCCGCAAAATTCTGTGATTATAGATGATTTTAATTTTGACGGAACAGAAGATATTGCGATAAGAAACGGAAATATGGGGAACTATAGCGCTGCTTCATACGATGTATATGTGTTCAATAGTACCAGAATGGCATTTGTGAAGAGTAAAGAGCTTACGGATCTTGCTTCCAATTCCCTTGATATTTTTGATGTTGATGCCAAGCGCAAACGCCTCATCGCTTATGGAAAATCAGGATGCTGCAATTTTTTCACGATGGAATATGCCGTAATTCCGAATAAAGGACTGGATATGGTCTTTGAAAAGGAAGAAGATACGACTAATGAAGATCAGGTAAAAGTAATAACAAAAGAAAAGATCAATAATAAATGGAATACCAAAACGAAGGTATATCCTGCAGATCAATATAATAGAAAATAAGAAGTAAGATGAAAATTCAGAAAGAAATCGATTTTATCCTGGCAGTGGATGCTTTGAAAAATGTACAGAGAAGAAATTATAATGCAGACGATTCCCGAAGAGAAAATACAGCGGAACACTCCTGGCAGATTATCATTCTGGCTCAGATACTTTATCCCTATGCAAAAAACCGCACCGATATAGATTTGTTAAGGGTGATAAGAATGCTTTCCATTCATGATCTTGTGGAAATAGAGGCCGGAGACACTTTTATTTTTGATGAAAAAGCAATGGTAGGAAAGTTTGAAAGAGAGAAAGCTTCTGCTCAGAAGATCTTCGGAATTCTGGATGAACCTTTACGTTCGGAATTTTTTAATCTTTGGCTTGAGTTTGAAGAAGAGAAAACACCGGATGCTGTTTTTGCCTGTGGAATAGACAGAATCATGCCATTTATCTTAAATTCCCATACTTCAGGAAAGAGCTGGACGGAAGCCGGAGTAACAGAAAAGCAAATCAGAAATATACTTGAAAATGCGATCACAAGAGCCTCAGATGAAATGGGAGAGGCTTTTGAACTGCTGCTGAACAGAAGTCTGGAAACAGAAAAAGTTTTGAAATAATTTCAGTGAGAATAGAAAAATTTCGGGCGGCCAAAGGCCGCCCGAAGCTTATTATTTATAGTATCTGGATTGGTTTCTTGAACTCGTCTATTGCTACAAAAGTGAAATCACCTACAATGGCTTTTTCTCTTTCATAGGAATACATCTGCTCGGTGTAGATTTCAACATTTACTTTCATACTGGTTTTTCCTACGTATGACACTTTTCCGATCAACTCAACAATCGTTCCGGCAGGAATAGGTTTCTTGAAATCGATCTTGTCACTGCTCACTGTTACCACTCTTTTTCTTGCAAATCGGGTTGCGGTAATAAAAGCTACTTCGTCCATCAGCTGCATCGCCGTACCTCCAAAAAGGGTATCATAATGATTGGTTGTGTTAGGGAAAACCGCTTTAAAGATTCTGGTTTCGGATGCTTCAATTCTTTCTTCTGTAGTCATATATCATTATTAATTAAAGCGAAATAAAATGATATTAAAATAACAGAATAATGACAGGAACTTATAGAATTCCTGAAACAATCCATCAGATCAATACAACTTCAAATCGCGAAAGTTACATGTTTAAGAAAAAGGCAGGTCTCCTGACTCGTAACATCTTTATCTCCTTCCCATGCCTCGCACAGTGGATCTTTGATAAAGATTTCAGTTACTTACAGTTGCGCGACAGTCCGTGATTTTCACACGGTTCCCTTTTAATCTGCAGTGATGCAGAACCAATTTCTGTGATGAATAAGTGTAAAACTTTTCGAGTGCAAAAATAATGAATTTATTCCGGATTATGGTAAATAATCTGGCTGATTACTCTCCCTTTCTTGATCGTCCAGAGAGTGGTATATCTGTTCTCTCCCGAACCATTTATCATGTATAGGAAAATATTGTCATTGTCAAGAGAGGTTACCCCAATGTTCTCAAAATCCATGGTAGGCTGGAACATATTTTTGATCGCTTCTCTTACAAAAACAGAACCTCTTCCGGGCTGCTGTACTCTGATCGATTTGATCTCGGTCATCCCTTCAGGAAGGTCGTTTCCAATTCCCCAGGGCTTTACTTTATCGATGGTAAGGAGCTTTCCTTCCGCATCTTTTTCCTTTTTACGGTAGCCCGCGTTGGAAGGATAGACATCAATCACAACCTTGCTTCTTTGAGCGGTAGGAATTTTCGGATCAGAATTGTCTGTGAAAATAAGTGATCTCCCGTTTTTAGATTTTGAAGGAGTATACGCCGGAAGCTGATCGATATAAGCAATACGTTCTTTATTGACCATTCCTTCTTTATCAAGAGTTTCATAACGTACAAACGGTTTGTCATCATCCTGTTTTTCAGGATATTTGATCCAGATCCATTCTGTTTCTCCGGGAGCAGGCTTTACATAAACGAATACATCTCCTTTACGCATACGGATCTTGTCTACAATTTTTCGGTAATTGTCTTTATGAACCCGTACATTGGCATATCCCTCTTCAGCTTTTACAACTCCAAAAGGAACCTTATTCTGTCCTTTTACAAAGGCTAAAGAAAAAATACTGAAAGCGGATACATAGAATGCTTTGTTTATGAAAGTCATCATGAAAATTTTTTGATCCCCCAAATATATAAATTAAATGCTTTTCGGGAGATAATTATACCGCTGCAGTTCTTTAAAATCTTGTATTTGTTTCAGATGGCCGTCAGAAAGCAGATATATTGAGTCTGAAATATCCAGAACATCCTGATAATTATGATCAGAAATGATAAAACCTTTATTGTTTGACTGTTGGCGAATGGTTTTCTTTAATTCTTCGCAAACTATTGGAGAAAGACTGTGAAACGGTTCGTCCAGTAAAGCAAAATCAGCTTCAGAATGAATGATCATCAGAGTTTCAATAAGTCTTTGCTCACCTTTGGAAAGGTTTTTAGGCTTTTCATGAAGAAAGGGATGTATGAGTTCTGAGGAAAATAAGAGGTCTGTATTTTCTTTATTACAGAAAAGGGGAATCAGTCTTTTAACGGTTTCATATTTAGGGAGAAAGAGGTTCTGCGGTAAATAGGATATCCTGTTTTTCCGGTCTGATCTATTTTTCAAAACTTTGTCATCACATCTGATAAACTGAGTATCACTGCTGATAACTCCGAAAATGATTTTTAATAAGGTCGATTTTCCGCTTCCGTTTCTACCCAACAGCCCTGTAATTTGACCCGTTTCACACCCAATATAAATGTCCTGCAAAATTTTTCTCTCATTGAAGGATTTTGTTACACTGTCAATATGAAGTTTACTCATAAGAATAAAGTTATAAATTTTACAATGAGACTCAATAAAAGAGTTCCGCTCCAAAGAAAGATTCTTGAAAGTCCTAAATTGGCGTAGAAATAATATTCGTTTTTAAACCTTAATTCATAAATAAAGTAGTGAAGGACTGGTAAAATTAGAAGAAAACTTAATCCAAACGTTTCAAACCCGAAGGGAAGCAAAAAAGAAATGAGTAATGAAAACAGCAGGGCGGGAAGTACTATTTTTTTATAAAAAATCCAAAGAATAGAAAAGTTTTTGATCATAGAGTAACAGTAAAAATGAGATACCAATAGAAATGTATCTTTTACATTTTTAATTTCAAATGTATTGAAAAAATACAATAATATATGGAGTGGATGTAAAGTATATTCCGGAAAACGCCTTATTTTTCAAGAGAATTTTAAAACTAATAAACATGACCAAAAAACTACTTTATGTATTCTCTTTTATTTTGGGAATTTCCAGCTTTCAGGCAGAAAACAAAATAGAAGAAGGATCAAAATCTTTATTCTATTGTGATACGAATGCCCCAACGGGTGTCCAGATATCAAATGTAACCCTTACCTCCGGAACAGTCACCTGGACTGCAGATCCCAATACTCCGGATAATATGATCAGATACAGACTACCTGGAACGACTACCTGGATGACAGGTACCACGGTACAGGGCCAAAACTCTTTTACTATTACGAATCTGCAGCCTTGTACAGTGTATGAAGTACAGGTTTCAAAAACATGTACTACTCAGGGGACATGGTCCAATCCTATATTTTTTACAACAGTGCTCAATTACTGCGCAAGTGCTTCTACAGATACAAGTATGATGCATATCTCCAATGTTACAGTAACTTCTTCAGGGGTAGGAACGCCTATGATAAGCAGCTCTGGCGCCTCTAACTATACAGATTACAGAAGCGATGTAAGCCGTAGGATAAAATTTCTTGTAGGAAGTGTGGGCAATACACTTTCGGTAAGTAATACCTGGACCGGAGCTCCTGGCACAATAGCAGTTACTGCATGGATAGACCTTAATGCTAACGGTATTTTTGAAGCCAGTGAAAGAGTGATGAGTGCTAATAATATTACTCAGTCAGCTCCGGCTGTGTCGGTATTTACCATTCCAAGTTTTGCCGCATTGACAACGTGTGGTGTTGTAATGCGTGTAGTTTCAAGTCAAACGTTACTTACAGATGCTTGTGGAACATTCACCTATGGTGAGGTTGAAGATTATGGGGTAGATATAATAAATCTCACATTAGGCGTTGGAGAATCAGGAAAATCTATACAGCCTGAAATTTATCCTAATCCGGCATCGGATATTTTAAATATCTCAGGAATTTCAGAAGCAGCCAATTTTGAAATTTATAATGCCGTGGGACAAAAAACAGAAGAAGGTAAAGTTTCAGATCATAAAGTGAGCCTTCATCATCTTTCAAAAGGAGTTTATTTTATCCAGTTGAAAGACAAAGAAAAGGTAACCCGACTAAAATTCATTAAGAAATAAAATAAAAAAAGAGTGCTTGGAAAAGCACTCTTTTTTATCTGGAATACAGTTTTAAGATTCTGTATTTTGTTTTGTAGATCCATAAATGGCTTGTGGATCATTTTTTAGAAAGTAAGAAAAGACTCCATAGAATAAAAGAACGAAAAGATATAAAACGGCACATAGATAAAACGCAGTCCCGAAACCATAGCTGATCGAGATATCACTTCCGAATCCCATTGCCATTTTATTATTTCCAAATCCTTCCATATTGGATTGAAACGTCAGATAAAAAATAAGTAAAGAGGCGAGTCCAATAATAGATAGAATGATATGATAAAGATATTTCTTTCTGATATTCTTCATCACTTGAACGACAATACCTGCAATGGCGGCCAGCAATGTAATGATAATAAATGGGTTAGGAGAGATGTTTTGATGGTCTTTTTTATCTTTAGGTTCGTTCAGAGGTGAATATTCAATGTCTGTGTCTGAAGAGGTATCTGCTTCTGCTTTATCATTTCCGAATGCAGCACCAAAAGGTGAACTTTTTTTGAGGCTTTCCTTCATTCGCTCATTGATGGCTTTTTTGGAAACTCCCGTTACAAGATCAGTTCCTTTGACAGACATTAGAGTGGTATCTCCACATTTTATCAGGAAAAACGGAAAGAAAAAACATAGGATAATAACCGTATAACTGGGTATTGGCAAAAGGTCCGAAAGTGCTTTTAATGGTTTCATAAATTATAGTTTTAGATAAAAATAGAAAAAATATAGGATAAAGCATAAAAAAGAGAGAGCACCTTATGGTACTCTCTCTTCATATTTGCATACAATGAGCTCGTTTTTAAACTCATTTCAGATTAATTAAATTCTCTCAAGCTCATCGGCATCAATCGTTGTCTTGAAGGTTCCGTAATTGACAATCACCTTGTTTCGGGAAATTTTCTCAATTGTTCCCACGCTGGTGCTTCCTGTAATACGAACACGCTGCCCGATCTTCATCCAAACAGCTCGGTCACTTTTACGCTGTTCTTCCAGTTTTTCATTGGTTTCTGCGATTTTCTCAATGACATCCTCCTTTTTCAACTGTTGAGTGATTTTTCTCTTCACGACCTGCAGACGTTTAGTTTCATCTTTGTCGTGACCTAATTTCCTGAATTTTTCCTGCTCAAGAAGCTTTACAAAGTCTTTTACAACATCTTTTCTGGATTTTCCTTTGGTATAACTGTCGATGAATGTTTCAATCTTATTTCCAAACTGAAGTTTACGATGTTCTTCCTCATACAGTTTTTGGAAATTGAACAGTTTCTGCTGAAGCTGGTCATTCAGTTTTTGAAGATTATCACGTTTATCTTCTACAGATTCTTTTCTTTCTGCAAGATCAACTTTCAGTTTTTCAACCTCGAATTTCTCCTGTTGCAGCTTTACAATGGTCTTGTCGAGATTTACGATATCGTGTTCTACCTTTTTCTTGGCAGAATGGATGATAAATCTTGGGATTTTATTCTTTTCAGCAACTTCGAAAGTAAATGAACTTCCTGCCTGTCCCACTTCCAGTTTATACATCGGCTCCAATGTTTCTTCATTGAAAAGCATGGCTGCATTCTGAGCATTTGGAAGCTGTTCTATAACCAGTTTAATATTGGTATAGTGCGTCGTAATAATGGCAAAACTCTTTTTATCATAGAAAAACTCCATGAAACTTTCAGCCAGAGCACCTCCTAGCTCCGGATCAGAACCTGTCCCGAATTCATCAATCAGTAAAAGCGTATTGGCATCAGCCTCGCGGATGATTCCAGACATTTTTTTCAATCGGGATGAATAGGTCGATAGATGGTTTTCAATGGACTGATTATCCCCGATATCGGTCATCATCTTCTCAAAGAAAAACATTTCAGACTTAGGATGTACAGGAACCAGAATACCACTCTGAATCATCAGTTGTAAGAGTCCGACCGTTTTCAACGTAATAGATTTTCCACCGGCATTGGGTCCGGAAATACAAATGATTCTGTTATGATCCGTTAAACTCAGTGTCTGTGGGTGGATGATCTTATTTTCAATCTTATTTCTCAGCCACAGCAAAGGATGATAAGCATCTTTTAATCTCAACGTTCTATGGTGGTTGATTTTCGGAAGAACTCCGTTGATCAATTCACTAAATTTAGCTTTAGCTCTCGTAAGGTCAAGGTCAAAAATATAAACCTGATATCTCCATAGCTGAGGTTGAAATTCTGCCAGTTCTGCAGTAAGCTTTCGGAGAACTTTATCAATTTCTTTTTTCTCTTCCTCCTCACTCTCGCGAAGTTTGAAATAATGCTTTACAACACTGTCCGGCTGAATGTAAGTAATGGAGCCCGTTTTGGAAATTCCTAAAGTTCTTCCGGGAACTCTTTTTTTGAATCCTGATTTTACGGCCAACACTCTTTGGTCGTCAATAATCGTTTCCCGTATATCATCCAAAAAGTCACTCTGTCCATACGTGGTGAGTGCACGGTTGAAATTTTCCTGAATCGCTTTTTTAGCATGCTGAATTTCAGTTCTCAAATCCTTTAAAGCTGGAGAGGCCTCACTTTTTACCTCACCAAATCGGTTGAAAACCTTATCTACTTTATCAATGATCTCTTTTCTGAATTCCAGTACAGAAACTTCTTCCAATAAGTTAGGAAAGGTTTCCGGCATGGTAGGAAAGAATTTTTGCAATTTTCCGATCTGTTCCGTGATGGTTTTTATTTTGATGAAAGCCGCGTTTTCCAAACGGTAGTTCTCAATCAGCATCACTTTCAGCTCATTTTCAATATCTTCATATTCATCAAACGGAATCGCATTTGAACTTTCAAAACTCGACAGATATTCTGAGGTTTTTTTTAAGGAAAGTTCCGCCTCTTCTATTTCCATTGGGCGAAGTTGAAGAATTTTTTCTCTTGTTTTCGGAGAATACGCAAATGGGGAGATTTCCGCGAGCAATTGCGGAAACTCTAATTCGTCTAAATCTTCTTTATCTATATACACAGTGCAAATTTAGTGAGAATTTTGATTATTACGTATATCCGAGATATTTACAGAATAAATTAATGTTGAATTGGATGTTTTTTTTAACTATTGAGATGATGAAAATTTTAAGGTTCGCTTGTGAATCTCTAATTATCATTCCTTCTTTAGAAACACCTTATAGTTTACATTAAAAAATAGAATCATTCTTTTTAGAAGGAAAAATTTTGAATGTATAATGGTTAAGGCTTATATTTATTGCACTAATAACGATAACCATGAAAAATTTACTACTTGCTCTTCTTTTTCTCTTGGCAGGTATTCAGGCTCAGGCCCAAATTCAAAAAAATGAGATTAAAAAAGGTGAACAGAAATCCCATAGCAGGAAGAACAAAAAACCTGGAGGTAAAAAGCTTTTGGTGAAAAGTCTTACAAATAAAGACATGAAAAAAACTTTCAGCCATCATCGAAAAAAAGAAGATCATTATCGTAAAGAGTACAAAAAAAATGGTAGTGATAAAGAAGAATCTATTGTTGTTTATGAAAGAAATTACTCCATCAAATACGGCGTGTACTTATTTATGAATTTCGATGCAGACAAAAATGAATTTTCGGAAGCGCTGGCATTGAGAGATATCTGAAACAGCTGCACAGAACAGAAAATATAAAACTATTTATTCTATCTTACCAATGAAACTGGAAACCACAAGATTGATTTTAAAAGCAATCAATGAAAACGATACTGAGGATATTTTACGGATTCGAAGCAATGAAGTAACCAACCGGTTCGTGCGGAGAAATTCACCGAAAAATAATTATGATGCACTTCAATTTATTTTAACCATTAAAGAAAGAACTAAAAACAATCAGACGGTCTATTTCGGAATTTCTTTAAAAGGTCAGCAGAATCTTATCGGAACAATTTGTCTTTGGAATTTTTCTGAAGATCGGAAAACAGCAGAAGTCGGTTATGAATTGCTGCCGGAATATCACAGACAGGGAATTATGTCCGAAGCTTTGAAAGCGGTCTTAAACTGTGGATTTAATGAATTGCATTTACAGGAAATTGTAGCAATTACCAGTAGATTTAATGAAAACTCGAAAGGACTTCTATTAAAGCATGATTTTATTTTGGAAGAAGGGAAGGAAGATGAAGGATTTCCGGATAATATTATTTTTAGCTTAAAAAGAGTGTCGGATAATGATAAACACGAAAACTAACAGGTTTTTTTTATCTTTATCGCCGATTGAAATTATATATGAAAAATGAAATAAAATCTTTAACGGGGCTTAGAGGGGTAATGGCATTATGGGTTACTTTTTTTCATTTTTTTCAATTTAAAAACGAGATTCTTCAAAATCTGATAGGGAAAGGTTATCTTGCTGTAGATGTCTTTTTTGTACTAAGTGCTTTTTTGCTGACAGTTTCCTATTCTGAGAAGTTTAAAAGTTTGGAATTTAAAAAGATACAAGTTTTTTATAAGAAAAGAATCAATAGGATTTATCCAGTATATTTTTTATCAATTGTTTTTATTGTTCTGTTGATGGGAGGTGTTCCGTGGCTTACATTTTTTATTAATGCCGGATTGGTACAGTGCTTTTTTAATCCCAATCGTTTACTGAATATTGTCTATTGGTCATTGAGTACGGAGTGGATGTGTTATCTGATCTTCCCGTTTATGCTTTATCTGATTATACGATATAAAATCCGTGGTGAAATCCTGATTATTACAGGCTTGCTTTTAAGATTAATTCTCCCTCATTTTCCTGATATATATATTCGTTCAGCAGGTTCAGTGAATATGCTGAAGTCCCCGGAATATCTCGATATTCCGTATGGAGTAAATTCCTTAATCAGAACCATAGCTTCTTATTTTTTCGGAATAGGGGTTGCTATACTGCCACGACTTACATTAAAAGGCAAATGGCCTGTGTATAAAGTGTTTATTTTATCTTTAATACTGCTCTTTACGACCAAGGGCTTGATTCTTATCCCATTTTTATCAGCATTGATTATAAAGCAATTATATACGCGAGAAAAGAATTATCTTCAAATGTTTCTGGAAACTAAGCCCATTTATATTTTAGGAAATATCTCATATTCATTGTATATTATCCATTATATTATTAAGAGCCAGAATTTTATAATTGTGGATATCCCACTCCTTAATCCTTTATTATTAATTGTGTTTTCACTGCTGCTGTCCTATTTTACGTATATGCTGATCGAAAGGAAAGTGAAGATATTTAAGGTATAATCTAAACTCTTATTTTTAATATTATTACTTTTGCAGTATGACCTGGACAGAAATTTTAGCCCCAATAAAGAGTACGGAATATTTTACAACCCTTTGGGAGAAAGTAAAGAATGAATATGCAACGACTCAAGTTTTCCCACCGAAAAATCAGATTTTCAGAGCATTGGAGCTCACAGCTTTTGACGATGTTGAAGTTGTAATTATTGGCCAGGATCCTTACCATAATGATTTCCAGGCAAATGGTTTGTGCTTCTCTGTTTCTGAGCAGGTTGCCACGCCACCGTCACTTAAGAACATTTTTATTGAATTGAAAGACGATTTGGGCGTCGTAAGAACTTCCAAAGAACTTGAAGACTGGGGAAAACAAGGCGTTTTACTATTGAATGCCACTTTAACGGTTCGTGCCCATTCCCCTAATTCTCACAAAGATCTCGGCTGGGAAACATTCACTAATTTTATCATTAAGGAAATTTCGGATAAAAAAGAGAATGTGGTATTTGTATTGTGGGGGGCTTTTGCACAAAAAAAAGCCGAACTTATAGATCCGGCTAAGCATTTTATTCTGAAATCGGCACACCCTTCACCATTCTCAGTGTACAGAGGTTTTTTTGGAAGTAAACCGTTTTCAAAAATTAATGAATATCTTATTTCCAAAGGGAAGAAGCCTATTTCTTGGTAGAATCTGTTGATTGACCTGCCTTTTTTATCGTAATTCCGATTTTATATTTTCCGGCTAATGCTTTTGTTCCATCCTGTTGTTTCGGGTATGGAGCAACATCCTGTAATGTAATGACGTATCCGTTAAATTCTGCCGACTGGTGGTAATTCCTTCCCGGATAATCTGTACTGGCAAGGTTTAAAATAGCAGGCCGGGTTGCAGTTCCCATTACTTCAACCTGGGCTACAGCTGCTCCGGCCCAGATACAGTTGACCCCTTCAGGACAGCGGCTGTCTTCAGAAATTCCTTTGAATGTAACATTCATCTGGTATTCCTTTAAAAACTTATTCTCACCTTCATTGAAGTACAGAATACCGTCTTTCTGATCATTGGAATTCATAGCTTTTGGATTGGTTTGCATTTCAGAAGCTTTAGGATTAATCTTAGATTTCTTTTGGGCATCACATCCCGTTAATGCAAAAATTCCCAGACTGAGTATGATAACTTTATGGAACATAGTTTCTAATATTTAATTAAATGACACTGAACATATTAAGAAGTACTACCAAAAACATTGCCACTCCTACCACAAAACTGAATCCGGTTCCATAAATGAATCCAATCAGTGCTCCTTTAGTAGATTGTAAAGCTTTATTCATATCCTTACTGTCATGAAGTAATTCACCAATAAATACTCCTGCAAACATTCCGATCAGAAAGCCTAATGGGATTGGAATAAATATTCCGACAATGGTCCCTATTACAGAACCGATACTTCCCCAGCGCGTACCTCCATATTTTCTGTTGGTCTTTGCCGGAATCACGTAGCTTAGTACTACCGAAGCCAATGTAAGAACTCCGAATGCCCAGATATAAATCATAGACAGATCCGCATCCGTCCCGAATTTATAAATCAGAAGTCCGCAGATACTCAGCAAAAGACCGGGCAAAACAGGAAGAAAAGTTCCCAATATCCCTACAAATAATAAAATAAGGCAGAAAATATTAATAATCGTTGTATCCATTCGTTTTAAAAATATAGATGCAATATAAAAAAAGTGGCCTTATAAAAGACCACTTTGAGAACGAGTTATAAAATTTTATTACAAATTTAAGATTACGTATTCCAGAATCGGTCCTGACTTACCGATATTTCCACTTGCGTGGTTATGGAATGTAGTATAATAGATATTTCCGCTATTGGTAGTTCCTGTACATGATCCCGTATAATCACCGTGTGCCTGGTGGGCATTCCATGCATTCTGATTAATCGTAATGGTAATATTGCTGCCACTTGCTGTATGATGGCAGATTGTCATGTGATTATTGTTTAAAGACGTTCCCACGGAGATCTTAGGAGCTGTTGTATCCACATACTTATTGGTTCTTATCATCAGTGGTTCATTATCTTTCTGTACCAATACTTCCCAGAACAAAGGATCATAATGCTGTATTTTTTGCCACAAAGGCTGATCATACTGAATATTTAATGTATTAAATCCTATTGCTGAAGCCATAGCAGTATTGGAAACACTACAGTTGTTATACATAGCGACATTCCCATTCGTATTAAAACAGATTTTTGGAAGATCGAGAAAGCCTCCATAAACACCGCAGTAGGGAGCGTTTTTATCTCCTCCTACCAGATACGCTGCTGCCCAGTCTGAACTGTAAATGCTTCCACCATTCGTTATAAAAGTAGAGAGATTATTGAAAACAGAAAGATCATTACCTGGATTGTTGGTCCCTGTCTGTGTAAGATTACGTGAACCGCAATTCAGGAAAATAATATCATATTGAGAAATGGTGTTGAAATTTTTTAAATCATGATAGCTAATTTCTGTTGCTGTATAGCCAAGACTTGTAATAATAGCTTCTATCTCGTCATAACTGCCTTCTACATAAGCTATTTTTGCAACCTGATTCAGTTTTGAATCTTTGCTGGGAACGCTGGTTACTTCATCCTTTTTAATGGTAACAGGAGTCTCGGTTCTAAAATTAAGACCATTCCCGGTCTGAATGTGAAGGGTCGTATTTCCTTCAGGGGCAGTCAGGCTGAACGTACCATCAGTATTGGAATAGGTATGATAGACCTGATTTTTATTATCAATAGTGAATACAATAGCACCGCCAATGGGTTTTGTGCCGTTTTTAGCAAAGACCTTGCCTTCTACCTTTCCGGTTAATACTGGCTTAGAGTCTTCTGGACTGGCTGAATCCTCACTGCCTTTACAGTTTACTAACAGCACAAGAGTGCATAGCATGATTAACAAATAATTTTGTTTCATATTTAATTGATTTTGATGGGTTTAGTTTTAACCAAATTTAATAAATAAATAATATTAAAACATTGAAATTGTAATTATTTTTAATATTATTTATTTTATTATGATTTTTATAGTTAATTTTTCATTTATAATTAAGTGTTATGAGGGATTTGATATTTTATGATATGGTCTATGAAAAATTTTTGTCAAATATCTTAGGGTAAATACTTTTTGGGATGAAAATTGATTGTGAATAGTAAAATCATGATTCTTAATTTCATAAATTTGCTGTAATGAATGACCAGTTACAAGAAACCAAAAACTTTATACAGGAGCTGAGCGAGCAGCTTTACATCTATATTACCCGGATTTCACCAACTGGGCTGGACTGGTTTTTTCATATTATTGTAAAACTTAGTTTACTTCTTGTCTTGCTTTTAATTACCGATTTTGTTTTTAAATTTATTATCAATTCTATTTTTCGGTTATTTCATAATGAAGAGAAGTTTCCCATCTTAAAATCTATTTATCAGTCTAAAATCACCAATTCTGTAGCTCATTTTGCTGCTTTGATCGTGGTTGGGTCCATACAAGGATCTATATTTCCGGAAAATGCACTGCCCAAAACAACCATCTTTATTATTAGATGTGTCAATTTGGGATTGGTATTAATACTTGCCGGGATGTTGTACAGATCACTGACTGCTTTTAGAAATTATTTTAGCATCAAACAGGATTTTTATAAAATTATGGCCCTTAATGCCATTTCAGAAACGGTAAAAATTTTAGGACTCTTTGTATTTACAGTAGTAGGAATCTGTGTAATCTTTGGGATCAAAGGAACCACTATTGTAGGAAGTCTGGGGGCTATTACCGCTGTTCTGGTACTTGTTTTCAGAGATACAATTCTAGGATTTGTAACGGGACTGCATGTGGCTACTTCTAAAATCCTGAAAGTAGGCGACTGGGTAAGCATCCCCAAATACAGCATCGAGGGAAATATTACAGATATTAGCCTTTTGACAACCAAAATTACCAATTTTGATAAGACAGTTTCCACTATTCCAACCTATGATCTGATGACCACTGAGATCAAGAATATGCAGGTCATGTCTGAATCTAATACCAGAAGAATAAAAAAATCAATCTACTTTAATATCAATTCTTTTAAGTTTCTGACAGATGAAGATATTGAACGTCTAAAGGAAATTAATCTTATTTCAGATTACCTTGAAGAAAGAAATATTGAGATCAAAAAAGAAAAAGAAAGTCTGGAACATAAAGATAAAATTGTGAACGGAAGACAGCTTACCAATATTGGGGTTTTCAGATATTATGCACAGAAATATATTGAAAATGATCCGGATGTAGATAAAACCGGAACCAGAATGGTTAGACAGCTGGATATCACCCCTCAAGGGCTGCCGCTTGAAGTCTACTGTTTTGCCAGTGATTCCAAATGGGAGCGTTTTGAGCAGATTCAGGCAGATATTTTTGACCATTTATTGGTCGCCTCAAAAGAATTTGAGCTTCAGGTGATGCAGGTAAGCGTAAAAGTATAAAGCAGGAAGATTGAAGAGGGAAGCAGGAAGTTTTATCCCTTTTCTATAAATTTTAAATTAAATTTTTAAATGATCATGAATGTAGAAGAATCAATTGAAGTATGAAGTCTGGATTTTACTTCCAGCCAAGCTTCTAACTTCTTACATCTCATATCTAACATCTAAAATAAAAAATGACAAAACTAAGCGTAAACATTAATAAAATTGCGACGTTAAGAAATGCAAGAGGAGGTGAAACCCCAAGTGTTACAGAAGCAGCTGTAAAAATTCAGGAATTTGGAGGACAGGGAATTACCATTCACCCAAGACCTGATGAAAGGCATATCACAAGAAAAGATGTCTATGATCTGAAGCCATTGGTTACGACTGAGTTTAATATTGAAGGAAATCCTCATCAGAGCTTTATTGATATGGTATTGGATGTTAAACCGGAGCAGGTAACCCTAGTGCCGGATGCTGATGATGCGATTACTTCTAATGCAGGCTGGGACACTAAAAAGCATTTGGATTTTCTTACAGAGATCATCGCAGAATTTAAAAATGCAGGGATTCGTACTTCTGTTTTCCTTGATCCTTTACCAGAATTGGTGGAATATGCAGCGAAGGCCGGAGCAGACAGAATTGAACTGTATACTGAAGCGTACGCAAAAAATTATCTGACTCATAAAGAACAGGCAATAAAACCTTATTATGATACAGCGGTTGAAGCTACCAATTTCGGATTGGGAATCAACGCTGGGCATGACCTAAGCTTAGAAAATCTGAAGTACTTTGCAGATACCATTCCCAACCTCTTGGAAGTATCTATCGGACATGCTTTAGTTTCTGAAGCGCTTTATATGGGATTGGAAAATACGGTTCAGGCTTATTTGAAGAGACTGGCAAAATGGTAATCAATAAGAAACTAGAAGTTAGAGATTAGAAGTGAGTAACACTTCGTTTTTGGTCTCTCATATTATCTAACTTCTAGTTTCTCATATCTAACTTCTAAGAAAAAATGGAAATTTTAAACTCAAAAATATTCGGCGAAAACTTAACTAATACGCCGTTGTTGGTGTTCCATGGACTATTTGGAATGCTTGACAATTGGGGAAGCTTCGGAAAAGACCTGGGAGAATATCTTCCTGTACACCTGATCGACCTCAGAAATCACGGAAGAAGCTTTCATTCGGAAAGTATGTCTCATGATGATCTGGCAGATGATATTGCCCGCTATATGGATCATTACGGAATACAGAAAGCACATGTTCTGGGACACTCTTTAGGAGGAAAGGCAGTGATGCAGTTTGCCATAAAGTATCCTGAACGTGTTGATAAACTGATTGTTGTGGATATTTCGCCTAAAGCATATCCTCCCCATCACCAAGGAATTATAAAAGCATTGGAAACTGTTGATTTCAATACAGTGGGCTCAAGAAGTGAAGTGGAAGAAGTTCTCAATCAGTATATCCCGGAAAAATCTACGATACAGTTTTTAACGAAAAACCTGTATTGGGATGAAAATAAAAAACTTGGCTGGAGATTTAATCTTAAAACATTATCCGAAAAATATAATGAATTTGTTTCCAACGCTGTTAAATTCGGTGTTTTTGAAGGAGATTCACTCTTTATAGCAGGAGAAAAGTCCAATTATATCCTGCCTCAGGATGAGTTCGGAATCAAGCAGCAGTTTCCAAAGGCTAAAGTGGTAACGGTGAAAAATGCAGGACATTGGGTACAGGCTGAAAATCCGGTTGATTTTGCAAACGTTGTCAAGGAATTTTTGGAATTAAATTAATTTTATCCTTTGATTTTTGATATTATGTTAAATTTATATTAAAATTTAATATTATTTCTCCATGATTTGAATTTTTTGTACTTTGGATTTCCAAAACAATAAAAATATTAACTTATGGAAAACAAAAATTCAAAAAAGAAGCCTTTTTTTGCAACATTCTTAGAAAAGCAAGTTAAAGACCCGGAAACGGTGAAAGGAGGAGCTATTACTTCAAAACTTGCAGACCAGATTACTTCGGTAATCAAGGATCATATCACTACTTCAGCACTTGAAGATAGCGTTACAACGCCTGATAATGATAATGTTACGATGAAATATCCATCTGACGGAGATGATGATGTTTTTGAACTGTAAGAAATATACGAAAGCGTAAGCTAAATTATATATCAAACTAAAACTAAATATTATGAAAAGCAACAGCTCAAAGAAAAAGCCGTTTTTCGCATCATTTTTAGAAAAACAGGTTAAAGATCCGGAAACGGTAAAAGGAGGAACAGATATTATTTCAATTCCTGAAAGAGATATGATCACAAAACCTTCAGTAGACACTGTAACATCTCCAAAAGATGATATGATGCATACGATGAAATATCCATCTGACGGTGATGATGATACCATTACTATTCCACTATAAAATAAGTAGAATATAAATAAAAATAATAGGGGGAAACTTAGACATTAAGTTTCCCTTTTTAATAAAAACCGGCAAATGATTCTCTGCATCACTCATTCACAGGATTTTTATAATATCGATCTCTTTTTCGAATATCTGACCTCCAAAAATATCCCTTATTTCAGACTGAATTCTGACCGGCTGAATCATCTTCAGAAGATTAGTATTCATGAAAATTCGTTTGAATTAACTGACGAATCCGGAAATACAATCCATTCCGATTCTATTAAAGGAGTATGGCACAGAAAAGCCTGGAAAATTAATGCTCCTGAAGAACTGGATCAGGATTATGAAAGAATTTTTCTGAATGAATATGGAAGTCTGAGGTATAATCTGATGACAGCTTTAGAAGATATTCCCTGGATCAATCCTTATGAAAATGAAAAAAAGGTCGATGGAAATAAGATATTTCAGCTGAAAATTGCTCAAAAAAATAACCTGACCATTCCTAAAACCCTTTTTTCCAATAACGCAGAAAAAATAACAACATTTTTCCATCAATACTGTAAGGGAAAAGCAATCGCTAAACTTCATGGAGTAACAGCAAAAACGATGTCAGGTGAAAACATGATTTCCACGACTGTTATTGAAGAAGAATCTTTGGAACATCTGTCAGATATCGCATACTGCCCGATGATTTTTCAACCTTATATTGATAAAGAATATGAATTAAGAATCGTCTATGTAGACGGTGATTTCTTCACAGGAAAAATTAATAACAGCGAAAACGCAGATTGGAGAGTTGCTCGTGAAGGTTATTTCTGGTCAGCCTATGAACTGCCACATTCTGTGAAAGCCAATCTTACTTCCATGATGAATGAAATGGGGCTTTATATCGGAGCAATCGATATGATCAAAGGAAGAGATGGAGCTTATTATTTCCTTGAAGTCAATCCACAGGGAGAATGGGGAATGCTGCAGAAAGAACTGGGATTTCCCATTGCAGAAAGAATTGCCGACAATCTTATCAAAAGAATTAATTTCCATGAATAAAATTTTAATTATAACCCATACCGCAGATAATTTTTCAATTGAAAAAGTAACAGAATATATTGGCCAAAACGGCTGTGAAGTCATTCGCTTTGATGTTGACGTATATCCTTTACAAAACAAACTGTCTACCATTTTCCAGGATGGAGAATGGATAAGCTACCTTGAAACTCCTGAGGCAAAACATCGCCTGGATGATATTTCAGCCATTTGGTACAGAAGAGCCTACAATATCGGAAAAGGACTGAAAGAAGAGATAGACTCTAAGTTTTACGGAGCAACAATGGGCGAGATCCGCAATACTCTTTTTGGTTTCTTCGAATCGGTAGATGCGTATTCTTTAGGAAAACCAAGTGTTTACAGAAGACTTGACAGTAAGGAAGAACAGTTGAAAATCGCGGATAAATTAGGCCTGACCATTCCGGCAACCTGTCTGACCAACAATCCTGATGAAGCAAGAAAATTTATTATAAAACATCAGAATGTAGTGGCCAAAATGCAAACCGGTTTTGCGATCTATGAAGACGGGGTTGAAAATGTAGTTTTTACAAACGTTGTCAGTGAAGATAAATTGGAAGAGCTGGATTCACTCCTGTACTGCCCAATGCAGTTTCAGCAGATGATTCAAAAGAAAAAAGAACTTCGTATTACCATTGTGGGAAGAGATGTCTATGCATTTGAAATAGACTCTCAACAGTCAGAAGATGCCAAAGTAGACTGGAGAAAAGACGGAATAAATCTCATTGATAAATGGATCAGAACAGAACTTCCGGGAGATGTAGAAGCAAAGCTGCTGGAGCTGCTTGATATTTACAATGTAGATTATGGTGCAATAGACATGATTGTTTCTCCTGAAGACGAATATTACTTTATTGAGATCAATGCCGCAGGGGAGTTCTTCTGGCTGGATAATCTTACAGAAGGAAACCTTATTTCCAAGAGTATTGCAGATGTTCTCTGTGACAAGGCTCCAAGAAGAAATAATGAGGTGATGGCTTAAAAACAAAGTGTTTTTTCATCATAAAAGTCCTGAAAGTTGTCAATTCTTTCAGGACTTTTTTATTGAATCGGCTGGAACCACCCGGCAAAAATTCAAAGAACTTTTGACACCCCTCCAGAGGAAGGGAATTTTTGCTCTTTCAGTTGGAATATTTTGTAACCATTGTAATGTTTTTCAATGTTATTTTTGTAGTTAGGAATCTAAATATCCTTTCGATGTTTAAAAATCTATAGTCTCAAAACTTAGGTGTACTTTTTCATGCAAAGCTTGTATCTCGATTAAACGAAAAACGGTTAAAAACTTTTGTGACTTTTGTGGTGAAAACTTTCATGTTTATCGTTTTCAAAATGATAATATTGGTTAAATTAAGCTGAATTATGCTTTAAAAATCGCAAATTTGCAAAAGCGGTTTTTCAGAAGAATTTTCACAGGATTCCGAAGAATTGCCGGATAGAAAATATTGTTATATTTTAGTCAGCAATCAAGCAACATAATTAATGATTTTTGTAACGGGTGCTACCGGAATTCTGGGAAGAATAATTGTACTGGAACTTCTTAAAAGAGGTGAAAATGTACGTGCTTCCAAAAGACCGGGCAGCAATTTAAACGAAGTAAGGCATTCATACAGCTTTTATACGGAGAATCCCGACGATTTTTTCAATAAGATCGAATGGGTAAACGTAGATTTTGATGATCTGGATTCTTTGAAAACTGCACTGCAAGGTGTAGATGAGGTGTATCACTGTGCCGCAAAAGTAAGTTTTCATCCAAAAGATGAAAAAGAAATGTACCGTACAAATATCAAGGGTACAGAAAACCTGTTGTTTGCCTGTGAAGGATCAGACGTGAAAAAATTTCTCCATGTAAGTTCTGTTGCCGTTCTTGATAATTTCAATGAAAAAGGAGAGCTGGATGAAGATTCTGAATTTAATCCAAAACTGGAACACTCGGCCTATGCTATTTCAAAACACTTATCAGAAATGGAGGTATGGAGAGCCTCAGCAGAAGGTCTGAATACAATCATTATCAATCCGGGAATGATCGTAGGAAGTGGAAACTGGAGCCAAAGCAGCGGGGAACTTTTCTCGACCTTTGAAGATAATAGTTTTACCTTTTCCGGTGGTTCTGCCTACGTTGATGTAAGAGACGTAGCCAATACTGCAATCGGGCTGATGGAAAATAATCTTTTTGGAGAACGTTTTATCATTGTTGCTGAAAACAACCGATATGCTGACCTGGCAAAACAAGTGAGAACCCGTCTTGGGCTTAAAGATGCTAGAATTCTTTCACAATCTATATTAAATATCGGAAGAATTGCCAACACCCTTTTCGGATGGCTGATCCCGAAACTGAAAATGGTTACCAAATCAAATATTGAGGCCATTTCATCATTCAACACCATTTCCAATCACAAAGTCAAAGAAAAGCTGAATTATCAGTTTATTCCTGTAAAAGAAAGTATAGACTTTCACCTGAATAATTATATTAACGACAAAAAGCTGAAGAAATGAATCTTGCAGAGGCAATTATCCTTAAAAATGTAGAAAAACATCCTATAAAAGCGGCCATCGGATTTAAAAAGAAAGATGCAGCCTGGAAAGAGCTGAGCTGGCAAAAATTCAGTGAGATTATTTTTAAAACAGCCAATTCCTTAAAAGAAGCGGGTGTTCAGGAAAATGACAGAGTTGCTATTTATTCAGATAATTCATCCGAATGGATGATCGTGGACCTTGCTTCAATGGCTATTGGTGCTGTTACGGTCCCTATTTATTCAACCAATAATGCTGAGCAGGCAGAACATATCATCAACGATTCCGGAGCTAAAGTTGTTTTAGTAGGCAACCAGCTGCAGTATGATGCTTGTTTAGAATTTTTACATAAAGAAGAGAATAATCTGGAAACAATTATCGTTTCCAAAAAAGCAGTGTGGATCAAGAAGGAATTTAATAGTTTTTATCTTGAAGACTTTATTGCAAAAGCTTCACTAGAGCTGGAGTTCTGTAAGAAAGAAAATGATGATACTGCCACATTGATCTATACTTCCGGAACCACCGGAATACCAAAAGGAGTAATGCTTACCCATGGAAATTTCATTAAAGCATTCGATTCTCACTTTGAATTTTTTAAGTTTAAAAACTTTGAAGAAGAGCTTTCACTGGCATTCTTACCCTTAAGCCATGTTTTTGAAAGAAGCTGGAGCTTACTTTGTTTATATGGTGGTGCCCGTGTTTATTTCCTGGAAGATCCTAAAAATATAGCTAAAGCATTGGAGGAAGTAAAGCCTACTGCGATGTGTGCTGTACCAAGATTTTTTCAGAAAGTATATGCAGGAGTTCTGGAAAAAGCGGAAGAAGGTTCATCATTGAAGAAGAAAATCTTTGACTGGGCGCTTAAAACCGGATGGGAAACTGCTGAATTGAAAAGAAATGAAAAACCGATTCCTTTTGTATTGAAACTCAAAGAATCTGTTGCAGATATGCTGGTTTTCAGTAAAATTAAAGAAAAAATGGGCGGAAGACTTTGGTTTTTACCATGCGGTGGCGCTTCTCTTTCACCGGAAGTTACCCGTTTCTTTGATTCAGTGGGAATTCATGTGACTGTTGGCTATGGATTAACAGAAACTACCGCAACATTGACTCTTTTCCCTCTAACTCATTTTGAACATGGTACAAGCGGAAAACCTTTGCCGGGAGTAGAAATGCGTATCGGAGAAAGTGATGAGATTCAGGCGAGAGGTAACGGGATCATGAAAGGATATTATAACAAACCTGAAGAAACCCAGAAAGTGTTCACGGAAGATGGATGGTTCAAAACCGGTGATGCAGGAAAATTTGATGATAAAGGAAACCTGATCATTACGGATAGAATCAAAGATCTGATGAAGACTTCCAATGGGAAATATATTGCTCCGCAACAGATTGAAAACCTTTTGACCAACAATAATTTTATCCAGCAGATCATGCTGATTGCGGAAGGAAGACAGTTTGTTTCGGCGTTAATTGTTCCTAATTTTGAATTTTTACAGGATTATATCAAGAAAAATAATATTCCTTTTACCAATTGGGTAGAGGCTGTAAAAAATGAGAAGGTAATCAACCTTTACAAAGAAAAAATTAAAGAATTACAGAGCCACCTGGCAGACTATGAAAAAGTGAAGAAATTCACTTTGATGCCTGCAGAATTTGATATCAATACAGGAGAAATCACTCCTACATTGAAGGTCAAAAGAAATGTGGTGATCAAAAAATATGCAGATATTATAGAGAAGATGTACTAAGAGTTTTTGATCTCCTGGTTTCACGTATATCAGAAATGAAGAAGTGAAAATTCCCTTTCTCTGGAGGGGAGCAAAAATTCAAAGAATTTTAGACGGGGCGGTTAAAAGTTTTATCACTTAAATTAAACGATGACGACACAAGAATTTATAGGAAAAGAAAATTTCAGCATTCATACACAAACGGTTTCAGAAAGCTGTCCGTCCAATATTGCCCTGATTAAGTACTGGGGAAAATATGACAATCAGATTCCTGCCAATCCGAGTATCAGCTATACTCTAAACCACTGTAAAACCAATACTTCAATGGAATTTATAGCGGATGAGCCTTTTTCAGTACAGACTTTTCTGGCTGGAAATGAAGAAGTGAAGTTTGCTGAAAAAATTGAGAAATATTTCAAAAATATAGAACAGTACCTTCCCTGGATTTTAAAAGGAAGATATAGTATCAGAACAGAAAATACATTTCCGCATAGCTCAGGGATTGCGAGCTCAGCTTCGGGATTTGGAGCGATTGCACAATGTCTGATGGCATTGGATGCTTCATTTACAGGGAAAATGTCCGAAGAAGAATCTTTGAGAAAAGCTTCATTTTTAGCAAGACTTGGAAGTGGAAGTGCATGCCGAAGTTTATACAACGGACTTGTGGTATGGGGAAAAACTGATGAGGTAGAAGGAAGCTCTGATCTATTTGGAGTACAATATCCGGATACAGAAATTCATGAGGTATTTAAAAACTTTAATGACTGGGTTTTGTTAATTCATGAAGGACAAAAAAGTGTTTCATCAACGGTAGGACACGGTTTGATGAATACCAATCCTTACGCAGAAAGGAGATTCCAGGAAGCAAGGGAAAACTTTGTTCCCATGAAAGAGATCCTGAAAAGTGGAAATATGGAACGTTTTATCAAGCTGGTAGAGCATGAAGCACTTACACTGCATGCCATGATGATGATGAGTGATCCAGCTTTTATCCTAATGAAAACAGGAACCCTGGAAGTCATCAATAAAATCTGGGATTTTAGAAGAGAAACCGGACTTTCATTATTCTTTACCCTGGATGCAGGAGCCAATGTTCACCTTCTGTTTCCAAGCAATGATTCTGAAGAACAGATCAAAACCTTCATTGAAGCTGAATTATTACAGCATACGCAGAAGAATGGAGTAGTGAAGGATGTGATGAAGTTTTAAAAAAAAATATTCAAAAAAAGTGGGCTTTAGTCCACTTTTTTTATACTTAATCTTCGGTAACTATAGCTTCCCGGTCGCCGTCTTCCTGCTTTCCTTCTTCTATCATCATTTCAGCTTCAGCTTTTTCTTCGGAAGTTGCTGTTTCTATCAGCTCCTCCTGTTCGTCATTATGATGGTCAATGAAAAATTCGCAGTATACCGGAAGATGGTCTGAACCAAAATTCTCCAATGTTTTAAGCTGCTTGATAAAGATGTTTTCACTGTGAAACATCAGATCAATAGGAAACCTTAAAAGACGGTATTTTGCATGAAAGGTAGAAACGAAAGAATGCCCGATTCGCGGATCTATCAGGTGACTTGTTTTTCTGAAAAGTACAGATGATCTTGACCAGGCAACGTTATTGAAATCTCCCACTACAATGACCGGTTTTTTGATATCCTTTACACATTTGGCTGTGCTTAGAAGATCACCATCCCTTTCCTTTGAGGTTTCCTCTTCTGTAGGACTTGGCGGGGGAGGATGAACACCAAAGAAAACAAAAGAAAAGCCATCAGCTGTTTTCATGTGTACCTCAATGCTGGGAATATCGTCTGCTACAAAATAATGAGTTATGGCTTCTTTAATTTCAATCCTGGAATAGAAATGCATGCCGTAGGTATTTTCAAGAGTTATCTTGTGCTGATAGGGATATTCTAGCTCTAAAGGTCTCATTGCTTTTTCCCAATCTCCGTTACTTTCCATAGTCATGAAAAAGTCCGGGTTATACTTTTCAATAAGTTTATAAAACCTATCATATTCCTTATTGAACTGATATACATTGGCCGAAATGAAATGAAGTTTTCCAGAGGACTTGGTATGCTGTTTATATTTTTTTACAGGATAAAGAGGGGTATATCTGATGAGGGTCTGGCTATGATAAACAAACAGCACAAGTAAAAATCCCTGATAATACCATACATATTCTATAGAATCAATGATGAGTCCTAATAGAAAAGTGAAAAAGATAAGATAAGTAACCTGTATCTTAGCAAATTCAGGAACCCTGAATATCCAGTGAGAATGCTGAATTTTTGGAAGGATAGTCAAGACCAGTAAAAGTATGGCCAGAACCAGATAAATAATCCACATATGAAAATTCTTTGGCTGAAATAATTTTTGGTACAATTTAAGGAAAATCAACTGTAGAATCCATTCATTAGTTTAAATTTTGCTTACTTTTATTTATGTAAATTTATAGTATGTATAAAATAGCAGGGCTTTTTCTTCTTATAAGTATTTCAGGGTTTGGTCAGCAGAACCCGGATATTGAAAAACCGATCCGTAACCTATTCCTTGGCATGAAAAATGCAGATTCTGAGCTGGTAAAATCTGCTTTTGCGGAAAATGCAGTCCTCCAGACTATTACCAAAGACGGTACTGTAAAAAGCGACAGTATACAGGATTTCATTGCCTCAGTTTCTAAATTTCCGAAAGGAGATCTGGATGAAAGAATTACTGTGGAAGCCATTCATACAGATGGAAACCTGGCAAGTGTATTTACCCCTTATTCTTTTTATGTAAAGGAAAAATTATCACATTGTGGGGCTAACAGTTTTCAGTTGGTGAAACAGAATAATGAATGGAAAATTCAATATGTCATTGATACAAGAAGAAAGGATAATTGTAAGGAAATTAAATAATAAGATTAAACAAGAAGTAGACAATGAAAATTCATCATATTGCAATCATCTGTTCAGATTATGCCGTTTCAAAGAAATTTTATACAGAAATTTTAGATTTGAATATCATTCGGGAAGTTTACCGTGAAGAAAGACAATCTTATAAGCTTGATCTGGCCATTGGAGATCATTATGTCATAGAACTATTCTCTTTTCCTGATCCAGGTCAGCGTCCATCACGTCCGGAAGCATGCGGTTTAAGACATCTTGCCTTCTCCGTTGACAATGTTACAGAAAAACGGAATGAACTGATCGGAAAGGGGCTGAGCTGCGAAGAAATCCGCATAGACGAATTCACCGGAAAAGAATTTTTCTTTACTCAGGATCCGGACCAGTTGCCGTTGGAGTTTTATGAAATGTAAAAATTAGTGGGCGTAGCCTGCAAAGAAACTCACGGCCATAATCGCTAAAACAATAGAAGAAATGACTACATATACGTAGTCTTTTTCTTTTAGATAGCCTATTAAAGCGAAAACAATCCTCATTAAAGGAGTGAAGATCAACAAAAGGATACCCAGCTGAATAATAGCCATGCCTTCCCCTTTACACAGGGAATTCCAGAAATGACTCCATACTTTCTCTGAAGAAGTCCCTACCACAAGGCTGGTATATTTTTCAGGCATTTTAAACCCTTCAAAAAATAACTTGATAAAACCAATCAGGGAGGTTGCCACAGACAGAATAACACCCAGTCTAAGAAGATTTCCTACGGAGCGGTTCAGATCTACATCTGTAAAATTCTTTTTCATTATCTGAAGCTTTTGTTGATACCGTTATACATCATATAAACCGAAAGAATAGTGATAACAATGGCAAAAAATACTTTTAATTTTTTGGTCTTTGATACCATCAGTGTTTTTGAACCGATAAAACTTCCGATTACAACTCCAATCAATACAGGAGCAACAATAACAGGAATAATTTCTCCTCTCTGGAAATAGATCAGTGCACTGGCTACAGCCGTTACTCCAATCATGAAGTTACTTGTTGTTGTAGAAACCTTGAAAGGCAGTTTCATCATATTGTCCATTGCCAATACTTTCAACGCACCGGAACCTATTCCTAAAAGTCCGGACATGGCACCTGCGAACATCATCATCAAAAACCCGGGAACAGTATTTCTTGCAGAATAGCTTTTTAATACTCCTTTATCTGGGAATGTTCCGTATAATTTCAGTTTTTCTTCCAGACTTCCTTTGATCAGAGGTTCCTGGTGATCAGGCTTACCTTTAAGATTCAAAATAACCGTAAGAAGAAGGATACTTGCGAAAATAATTCCGATGGTATTCGGGTTAAGCATTCCTGAAACCAGAGCACCAACAATGGCACCAGCTGTTGTGGCTATTTCGAGAAACATACCGATTCTCATATTGGTAAAACCCTCTTTGACGAAAGCTACAGCCGCACCGGATGAGGTACCAATCACCGAGATGAGTGAAGCACCGATGGCATAATGCATTGGAACGCCAAAGCCCAGCGTTAATAAAGGAATGATAATGACTCCTCCTCCTAAACCCGTAAGTGAACCTAAAAGACCAGCGGAAATTGCGCCAAGGAAGAGTATGATGATTTCTGACATACTACAAATAATGTTACAAATATAAAATTATTGTAGTAGTCTGCCAAACATTTGAAAAAGATAAATTTAACGTATTTTTGCATGCATGAAAAACAGAATGAAATTATTTTATGTAATCCTTGGGGCTACCCCTAAGGGAAGAAACATTGAGCAGCACGATGTTTTCTTCGGAATAGCAGAGAATCTTAGAGATCTTGTTCCGGATATGAAGGAGTTTTGGAAGGAAGCAGAAGGAAAAATTCATGTAGACTGTCATCAGGAAGTAAAATTCGTTGACGGATATGAGGTGGAGATTGTAGAAAAAGGAGAGAATTCTTCTGAAGATCAACTGTTTTTTCTCAATCTGGGAGGGTATAAGCCTGGCTTTTTTGAAGAATTTCATGAGCAGCACCTGATGGTGGGGCTTTCTATGGGAGAAATTGTAAAAAGAGCAAGAGGCACCGAGTTTTATCAGACCATGGGATTTGAAGGAGCGGTGAGTCATATTGATGATAAACATGGAGTAGACATTGATGATATTTTCAATGTGAGTGATATTCTTCCGGTACATATGAAAGAAAAATATTCTATCGTTCTTAAAAAATCTGATGCAGAAAACCAGGAGAATCCAATGGGGCTTGGTTATTTAAAAATCGATAAAATTCAATAAGGATAAATCTAATAAAAATAAAAAATGAAAATAGGAATTCTGGGTGGCGGACAGCTGGGAAGAATGCTGATACAAAGTGCACTGAAGTATGATGATGAGTTTTATACTCTGGATCCGGCTTCTGATGCACCATGTCATAATATCTCGTATTTTACACAGGGAAATTTTAATGACTATGAAACGGTTTTGAACTTCGGAAAAGATAAAGATGTCGTAACTATTGAAATAGAACACGTAAATGCCGAAGCATTGGCAGAACTTGAAAAACAAGGAATAAGAGTGGTTCCTAATGCCAATATCATCAAAACGATCCAGCAAAAAATCCTTCAGAAAGAATTTTATAAAACTCATGATATCCCAAGCCCTGAATTTCAGGTAGTATGGAACAGTGATGAGAAAATCATTATGCCGTTGCCGTTTGTTCAGAAAATGAATACAGGAGGTTATGACGGGAAAGGAGTACAGGTGATCAAAACAGAAGAAGATTATCAGCATATATGGACAGAAGCTTCAGTCATTGAAAGTCTGGTCGATATTGATAAGGAGCTCTCCGTCATTGTGGCGAGAAATGAAAAAGGAGAAACCAATATTTTCCCGGTAACGGAAATGGTTGCCGATCCAAAACTGAATCTTTTGGACTTCAATGTATGTCCGGTTCTTCTGACAGAAGATGTTCAGGAGCAGATTGATTCTATTACAGAGAAATTTTTGAATGCAGTAAATTCTCCGGGACTATTTGCCATCGAATTATTCCTTGATAAAGAAGGAAAAATATGGGTGAATGAGACCGCTCCAAGACTTCACAATTCTGGACACCAAAGCCAGGAAGGAAATACCAATTCACAGTTTGAACAAATGTACCGTGTGGTAAAAAACCTTCCTTTAGCAGATACTGATGCCATTACTTACAGCGGAATGCTGAATCTGGTAGGAGCAGAAGGGTATGAAGGAAAAGTAGTTTATGAAGGAATGGAAGATGTTCTTAAGTTACCTGAAACCTACATTCATTTGTATGGTAAAACAGAAACCAAGCCGGGAAGGAAAATGGGACACATCAACGTTCTTGCAGATTCCAGAGAAGAGCTGATGGAAAAGCTTGTACAGGTAAAAGGAATGGTGAGAGTGATTGCTGAGTAATATCAGGTTAAAATAAATAAAAGGGAGCTGTTTTTAAATATAAAACAGCTCCCTTTTATTTTGTTATATCATTATTCAATAGGAACGGGTTTTAGCCCGTTTACCAATGATTATAGATTCAATTGGCTTTAACCAAAACTTAATTTTAGGTTTCGGCTAAAGCCAAATGTATGCATGTTGTTTATATCGGGCTAAAGCCCGACGCTATTGATGACTCAATTATTTAATAATTTAAGAAAAGTGATTATTCGCTCATAGGTAACCTCTTCCAGCTCCCATTCTTTTACTTAAAAATCTTCTGAATCACATTTCCGATCTCCACAAAATCTCCATGATTTCCTACGGAACGTATTTCCGGACTGTTTTTATCATATTCTGAGAAAGGGAATATCAAAAGATAATTATTATCATTCAGGTTTCTGTTCAGAAGTTCCGGAATCAGTCTCATCCGCGGAATATAGGACTTCATACCACGTTTTGCCATCAGAATAATTAATGCTTCATCATCTTTCAGCTGAGCAGCGGTTCTTTCTCCGTCCTGCCATGTGCTCATAATAATGAATTCTGCTTCTATATTGGCTTTTTTAATAATTTTCTGTAGAATATCAATAATATTTTCAGGGGCATAAAAAGCAACTGTCGCTCCGGAATTCCTGGCAATATTCCAGACTCTCAGTAGGGCATGGAAGAATCCAGCTTCCTGATGGGCATTTTCAGGAATCATCACTGCATATTTTTTTATGGTGGAAAGGGGTTGTGCTGCATGATAGACGAGTACATTCACATCATCATTCTGAAGATAGCCATTGTAAAGGTTATATACAAAAGATGGAGAGAATCCTTTTTCACCTTCCAATCCTATGATGAGGTCTGTAATTTTCTGTTCTTTAATAACATTGTTGACCCCATTGATAACATCATTGTCGTATCTTTTTAAGGCTTGTAACTTAACATCCGCTGCTGCCGCTGCATCTGCTGCCTGGTGAAGAAGCTTTTCTGCATTTTTCACTGAAGATTCATTTTTATCTTCATTAATGACATTTAAAGCAAACAGATCTTCTGTATTAGAGTGGGCTTTGATTAGGATTCCAAGGTTCACCATTCTTTCAACAGTGGCTTCGTGATTGATGGCCAATAGAATATTCTCTTCCTCATGAGTGTTCCCGGAAACAGTATCTTCATTGTCACTTTCCGCAATTTTCTGAGCACTTGCCATAGAAATGAAAGAGGAGATGGTACATGAAATAAGGATCAGTAAAATACTTCCGTTCAGGACATGCTCATTCAATAATCTTACAGGTTCTCCGGTTTCCGTTTCAGAGAGGATAATGTTGTATCCCACCATTACTGAAGCCAGTGTAGCCGCTGCTGAAGCAGAGCTCAATCCGAAAATAAGTTTTCCTTCTTCTTTGGTCAGTCTGAATGTTTTTTGAGTAGCCACTGCAGAAAGATATTTCCCTCCGATAGAAGCTACAAGCATAATTCCTGCTACTTCCAGCGTTTCCCAGCTTTTAAAGAAAACCTTAAAATCAATCAGCATTCCCACACTGATCAGGAAGAAAGGAATAAAGATCGCATTTCCCACAAATTCAACCCTGTTCATCAAAGAAGAAGTGTGAGGAATAAGTCTGTTTAAAGCCAATCCTGCAAAGAATGCCCCTATAATGGCTTCCACACCAGCCAATTCTGCAAGCATAGCGGCCAGATAAATCATCACCAATACAAAAATATACTGTGAGATCTTATCATCCACTCTTTTGAAAAACCAACGCCCTATAATAGGAAATACAATAAGTACAATTAAAGCAAAAACTACAAAAGAGACAGATAATTTAACCCAGAATTCTGTTCCTACATCACCCTGAGACATTCCCACAATCACGGCAAGTACCAATAAGGCAAGAATATCTGTGATCATTGTACCTCCAACGGTAATATTAACCGCTTTATTTTTTGCAATTCCCAACTTGCTTATCAATGGATAAGCAATAAGAGTATGGGACGAAAAAAGACTGGCAAACAGGATAGAAGTCAGCATAGAAAAGTGAAGAAGGTAATAACCTCCCAGATATCCCAGTACAAAAGGAACGGTAAAGGTATAGATACCAAAGGTGAGACTTTTCCATTTGTTTTTTTTGAAATCGCCCATGTCAATTTCCAGCCCTGCCAGAAACATAATGTAAAGCAATCCGGTAGTTCCCGTCACAACAATACTGCTGTCTCTGGATAATACATTGAATCCGTTGGGACCAATAATCGCTCCCGCTATAATAAGTCCTAACAGGTGAGGAACTTTAATTTTATTAAGAAGCAGGGGTGCTGCAAGGATAATAACCAGTACCAATAGGAACTTCAGTACCGGATCTTCTATAGGAAGACTCAGGTTGTGTATACTCAGTAAAATCATAAGTGTTTATTTTGTGGAACGTACTAATTCAACAGAGAACTTGGCAGTACAGCCATCAGAAGTGATGCTTCTTGTACCCTTGATCTTGTTGTCTGAAATATCATTAAGAAGAACGCTCATTTCTACATTCTTTTTAGCTGTAGAATCTGTTTTGAAAGACAATCTGATCTCATTATTTTCAAATTTGCCTGTATACAGCCTTACCAGATTATTGTTATTGATGATTTTGGTAATAGGCTGGGTAGAATCGTTATCGAATTCCCAGATATCGGTACGCTGGTCACCCACAGCATATTCACTGCAGTTGGATTCTGTACAGATTACCTTTCCGTTCCAGGGACCGGAAATTTCTGCAGGCCATGTCGCGATAACTACAGAATCTTTTTTTGTATAAATACTGTCCCTCATTTTCAGGAGCGACTGATATTCAGACTCTTTCTTGGCGAATACTTTTTCTTTTTCTAATAATTGTTTTTCCCTGTCTGTAAGGTTCTTCTCTTTCTCTTTATAGTCGCAGCTTATCAAAAGAAAAGATGCGGCCAGAAATAAAAAAAATGTGTTTTTCAGCATATTGTATAAGTTGAGTATACAATATAAGAAAAATGGAGGGAATATGAAAATGACCCGATTATACCCTTTAATATTCTAAAGGAATAAAAACAATTCCTGAGACATCATAACCTTGTATATTGGTCTTCCAGGCAGGAGATGTTTTTATGATATCAGTGAGTTGCTTTTTTATTGTATCCGGAACATTCAGATTTTTTATTTCTACGAAAGATGGAACTCCCTTTGAATCTATATCTAAAATAAGAACAGAATTTCCTTTCTCCTTTTTCTTGTGCTTCTTTTCCAGAATAGGATACACGTTTTTTTCAATCCATTGATACAATGCTGCATCACCGCCTTCGAATTCAGGATGTGGAGGCTTATTGTCTTTAAATTTTGGTGGAAGGTCTTTAGGATAAGAGCTTAGGTTTGAATTTTCTTTCACTAATGTAAGCACTCCTTTTTTATTAGGGCTATATATTTTATGGTTCATTTTTTCTGTGGTAAGATCAATATCCACAAAATGAATTTCTGTATTGTTTATTCTGTAAATGCCTCTATGAGTTTCTTCTCCTGATGTTTTTTTAACAAGGGCATTTTCCCTGATGGTATCTCCTTTATTCGGAATCAGATAGAGTTCCTGATCAATGGTCTGGTCTTTCTTGCTTTGGATATAGATTTTATAATCAAAGCTTTTCAGTTTGATATCTTCTCTGGGCTCTGCTTTTTGAGAAAAATACAAGACAGGAAGAAGTAAAACGGACATGATGGATAATTTTTGCTTCATAGTTATAATAGTTGTGTCTAAACAAATGTAAAGAAATTCTGAAACTTACCTATAAATTTTAATTATCTTCAATACATAGAAATACATAAAGCAAATGAAAAAGGGACTACTTATATTTTTGTTTTCTGCCAATCTTTTTGCTGCGCAGCAAGAGACTTCTGCACAAAATCTACCGTCTATACTTTTATGGACGAAAATCCCTGATGGACCTGGACCGGGTGGTGAAAGTATCATCTCTGACAAAGGTTCCCTCACTCATATCAGTACGCCAAAACTTATTGTTCATCAGCCTGAAAACCCTAACGGAATTGCAGTTTTAGTCATCAGTGGCGGTGGATATGCCCACATTGAATCAGGATCAGAAGGCTATCCTGCAGGAGAATGGCTGAAGTCCCTGGGAATTACAGCTTTTGAACTTCAATACAGGCTTCCCGGAGAAGGCTGGACAACAAAATCAGTTCCTTTTCAGGATGCACAGCGTGCTCTGCGAATCATTAGAAAGAATGCTGGAAAATATAAAATAGACCCCAATAAAATAGGAGTGCTCGGATTTTCTGCGGGAGGTCATCTTGCCGGATATATTTCTTCTACATTCAATACATCTTATTATCCACCTCAGGATGACACCGATTTGATTGCTGCTAAGCCCAATTTTACAGCAATGATCTATCCGGTAGTATCGATGCTGCCCCCCAACAATACTACCCATTCCTATAAATCTTTACTAGGAAAAAATGCTGATATACAGGATCAGATCAGACTTTCGGTTGAAAAGCAGGTGAACGCTCAGACTCCCATCACTTTCCTTGCCCAATCAGAAGATGATCCTATTTCTCCTGTAGAAAACAGTATTCTGATGTATCAGGCTTTGAAAAATAATAAGGTGCCTGCTGAACTGCATTTGTTTCAATCAGGAGGTCATGGTTGGGGCTTGGGTAAAAAAGGAACTAATACCGGTGAGTGGACGGACCTGTTTTTAAAATGGTTGAAAGTAAACGGAATTTATAGCAGGACAGAGTAGGTCTGTAGAAATTTAAATATTTTTTTTGAAATATAATATTAATTGTTTAGCCGTGTGTAAAACAGGTGTTTGTGGTAATATATGACAGATTTTAATATTTCAACGAACCTTTTAGTAAGCTGCTGTTAACTTTAAAAACTAATGTGTCTTTTGTGGTTGAGAAAACCCTCTTTTCGTTATTGAACCTTCTGCCTTTTGAACATTTCCGGTTTGTAATTGATAATAAAAACACCACAAATGATCATTACAGCAGCAAGGATGAATTTAAATGTCACTTTCTCATCCATAATCAGCCAGCCTAAAAATATGGCAATAATGGTATTGATATACGCCAGAATAGAAACCTGTACCGGCGAAATTTTCGTTAATGCATAATGAAATGCAAAAAAGGCAGCTACAGAACCAAAAACAGAAAGGTATATCATCGCAGAAATACTTTTTGCAGTCCAGTTTCCAAAGTTGTAATTATCTGAAAACAGAAATGCAAGAATGATCTGGACGATTCCGGCAAATAGGAATTGGTAAAATAAATTCAACGTTATATTTCCGCTCTGGATATTTAATTTTTTGGTGAAAATGGTTCCGGAAGCCCAACCTGCGATCGCACAGAAAAGGAAGATCATTCCCATTCTGTAATCCGGGTTGGCGAGATCTTGAAGTCCATCCCAGAAAATAAAAAGGATGCCGCTGAAACATAATATGATACCGCTAAGAGCCCGCAGACTGAACTTCTGTAATCCTACAGCCACACTTCCCAGAAACACCAGGATAGGTGAGCAGGCACTGATCAATGAAGCAAGACTGCTTGATACGGTTTCTTCAGCTACGGTAGTCATCCCGTTAGCAATCACCAGCATCAGGGAAGCAAAAACAATCTGATATCCTAAACTTTTCCAGCCGATCCATTTGAATTCCTTTCTCGAAAGAAGAACAAAAAGCATAATGACAGAAGCCAGAAATTGACGGATACCGGCAACAAACCATGCAGGAATTGTTTCCACAGCAACACGGATGGCTAAAAAAGTCGTTCCCCAGACAATGGCAACGGTAAGAACAGCGAAAATAAGTTTATAATCTTTCAACGTAAATCAAAGTGTAACAAGCAAATTTAGCGGTTTTAAAATGATTTTGATGGATACAGTTGCTTTGATTTTTGCCGGTACAGATGCTGGTTTGCAGGATAGAATTTGCAGCAGTTAAGAAACCGTAATGACTATTTTTCCGCTTGCTTTTCTGTCTTCAAGGAGTTCATAGGCTGTTTCTATTTGATCCAAAGTATAGGATTGATGATGGAGCTGAACCTTCAATTTTCCGGTTTCAAAAAGTTGAGAAGCCGCTTTTAAAATATCACCGTGGTGCTTTTTTCCCTCTCCACTCAATAACGGATATAGGGTAAATACTCCTGAATAGGTTGCATTACGAAAAGATAGAGGAGCAAGATTATGATTTCCCCAGCCCAGAATACTCACTACATGCCCTGTATATTTTTTTACGGCTATGAAAGAATCATCCAGCACGCTATTTCCTATTGTATCTACTATAGCATCAAATCCAATTCCGGCAGTATATTCATTCACATACTGATCAACAGGTATGGCAGTGTAATCTATGGGGGTAGCACCATAATTTTTTACCCTCTCAAAATGATCCGGGCTTACGGTAGTATATACTTCTGCTCCCATGGCTGCTGCGATCTGAACAGCCATATGACCAACACCACCGGCCCCTCCGTGAATTAATATCGTTTGACCGGGTTGTACGTTAATTTTATCAACTAATGCTTCCCATGCTGTGATGAATATTAAAGGGACTGCAGAAGCTTCCTGAAATGAGATGTTTTTAGGTTTTAAGCTAATATGTTCCGCATCAGCAGTAATATATTCTGCTAAAGTGCCCTGATGGCCGCCAATCCCACCAACCATTCCAAATACTTCATCTCCTTTTTTCAACCCTTCTACATTTTTTCCTGTTTCTATCACAATTCCTGACATATCAATGCCTGGTACAGCCGGAAGAGTGACCTTGGCGTGAGCTGCCTGCCCATTTTTTATTTTAAGGTCTAAAGGATTCAATCCTGCTGATTTGATTTGAATAAGAACTTCATGATCTTTCGGAGTAGGTTTATCTATTTCTTTTAATACAAAAGGTTTTTCAAATTGTTCTGATACCAATGCCTGCATTTTTCTGTTATTGATTTTTGAATTCATTATTTTCTTTTTTCTTCTGCAAATTTCTATGATTTGCTACCTCTGTATGTTGTATTTTTACATGATAAAAGAGTATAATATTGTCATGAAAAAAGATTTTCTTCAGCAGCCGTTTGAACTTGTTTTAAAAGAACCAGCAGAGGTATGTCCGAGAGGAGATCACAGCGTCAGTTTTTTTGAACTAGTTTATATCGTTTCAGGGGAAGGGGAGCAGGAGATTAATGGGAATACATTTTCTTACAATCAAGGAAACCTTTTTTTGCTTGTGCCGGAAGATTCCCACCGTTTCCTATTCAAAACAAAAACTCAGCTTTTTTTTATAAGATTCAATAAGGTTTTTTTTCAGCTTCATGCCATGACCCCTGTATTTATGAAACAGCTGGAGAAGGTTTTTTCCAGTCATACGCTGCAGGGATCTGTTATTAAAGGAGAGGAGAACAACCTGGTGATCAAAAAAATGATGGAAAGCCTGATGATTGCCATGCAAAGTAAGAATTTCTATAATGATGAATTAGTCCGGCTTCTTGTACAGGCTGTTTTGACGATAGTAGCTCAGAATCTGGTCAAGGAAAATATATTGGAAGTCAATGAAAGTACTGATCATAAGGCAGCAGATATTATTCAGTATGTTCAGGGGAATATTTATAATCCTAAAAAGCTAACGAGTGAAAATATCAGTACTGTGTTTGGTATCTCGAAAACGTATGTAGGCCGTTATTTTAAGAATAATACAGGAAAAACATTAAATGAGTATTCTGCTCAGTACAAGCTGAAGCTTATTGAAAACCGCCTGCGATACAGTGATATGCGGATCAGTGAAATAGCCGATGAGTTTGGATTTACCGATAAAAGCCACCTTAACAGGTTCTTTAAAAAAGTGAAAGGAATATCACCTTCTGTATTTAGAAACGAATAAAGTTGTTATTTTAAAAGAAGACATTTATCTTTGAACATCTAATAAAAATTGAAGATGGTAGGAATTATTATGGGCAGTCAGAGTGATCTGCCAATCATGGAACAGGCTGCAAATTTTCTTAAAAGCCTTGATATCCCTTATGAATTAACAGTAGTTTCAGCACATAGAACTCCGGAAAGAATGTTCGACTATGCAAAAACAGCTAAGGAAAGAGGGCTGAAAGTAATTGTTGCAGGAGCTGGAGGAGCAGCGCATCTTCCGGGAATGGTGGCAAGCTGTACTACACTTCCGGTAATCGGAGTTCCTATCTTGTCCAGTAATTCTATAGACGGATGGGATTCTGTTTTATCTATCCTTCAGATGCCTGGTGGAATTCCTGTGGCAACAGTAGCTTTGAACGGAGCTTTAAATGCCGGGATTTTAGCCGCAAAAATTTTAGGAAGCGGTAATGAAGAAGTGGCTGCTAAACTTCAGAAGTATCAGGATTCTTTAAAAGATAAAGTACTGGGAACCGTAGATGACATCAAAGCTCAGCATCCCAATCATTTTGACAAATAGTTGATCATTACACTCAAAATAAAAGCCTCACTGTACAGCGAGGCTTTTTTGTTTTTATTTTTTGATGAATTTTGAAGAGATTATTTTATCTTTCAGAATCAGCTGCAAAATGTAGTTTCCTTTTGATAAAGATCCTACATTAATCATCTCACTATTAGGATTTCCTTCCTTTACGAGTCTTCCGCTTGCATCATAAATTTTATAACTTTTAATATCCTCTAATCCTTCAATGTGGATATCATCTACTGCGGGATTAGGATAGAGCAAAAGTTTTTTTCTGAGTTTTATGTCTGATGAAGCCAGTAAGCAGTTTCCTACCGTATCACCCGACATTGCCCAACCTTTATTGATAAGAATATTCTTTTTATCTGTTACATTAGAAGCATAGGTCAAAGAGGTTACATCATCTAAGTCAATGTTATTGGCAGTATTAGGATTGTCTGCCCATCCTGCCAGTGTTTTACTGAAGTTCTCACAACCTATTCCTGTCTCCGTGAACGCCTGCATACCTTCATTAAGGGCGGCCAGATTCCAGTTGGCAAGTGATTGATTAAAACTAGGAGTCGTCTTGAGGAGCTGATCTATTCTGGTAACCTTGGTCATGTTCCAATTTTCTAAAGGCTGATTAAAGGCTGTACAGCCATGGAGAGCATGAGCCATATTGATAACTTTGGAAGTGTTCCAATTGTTTAAGGATTGATTGAAAGCAGGAATAAAATGGAACATATAACGGATATCTTCAAGACTTGAAGTATCCCAGTGATCCATCGGTTGATTGTAGCTGGAGCAAAGAGCAAACATCCATTTCATATCAGTTACCTTCGAAACGTCCCAGTTATTCAATGTTTGGTTAAAGAGTCCTCTTCCTGCAAACATAAAGGAGAGATCAGTTGCTGATGACATGTTCCAACTATTAAAATAAGGTGGATTGAACTGATCAGGAAGTGAGTTCATAATGCTGTCAAAGAGAATAGCAAACGTAAACCTGAAATTCTTAATTCTGGAAGTATCCCAATTTTGCATGGAGCTGGCACCGGTAAAGCTTTTAGTGCCGAAAAACATATAAGAGGCATCTTCAACATTACTAAGATTGGGAGTGTCAGCAGCCGTGATCTGAATGAGTTTACATTGGCTGAAGGCACTGTTCATCGTTGTCCAGACAATGTTTCCCCATTGTTCTATTTCCAGAATTTTATCAGCACTTCCGTTGATCTGCCAGATCGGGAAAACCTGATCCGGAAGCTGAACCTCCTGTACATCTCCAAATTTTATGTGTTGAAAAATACCATTTCCGTTACTCACTCTTACTCTGTATTTTGCATCATCCTTCTCTGCGATGGATGTCCCAAAATCAATAAGAACCTGTTTGGTAGAGGTTACATTGGTAAGAGAACCATTGTGCTGGGGATAGCCTACTTCCTCCCAATAAATATCATAGTTTTCACCAATTCCGGGAAACCATATTTGTTCAGAACTTGCCTGATAGGGAGCACTTACATTGATAGGCTGCATCACAGTAGAAGCGGGCTTCCAGATGGTGATAAATTCATTCTGGGCTTTCACCATACATACCAGTACAATAAAAAAGCTGGCCAATATTTTTTTCAATACCATATAGAGGAGTTTATCGTTATTTCTTAATGAATTTTGAAGAAACTGTTTTTTCTTTCATGATAAGTTGTATCATATAATTTCCTTTGGGTAAAGAGTTTACATTGATCATCTCATGATTAGGATTTCCTTCCTTTACCAGTCTTCCACTTGCATCATAAATTTTATAATTCTTAATATCACTTAAGCCTTCAATGTGAATATCATCCACTACAGGATTAGGATAAAGTAGAGGTTTTTTATCCAGCTTCAAATCTGATGAAGACAATAAACAGCTTCCCACAGCGTCACCTATTAATACCCAACCTTTATTGATGAGAATATCTCTTTTGTCTGACACATTTGACGCATATTTTATTCCTATTAAAGAACCTAGTGGAACATTGTTGGCCGTATTGGGATTGTCTGCCCATCCCAGAAGTGTTTTGCTGTAATTTTCACAATTAATACCTGACATAGTGAAAGCACTGTTCCCATTAGTAAGAGAAGCTAAGTTCCAGTTTCCTAACGGCTGATTAAAACTTGAAGCACTGGTAAGAATCTGATCTATCCTGGTTACCTTAGTTGTATCCCAGTTTTCTAAAGGCTGATTAAAGGCCGTACAGCCATGAAAGATATGCGCCATATTAGTAACATTGGACGTATTCCAATTGAGGGGCTGATTGAAAACCGGAATCATATGAAACATAAAATGCATATCTTCAAGATTGGAAGTATCCCAATTGTCCAGACGCTGATTGAAACTTAGGCACTGGCCAAACATCCAGCTCATGTCAGTTACTTTGGAAACGTTCCAGCTATTGAGAGTTTGGTTAAAAACTTCTCTTCCTGCAAACATATAGCTGAAGTTCGTAGCCGAAGACATATTCCAGGTGTCAAAATAAGGAGGATTAAACTGATCTGTTAATGTGGATGGTGCAGGATCAAATAAAAGGGAAAACATAAAACTGAAATTTTTGATTTTCGAAGTATCCCAATTTTGCATGGAAGGAGCGCCGTTAAAGCTTTTAGTACCAAAAAACATGAAGGATGCATCATCCACATTATTAAGTTTCGGAGTATCTGTTGCTGTAAGTATCATAAGTTTACATAGGCTGAAGGCGCTGTTCATCGTAGTCCATGAGATATTACCCCATTGCTCTATTTCTAACAATTTATCTGCACTTCCGTTGACCTGCCATATAGGAATGAGTTGTTCAGGAGCAGCAAATAGTTGAGGAGATCCGAATTTTATTTGTTTGAAAACTCCGCTGCCGTTAGTAACTTTTACTCTGTATTTTGCATCATCCTTATCTGCGATTGATGTCCCAAAATCAATAAAAACCTGTTTTGTAGAGGTTACATTGGTAAGAGAACCATTGTGCTGGGGATAACCAACTTCCTCCCAATAAATGTCATAATTTTCACCAATTCCGGGAAACCATATCTGCTCATTGGTAGCCTGATACGGGGCATCTACATTTAATGCCGGGAGTACAGTAGAGGCCGGCTTCCAGATGGTGATAAACTCATGCTGAGCTTTCACCATCAAAACCAACAAAAGGGAAATGAGTATTGGGATTTTTTTTAATATCATGTTGAATGTTTAAGATTATTTTTTGATGAATTTTAAATTCTGAATATTCTCTTTTGAATAAAGCTGTAAAATATAATTACCAGGAGTTAATGCTTGGATATTAATCTGTTCATTCACCACATTTCCATGTAAAACAATTCTTCCGCTTAGATCCATAATCTTAAAGTCTTTTGCATTGGAGTTTTTCACATAGATAATATCGGTAGCAGGATTAGGATACAGATTGATTTCACCTTTCACCTTTAGATCAGAAGTTCCAAGGAGAGATTGGCATTCTCCGTTATAAGTATCTCCGCTAATGGTCCAGCCCTTACTGTTGATTAAATAATTTCTTGCCGTTACCGCCGCATTATGAGAATAGGTAAGAGGTGAAACCGAAGACAAATTGATATTATCAGGAATTGAAGGATTCTGGCTCCAGCCATAAAGAGTGCTGTCATAATTCTGGCAGTTCAGTGCAGAGTTTTTAAACATATTGGAAGCATAAATCAAAGAACTCAGATCCCAGCTTCCTAAATTTTGGTTAAAGACAATTGCATTATTGAACATGTTGTTTGTGCTTTTTACTAAAGCCACATTCCATTTTCCTATATCCTGATTGAATTTTTTGGCTCCGTTGAACATATCCTGCATCCATTCTACTTTTCTTGTATCCCAGTGAGAAATATTACTGTTGAAGTTCTCTGCATTACTAAACATGCTATTCATAAATTTCACATTTTGGGTGTCCCAGTTGCTGATATCCTGGTCAAAAGCCCTTGCATTCAAAAACATATTATTCATTTCTATAATCTGCGAGGTATTCCAGTTTCCAAGTGGTTGATTGAAGTTTGAAGCATTTGAAAACATGAATTCAGCATCAAGATTATTAGACATATCCCAACTTCCAATAGGTTGGTTAAACTCCTTAGCCATACTAAACATTGCTGTAGTGGCAGTTACTTTAGAGGTATCCCAGTTGTCTAATGGCTGGTTGAAAAGCTTTGCTACGTTGAACGTTACTCCCATCATAGTCACATTGGAAGTGTTCCAATTTCCAACCGGCTGATTAAAGACAAAACATCCTGCAAACGTTCCCAGCAAAGTAGTGACACTAGCAGTATTCCAGTTGTTGATACTAGGGTTTCCAACTAAATCATAACATCCTGAAAACATGTAAGACATATCCGTTACCATCTTCAGATCGGGAATGTCAGTTGCGGTGAAATCTAAAATTTTGCACGCCTGGAACGCCTGTTCCATAGAAGACCACTGAATAGTTCCCCATTGTTCTACCAATAGTATTTTATGAACATCTCCTACAATTGCGTCATAATTTAGCATATCCCAGTCTGCAAATCTTATCTGATGAAAATTTCCGTTTCCGTTACTTACCTTTATCCGATAAGTAGCATCTGACGGATTGGGATTTTGTGGGGCTCCGAAATCGATCAAGGTCTGATAGGCAGAAGTCACATTCGTTAAAGTAGCATTGTGAGAAGGATAGCCTATCTCTTCCCAATAGATCTGGTAATTGGTTCCTCTTCCGGGAAACCAGATCTGATTATTGTTTGAGTTTACAGGAATTCCTGTATAAGCATTGGGAGGAGGGGGCAGGCTGGGCTTCCACACCGTAATGAATTCATGTTGCGCTTTTGCCACGAATATCAGCAAAAGGAAAATGAGCATCGGAATTTTTTTTAAAATCATGATTAAAATTTTATAGTGATTGGTTTTACGGTTATTTTTTAATGAATGGGAATGAATGAATTTTATTCTTGGTAACCACCTGCAGGATGTAATTTCCCGGAGATAAAGACCTGACAGGAATTTCATCATTTTCCAGGCGGTCTTTGACAACAGTTCTTCCGCTCATATCGGTGATGATATAACGTACTGTATTCGGAATGTTTTTCAGGTGAATATTATCTTTGGCAGGGTTGGGATAGATGAAAGCTTTATTGCTAATCTCCATTTCAGAAGTTGAAAGAGTCTGATTACATAGCGCATTATAAACATCCCCTGATATAGTCCAGCCTTTAGAATTGATCAAATAATTTCTTGCGGTAACTGCATCCGGATGAGAATATACTATTGGAGAAACACTGGATAGGGTAATATTATTAGGTGTTGATGAATTCTGGCTCCATCCGAAAAGTGTTTTGTCATAATTCAGACAGCTCATAGCAGAATTGAGAAACATATCATTAGCAGTTACCAGTGAGCTGAGGTCCCATTTTCCCAGATTTTGATTAAAAGCTGTATGATGAAACATTTCGTTCATATTGGTAACACTGGATATATTCCAGTTTTGAATATCCTGGTTGAAATTCTTAGCCTCATGAAACATATGCTCCATGGTGGTCACTTTCGATGTGTTCCATTCGCCGAGAGGCTTATTGAATGCTGTATTATCAAACATAAACGACATATCTGTGACATTGGCCGTATTCCAGTTTCCTAACGGTTGGTTGAACTGGTCAGCATCTCCAAACATATAATACATATCTGTAATGGTAGAAGTATCCCATGTATTGAAAGAAGGATTGCCTACCAATGCTGTACACATATAAAACATCTGATTCATACTGGTTGCCATGCTCAGGTCAGGAGCATCAGTTGCTGTCACGTCCATAAAGTTGCAGAATACAAAAGCGTTGTCAAAACTTTTCCATTTTATATTTCCCCATTGAGCAATTTGGGTAAATTTTATTCGGTCTGCAGCATTGTAAACAGGGACTATTGTACTGTCGTAGAACCTTACCTGATCAAAGCTTCCATTTCCGTTGCTGATTTTGATTTTATAGCTGACTTGGGATGATTGAGGATTCAAAGGAGTGCCTAGATTGATGATGAATTCCTTAGTAGAAGTTACATTATTCATCGTTCCATTGTGTTGTGGATATCCGACCTCTTCCCAGGAAACCTGAAAATTGGTTCCTCTTCCCGGAAATGTAATTTGTTGTGCGTTCTGGGTTTTCCAGATGGTGATAAATTCATTTTGCGCTTTTGCCGTGAATATTGACAAAAGAAAAATGAGCATTGGGATTTTTTTTAAAATCATGCTTATTGTTTTATGGTATTAGTTTTTCATGGGAAAAATAGAAATAAAGAATATTTTTAATGATATCTCTATTTTTTTCGATATAAATATAATAAAAATTTAAAATATTTATGATGTTTTTCGTGTTTGTTTTGAATTTTGTTTATTCTGATAAAATAAAAAACTCTCCATTTTGGAGAGTTTTACTTTATTCCTGAATCATATTGTCCCTGGTATTTTTCTGGACTGCAATAGCTCCGAAGAGAGCGAGCAAAAATGCAAAGGCATAAAATCCTTTTTCACTTGGAAGGATGGTTGCATTCCAAAGTCCTATGGCTAATAGTATAATGGATGATAATGTAGCAAACCAGCAAATGCCATAATAAATATCGGTTACCTGAATATTTTCTAATCGGTCTCTTACTGCTTTCTGCAGAGAAACAACGGCAAATAAGCCATAAAGAAGGATGGTGAAATAATATCCTTTCTCATTCAGAAGCATTTCAGCCCTCACAAGACCCACGATGAAACCGATCATTCCGGCTCCCAATGCTACCCAAGATGCAGCGATGAATGCATTCGAGACTTTTTGTTTTTTCATGTATTTACTGTTTTATTTAAGGGGCTAAGATATTCATTTTTTATAAATAGAGCTCTAACAGAGGGAAAATATGGGCAAAATACGGTAGAGATATTCATTAATTTTTGGCTAAAGCCAATGGACTTTTATTGAATAGTAAAAACGGACTAAAGTTCATTCCTATTGAATGTTTATAAGGTTGAACGAAAATTGATAATTCATAATTCTTCCCTAGCCCCGATAGCAGCGGTTACCCCGGAGCAAGAGTAGGAGAGTTGCAGAGGTAAGATGTGGGAAGGCTATGGCGTGAGGAGTATGAGCGGATAGCGGGATCAGCTCATAAAAAAAACTCCCCAAATTGGAGAGCTCTTATCTTATTGAGTAATATATTCGTAATGGTACTGAACGGAAAGTTTTCCGTCGCTACCTATTCCTGTAGCCTGAACAGGAAAACCTGCATTGTTGTATTGTAAAGTGAAAGTAGTGGTTTCACCTGCTTCCCAGCTATTGCTGATTTTGGTACTGCTTTTATCTTTTGTATAGTTGTTTTTACTGAGAATATCTGCTCTTCCCATCATAATTCGCAGATACTTGTTGGTATTGGTATAAGGGTTTAGTTTACTATCAGAAGTATATTCTTCTTTATAAGTTGAGCTGACCGTGCCTGGTGTTGAGGTGATTTCCGTTGAAATATTTTCTCCATCATAAGTATAGGAAATAGTTCCCGGATTATTACAATTTTCAGAAAAGCAATTGGTAATATTGATAAGCTGGTCGTTTGAATTATAGGTGTAGTTTGTGGTTCGGGAAGATGAATTAGCGTAAGTAGCCTTAATCTTATCCAGTTGTCCCCCCTGATTGTAATAAAATACGGAGGAATATGAAGGCTCTTGTTTGTTATTAAAAAAGGTAGCTTTTGTCGGCTTACCATTGAAATATTCAAAAGTGGTTACTAATCCTTTATGCAGAGATTTTATAAGTTCTCCCTTACTATTATATTCGAATGTTTGCTCAATCGTCTCAGGTTGTGAAGGATTATCATAATAAGTGGTGGTAAATTTACTCAGTAATAGTTTTTTCTCAGGTTCAAGGTTGGTATCATCATTACTGCTGCTGCAGCTGTTAAAGAATACTGCAACACTTATACTTATAAGTATCGGAAATAAGTGATTTTTCATGCTTTTTTTAGCCGGCAAACATACGGAATAGCTCATAATATTATATGAAAAAAATCCCACTATCTTAGAAATAGTGGGATAATATCATGTTTTATATAGATCCTAGTATCTGTAGTATTCAGGCTTGAATGGCCCTTTTACGTCTACTCCGATATATTCAGCCTGCTCAGGAGAAAGAGTTTCCAGCTCAACGCTTAATTTCTTAAGGTGTAAAGCAGCTACTTTCTCATCTAAGTGCTTAGGAAGCATATATACTTCGTTTCCATAAGCAGCAGAGTTGTTCCATAATTCGATCTGAGCCAAAGTCTGGTTTGAGAAAGAGTTAGACATTACAAAACTTGGGTGACCTGTAGCACATCCAAGGTTTACCAATCTACCTTCTGCAAGGATAATTACTTCTTTTCCTTCAATAGTATAGATGTCAACCTGAGGCTTCACTTCAGATTTAGTCTGACCATAGTTTTTGTTTAACCAAGCCATATCGATTTCATTGTCGAAGTGACCGATGTTACAAACGATAGCTTTATCTTTCATTTTAAGGAAATGCTCCCCTCTAACGATATTGAAGTTACCTGTAGTTGTGATAACGATATCAGCATTATCTACCACTGTATCTAATCTTTTTACTTCGTAACCGTCCATTGCAGCCTGAAGCGCACAGATGGGATCGATTTCTGTAACAGTAACGATAGAACCAGCTCCTCTGAATGAAGCAGCTGTACCTTTACCTACGTCTCCGTATCCGCAAACTACTACTCTTTTTCCAGCTAACATTACATCTGTAGCTCTTCTTACTGCATCTACAGCAGATTCTTTACATCCGTATTTGTTGTCGAATTTAGACTTAGTTACTGAATCATTTACGTTGATAGCAGGCATTACCAAAGTTCCGTTCTTCATTCTTTCGTACAGTCTGTGTACTCCTGTCGTAGTTTCTTCAGAAAGACCTTTGATATCTTTTGTGAATTCAGGGTATTTATCAAAAACCATGTTTGTTAAATCTCCACCATCATCCAAAATCATGTTTAATGGCTTTCTGTCTTCACCGAAGAATAAAGTCTGCTCAATACACCAGTCAAAATCCTCTTCATTTAAACCTTTCCAAGCATAAACCGGAATTCCAGCAGCAGCAATAGCCGCAGCAGCGTGGTCCTGTGTAGAGAAAATATTACAAGATGACCAGGTAACTTCAGCTCCTAAAGCAACCAATGTCTCGATAAGCACAGCCGTCTGGATAGTCATGTGAAGACATCCTGCGATTCTTGCTCCTTTCAGTGGCTGAGAAGGTCCGTATTCTTCACGGATAGACATCAAACCAGGCATTTCTGCTTCTGCAAGGGTAATTTCTTTTCTACCCCATTCTGCAAGGGAGATATCCTTAACTTTGTAAGGAACGTATTGTGTTGTAGTACTCATATGTAATGAATAGTTTTTAAATTCAATTGATAACGAAAGGCAAAATTACGATTAATAATTAAGATATAAAAACGGCAAAATTAAGTTCAGGTTTATGAGATTAAACATGAGTTAATATTATTTAGTCTTAATATAAATAGTTAATTTTAGCGGATAAAAAAATATATATATTATGAATCATACTCATACAGAAAAGAGTGCTAAGCCTATTGCTCCAAAAGTACAGGAGCTCATCAATGCTTCCAAAAGTATCATCCTGGCTACGGTGGATGCTGAAGGAATTCCTAATTCCAGCTATGCCCCTTTTGTACAGGTGGAACAGACGTTTTATATTCTGGTATCTTTCATGGCAAAACATACAAAAAACCTTGCTGATGGAAGAAATGCCTCTATCATGTTTATTGAAGACGAATCTGCAACCAAACAGATCTATGCCCGTGAACGTCTGACTATTGAAGCAGCACCTTCTCAAATTGAAAGAGATTCTGAAGTATGGAATGAGGTAGTGGCTAAACTTAAAGAAACTCACGGAAAAGTAGTGGATGTCATTTCCGGAATGGGAGACTTTATTTTAATTGCTCTGCAGCCTGTAAAAGGATCTTATGTGAACGGATTTGGAAGTGCTTATTTTGTAGATGCCAATCTTGACATTGTAGAGCATAGAAATGATGCGAATCACCAATCTAAATAAATAAGCTGGGAGCTGGAAGAAGGAGGCTTAAGGTTTATAAAGATTAATCAAACAAAGAATTTATTTTTATAACGAGTAGCAACTTCCATCCTCCAGCTCTCATCTTCCTATTTTTTGGAAGTGGTTTCTTTTTAGTATTTTTGTCCAATAAAAAAAGAATGCCCCTTTACAGAGATTTTTCAGATGATAATGCCACGATCCTTGTTTGGAAATATGATGAGGATGAAGAGCTTGATATCAACGACCTTCTGGAGCCGGAGAATGCTGAAAAGGTGAAAGATTATCATCCTAAGAAACTCCTTGAAGTACTGATGGTCCGTAAACTTCTGAAAGGACTAAAACCTCATTCTAAAATTTTATATAAAGAAAGAGAACCTTTTCTTTCTCCCAACGATGCGGAAATTTCTATTACGCATTCTTTTCCTTTTGCTGCCATAGCCATTTCTAAAAATAAAATAGGAATTGATGTCGAAAAATTCAACCCTAAGATTTTAAGGGTAATCGATAAATTCACCTATGAAAATGAACGCGGATTCATTCCCGAAGATAAAGCCGATACTTTTTACACCATTATATGGAGTGTAAAGGAAAGCATGTACAAAATTCATCACTCAAAATATTGGTCTTTAAAGAAGAATTATGAGGTAAAGCCTTTTGAGCTGAAGCACCTTCATAAAATAAGCTGCCGTGTATATGACGATCAGTTTTCAGATGAATTCAAAGCCAGGGTAGAATTTTTTGATGACTACTGTTTTACGATTGTGGAGGAGTAGGCTCTGTTTCATTTTTATATTTTTCGATGACCTTTCTCTGTTCTTTTGCTACATCATAGATCAGCTCCAGAATATCGTGGATATTTTTAAGCTCCGTCAAATGTGATATTTTATCAGGATCTCTTCTGTCAACAATGTCATTTTCTTCAATCTCGGTTTTTCTTTTCAACAACATATCTTCAATGGAAGAATCTTCCGGCTCAAGACGGCTTTCCATTTTCAGGGTTTCGTTCACGTCATTTCCGTTGAGAAGGGTAGAGGTTTGCTGCATTTCTGCTTCAATCTTTCTGCTCCAGCTTTCAGCATCTATTTCAGGATATACCTCATTACTTTTTGCATATTGAGATAACGAAGCAGTATAGGCTGTGATCAAATGGGAGGTTGCCACAAACTGATGTACTACTTCCAGTTTTTTCTGCTGATTTTTAGGATCAGAAATCATTCTCTGAAAATTATCGGAAAGATTGGCCAAAGAAATGATGGCATTTTTTCTTTTTACTTTATACTCCTCAAGGTCAAAATTTCCCTGTAAGAATTTAGAAATTACACTCTGGAAATAGATAAGGTTGTCTGCGGCAGACTTTTTCATCAGATCCAGATTTTGGGTATGTTCCCAGACCGGCAATACAATATAAGACACCACAAAAGCAATGATTCCTGCAATCGCTGTATCAACGATTCTGTCTTTAAAAATGATATTAACCTTTCCTGGATTTAAAAAATTAAAACTCAGGAAAACATAAATAGTCATGAATAATACCGCCCAGAAGTACCGTCCTTTCAAAAAGCTGAAACACATGATCATACTGACAAGCAGAATAGCCAGTAATACTCCGTTAATATGGATAAAATGCAGAATAACGTAAGCAATCGTTGCTCCGGCAATGGTTCCATAGAGACGAAGAAGATTTCGCTGTTTTGTAATGGAATAAGCAGGTTTTAAAATAGCCGTAATGGTAATTAATATCCAGTAAGTATGCCCCAGTCCCAAAAGATCGAACATAGAAAAAAGGTACCCCAACAATAAAGCGGTTGTAATTCTTATGGCGTGACGGAAATGGGAAGATGATAATGAAATATTATTTCTTAAAACCTTGGCATTCAATTTAGGCTCATTAGGCATAAATTTTTTCAAATCTAATCCTGTGGATAAACTCTTCGCCAGTTTTATATTCTGAGAAAATACTTTATAGATCTCGTTGATTTCTTTCGTGATTTCATAGATACGCATCAGGATCTGACGCAGGATCATGAAATTTTCCAGGTTGTCGGAAGACAGTTGTTTATTTCTAAGCTCGAAATAATTATAATTTAAGTTCTTTAATTCCAGTTCCAGATCAGACAGTGGTTTTGCTCTGGTTCCACTTTGAAGGGCGATTCCTATATTGGTAATCTCTTCTGCCAAAAGATTGAGATAATCATGGATATTCACCAGAATCATACTGTCTTCGAAACTCTGCTGCAGTTTTTGATAGTCACTTTCAGAAGTCATCAGCTTTTCATGAAGGTCCATGGAATTCAGGAACATCAGCATCAACAAACGGCTGGTGGTTGTCGATTCATTGACGATGGTTCTCGTTTTAAAAACCGTTTCCCGGGTATCTTCCTGCAGGTTTTTTATTGCAATCTGTTTCGCAATCACCTGAGTGGTCAGTTTGTTAAAATCTGGATTCTTCTGGTAATAATTGGCTTTAATCTTTAAAAACTCAGCCAGCTGAAGATAATTCTCTCCAATCATCTGGCTCGCCAGTTTATAAGGACGTATGGTGGTTACGATAAGGAATATGAGTAAAAACCAAATACAGCCTGAAGCAAAGATCAGCAGACTTTTAAAGATATTACTTCCCGTAAGATGCCCGTCAATAAAGATAGCAAGCACAACCAGGGATAATGAGCCTACAGCAGCCAATCTTTGACCATAAACCCCAATGAGTGAGAAAAACATCCCGAATACGATAACCTCAAGAAGAACCAATAGCTTAATATTCATCACAAGACTTGCAATGAGTGCGACAAAAACAAAACAGAAGATCGCAAAGGTAAGGGCATTTCTTCTTCGGATAAATGGGCCGGGCTGATCCGTAAGGGCTACAAAGCTGGTTCCGAGAGGGAAGAGGAAGTATTCTTTCAAAATCCCGAAGTGGGCGAGGACTAGACAAGGCAGAACAGTAGCTAATGTAATTCTGATGGCAGAATATACATACTGACTGGTTACAAATTTTTTTAGTTCCGCCGAATAGTTCATATTACAAAAATAGCTATTGAATTTAAGAAAAGCGCCATAAAAAAGAGACTTTTGTAAACTTAAATATTATATTTTTTTAATGAGCGTTACTGAGTGTTTAAAAATAAACACACCAACAAAAGTGGATTGAGGATTCACTTTAACATTTTCGCTGACAAATCGTGTTTTATGAATTCTTACCTTAGCTTATCTCAACTCTTAAATATTCAGGCTCATGAAAATTAGTATTAATAATATAGTTGTCATTTTATTTTCTTTCATTATCCTAAGCTGCAGTTCACGGAATAAAGATCCTTTTAAAGCAAAAGAAATTTATAAATCCAATACTCTGATCATTACTCAGATTTCAGAACATTCTTTTATTCATACTTCCTTTAAACAAACCAATGATTTTGGAAATGTCCCTTGTAACGGATTGATTGTAAAAGATCATGATGAAACTATCGTTTTTGATACTCCTACTAATGATAAAAGTTCCGAAGAGCTTATTAAATGGATTACTGAAAAACTCCATGCAAAAATCAATGCGGTGATTCCTACTCATTTTCATGATGATAGTTTAGGTGGATTGATGGCATTCCACAAGCATAGTATTCCTTCTTATTCATATGCTAAAACAATTGAATTGGCCAAAGAAAATCATTTCGTCATTCCTGAAAACAGTTTCAATGATGCAGTTGTTCTGAAAGTAGGAGATAAAGAGGTTACTGCAAAATTTTTTGGGGAAGGCCATACAAAGGATAATGCAGTGGGGTATTTTCCAAGTGAAAATATTCTGTTTGGAGGCTGTTTGTTGAAAGAACTTGAGGCAGGCAAAGGATATTTGGGAGACGCCAATGTTTCTGCGTGGTCCAATACCGTTGAAAAAGTAAAAAAAGAATATCCCAATGTAAAAATCGTCGTTCCTGGACATGGGGATTATGGGGATGGAAGACTTCTTGATTATACCATTCAATTGTTTAAAGGTCAATAGTCAATTGTTATTATAAATAAATTGACAAAAAAAAGCCTCATTACAATGTATGAGGCTTTTTTGTATAGCTTTTGCTTTTTTTAACGATCGTTATTGGATGTTTCTTCTCCAATGTTCCAGGTAAGACCGAAACGAAGAGTATTATCCAATGCACTGTTGATTTTAGACATATTGATCAGGTAAGAAAGATCAAGTCCGAAAGAACGGTATTTTAGTCCAACACCCGCTGTTGCAAACTGTCTTGCTCCCTGCTCTTCACTTTCATGGAAGTAACCTCCTCTTACAGAAAAAGCATTGTCATAAGAATATTCTAAAGCACCACTGTACATGATACTATTTTTGTTTTTGAAAGATTTTCCGATACCAGCCATTGGCCCTACGTTAGGGATTTGATAAATAGGCTGTCTTGTATTAGGGTCTATTCCTGCATACTCAGATCCAGGAACCAAAAGTTTTGAACCTTCTACAGAGATTCCTACTCTATTCATATCATCCAGGTACATGTCATATCCAACCCCTAATCTTGCCATAGTCGGAAGATAAGATCTTGATTCTTCATTTCCTGTATAATCCAGTTTCGGACCTAAGTTCTGAATAGCCAAACCTGCATTTACCTTCCCATCATATCCACCAATACTGGAGAATCTTGGAGAAGTATAGTATCCTGAAACGTCTACTGCAAAACTGTTTGCAGCCTTAAGTGTAGTATCTGTGTTGAAACCTCCGGCTAAGTCTGAACGGATGAATCTACCGGTAACAGCACCAGAGAATGAATCAGAAAGCTTCAAAGCGTAGGCAACGTCAATTGAGAATTCGTTTGGTTTTGATGTACCCATTGATGCAATTTCTGTACCTACCAACTGAGTCAGGTCTACCTGTCCCATATTGAAATAATAGATACTTGCAGAAATTGTAGATCTTTCTTCCTGCCCCAGGAACTTGTGGAACGAAGCATATAATAAGAATACATCATTGGTAAGTTTTCCCATGTAAGGTGTATAGTTAAGACCTACGGAAGAACTTGTTCTGCTGAAAGGATATTTAGCCGCATTCCAGAATTGAGAAAATGCATCCGGAGAGGTTACCACCCCTTGATCTCCCATACCTCCCGATCTCGCATCAGGAGCAATTCTTAGGAAAGGAGCTCCGGTAAGAACTGGGTTTACTTTACCTAAATCTTGCGAATAGCCTAAAAAACCAGCACTCAAACCAAATCCTAAAAGCAGTTTAGTAGTTAAATTCATATGTTGTCTTTTATATATTATCAGTTTTTTGTTAATATTATTGTCTATGTATTATTTAATTATTTCAAAAGTACCATTTTTTCTACAGCTGTAGCACTTCCTTTGCATTTTTCTTGATTTTGACTTTTTGCAAATATCTTAAAAATATACGTACCTTTTGCAACAGTAGCCCCAAAATCATCTCTTCCGTCCCATTCTATTGCCTGACGAGGGGTTCTAAAGCCCTGTAGGAACGGTTCTGCCACCACAGGTTGTGATAAAGTTCTTACCAGTCTTCCCGTTATTGTATAAATCTGTACGTTCACATCCAGAATATCATCACAATTGTGTTCAAACTGAATATATGTTTTATTAGTAAATGGATTTGGCCAGTTCAGCGGACGGTTGATCGTCAGGTGTTGGTCGGATTCATCCTTAACTTCAAAATTTAACGTAGCACTTGTTGAATTATTGTTTATGTCCCAAACTTTAAATGTCAATTGGTGTTGTCCGATTGACATATTTCTGAAAGGATAGGTAACATTTCCTTTCTGATAGTCGGCAAGACTTGGGTTTAAACATCCGTTTCCTTCTCCCGGAGCATAAAAATCATTCAAAACAACAGTATTGATAATCTGCCCGTCAAGGTATACGGTAATATCGTGACCGACTCCTGATCCGGTTGAATTAATTCCTGTATCATCCGTAAGACAAGCCAGAAGCATAGGGTTCTGATTGGTAATTCCGCCATCAGCAAAGTTGGTGTTATTCATATACAGTTTTACCTTTGGCGGCTGGTTATCATTAATTCCGTTAGGGTTGATATCACCTACCTGTACAGCCTGATTGTTGAAAACATCCGTAGATTTGTTGTCTGCGTAGGCTAGTATTCTTCCTTGACCTACTGCGTAGTTGATGTCTTTAGGGACGTAGAATTCGGCAGTAAATACACCGTTCACAGCAGTTCCGGCGGCTTTTACAATGGCGCTTCCTTCTTCAGTATAATCTAATACAGGAGATAAAACTCCATTGTTATTTAAAGTTTTCTTATTTAATCTCTTATCGAAAATATTGATGCTGACCTTTCCGTTGAAGGTACTGTTCAATGTTCCGTTCGTATTATTGACGTGTCCTTTTATTTTAACAAAATCCAAACCTCTGATCAGTCCCGGAACTGGTGTTTCGATATTATCAATGATCAGAAGTCTTTGTGGTCTGCTCAGTTTCATAGCAGGGTCACCCAATAAGTTTACCTTTAAGTGATTATTGTTGGGACCCTTTTGCTTTTTAGCAATTAAATGAGCATTTCCTAATGAGTTGAAATCATCGTTGGTAAGCTTAAATATATTTTGAGTCAATGTATTGGTAAAGTCACGTCCGTAATCTACCCCAATGGCACGGCTGGAAGTAATCATTGTTGATGCACCTCCCTGTTTCATTTTAATAAACTGTTCTCCTACAGAGTTGGTTGAAGGCTCATCCCATAAAGTAAATTCACAGGTGATGGTAGACACAAACGGGAATCTGCTGTATACATTGGAGAAGTTATTGGCATTCTGAACCTCAGTACTTGTCAATACTCTTTCCTGTGCCCAACCGTTGATTCCTCCATGTCCGAAATAGAAAAGATATAAGCTGTTTCCGATAGCGTTGGAAATAGCCTGGTTTACCTGCGGATATCTTCGACCTCCGGATGTACTCTGAGCGGTAAAGGCATCCAGGTATAATTTTTTAACATTATATTCTTTCAGGTCTACCTGGCCAGGTTGTTCAAATATACTAACCAGAGAGTTGTTCATGACATTGTGGAAAGGACTTCCTCCTTCATTATTATCATCCACTACAAAGTCAAGTCTCATACGCCAGTCTCCGAAAGGACTTGATTGTCCCTGAAGAGAATTATAATAAGCCAGCGTTTTATTGATCATATCTCCGGCTTCACTGGTATTCGCGGCAGGAATTCTACCCACTGGCAGATCCGGTAAATTATTTTCAATTAATAATGTAGTCTGCGGCTTGGTCATTACAATATAATCATCCGTTACAAATGATGATACATAATCTGAAGACTGCTCACTCTGGTAGCTGGCAACAACGTTTGTATTATTCGGAACCCTGTTCTTATAATCAAATGAGGCATCCCCCAGAATAAATACATACTGAAGTCTTCCAAGAGGAGTATTTAGCTTGCTTACGAAATCTCTTACAGCAGTAAGGTCTTTGCTTCCACTGCCATATTCTTCATAGATCTTGTTAACATCTACAATTTCTACCTTATAATTATGATTGGTCTGATGGTAGCTGGCAAGTCTTTGTGCCTGGCCCATCATTTCAGGTACAGTAAGGATAAGGTAATCTACATTTTGTAAAGCAGAAAGATTCTGATTTGAAATTCTTCCTACAAACTGAGGACTGAAAGCAGCATCAGCACGGAAAGCCACAAATTCATTATTGAAATTCTGATCAGCAGCAGTATAGGCAAAGTTGAAAGAGCCGGCTCCTCCTTTATTAACCCTTTTAGTAGCATTTGTAATATCCGTTACATCCCATACCTGTTCAATATTAGCAGCGTTGCTAATGCTGAAACCATAATCTGTATTGCTTCCACTTACAATCGAATAATCTCTGAAATTCATCTGTGAACCATTGAAAGCCAGATTTTCCTTATACTGAACTTCTACATAATCAAAATAGAAAGTTCCGTTAGGGTTTTTAGAAATATCAGGGTTCAAAACCATTGTAATCTGGTTCCCGGTAAGATTGGTAAGAGAACCTGTATAGGTTACAGGATAGAAGGTATACTGATATGTTGATGTATCTGAAGGGATTATTTGCAGCGGGTGCGGATTTAAATTATTGATCTTAAAATCAATCGTATTCTGTTGTGAATTATAAGCTATCACCTGTGCTCTGTATCGTACAACATCATTTGCCTGTATGGGCGAATTGGTAGCAAGCGTTATTGTTTTTTCATTGTTGAAAGGAGTGTCTTCTACCCATGTTCTACCCACTTTCAACAGGTTTTTCTGATCCTTGTTGATCACCTGATAATTGTCGTATCTTGTAATTACCTGGGCCGGAAGAGTTCCATCAACCGTCGGAACCCTTTTACCGGAACCTTTGTCAAAGTTGATATAGTAATAAGAGAAATCCTCATATATATTTTTGACATTATTGCTTCTTTCGCTGAATCGGGTATCCTTTCTTTTAAAACCATTTCCATTGGAAGTATCATAAAGATTGTATCCATCAGGTCCCTGTGCATAGAAAAGAGCATAATCATTATCATTCCATACGCCGTCATCTTCACCCACTACCTGAATAGCGTTTTCCTGTAAGGCTCCGTATCTCGCATCCTGGTTAAACTCAGGAAGCATTACCCCCCCGTTTCCATAGATTCTGAAATTTTTAGGATTTACAGAACCAGGATTGATTCCGTTATCTTTTAAAAATTGAGAGGTAATTTTGAATACTCCGGATTTGTCTACTTTTATTTTGTAGAAATTCCCACTTGATAATGGGTTAATGTTGGATCCTATTTTACTGACAGTACCTGTAGTATTGACAAATGCGGAGGCTTCTGAAACATTAAATGAGGATAATCTCTGAACACGGCCTTTTACATTTTTGAATAAAGCGATACTCACACTTGCATAGCTGTCTCCATCTAAAGTATAATAGGCAACATCTGCCACATCATAATTGGGAAGACTGCCTTTATCAAGTTCAAATAAATCCTGATTGGAAACGTTTTCCCAGACAAGGTCTGAAATTTTTAATTGCTTTTCTCCAATTTTTTGCTTGGTTACTATAAAAACGTTATTTTGGTTGAAAGAAAAACCTTCATTTTTAAAATTTGGAAGATTCAATTTTGTGTCACCAAAATCCTGAATTTTAGAGCCACTCCATTCTATGGTGTTTCTCTGGGCGTAAAGTGTTGATGCAAAAGCGATTAAAGATAAAAGCGTAATTTTTCGTTTCATGTTTACTATTGAAATTGCTAAATTACAAAATAAATGAAAATTTTAGAATTAAATTGCGATACAATAAAATTAATTTGTTAACGTTTTTCAAAAAAATCAAATGTTTACTTGATTTATTGAATAATTTATTTTTTCTTTGTACTTTGAAAATATTTATATCAACTATGAAAAAACTAAAGTTGTTTTCATTAATAGCATTAAGTTCTACACTTGCATTAACCAGCTGTGGCGGATCAGGAACCAGCAAGGGTGGCGGTACCAAAAAATTTGTCAGCAAAACAGGTTGGAAACCAAACGAAAAACAAGGTTGGTTTTTTGCAGGAAAGCAACAGAAGCAGAAGGGGTGGCCTGGAATGGTATATGTAGAAGGTGGAACTTTTACGATGGGATTAGTGAAAGATGATGTTATGCACGATTGGAATAACACACCTCGCAGAATGCAGGTAAGTTCATTCTTTATCGGTGAAACTGAAATTACTAACTACGAATACCGCGAATACCTGACATGGTTGAAGTATGTATTCCCACCAAGTGACCCGAGTTTTAAGGAGATCTATAACGGTGCTTTACCTGATACCTTATTATGGGACAACAAATTAGCTAGAAACGATTATAACGAAACGTATTTGCGTTCTCCGGAATTCGATTACTATCCAGTTGTAGGAGTTTCTTGGACACAGGCAAACAGATACTGTGAATGGCTGACAGACAGAGCGAACGAAAAAGCTTTGATGCAGTCTGGTATTATTGCTAAAGATTTGTATATCAACGAATCCAATAACCAAGGAGGTACTGCATTCAACATGGATAAATTCAAATCGAATGATCCTGAAATGCAAGGATATATTAATGAGAAAAGAATGCAGCAAAAAACTGGGATGAAAACTACAAACCAGAGATTGCTTGCAGCCAACAGAGCTCCAAATTCTGCAATGGTACAGAAGTTCAGACTTCCTACTGAAGTAGAATGGGAATATGCAGCTCTTGGTATGGCTAAAACCAGAGAATATAACCAATACTTAGGTAAAAAACCTGAAATCGAAAGATTAAGAGGTACTAAAGGAAGAGACAGAGGAATGTTCCTTGAAAACTTCAAAATGGGTAAAGGGGATTATTCTGGTATCTCAGGATGGAAGAACGATGGTTCTGCACAAACTTCTGATGTAAGAAAGTATCCATCTAATGATCTTGGTGTTTATGGTATGTTCGGTAACGTTTCAGAATGGACTGCTGACGTTTACAGACCTATCATTGATGAGGATTACAGTGATTTCAACTACTATAGAGGAAACATGCCTCAAGCTATCGTAAGAAACGGTGACGGAACTTATAAAATGATCGACGAAGGTAGTATCAAATATGATACTTTAGCTGACGGAAGATTAGTTTATAAAGGACTTCCTGGACAATTCGAAAGACAGACTATCGCTGACTACAGAAATTACAGAGATGGTGACAGACAATCTTCTTTAGAATATTACAGAGCTTCAGATTCTGCTGCAGGATTTGATATGTACAACGCTCCTAAAACAAGTTTCGTTGTAGATGGAACGGGTAGAGTGAAACTACAGAAAGATACTAAAGAAAGAACTTCTGGAATTTCTAACGAGGTTAGAGTAGTAAAAGGAGGTTCTTGGCAGGATACAGCGTATTGGCTGGACCCGGGACAAAGAAGATATAAAAATCAAAACAGAGCTTATGGTTGGGTAGGATTCCGTGTTGCACAGGATTCTAGAACAAACGATAAGAGTAGAACTAGAAGATAATATTTATCAAAAAATACTTATAAAAAACCTTCCGGATTTCCGGAAGGTTTTTTTATTTTTGAACCATGAAATCGCTTTGATTAAAAAGTCTAAAATACTCATATAGATTTGGCGATTGCATGTGACCTCTTTAAAAAATATATATATATTTCCACATGAATATAGAACAGTTTTATCCTTTATTTCTGCAGGCCGCAAAGGTGACTATTGATAGCAGAAAAATAGCAGAGAATGATATTTTCTTTGCCTTTTCCGGTGAGAATTTCAATGCGGCTACTTTAGCAGAAAAAGCCATAGATGATGGAGCTTTGGCAGTAATTGTTGAGCTTCCGGAATTTGAAAACAGAGATAAAAATATTTTCTATGTTCCGTCTACCCTTGAGTTTTTACAGCAGCTCTCTCTCTATCACAGAAGCAGGCTTGCCATTCCTTTTATCGGGCTTACAGGGAGTAACGGAAAGACTACTACAAAAGAATTGATTCATGCTGTTCTTTCAGAAAAGTTTAATGTTCAGTATACATTCGGAAACCTGAATAACCATATCGGAGTTCCTTTGACGATCCTTTCCATTAAACCTGAACATGAGATGGCCGTCATTGAGATGGGAGCTAATCATCAGAAAGAAATTGAATTTCTGTGTACCATCTCACAACCTGATTTAGGATATATTACCAATTTTGGAAAAGCTCATTTAGAAGGATTCGGAGGATTCGAAGGAGTGATCAAAGGGAAGTCTGAACTATATGATTATCTTAAAAACAATCATAAAACCATTGTTGTTAACGAAAATGATCCTATCCAGGTTGAGAAAACAGAAGATTATTCCCCTAAAATTACCTTTGGAAAAGATGCATCCGATTATAATTTTGAATCTTTTTCGGAAGAACATTTTGTAGGATTAGCTTATCAGGGAGTAAAAGCTGTTTCAAAACTGACAGGAGAATACAATTTTACCAATCTTTGTGCAGCCGCAAGTCTTGGTCTTCATTTCGGAATCAGTTTTGAGAAAATAAAACATGCTCTGGAATTGTATACGCCTACCAATATGAGATCTCAGGTGGTGAAAAAGGAGGGAAGAACTTTGGTTCTGGATACCTATAATGCCAACCCAAGTTCTATGACTGCTTCATTGAATAACTTTATCAGTTTTGAAGGCCGTAAAACCATTATTATCGGAGATATGCTTGAACTGGGAGATGAAAGCAAAAAAGAGCACCAAAACATCTTAAAACTGGCTCAGGATCTGAATTTCGATGAAATTATTACGGTAGGAAAGTATTTTAAGGCAGTTAATCCTTCAGATCTTGCTTTTGAAAATACAACAGTATTGATGGAATATTTAAAACAGAATAAAATTCAATCTGAAAACATATTGTTGAAAGGATCCAGAGGAATTGCCCTTGAGAAACTGATTGACTTTGTATAAACTTCAGAAATTGATGTAATGTACATCAAAAAATATAGCTGTAGGGGAGAACGGTTCGAATAGAAACATGAGTCTCCCTTTTCCAGCTTCCGGTTTTTTAATATTAAATTTATTTAATCTTTAAATCCCAGAATTCTTGTACAATGAGCTGAATATTTTTGAAGGTGCTCGGAAATACTTCATTCTCAATCTGTGATGTTGTTTTCCAGGCTACTTCAGTAATGCCCTCTTCTATCTGAGGCGTGGAAGTGTCTTCTCCATCGAAGCTCATTTCAAACCAATGGGTGCATTTTAAGATTTTCTCACCATTTCTTTCTATATAAATATGATAGGTGGTATTGATGAACTTTAGAAGTTCAACATCTTTCAGACCGGTTTCTTCTTCTATTTCACGTACTGCAGACTCTTCTCTGGATTCTCCTTTTTCCATTTTCCCCTTGGGAAGATCCCACTTACCAAGTCTTTTAATGAAAAGAATCTTACCTTCAGGATTATTGACAAGCCCTCCTGCTGCTTCTATAATTCTGAAAAGCTTTTGGAATTCCTGCCAGATTTCGTCCAAATTCTCACCATATACATTCAGTTCCTGCACAGAAGTATTCTCCAAAAGATCAAGAGCGATCTCTAAAGTCGTATAATTTTCATACCCAAGCTTTTTTTCAAGTTCTTCAGGATGCTTAGATATTAATAATTTTTTTTCGTTGATAAAAACTTTATACATTTGTAAGAGTTAAGAATTTAAATACAAAAATAAAAAATGAATTTAGAAGGACGAAAGATTATTGTCAATAAATCATCTAAAGAGCTTACCGAATTGCTAAAATCACCTGAAAATTACAAAGATTTTATGCCGGATGGTCTTCAAAAGTTTGAAACAAGAGATAACGGATTTAAATTTGGATTACAGGGAATGCCGGAAATCGCGTTAAAAATAGATGAAGTAGATGATCAAAAGGCTGTTTTAAGATCTGCAAGTTCAAGCTTGGATTTTACATTAACAGCAACTTTAAACCCAATTAGTGAAAACCAGACTGAAGTTCAGATGTTGTTTGAAGGGAAATTTAATCCTTTCATCAAAATGATGGTAGAAAAACCATTACAGAACTTTATCAATACGCTTACCGATAAGATCGAAGCTTATAAATAATAAAGAGGCTGTCCTTTTTGGACAGCCTCTTCTATCATCAGATATATTTTATATTATTCTTTGTTAGATTTTTTAAGAAAAAACCTATAGTAAATATATACTATTACAAATAGTATTATAGAAACAAGAGACACTAGATTAGTGTTGTCTAAATTAAATACTACATTGATGACAAAAAATGTCAAAAGATAAATTACTATGAATGTAATTATAGAACCTATTAATAATCTCATATTTTTAAGGTTTAATTGCTTTAATATGTACATTTGAATTACTTGGATTATTTACATTAACATATCCTGTAAATTTATAAGGGAATTCAAAAATTGAAAACCCTCCCGAAACTCCGTTTTTGGAAAATGAAAAGTCTAATAATTTCAAAGTTCCATAAGTTTCGAAAAATATATAATTTCCTCTTACTGTATAAATAGGTTCTTCTTCCATACTTCCATTTACGTTTTCATTCCAAGAATCAAGCGGACTCCAATTATCATTCAGGTTCGTATGCATTTTAATATCAGAAACTATAGTTTTACCATCTTTTACTTCATAATCATATGATATTGAAAACTTACCTGTAAAATTTCTAATTTTTCCTGAAAGTGTTACTTTTTGTTGGCTTTTTTCTTTATCTCCAGGACCTTCCTTATCAGAATTAAATTTTGTAAAATCAATTCCTTTGAAATATTCTTTTCCAGGCTCAGCTAGATAAGCCATAATATTTCTAAACTCCTGTGTTTCCCCAAATGTTGGAAGGTTTCCTGCAATTGGGCCACCACCACGTCCAACTCCTGTTGGTCCCGTTCTGTCTCCCCTTTCTCCTGTAATACCCATCCACCATCCTGAGTTCGGATGTGGAGGAACTATATTGCTGGCTTCATTAGGTACCATTGCTTTTCTTCCGTCAGGATCTATAAAGCTGACAGGATTGTTTAAAGCGTAAGCATATGGTGAGAACCTTCTTGATGTTTCTGCCAAAGGATCTATCACTCCCCATCGGCCGATGTCAGACATGTACATTCTGGCACCGTAATCATTCCAGCCGGTTTCTTTTTGTACTTCCTTACCATTGTATTGGTAATTATATGATGGGTTACCTACTGCATGATTGTATCCTATATGCTTTAATCCGAAAGCGTAGTAATTGCTTTCTTCAAGAGCTTCTGCGCTGCCACTGGTATTTTTAAAATAGCTTAGACGTACATTTCCCAGATGGTCGGTATAGCTGTAAATATACTTATTATTTTCAAAATTATAATAGCCCTCAGCAGTGGGAACAAACTTTAATTCCAGAGCCGGCGGAGTACTGCTTACGATATCATCTCCTTCATACTGAAACCCATCCAGATAGTCTGTAATATTGGCTGTTTCAAATTGGGCTCTTCCTGTTCCATACGTATAGACTTTTCTCAACTTTGTACCATCTGCACGATAGGTATATCTGGTATTGACATTGTAAAGCACTGAAGTATCATGCGATCTGTACTCCGTATCAAACTTTACATAATCCGGAAGATTCAGGAAGTTATAATCTATCTGCAAGACTCCTTTATCGATATGGTTTGTCATATTTCCGTTATCATCATAGGAAATGGTATTTCCCGATGCATCAGGATAACCGCTGTAGTTGGTAGAAGTATCTGTAACAGTATTTAATCTGTTTCCGGTATAATTATAAGTAAGATCATCCATAAGGGATGCCATCCCGAACATTCCGGTATTTCTCTTGAGGGAAGTAATATTGCTGTTCATATCATATCCTATCGTTTCATTATAGAAACCATTCTGCGGAACTGAAGCTCCGGGCTCGGAATACACTGCTTTTTTAAGTCTGTTCAGTCCGTCATATTCGTAGGTATACCTTCTCAATATATTATCATTGGCTGTCTTCCAGTCTACTTCTCCAACAGTTCCATTATATTTTGATGTAGTTCCAGACGGGTTGGTATATTTCAGTTCATATCCAAATAATTTTCCATTAAGACTGGCAGGATTATTCACTTTAATAACAGAACCTCTAATGTCATAAGCGTAATCAATATTCTGCAGATTATTTCCTACCTTTTTATTGTAAAGCTGGGATAACTCGTTGTAACTGTTCTCTGCTAAAAGCTCCTGCGGTTGGCTATTCACCTGATGCCATTGTTTTTTTAGTCTGTTTTGAACATCGTATTCAAAAGACTGAGTAATTACTTTCTCTGTATCTGAAGAAAGTCTTTTATGATAGACTTTTGACTGCTTCGTAACCCCGGCAAAATCAAGTTCTGTTTCGGTTTTGGTATACCCTCCCAGATGATTGATAGAATAGGTTCCGATAGCTCTTCCTCTGTCATCATAATACACATAGTTTTTCGTCCAGTTATCATCTTCGATATTTTTAACCAGGCTTATTACCGGAAGATTTTTAGTATTCACACTGGTATTCTGAATGTCTGAAATAACAGGTGTTCCTAATATCGCTGCCGGGAATGCAGGATTGAAGCTATATTGGGGATAAGTATCATAATAATTTACGGACAGTAGCTTTACCCAAACCACATTGGGATAGGTTTGATCGGGATCATAAAAAACATCCATACCTTCCCGGTTGAAGAATGGAAAATCAGTTCTTTTGACATTGTTGGTGGGAAAATTATTAGCTAAGCCCTGTTCAGAAGCTCTTGTTCCTCCGGAAGAAATTCCGGTAAAGGCTACTCTTCCAAACTGGTCGTATTTGGTGTACAGCCATTGTCCTTTTTTCTTTAATTCAGTATCCTGAGTACCCACCAGTCTGTCCTGCTTGTCGTAGATCATGTATTCCCAGCCTTTACCCGGAAGCTTTTTTTCTATCATTCTCCCTTGCCCATCATATTGATATTGGTAACAAAGATTATCTAAGGCTGTCTGATCCGGTGCAGCATCTTTTACAGCCAAAGGAGGAATTACATAAGCCAACTGACCATATTCATTATATACATAGTAGGTATCTACGTCTTTGGTACCGTCATTCTTTCTTACCAAAATAACCTGTCCCAGGCCATTGGTAAACTCAATGGTAAGATTTCCATCAGCATCTGTTACGGTATTCTTGTATAGTGTATTGGCAGAATATTTCCCTTTGTAAATCACAGAACCGGAAGTAGGTGCACCAAACCATATCACTTCTCCTGTGGTATTGGCAGCATAGGTAAACTTTGAAGGATGAAGAGTCCATTCGTTTCCTATGGGGGTAACTTGTTTTACTTTGCTTGTTGGGGCATTTTCTAAAACTTTTTCTCCATAGATCCTTTCATTTCCGTAAATAGCCGTGGCATTATTTAACGGGGCATTATAGATGGCCCCTCCCTGGGTTCCCGGTTGAGGAACCGGAAGATAGTTTTTGGTCTGTCTTCCAAACTCATCATAAACAATTGGCATTACAATATCTTTTCCTGATGGGGTTGCTTTCACATCAATGGTCTGTATGACTCTTCCTAACCCATCAAAATACTGAATAGACTGAGCTTGTCTGGCATTAGGACTGGAAGAGGTTACTTTTTCCAGATAGGTTCTGGTCTGTATATAATTTTCCGTAGTACTCGGACTTGTTTGTGCATACAATGATCCTGCTACAAACAATATGCTGAATATGTTTAAAATTCTTTTCATAATTTCTTAGATAATAAGGGTTAAAAGCTTTGGTGTATGTTTTAAATATTCACTCATCACTTTTAATGTTTGTAGTTATATTCGTATTCTTTCAGGATGTTACCGTCTTTATCTTCAAGCCTCTGTAATCTGTTGGAATTATCATACTTATACACTATTCTTATTCCGTTAGGAGATGTAACCGAGGTTGTTCCGATAAGCGGATCATAGGTATAGGTCGTAATGGAATAATCTTTCATTGCAGGATCTTTTCTTAAATTTTCCAAAGCAATAATCAAATCAGGCTCATTAGCAGGATTAGAGGCATCAGCATCAGAGGCAGCAATGGCTGTTGTAACAGCCGTAAGAGCTGCAATCTGATTGTAAGATGCTCCTGTAATTTTTGCAATCGGCTGAGTTCCGTTATATCCATAAATAATAGCAGTAGGAATTCCTGATTTTGAAATAACTTCTCTTGGATTTCCTTTGCCATCATAATTATTAATGGTAGTTTCTGTTGTGGGAGCCAAGCTCTTAACATCATAAGAAACTACTGAGCTGGGATACAGATTCGCAGGATTATCAAATTTAGTTTCTGACTTTGCGACCAGCTGTCCGTCTACTTTGGTTTCTGTCTGCAAAGGAGTAGTTAGCATACGGGCATTCATCAATTTGGTGCTGGCAACATCAGATGCATACCGTATTACTTTTTCCGTAATGATGCCTTCGGGAGAAGTCTCTTTTACCATTGAAGGTGCAAAATTATAAGGGCTATACAAAGTCTCGCTATTGCTTACAAGATTTGATGAGTTATCAAAGAAGGTTGTAGAAGTCACTTTTGCAGATTTTATCCAAGCTGCTTTTGAATTATATACAGAACAGGTGGAATACTGAGGCGCTCCGGGAATATCCTCCATCACATACTCTGTATTTTGTGAGCTTGTCATTATATTTTGCTGGTTATACACTTCTTGTTTATACAAAAGCCCGGTGGAGGTGATATTATAATAAGGTCGGAAGGAAGGTATGGATGAGGTGAAATCTTGAGGCATTTTAAAAGAATAGTTCGTATATCCCAAGTTATTGCCTGTGTCTCCATACATTTCTTTTACATTTTTATATAGTATGATTCCGTTATCATAAAATTCACTATTCCCATGACAGTTTTCAGAAGTATAAGACCCTCCGCTGGAATCATTAGGGTTCAAAAATGAGTTATATTCATATTTGGTTGTCTTTTTCAATGCATTATTGCTGTCAAAATGCTGAATACTTGCGATTCTTACCCCTGTGTTAACCTGTAATGTATTTCTATAAGGCATTGGTGCTGTAATAATGGTATGATATATTATGTTTCCATTTCCGAAGCCGGGGCTATTTCCTTGCCCTTTAATCTCAAAAGTATAATCACCTGGTGTCAGAAGGTATTTGCTACAGGTAGAAGTAACAGGCTGAATCTCTACACCAGATTTTTTAAGCTTAAAAGTAATTACATGGGGCATATGTACAGGATACTTATTATCATATATTTCATCATAAAAAAAACCTATATAATAAGCTTTTTCAGTATCTACGTGAAGGTTGTATACACTACTTTGATTTGTGTCAAAATAGATTGTCTCATCATTTAACTTTTGTAAATAGGGATTAGTCAAACTGCTGTTATTTAGCTGAAGTGAGCTGTTATCTTGATAAATTTCATTAAACTGAAAATTATAGATTGTATATCCCCCTTCAGGATGGATTATCTTATTCAAAGTGCGGTACTTGTATTCTGTAGTAGTATAACTAGTACAGATGTAATCTTTATTTCCAATATTCTGGTATTCTACAGACGATAAATCACTATATTCAAATGATCTTTTTTCAATACTTTCCTGATTGTTGTTTAATTTTTCCAAACTTTTCAGCTCTCTCTTGCTTCCACCGAAATACGAAAATTTATATTTGGAAATAAGCCTGTTTGATTTATCAAAAAGGGATGCACTATTTATTTTGTAGGGGTCATCGTATCCTTTTTCTTTTAAAGGCTCGTAGATATTTTCAAAACTAAGCTTTCCCAAATCTGTAGAAATTTCTTTTAGTTTACAGCTTTGGTATAGTAAAGTGGTACTTCCTTGTTTATTAATATTATCTTTTTGGTAGCTAAAAGTTGCAACTTCAATATTGCTTTCATCCAGAATTTTAGTAAGAAAGAAAGCAGATTTAAAGTAAAAGTTAGTTCCGTTCAAAGACTTGCTATAGTCTTCAAAAATATATTTGAACCCCTTTTCATCAGTAATTTTGAATGAATTCAAAACTAATGTTGCTGTATTAGCATCTCTTGTGTATTCAATTTTAATATTGTTGCCTGAAATATGGTTTAAAGTAAAGGTGTTGTTGGTGAGATCCCTGATAAAGGTAAACTTACCTGAGTTCCCGGGAATATTATAATAATACACATCATCAAATTGATTTTTCTTATAATCCGGTTTACTGGCATTATCATAAAATTCATCAACCTCGTTGTTTACAACACGGGATATACTTCCTCCACTGCCCAGGGACCATCCGATACCAACCTCACTACCGGGTTTATTCCCTGATGCATTAGCGACATGGTAACTCAAGCCGGTAGACATTTCCAATTGGCTATTGATAGTAGGTAAGCTAAATAAAGGTATTGATATATTAGGAACACCTGTTGATAGTGAAACAGGCGTATTCACATAAGAGGAGAAAGACGAAACCGAAGGAACTGGTTCTGGAGTATCTCCAAAATTTCTTTGTGCCTTTCCCATGCCAAAAATCAATATAGATAATGACAGTAATTTATGTATGGTTTTCATTATTGTGTTTTATTTCTTAATTAATTTGGCATTTGCTGTTTTGTTGGTATCCGTTTTTATCGTAATCAGATACGCTCCCTGAACCAAAGTCTGGGTATTGATCTTAGTCACTCTGTTCTTGGTTTTTATATTTTGCAGCTGTCTACCGCTCATATCATACAAGAGAATATCAGCATCTTTGAAATCAAAGCCAATTTCTACATAAGCATAATCAGAGACAGGGTTTGGATAGATTTTGATATCATACTTTTCAATTAACTGATCAACCTGCTTGTCTCCCAATTTCACAATCTTCCAGTTTTCTTTACCCAATTCTTCGGCACTTGTTCCGGCCAACACAATTGAACCATCTCTGTTGAGTTTTAAATCGGAAAGCCTTTCCTCTTTCTTCCTAGATTCTCCGGTGATATGCTTTCTCCACTGTTCATTGCCATTCTGATCCATGTACAGCATCCAGAAAGTTTCGTCATCGGTTTGTATCCTTCCTTCAGCCTGAGTATAGCCTCCCAATAAAATTCCTTTGGAAGATTTATCATCCGCAGAATGAATTACACTCATTCCCATTAAAATATCACGGTTCTTGAAGTTGTAGGATTTCTGCCATTGTTCTTCTCCTCTTTCGTTTAAAGATATCAGCCATAGATCTGTGCCTTCTTCTATACCTACCGTTTTGTTTCCTGATCTTTCCGACCTGGATTCTCCACCAATGATGAAACCACTAGAAGTTAAAGCCAATGTTCTCAAATGATCATCTGCTTTCCCTCCAAAGTTTTTTTCCCATTCCACTTTCGAGTTTTTATCAAGTTTTATTACCCAAAAGTCTCCTTCGCCATAATTTTCCGTTTTCTTTGTACCTCCGGCATTACTGCGTGAATATATTCCGAGCAGTGCACCACCATCGCGGGTTGGAATCATCTTCTCCACTTCGTCCAAGCCTTTTCCTCCTAAAATAAGCTGGGATAATTCTTTTCCGTCTTTGTCTAATTTGGTAATTAAAACATCTTTTGAACCATAACCTTTTGCAGCGTTTTGCACGTTACCAGCAACAAAGAATCCTAAATCCGTAGTTTGAATCACAGCTCTGGCTTCTTCATCGGCCGACGAGCCAATGGTTTTTTGCCAGATTTGGTCCCCAAATTCATTGATTCTAATCAGCCAGATGTCTGATCCTCCTTTGGAATCCTCTTTTTTATCCAGTCCTTTTCCTGAATAGGAGGTTCCCGCCAAAAGAAATCCACCATCCTGTGTTGTAACTGTTGCTGATAAATAATCATGATTGGATCCGGAAAAGTATTTTTCCCACACTTCATTTCCTTGTTGGTTGAGTTTTACCAAATGGAAATCATAACCGTTGTTTTGCTTACTTCCTGAAGTCTGCTGATTATTACTTTGAATAGAGCTTCCGGTGATCAGGTATTGTTGATCGATTGTAGTGGTAACCTGGCTTAAAAAATCCTGGGTAGAGGATTTGATATCTTTCTGCCATACCACTTCCTGGGCAGAGGTGCCCAAGACCGTGCATAAGGTGAATACACTGATATAGAATTTCTTCATTCTTGTATTATTGTTTTCTGAGTTATTAATTAGTTTATTTAAAACTTTTCGAATTTAACACTTTTTAATACATTGAAAAATATGTTTATGTCATTTAACATAAGCTATACTATTCTTAACTGAATATTCATTACAAATATCTAAATATGTGCTTTTCTGGTGTAAAATTATCTCTAAGCAGCGACAAAACTTGTCGTAAGATTTTTTAATTCATTGAATCCCTATTAAGTTTTTGAGATAGGTTTGTAATGTTTTACAAGTAGACAAAAAATACAATATTATAAGAATACAAAAATGTAGTATTTTATGGTTCCCTTTGTGGAAGTGAAATACATTGAAGAAAATAAAATCTCAGAATTAAAGGGAAGAATACTTATCGAATTAGGTAATTGGGTAAGAATATTTCGTGAAAAGAAAAAACTTTCACAAACATAAGCTGCTATGATGATAAGGAAGAATAGACAGGATCTTTATAAGATTGAAAATGGAAAGGTTACTTCCAGTATTTTCACTATTTCTGTTATAGCTTATGCACTTGATATTTCCTTAGCCGAGCTAGTAAATGAAATAAATCTATGAAAGTAAGTTTATCTATACGATGATTCCCGAGCAGTGATCATAGGAGCTTCCCGTTGCGGAAGACAATACATTCACCTCGTTATTTATTTTTAAAACACCCATAAAGGCGAAGATCAGAGCTTCCTTATAATCGATGATCTCTTTTTCAGGGATGATGACTTCGGATTTTGTTTTTGCTCTTATTTTTTCAATTAAAAAAGTGTTGTAAGCACCCCCTCCGGTGATAAGGATATCTTTTATATTGTTCTTATTGATGACATGAGCGATTTGCTGGGCACAGTGCTCAGTAAAAGTGGCAAGGGCATCTAAAATTTCGATATTCTCAAGAGCCGGAAATACATGTTGATGGCACCATTCTATTCCTAATGATTTCGGATGCGATTGCTGATAGAAATCTAAATTGTTAAGCTCATTAAGTAAAGCTTCATGTATTTTCCCTTTTTTCGCAAGTTCTCCATTTTCATCAAAGCTTTTATGGAGCTTCTTCGCTAAATGATTCAATACAATATTAACAGGAGCAATATCAAAAGCGATCCTTTTTCCGTCTGATTGTAAAGAAATATTGGAAAATCCACCAAGATTCAGACAAGCACTGTATTTTGAAAAAAGCAATTCATCACCTATCGGAACCAGTGGAGCTCCGTTTCCTTTCAGCAGGACATCCTGACTTCTGAAATCATAGATGACAGGTAATCCGGTTTCCAGCTTGATTGCTCTGCCGTCACCTATCTGCAGCGTAAATTTTCTCTGAGGCTGATGAAAAACGGTATGGCCATGGGATGCAATCAGATTGACATTTTCAAGCTGATGCTGATGAATAAATTCTTTAACCTGCTCTCCCAGATAAAAACCATATTCCGAATGCAGTTCCAGTAAGTCTTCAGCAGAAAGATGAATGGAGTTTTTGAGTCTGTTTTCCCAATCTTCAGAATAAGGTAATGTCTCGGATTTCAGGATTTGAAAGGTCCATTTGTCCTGTTTTTCAAATGCTGCAAGACAGATATCCAAACCATCCAGACTCGTCCCGGACATCAGTCCAATAGCAAGAGCTTTCATTCTTTTTGGATTTATTTTTTATTCTCGGAAATTCTTTTTGAACTGAAATCTCCTGAGTTGTTATAGAAGGTATATTCGGAAAAATCATCTTTAGCAGTCATTCCATTGGCACCCACTAGAGTAGAGCCGTCTTCCATGGTAACATACACCGTATCTTTAGTATAGATTCTGTTCTTTCTTTGATCCCAATAAATACTCTGCATCGCAAATCTCTGCCCTTCATTGGTTTTTATTCTTACATCACCTTTGGCTTCGTAGAATTTTTTGTATTCAAAGATTCTGGCATATTTGGCTGTAATCCTTCCCGGAACTTTAGGTTTCTTTTTATCAAAAAACTCAATATCAATTCCTTTTCTGGCTACAACATACGGGCTGTCGATAAGCTCATACTTTTCAATGATCGGTGCTTTGGCTTTTAAAGTGACAAAACCAGAGTCACGCTGTATAATATTGGCGTTGTTGATAATCTGTGAAGGGAAGTTTTTACTTTGACTGCCATTTCTTTTGGTAAGATCCTCTTCACAGGATGTCAATATAAAAAATATAGCACAACTAAAAAGGCATGCTATATTTTTATATGATATTTTTTCTGAAAAATTCATTCTAGTTATAAAGAGTCTTTCTGAACCATTTATCAGCAAAATTAAAGCCGATTTTCAGGTTGATGAAATTCTGATTGATCAGGTTGTTGCTAAGAGTTCCTCTTTTTCCAACTTCTACTCCTATTTCAAGACCACTCATTCTGGTGATACTGCTGTTTTTGAATGGAAGCATTACCCCTCCTGAGATACCGAATTTGTTGATGCTCGTTCCATCCAGATTAAGATTTCCTCTTTCATAGAAAGCCCCATATCTATAGACTACCCTTGAGAAGTAGCTTCTGAAGTTGTTATAGTTAGGAAGATACCATCCACCGGCAGAAATTCTGTAGGTATCCTGGAAATCAAAAGTTTTACCAAAATAAGCGATGTTTTCTCCTTTTTTATAGTCAACCTGCCCGGATACAAACCAATGGTTTTCACTTCCATATCCAACCCCTACAGATGCCTGTAATGGAAGAAGGTTTTTAGATTTTGTATCCTGCTGTTCTATAATTGTTTCTGATCCGCTAACCTTTGTCGTTTCCTGAGCATCAGAATATCTGTAGGTACTGTTGATATACTCAGTAGTCATATTACTCGTGTTACCAAATGTAGCAGTAGCCCCTACTGTAAACTTCTTGTCAGTACGTGTATTTAAAGTCTGATAACTTGTACCAAGGGTAAAGTTAAAGTTTCTGATTCTGTTTTTCGTCTGATAACCATTCACATATTCACCAGCATAACTACCAGTGGCAGCATTATAAGCACGGAATTCGTTAAGGTCACTAAGATCTCCAAAATAAAGGTTGGCTCTTGCCCCCACAGAAAGTTCCTGATTGATTTTATAAGAAACTGCTACCTGTGCGGTGTTCAAAGTTCCGCTTCCTTTAAAGTTATTTTTATAAAGAGGAGTCTTATCTTCAGCAAACTGTTCAGTTACGATATCGTAGCTTTTAGAACTGTATGGCTGATAAGAGATTCCCATTTTTACTTTTGAAGATAACGGAAATGCCAACGAAATACTGGAAAGGTACGTAGAATGCTTTGTAGATTTCATATCGTTAAAGTTCGATTTGAAATAATTGTTTTCATTGGTAGCCTCCAATCTGATACTCGTAAGTTCGAAATTGGCATTGTTTGCCGGGTTGGCAAAATTGAAACTACTGGTAAAATCACTGATAAAAGCAGTGGATATACCTCCCATAGAAGCAGTTTCGATCGTATTATCATATTTCACATCTCCAATTCCATAAGTTGCATAAGGTGAGTTGCTTAGACTCTGTGCGTTCAGAAAATATCCAACTGATATGAATGATACTACAAAGATTTTTTTCATTCTTTATTTTTAAAATAATGCGCAAATATCTTAAATATTAATGAATTGTAAAAATTATATGTGGTTAAAGTTTGTTAAGGGCCTTCCTTTAAAAGAAAAATGCAAATTTTTATCAATAAAAATAGTAATTCTGCTATACAAAAAAGACTGTTCTATGATGAACAGTCTCGGTTTATACAGAGTATTATCTCTATTATTATTTTACCTGAAGAACAGAACGGCTGTGACTAAAACTTTCAAAGCTGAATTTACCATGATATTTTCCCATTCCTGAAGTTCCCACCCCTCCAAAAGGCAAATAGTGAGAACCAACATGGATAATCGTACTGTTGATTTCCGCATCTCCGCTAGTCGTATGATTGAGAACGTAATCTGCAAACTCCTGATTTTCCGTGAAAACATATAAAGCCAATGGTTTAGGACGATTATTGATTTCTTCCAAAGCCTCTTCAATATCATTATACGTCATAATAGGAAGGATAGGACCGAAAATTTCCTGCTGCATAACTTGATCATCCCAGGTAACATTATCCATTACTGTAGCTTCAAAATGACGGGTTTCAAGGTCATAATGCCCCCCATAGACCACCTTTTCAGGAGCTGCTTCCAGGTAACCTGCAAGGTGTTTAATCTGGTTTTGACTTACAATTTTTCCGATTTTTCCTAAAGAATTACCTTCATAAGTGGTTTCTAAGTTTGCTTTAAACTTTTCGATAAATGCATCTTTTATAGATTCATGGATGTAAATATAGTCTGGGGCAACACATGTCTGACCACAGTTGATCCATTTTCCATACGATATTCTGGCCACTGCTTTATCCAGATCTGCATCCTTATGAACAATAGTTGGAGATTTTCCTCCAAGTTCCAGAGCCAATGGAATTAATTGTTCTGCAGCTGCTTTCATCACGATTTTTCCAACATTCGGACTTCCTGTAAAGAAGATATAATCAAAAGGGAAGCTCAATAAGAGAGTGTTTTCCTCAATAGCTCCCTGAATAACCGCTACATAAGATTCGTCAAAAGATTCATTGACAATTTGCTCAAGAACTTTTGCAACATGTGGCGTATTTTCCGAAGGTTTTATAATCGCCGTATTTCCTGCAATCAGAGCTCCGATAAGCGGACTGAATGTCAGCTGAACAGGGTAGTTGAATGGGCCAATAATATAAGTAACGCCGTAAGGCTGATAGGTTATCTTGCTCTCAACTTCTGCTCCTGACGGATGTGGTTTTGAAAGTACCGGAGTCGGTTTTGCCCACTCATCAATATTCTCAAGAAGATAATCAAGTTCACTGATGACAATTTGAATTTCCACATATTCTGCTTCCTTTCTGCTTTTCCCCAAATCGATGGATAAAGCTTCGCAAAGATCATCTGTATGCTGTAAAAATACGTCACGGAATTTTCTTAACTGGGTCTTTCTGAATTCAATATCTTTTGTCTGATTCGTTTTGAAAAAAGCCTTCTGTTCCTGAAATACACTTTTTATTTTTTGTTCTAAATCTTTATTCATTGGTTGGTGATTTTACTATTAGAGTATACGTTGAAATGGTAATGTAATTTACGAGAAATTTTACTTCGCAAATATATTGGTTAAAATTAAATTTTACACAATTTAATTTTTAATTTTATTCTAATAAGATTATTGATATTACCTATCATATAATAGATATTCTGAACCTTCAAGAATAAATGATCTGTAGGTTTATGCATTTTAAGCAGACTTAATTTTATAAATTGAGATAAGATTTTTTATCTTTGAAACATGAATTGGGAGAACATCGCCGGACAGACGAATCTGAAAAAACTTCTTAGAGAAAGCATTGCCGAAAACAGAGTGAGCCATGCCCAACTTTTTGTAGGCAAGGAGGGATACGGAACTCTACCTATGGTATTGGCCTATGCACGGGAAATTTTAAGTCAGGAAAATGAACATGCTGCAGCGAAAGTAGAGCATCTCAATCACCTGGACCTGCATTTCAGCTTTCCGGTTTTTACAGATAATAAAAATTCTTTAAGCAAGAATAAATTTGAAGAGTTCAGAGAAATGATACTGGCTTCTCCTTATGCAAGCTATGATGACTGGACGGCTTTTTTAGAATCTGAAAATAAACAGCTTTTTATTTCAGCGGATGAGATTGATGATCAAAATCAAAAATTCTCGCTAAAAAGTTATGAAGGAGGAACGAAAATCCTCATTGTCTGGAGAGCTGATAAAATGAATATTGCCGCTTCCAACAAGTTTTTGAAATTTTTGGAAGAACCGCCAGCCAAAACGATCATTCTTCTTACTGCAGAAAGTACAAACGATATACTTCCTACCATTCTTTCCAGAACGCAGGTGGTAGAAATCCCAAGAATCACTGATGAAGATATTGAGAGTCACCTTAAAACGAAATTATCTGTTTCGGAGGATAAAATAAGAGAAATTGTTCATGAAGCACAGGGAGATCTGAATGATGCTGTAAAGCTTCTTAATTCGGGAGACAAAACCAACGAATTTGAAAAACTTTTTGTACAATGGGTGAGAGATGCCTTTATGGTGAAAAAGAAACCGGAGTATCTTAGGAGCATTATTCTTTGGGCGAGAGAAATTGCAGGATGGAACAGGGAAAAACAGAAGAATTTCCTGAATTACTGTTCTGAAATTTTCAGATTGGCACTCCTTCAGAATTATCAGTCCGAAAATCTGGTATATAAAAAGATCAATGCCAATGGCTTCAACTGGGCAGGATTTTCGAAATTCATCAGCGGAGCCAATATTGAAAGTATATTAGAAGAAATCAATACCGCAGATCTGCATCTGACCCGAAACGGAAATCCTAAAATTGTATGGACCGATCTGGGCATCAAATTATCAAGATATATTCACAAAAGCACATAAAAAACTCCGGTAACATTACCGGAGTTTTTGTTTTTTATAAAGGACTTGTACTAAGTTTTTTTATTTTTTCCTGAGCATAATCCGATGTAAAAAAAATGACCGCTGCAATTGAAATTATTTTTTTTATGATCTCAATTTTTAAGGTTGATCAATGTAATTCTTTTTTAATTCATTTCCGTAATCTCAGATAAACAGAGATATTACTGCGGTTTCTTTTTATAAACATGGGATTGTCTGTTGTTCTTACATGTAATTATAGAAACAGTCTTTTGTTTACAATCAATTAAATCTATATTAAATAATCAATCAATCGTTTGATTTTAACAAAAACTTATGTAAATTTGCGCCCTGAAAAATGAACACTAACATGATTTCAAAAGAAGAAAATATATTATTTGCGGCCGAGAAACTCTTTGCAGAAAAGGGATTCGAAGGAACTTCCACCCGGGAAATAGCAAAAGATGCTAATGTAAATATCTCTATGATCTCATATTATTTTGGCTCTAAGGAAAAACTTTATGAGAAATTAGTGGAATACAGAATGAATGAAGGTCAGTTTTTTTCAAAAGATCTTTTGGGAAGAACAGATATCAACGAATGGCAGAAGATTGAAAGAGTAATCGATCAGTTTTCTAACAAGATCCGAACTCAAAAATGCTTTTACAGGATTATGCAGCGAGAGCAGCTGCACAGTAAAAATCCTCAGATTGTAGAATTTTTGAAGCAAACCAAAATGGGATTTCTTTCTATGTATTCACAAATATTGGAAAGCGGTCTTAAAAATGGAATTTTCACCAAAAACCCACCTATTTATCTGCTTCATTCTACCGTAAGCGGAACTCTGTTTTATGCATTCAATGCTAAAGAAATGTATAAAGAATTCCTGAACGAAACAGAAGACGAGGAGGCTTTTGACGAAAAATACTATACAGAACTTAATAAACATATAAAATATTTACTAAAAGACCTTTTAGGTTATGAAGAGAATAAATAACTCAGTGATTGCATTATCACTATTCGTAGGAATAGCAAATGCAAATGCTCAGGAGAAAAAAACACTTTCTCTTGACGAAGCCGTTCAGCTGGGAATCCAGAACAGCAAGAATCTCAAGATCGATGCAGCCAAGATCGAAGAGGCTACAGCTGATCTTCTGGAGGCGAAAAACAGACAGCTACCGGAATTGAAAGTGTCAGGTAGTTACATGTACCTTCCGATAAAACCCAATGTTGATATTAAACTTCCGGGGCTTTCAGGCGGAGCAGGGGGTCCTGAAGTACATCAGGTGCTTTATGGTTCTGCTAATCTTAGCGTTCCTATCTACAGTGGAGGAAGAATCAGATATGGGATACAATCAGCTAAATATTTGGTGGAAGCCTCAAAACTAACTACCGAGAACGATAAAACAGCCATTGCTTATAATGTTGCCCAGGCGTATAACAATTTATTTAAAGCCAATCAGGCGATCAAAGTTTTTGAAGAAAACCTGTCTGCTTCTCAAAAAAGAGATGAAACCTTCCTTAAAATGGAAAATAACGGTCTGATCGCCAGAAATGACAGATTAAAAGCAAATCTTCAGACTTCAAATATTGAACTTCAGCTGTTGGAAGCTAAAAATAACTACAATATTGCCAATATCAATATGGATTTATTACTTGGTATTCCTGAAACAACAGAGATTGAAGTAGATCAGAATTATATTGAAGAAGGAACAGAGGTAAAACCTGTTGATTTCTATGTTACTGAGGCCAGAGAAAACCGTAAAGACTTACAGGCTTTAGCACAGCAGAGAAAAGCTGCAGAATTAGGTTCAAAAGCTGCAAAAGCAGAAAACCTTCCTTCCATCGCATTTACAGGAGGTTATGTAGCAGCAGATATTCCTAAGTTTCTTACGGTCTACAATGCCGTTAATGTTGGGATTGGAGTTTCTTATAATTTATCCAATATCTGGAAAGAAAATTCTTCATTGAGACAGTACAAAGCGAGAGAAAAGCAACTTGCAGCTACTGATGAATTACTGAATGACAACATTAAGCTTGATGTGAACAGAGAATATCAGAACACAGACTATTCAAAAAAGAGAATTGTCGTTTTCGAAAAAACTGCTGAACAGGCTAATGAGAATTATAGAATTACAAAAAATAAATATGATAACGGTCTTGCAACCATGACCGAATTGCTGGATGCAGACGCCGCTCAGATCGCGGCCAACGTTGGCGTGATCAATGCTAAGGCAGATGCTGCACTTGCATACAGAAAACTATTACAGACAACAGGAACTTTAACAATTAAATAAGCAGATCGAAACCAAAATGGAAAATAATAATACACAGGCAATTGAACCTAAAAAGAAAAAAAGTTTAGTTTTTCCTATCATTTTAGCGGCAGTAGTAATCGGAGGAGGAATCTACGGTTACAGAGCCTTCACTTACGGACAGTATCATGAAGAAACTGACGATGCTCAGATTACTTCCAATATGGCTCCTGTGATTTCTAAAATCTCTGGCTATGTAGCTCAGGTAAAGGTAAAAGATAATCAGTTTGTAAAGAAAGGAGATACTTTGGTGATTTTGGACAACAGAGATCAGAAAATGGCTCTTGAGCAGGCTCAGGCAGCACTATCTACAGCCAAAAGTAATATTTCAAATGCAGAAGCTACCACAACGGCTACTTCAAAAAATATAGGTTCTTCAGAAGCTGCTGTAGTAACTGCTAATGCTCAGATAGAAGCTGCGAAAGTAAATATTTGGAAAACTACTCAGGATCTGAAAAGATATGCTAATCTTGTGAAAGACCACTCTATTACAGAACAGCAATATGAGCAGGCTCTGGCTGCAAAACAATCAGCAGACAGACAGCTGCAGGTTTTGATTGATCAGAGAAATCAAATTGCTCAGCAAACCCATATTGCTTCTTCTCAGACAGCAGCAAGCTCACAACAAATCAGTGTTGCAGGGTCTGTGGCAAAGCAGAGAGAGGTAGATGTTGAAAATGCAAAATTAAACTTATCATATACCGTAATCCTTGCCCCTGAAGATGGACACGTAGGAAAAGTATCTACTCAGGCAGGTCAGTATCTGCAGGCTGGATCACAGTTGTTTGCTTTGGTTAAAAACGACCAGAAATGGGTAGTGGCCAACTTTAAAGAAACACAGGTTGATAAGATGGTAGAAGGACAGAAAGTGAAAATTGAAATTGATGCTTTTCCTGACCAGAAATTTGATGGAGTAGTAAGCTCTTTCTCTCCGGCTACAGGAGCTACTTTCTCTATACTTCCTCCGGATAATGCGAGTGGTAATTTCGTAAAAGTAGTTCAGAGACTTCCTGTGAAAATTGATTTTGTAAATCTTGATAAGAATATTGCAAAGAGATTGAGAACAGGTATGAACGTGAAGGCAGAGGTTGCTTTGAAATAACATTTAAAATTGTTAAAAGTCAATGAACTTCGTTTTTAATAGTGAATCAGTTTTTATAGTCATTTTAATATAAACTGCTTTATAATTCACGATTCACTTGCGAAGCAAAATTCACCATTGATTTTTTACATCGTAAAAAACTTATGCAAGATTCATTAGTAGAATATGGAGCGCGTAGAGTGATCATTACGATTACTGCTATCCTTTGTGCCCTTCTTGAAATTGTAGACTCCACGATTGTCAATGTTGCCTTGAATGAAATGAAGGGGAATCTTGGATCTACACTTTCCGAAGTGGGATGGGTAATTACGGCTTATGCCATTGGTAACGTAATTATAGTACCGATGACGAGCTGGCTTTCCCAGCAGTTTGGGCGTAGAAATTACTTTGCGGCATCCATCATTATATTTACCATATTTTCATTTTTATGTGGAAATGCGACCAATATCTGGGAACTCGTGTTCTTCAGATTGATGCAGGGAATCGGTGGGGGAGCCTTATTGGTAACTTCACAGACGATCATTACGGAATCTTATCCGATTGAAAAAAGAAGTATGGCTCAGGCTATTTATGGTCTGGGAGTAATTATCGGCCCTACCTTAGGTCCGCCTCTTGGGGGGTATATCGTTGATAACTTCAGCTGGCCATATATTTTCTATATTAATATTCCGATCGGAATTGCGGCCACTTTGATGACACTTCAGTTTGTAAGAAGTCCGAAATATGCGGAAAAGCGTAAAGTTTCGGATGTCGACTGGATTGGAATTGGTTTACTGGCAGTAACGGTAGGTTCATTACAATTCATTCTGGAAAGAGGACATGAAGAAGACTGGTTTGAAAGCGGAATGATTGTAGCATTTACTGCAGCGGCAATTTTAGGATTTATATTATTCCTTTGGCGGGAACTTACCTTTAAATATCCGATCGTTGAGCTCAGGGTGCTTAAAAACAGTAACTTAAGAATCGGAACAATGATGTCATTCGTGCTTGGATTCGGACTTTATGGTTCCACGTTCATCGTTCCACTCTATACACAGAGTATTTTGGGATGGACGGCACTTCAGTCAGGAGCATTAATGATTCCGGCTGCATTGACAACCGCCTTTATGATGCCTATTATCGGCAGACTATTAGCAAAAGGAGCAAAACAGCAGATCCTGGTTTCATTAGGTCTCTTTATCTTCTTTGTCTATAGTTTCTGGGGATATAAAATTCTGACACCGGATACCAGCAAAGATGCCTTTTTCTGGATGCTGATTGTAAGAGGGGCCGGTCTTGGATTATTATTTATCCCGATTACCTCTTTATCACTAAGTACCTTGAAAGGTCAGGAGATTGGTCAGGGAGCAGCCTTTACAGGAATGATGAGACAGTTAGGAGGTTCATTTGGTATTGCTGCCATTACAACATTTATCGCCAATGCAGGTCAGAAATACAGGAATAATCTGATTTCCCATCTGGACGAAAATAGCTTTGAAGTTCAGCAGAGACTGGCTGCGCTAAAGGCAAGCTTTATCGCAAAAGGAAAAACGCCTGATGAGGCCATGAATGCCGCTTATAAAATGCTTGATTTGTCTGTAACCAAACAGGCAACAGTATTGTCCTATATGGACGTATTTCTTTACCTTGGAATCGTATTCCTGATATGTATTCCGTTTATCTTACTCGTAAAAGAAAGGAAAAGCAAAGAAAAAATAGATTTGAGTGAAGCCATGCACTAAATTGTAAATAAAAAAGCCTTCGAAATTTTCGAAGGCTTTTTTTTATTATACAGATTGAATATATTAACACAAGATATTAATTTACAGTTTCTTGTTAAAATAAAAATAATATCACTTATTGGAGAATTTATTTATTTTTTTTAGTTTTACATAACCAAATGAAAAAATATGAATAGATTCCCTCAACCCGAAGATACCTTTTCAAAAAGTAGAGTCTTACTCTATTACCGGACTTTGATCTGAAGAGTATTTGTATCTCAGCTGATCGTATTTTACCCTTTACGATACTTTTTTATCTATAAAAGAAATAGTCTTATTTCCGAAAGGATGTATGAATACTATTTTTTCTTTCATACTAATCTTAACCATGATCTCAAAACACTTACAAAACATTAAATATGAATCAAATACAACTTCCGGAGACCTATCTGGCATTATCAGATTTCAGGAAAAATGATATTTACCTTCCTGAAATGAATCAGGCTCAGATTATTTCAGATTTTTTCCCAGGAACCTTTACAGAGCTTACCCAACGTCTGTCAGATATTACAGGAGCGTTTTATGGAGGAATGCTCAAGCAGATCGGAAAACTTTACGGAGCAGAAGCTATTGAGCAGCTTTCCAGTATTTTTATGTATGATCTCGGATCTAGAATGGCACTGAGGAACCTTGAAGCAAAACCTAATCTGCAGCCCGGTATTCCGGCTGTGGCAAAAATATTGATAGGAGCAGTTTTTACATCCAGTCCCGAATATAATTTTGAATTTAAAGAATTAAATGATCACAGATGCGAATTGCTGATTAAAGGAGTAGACCGTTACCACAAAATCACCCATAGCCTGCAGATTGCGGGTTTGCTGAAATGGCCGGTCATAAAGCCTTTCATACAGGGAGTTTGCGATACCATGGGACTGGATGTTTTACTTGAAATAAAAGTCCTGAAGCTTGATCCGGACAGCTCATGCAGTTATCATGTCATTGTCTCAGAAAAATAGTAATGAAAATAATAATTTTAAATAGTAAAAAAAAAGCGGACTTTAGTCCGCTTTTTCTGTAAATGAATATCTAATGGCTTTAGTCAAAGTGCATAAAGCATCTCGCAGATTTTGCTAATTCTGCAGATCTTAATTTTAATAAAATCATAATCATGGAGAAAAAATTCAATAGGAATGGGCTAAAGCCCATTTGCAAAAGAACAATACCTTCAATTGGCTTTAGCCAAAACATAAAATCACACACACTTTAACGATAACATTATCAAAAATATCAGCAGTATTCAATTTTATCGGAGATAAAATCCTTGCGTCTTATAACATATTTATATGAACTTTCTGCGCCTTTGCGTACACCAACAAAATATTTTATTCAATCCTCTCTATCCACTCAATACCACTTACATCAATCAGTTTCAGGGCATAAATTTCACTTTTCAAAAGAATATCATCAATATTCAGAGTTAAATCCGCCTTTGCTCCCAACGGAATAACAAGACTATGTTTTCCTGGTTTTACTTTGGTAACGTAATGGTTTTTTATATTGTCTTTAGAAAAATCGGAAAGTTCTTTATGGTTCAATTCTTTTAAAATATTTCCGTTTTTGTCCAGAATATGTATGCCTATCAGAAAAGAACCATAGACATCAGCACCTTCCGTTCTGTACACTTCAAATGTCAGATCCGAATTGCTATGGGAGATATTTGATATTTCCAGCTTGGGTTTTACCGATTTATTATGTAAGGTTCCCCATACGCCTCCATGAAAATATTGATTGGTAAAAAGAGTTAATCCGAATATAATGAGCGAGCCCGCAAAGACAATCGTTTTAGGTTTTGAAACAGGCAGATCTCCCGAACCCAACCATGGGAAACTTTTTTTTTGAGTAAAATTCTTGTTATTTTTTATGAAATAATAATCGATTGAAAAAGGACCGCTTCCGGTAAGAAACAGAACAAATCCGCCTGCGACTCCTAGAACTCCTATCTGCCACTCATCAAGACAGGTTGTGCCCAGCCATCCGGATCCTAGAAGGATTCCAAGGGCAAGACTGAAGATCCCAATACTCATCAACCGGGTAAATAATCCAAGGATAATCAATAATCCTACAATGGCTTCAATAATGGTGAAAGTAATCATGGATCTCTCTAAAGCATCGGGATGGGTAACCAGATATTCAATAATGGGTTTTATTCCGAGGGCATTGGGTAAAAAATGATTGAATTTTTCCCCGATATATCCCTGTTCATCGGGAATAAGTTTGTTTTCAAGGATAAGTCTGCGCCAGAAAGCTGAAAAGTAAGTCCATCCGATAACCATCCGGAGGGATAATGTATATAATCCGGCCAGGTCCGAAGACGGGCTGTTTATGATATGTTTCATTGAAATTAATATTGTTATTGTAAAAAACTGATTTTTAATGAGGCTTAAAAAAGTTTAAACCAGATTAAGTTTCAGTCTTTTAAATAAAATATATTTCGGTGGGCTGTTTCCTGTAGAATGCCCTGAATATTGATTGAAAAAAATCTTCTCTTCAAAAGAGTTCCCAGCATCGAAATAAATATCGGAAAAAGATTCTTTGTACCGGCTCTGAACTTTATTTTTTAAAACTGAAATTCCGGAGGAAGCAGATGCAGAATCACAACTGAAGGAAAGAGATGAGGTTGTTTTTACTTTATTGAGGCCGCTGATGTACTGAATGTCAAAAATATCAAGAACATTTCTTTTGACAGAACATGGAGACAATGAAAACACCAATATAAGCATCGTAATGACAGCTTTATAAGTTTTCATATGAAGTCCTGAATGGGGCATAATTACAAATCTACACTTTATTTTAATGTAAGCTTTATAAATTGTAGTAAATCGTCCTGCTGATCTACAAATAAGTAATGGGAGCAATTATCAATACGCTTGAAATTTTTCTTTCTGACCATATTTTTAAGATCATTTAGCTGGTTTTCTGAAAATATTCCGTCATTTTTACCATAGACCGCAAAAATGGGAATTCCTTTTTTCCGGATGTCTTTTAAAACAGCGGTATTATCCAGATTATTCTGAGGTTCATTTTGATAAAACTTCAAAGGAGAATCGGGGTTTCTTATGTTGTTTTTGTAAAATTCACCTGCTTTGTATTCATTCCTTAGCATTTCACTTTCGGGGGTAGGATGGGGCATATCGAAGAATCCCAGTTTTCCGGCCATATCATAACATCTTTTTCTATAGGCAGCAGAATTTTTGTTCAGACTTTCTATTTCCGAAATTTCTTTGAGCTGCGCAGGATCATTTTTAAAATGTTCTCTGGCTTGTTTTAAAATATGATCGTAGGTTTCCTGCTGAGTAAATAATGCACCTGCAAGAGTCAGACTTTTTACTTTTTCAGGAAATTGTGCCGTAAATAGAGTCCCGATAATTCCGCCAAAGCTGTGGGCAAGAATATTGGCTTTTTTGATGTTATAAGTTGTGTAGATTCCTTTTAAATCCTCAAAACTTTCTTTGAATGTCATGGTTGCATTTTCATCCTTTGAACGCCCTTCACCGCGTCTGTCATAGACAATGACATAAAATCCTTTGTCAGCAAGATGTTGAGCCGTTGTTTCCTCAAATAAAGTTGCATTTCCGCTTGGCCCGCCATGAATAAAAATTATAGGAGTATTTTTCGGATTTCCATACGCTTTAGAATATAAATTCTGTGATTTAAAAAACATTGAACATATAATGAAAAGGATGGAAAACAGTGATTTCATGACGGTTTTTTTGAACTCTCTAAACTACTAAATATTCTCCGAGCAGAAGGAAATAAAGTGATCTGAATTATTATTACATTTAAAAATTGAAAACACTACTGACGGACAGTTGTCACAGTTCCGGTTTATCTTTACATTCTCAAAGTTTAATAAAAACAACAAAATATGGACACCAATAATTTTGATACCATCATAAAACGTTCCTTAGACATCAGAGAAAGATATCATCAGCTGGAAATAAAAGGCAACGGAAAAGAATGGACTCCGGAAGAAGATGCTCTTGCTTATCTTACCGATGCAGGATTGGTAGGAAGAAATGTAATGTCTCATCAGAAAACATGGCTGAAAAAAGATTCAGCGGAAGAATTAGAACATAAATTAGCAGAAAATATTTGGTGGCTGATTGTTCTGGCAGATCGAACAGGAATTGATATTAAAGAAGCGATGGAAAATTTTTTAACTAAAACGGAAAATATATTCTAATGAGTTATTGTTTAGCAATAGAAGGCATGCAGCCCGAAAGCAGAAAAGAACTGCACAAAAATTACCATGACAACTATTATGGGTTTCCTATTCATGATGATAATGAGCTGTTTGGAAGATTGATTCTGGAAATCAACCAGGCAGGATTAAGCTGGGAAACCGTTCTGAAAAAGGAAGACAGTTTCAGAAAAGCTTATGATCATTTTGATATCCAGAAAATAGCGGCTTATACAGAACAAGACCGTGAAAGATTGCTCGGTGACCCGGGAATTATCAGGAATAAACTCAAAGTGAACGCTGCGATAGAAAATGCAAAAACCATCATTGAACTGCAGAAGGAATTTGGTTCATTTGAAAAATGGCTGGAACATCATCACCCCAAAACATTGCAGGAATGGATGAAATTATTCAAGAAAACCTTCAAATTTACAGGTGGAGAAATTGTCAACGAATTTCTCATGAGTACCGGATATTTGAAAGGCTGTCATACCGAAACTTGCCCTATTTACGGGAAGGTATTGGAAAGTAATCCGTTATGGAATAAAATGGAAGATAAATAGAAAAACTGATCAATATATAATTTTAAATTCCTGCGGAATGATAATCGGAGTACTTAGGTTATTCGCACATTTCATCATTCTGTAGGAATCTGGCTTTATCAATTTTTATAAAAAATATTTTATTAATAACCATATCCCACATATCTAATATCTTTTTGGCTGAAGAATTTTTTAAAATCTTCTACTTCTTCATCTATTTTCTGTAGAGCATCAACCAATAAATGTTTTTCGAATGTCCAGGATTGCCCGGTATTAAGATTGGTCCATTTTATATACTTATTTTCAATATGATCAACCTGGATTCCTCTAAGCCAACCACTGCACTCAGGGATTCCACAGCAACATGAAAATATTTTAAATTCACCATCAGAATCTATACTTTCATAGAACTCTCCGATATCAATAATATCCTCTTCTGCATAAGGCTTTTTATTATTGAGTGTTATTTCTAGCTGGCCTTCCATATAGACGTCGTTTTGGCTTGTTTGGCTTGCCATTACGATTAATTCCAGATAAAATGAATCTAATTCCTCAGTCATTCTTTGAAGCTTTTTTCATCAATTCCTTATGCTCATTTCCCCATTTTTCAAACTCCAGGATAATGGGTTTCAGTTTGTATCCTATTTCTGTAAGCTCATATTCTACCCTTGGCGGAACTTCTGCATAGACTGTTCGGGTAATAATCTTGTCTTCTTCCAATCTGCGAAGCTGAAGCGTAAGCATTCTTTCGGTAATATTCTGAAGCTTTTTTCTAAGTTCCCCGAATCTCATTTTCCCATTGATCAGATAGCAGCAGATTGCCAGTGCCCACTGCCCTCCGATCGTGTTGGATGCATAGATTTCCGGACATTCATCAGCAAGTGCCTTTTTATTGGCAAAATTGGTTGAAGTTTCCTTTATTTTAGTCATTACTTACATTTTTTATAGTACCATACAATAGGTTGCTAATGTACGAAATGTAAGTTACGTGTTGTAATTTTGTAGCAGAAATTTAAACATAATGAAGACCTTAGTAATTGTTACACACCCAGATATTGAAAAATCAGCCATTAATAAAAAATGGATTGACGAATTGAAAAAATACCCTGAAAAATATACCGTTCATCAACTGTACGAAGCTTATCCTGATGGAAAAATCAATGTAGCAGAAGAACAAAAACTGATGGAGTCTTATGACAAAGTCGTATTTCAGTTTCCTTTTTACTGGTTCAGCAGCCCGCCGCTTTTGAAACAATGGCTGGATGAGGTGGTTTTATATGGCTGGGCGTATGGAAGCAACAGTGGTTTTAAACTGGCCGGAAAGAAAATGTCATTAGCAGTTACTGCAGGAATAGATGAGGAAGGATACTCTACCTCCGGAGAATATAAATACACGATGAATGAACTCTTCAGACCTTACGAACTGACTTTTGATTATATAAAAGCAGACTATAAAGAACCTTTCGTCTACTACGGAATTGAAAGAGATTCTTCCGATGAATGGATCAACAGAAGTGTTCCGATGTATCTGGAATTTTTGGATAATTTATAATGATATAAAAAGTAGGTTGAAACTTTGAATGTTCAATGTGTTCGGCCTACTTTTGAATATATTCAAATGGCTCGACATTCCAGTCCTGCACATATTTTTTTATCGTATTACTGTCAATATTAAAAGGGACATCCTGATATTTCCAGCCTTTTGAAGGAACTTTTAAATCTATAAGATAGTTTTCAATCGAGTAGATATCAAGTATCGCTGAATTATCAGGTTTTATAGAATCAAAAATCATAAGGAATTTGTCTCCTTTTTGATAAGAAAAATTAGCAGTTTTAGAATATGTAATACCATTAACATGATATTTATAATCTATTCCCACCCCATTATTGTTTTTATAATGCCAGTCTGAGGTGGTTTCTCCAATTGTATATTTAGGGTTTTTGAGTATGTTATTAATTCCTAGACTGGCACTGATTAAACAGAATATAATAAATAGGAAAACGACTATCAATACAACAATATGAAAATTTTTTAAGATCAATTTTTCCATACTCAATTAATATATTTTTCATTGAACTTTTGCAGATCTGTCGCCTGTTCCTGAAAATATTCTTTGAACTTATCTGAAAGATTTTTTTCTTTAAATTTTACAATAGTGTACCCGCTATCAAAAGCAATAATTTCTACAATACTTTCCTGAATTAAAAAATGATTAGGTTCCCAAACACTTGTATCTTCAGCAGATAATCTGGATACTAATGAAGTATCTGGTTCAATATTATCTTTTACGGCTGATATTATTCCCCAAATTATCTGAGTATTGCTTTTATAAAGTTTTTCAAATTCCGGATTATTCAAAATAAAAAAATCTTCATCAAAGTTAATGGGAAGAGGCTGATCAGAAATAAAATCTAAATCTGTCAAAATCCATTTATAAACAACGAGGTCATCCCATATAGGTTTCAAAACCTCCTGAAGATTAGTATGGAATTTTACCTTTTTTGTACTTCTGATAATCCAGTTCATCTATTCTCTGTTTAAAACCCTATTGATTCTTTTCTCCGCTTCCTCTTTTGTAATTCCATTATAAAAATCATGTACAAACGGATGATCATAGCTTTCATGCGGAAAAACAAACGGCCGGCCGATAGAATTATTTACCACCACTGTTGTAGGAATACTTTCTTCAAAATCATAATCCGGAAGGTAGGTAGAAAGCCACCCGAAATATTCAGCTTCAAATTCCTTATTGTCATAATTTTCAACATATTCATCAAAGCTCTTTTCACTCAATGACACCCAGATTCCATAATCCAGATCCCTGCAGTCATCTGTAACTTCCTGTATAAGAACGGTACGGATAAATCTATGAGTATAATCAGAATCTTCAACAACACATAAATCTGAACTGAGCTCAGCATTTTTTAATTCTTCATCGGATAAACACGAATAGAAATAGGGTTCGTTATAGGCTAGCGCAGGCCAGTCTTCCTTTTCTTCCCCACAGCATTGGCAGATGTATTTCATACTATTGTTTTATTTATAATGTTGGTAAAATTTATTATCAAAAAGTTCCTGAGGATCATACTTCCTTTTCATTTCAAAAAAAGATTCTGCCTGTGGATAGACCTTTCTCATTTTCTCTCTGCCGATATGAAGGCGGTAAGGAAGATAAAAAGTACCCTCGTTTTTCAGGGTAATATCTACCAGTTTGTTGGTGAGAACTTTCATGGCTTCTTCCTGCTTCTCTGTTTTCTTCTGGTTAAAAAGTAATACAAATCCGAAAACATGCTCTCTGGCGTAATTCATATAGCTGTTTTCATCCTTATTCACTGCGCGGATGGTGATGTTCAGGAGATCCAGCCCGGAGTTTCTCAAAACAGGTTTTATATCTTTAATAAACTGATTGAAATTTCTATCCGGAATAAAATATTCCTGCAGCAAATCGGTAGAATTCGGGTCTTTATTTTCAATGAGAGAAACATGATCGTTAAGGAGTTCATTTCTGGAATAAACAGCATCTTTAGTCATTTTATTCATTCCCGTTTCCAGATCCCATCGCAGCCTTTTTCCGTATTCACTGTTTACGGTACTACGGAAAACAAGACGCTTCGTTTCCGCGTTTTTAGCATTTTGAAGGGGGAGCGGTAAGGGCTTTTCATTTGCTTTTTCAAAATAATTGATGGTAGCTTCTTCAAGGAAATGTTTATCAGAAATTCTCAGTCTTCCGAAAACAAGATTAACATTCGGATTTTCAGAAACAAATTTTTTGTAATAATCGGTATAATGATCAGAACTCAAGCGGACATATTTATACTGAAGAGCAAGGTTGTCAACCACTTTTAATTTCACATCAAGAATAATCCCGAAAAGTCCATAACCACCGATTACCAGTTTAAAAAGCTCCGGGTTTTCTTCTCTGCTGCAATTAAGAATTTTCCCCTCTTGATCCATCAGTGAAAGCGAAACTACACTAGACGAAATGGGAGGAAGGTTTTTCTGCCATCCGTGACCGTTGACACTCATAGATCCGCCTACTGAAAAAGAACTGAAAGCCTGCATTACGGCGATAGACTTTCCATGTTTGTCCAGGTATTTGATAGCGTCTTCCCAAAGCGCACCGGAACCGATGGTAAGAATGTTGGTCTTTTCATCCAGTTCCATATGTTTATAAGGGAGCATATTCAGCAGGATGCCGTCAGGGTATATGGTATGTCCACCCATACTGTGCTGGGCGCCGGCAATAGAGATTTTTAAATGTTTTTCTTTAGCATATTTCAGGATCTGACGAAGCTGGTTTTCAATTTCAGTTTTAGAAGCAGGAACTTTGATCAGCGTATCAATTTTTGTTAAATTCAGCTGGCTGGCATCATTCGTATATCCTTTGGGAATTTCGTTTTTAATACCAGATTCGTTCCATTTTGTTTTAAGAACATGAACAACCGGAATAGCAATGAAAATAAGGACCATAACGATCCCTAATATAAAAAAATGTCTCTTTTTCATGGAAATTTAAAAAGCTAAAATACTTAAAAATCCTTATCCCACCGTAGGTGTATCCTCTTCTTTCAGTATTTTTTTATCCTTCATGGTAAGCATCATTCTTTCATATTTGTATTTTTCCCAGTTGAATCCGTTGAGAAAATCAAGGGCAGCCTGAAAGCCTCTGTTGAAAAGCTCTTCCTTTTCTTCTCTTTTCATAAAGAAATTCAGCCAGCTGCTGGTACCGCAGTTCACGGTTTGTATACTGTAGAGTTTATAGAAAGTATGTTTTGTCAAAAATGTCTTGTCATTAAAACCTTTCAGGGTATTGATGATATTTCCGGCATAGCTGAAGGGTGTTTTAAGAATTTCTTCACTGGTTTTTCCTTTTTCAGAAAGAATATCAGAATCACTCGTGAGCTGAACTCCAAAAAGGGGCATTCTGGGATAGAAAACTTCATCCGCATGAAACAGATCAATCGGAAAATTGGAAATACTGCCTCCATCAATGAAAACCCCTGCGGGATTAATATCTTCCGGCTTGGTATTCATCCAATATTTCCAGGCGTATTTTACAGAATCTTCGTTGGTATTGATTTGTTTCTGAAAAGGCTCAAAGAAAAAAGGAACGGCCATAGATGCTCTTACAAATTCAGCCGGACTGATGTGTTTCAGTTCCTCTTCGGACCAGTATAGATTGGCCATAATCGGAAGCTGTACTTTAATTTTAGCATTGATATCAGTGGTAATCACAACATAATCAGACTGAAGAAGGTAAAACGGATTGTTTTTATAATAATCATTATTGACAGCACTTTCGTAGAAAATTCTATATCGGGTCTGATCAATATGTTCCTGATTTTTGATTTTAATCTTTTCGATGCTCTGCAGGGCCATCAAATAATATTCCTGCCCGTTTCCATAGCGATAGTTGAGGTTGAGTTCCTTTTCTTTCTGAATGAATTTTTCGTTGAGGTGGGCAACTGTTTTTATTCCAAAATGATCCAGTGCATTTTGCATGGTATTCTGAAAAACGTTTCCGGGATTAAGACCGCTGTTTTCTTTCCTGAAATTGTTGTACAGCTTTTTAATGCAGAAAAAAAGAATGACAGCCGGAATCAGAGGAATCAAAAACATCAGTTTGGCATTCAGTATGGTTGTTGAAGATGCCAGGAAAGGAATGCTGACCAAGATAATGAACAGAATTGCGGCAATAACAGCATTGATCTTAAAGAAATCTTTGTTGTTCAGCATCGCGTGGAGGGTTGTTTTTACATAGGTTTTCCCATCCATAAAATCTGAAAAATCCCAGCTGAAGAGAATATCTTTAATCAGCTCACTTTTGGCTTCTTCTTTGGTTTTACAAGCAGCGATAAGCATGGTATTGATTGCTCCTGCACTCGTTCCTGCTACTTTCAGAAATCGGACACCGAATATTTCCAATCCATAAAGATAACCCACCAATGCGCTTCCCCAAACACCACCACCTTCCTGGACGAACTCCACATATTGATTTCCTGAATGATCCAGCAGATCAGAAAATTCTTTTGCTGAAATGGTCTCATGCAAAGCAATCAGTTTTTCCTTAGATGCCTGCGAAAGAGAATGATCTTCCAGAATTGTGTTAAGGTTTTCAGGGGTCATGATATTTTGTTTTGATGGTGTGTAGTCCTTGCGGGTAGAGGAGAAGTGATCTCTAATCTAAAATAGTCAGCGGGTTTAAATTTTATAGGAGATAAAATCTATGCGCCTTTGCGTTCATATAAAATTAATTACCACTGCTTGCGCCTCACATAAATAAATGTACTGATCATAACAGTAGCCATGACTCCCAGCGTTATAAAATATCCGTATTTATGATGAAGTTCAGGCATATTATCGAAATTCATCCCATAAACCCCGGCAATAAAGGTGATTGGTAAGAAGTAAATAGAATAAATAGCCAGCACTTTCATGACCTGGTTGGCCTTCTGATCCGAAAGTGCCAGGAACATGGAAATAAGGTTGGTAATCTGAGTATTTAAATGATCAAAATCTGCCACTACATCTTTATGTTTATCCTTTAAATCTACAATTTCAGAATCCTGGAGATTCAATAATTTGAATTTATCGATCGCATCCGTAGAAATTATCAGTACCCGTGAATTCAATCCTGATTTTCGTTTCAGCTTATAAAGACGGCGGATCTGGCTGGTATGATTGGTGTTTTTAAGGAAAATCTCATTCTCTATATTGTCCATCGTTTCGAAAAGACTCAAAGATTCGTCGTCAAAACTTTTCATAATCAATATGGCGATCATCAGAATGATTTGCTGAGGAGTAAGGTCTTCCTGAATCATGGAAACTTTTTTCTTCACCTCGGAGATACTTCTTGTTTTCATCCTGTGGATGGTGATAATGGTATTGTCTACCAAAAAGATCCCGATCTTGGTGCTGATATCACTGATCGTATTCAGATTCTTTCTTTCCAGTTCTGTGCTTTCACGGAGTAAGAAGAACTTTACATTTCCGTCTTCTTCATATTTGGGAAGGTGATTAGGATCCATGGTATCTTCCAGAAGAAGATTGTTGATTTCGTATCTTTCATGAAGAAATTTCAGGTCTTCTGCAGTAGGAGCCTCCACATCTACCCATTCGCACTGGGAGGTTCTGTATATCGTATCAATTGGCATAAAGTAAAAATACTAATATTTTGAAAAAGTATGTGTTAAATAAGTTTTATCTTTGCCAAAATTAAAAAACTATATGATTAAAAGTACAATAAAAGGTGTGGGATTTTATGTTCCAGATAATGTTGTTACCAATGATGATCTGGCAGAATTAATGACCACCAATGATGAATGGATTACGGAAAGGACAGGAATTAAAGAAAGAAGGCATCGTAAGAATAGAAACGATTCTCAGGAAACGGCTGCTTATCTAGGATTTAAAGCTTCTGAAAAAGCCCTTGAAAAAGCTGGTCTTACTGCGAAAGATATTGATTATATTGTTTTTGCAACACTTTCTCCGGATTATTATTTTCCTGGATGTGGAGTATTGCTTCAGGATATGCTGGGATGTGATACCATCGGAGCTTTAGATGTAAGAAATCAATGCTCGGGGTTTGTATATTCTATGAGCGTTGCCAATGCTTTTATTAAATCAGGAATGTACAAGAATATTCTTGTTGTAGGAGCAGAAGTTCATTCTTTTGGATTGGATTTTTCTGATGAAGGAAGAGGGGTTTCTGTAATTTTTGGTGATGGGGCAGGAGCAGTAATACTTTCTGCTGCAGAAGATGAAAAAGCAGGAGATATATTAGCTGTCAATATGCATTCTGAAGGGAAATATGCCGATGAATTGTGCACACAGTTTCCGGGTTCTAAGTTCGGATGGAGTGACAGGATGAGAAAGGAACCTGAGAATGTTACCAATAAAGAAGTGTATCCTATTATGAATGGAAACTTCGTTTTCAAACACGCTGTAACAAGATTTCCGGAAACGATGATGGAAGCCCTGAATAAAGCTGGAAAAACGGTTGAAGATCTTGACATGTTTATCCCGCATCAGGCCAATCTGAGAATTGCTCAGTTTGTTCAGCAAAAATTTGGATTACCGGATGATAAAATCTTTAATAACATCCAGAAATACGGAAATACAACGGCTGCCTCTATTCCGATTGCTTTAAGTGAAGCAATTGAGCAAGGGAAAATCAAAAGAGGAGATCTTGTACTTCTTTCAGCTTTCGGAAGCGGATTTACGTGGGGAAGTGTCCTTTTTGAATATTAATAAGTAAAGAACCCTCTGGTTTTCACAGATACCACAACTGGAGACGTGAAAATACCTTTCCTCTGGAGGGGTGGCGA